>CAJUEA010000004.1 GCA_910584975.1 uncultured Christensenella sp.
TTTATAAGGTTATTTTTTATTACTCAACTAGCATAATTGGAGATTTCTCCTTACCCCACACAAAATATTTATTGTGCAGGAATCCCGTATTCGCTTGGGATGATAAAATATAGACTTCTAATGACATTGGTAGTGTCATCTTGAGCGAAGTCGAAAGATCTCAAATATTGTTCATTGAGCAAATAAAACATTTCTTATAAAGTCCGACCAAAGAGCAACGAAGTTGAACTTTGGTCGGAGAAAGCGAATTCGACTGAAAGTGAGCTGATTTTCTTTCTAGAAAATCGCTCTAAAAGTCTCAATGAGCGCTTAGTATGCCCTTGCAAAATAGATAACTTTTAAATCTTCCTCTTTACATTCTTTACCACAGCAAATGCATTTGTTGCCAACAGGAGTTTGGTCAAATGGCATAACTCTTGCTGTTGCTTGATAAAGCTCCTTTATTTTTGCCTCACACTCTGGACAACCACACCACATTGTTTTTACAAAACATTTGTTGTCAAGTGCTTCTTTCATTTCCTCAAGCGTGCTGCAAGTGATAATATGGCTATCCATAAATGCTTTTGCTTTGTTATACATATTTTCGTGAACATCATCCAAAAGTTTAGCAACAGTTTGAGCAATGTTTTCTCTTGCAACTTCAAATTTTTCAAAAGTATCACGGCGAACAATTTGCACAACGCCGTTTTCTATATCGCGAGGACCTTGTTCAATTCTCAAAGGAACACCTTTCATTTCCCATTCATTGAATTTCCAACCTGGAGTGTTATCTGTAAAGTCTTTTTCTGCACGGATTCCTGCGAACAAAAGCTCTTGATACAAATCATCTGCCTTATCCAAAACGCCTTCCTTATGAGATGCGATTGGAATGATTATTGCTTGAATTGGTGCAACTCTTGGTGGCAGAGCAAGACCTCTTTGATCGCCGTGAGCCATAATCAATGCCCCGATAAGTCTTGTTGACACTCCCCAACTTGTTTGATAAGGGAATTTCAATTCGCCATCCTTATCCAAATATTTGATTTCAAAGCCTTTTGCAAAATTACAACCCAAATCGTGTGAAGTGCCTGCTTGCAAAGACTTTCCGTCCAACATCATTGCTTCCATTCCGTAAGTTGCATTTGCACCTGCAAATTTTTCTTTTTCTGTCTTTTTGCCTGTCAAAACAGGGGTTGCAAGTACATTTTTCATAAATTCTGCATAAACATTAAGCATTTTGAAAGTTTCTTCCTCTGCCTCCTCATGTGTGCGATGCAAAGTGTGTCCTTCTTGCCACAAAAATTCGCTTGTTCTCAAAAAAGGTCGTGTTGTTTTTTCACAACGAAAAACATTTGCCCATTGATTAATAAGCACAGGCAAATCACGATAACTTTTTACCCATTTCTTGTACATTTCACAAATTATAGTTTCACTTGTTGGACGAACAACCAATTTTTCCGGCAATTCCTCCTCGCCATAATGTGTAACCAAAGCAACTTCGGGAGCAAATCCCTCGATATGCTCTTTTTCTCTTGTCAAAAAGCTATATGGTATTAGCATAGGAAAATAAGCATTTTTGTGTCCTGTTTCCTTAAACCTTTTGTCAAGCTCTTTTTGGATATTTTCCCAAATAGCATAACCATACGGACGAATTACCATGCTGCCCTTTACAGGACCATAATCCACAAGTTCTGTCTTTAAAACGACATCAGTATACCATTGTGGAAAATTTTCGTTGATATCTGCTATTTCCTGAACAAATTGTGCGTTATTTTTCTTTGCCATTTTTCTCTCTCCAATTTTTTTAATATATTCAAAATGCCAAAATAAATTTTTGCATAATGCAAATATTGTTTGTTTTTAAATATTGTCTTTTAATTATATACATTTTATGTTAAAATTGCAAGTTATTTTGTGCTACTGGGCAATTTTATCTTAATTTTGGTTTTAGATATGCGTTTTATTTTAATTTGACTTATCTTAACTCTCTTGGCAGATTGCAAAAAGTTCCACCAATATTGTTTATTACATTGCTTTTGTTAATTCCGTGGAAGTCACTGCCTCCTGTTGCAAAAAGCCTATATTTTTTTGCAATTTTCTCAAACATTTCCGTTTGTTGTGGCGTGTGAGTTGGATAATACACCTCAAGCCCGTCCAATCCGTAAGGCAATAAACCTTCTATCAAAGGAATTAATTTTTTGCTGTTGTGCAGTTGCAATGGGTGTGCAATTACTGCCATACCACCACTGTGCTTGATTGCCTCGACAGCTTTAAGTGGGGATATTCTTTTGCTTGGCACATATGCGAGACGATTTTCTCCCAAATATTTGTCAAATGCCTCTTGAATTGTGGCAACATATCCCTCATTTTTCAATGCCATTGCAATATGACTTCTTCCCACATTTACCTCTGGCAATTTTGTTTTGTCCAAATTGATTTTAAACCTTGCAAGCTTTTGTAAAATTTGCTCGGCACGCTCTTGTCTTTGTTCAAGCAAATCATTAAGCAAACTAATTAGTGCCTCATTGTTATAATCAATGTCATATCCCAAAATGTGCACTGCCATTACACTATAAGAAGAAATCTCTATGCCTGGGATAACTTTAAGTCCAATTTGTTTGCCATAAAGCATTGCATCATTTTGCCCACTCACAATATCATGATCTGTGATAGAAATGCAATCCAACCCCTTAAATTTTGCCAAATCCATAACTTCGCCGACAGTCATTGCACCGTCGCTGTGCGTTGTATGTATATGCAAATCACTTTTAATCGTCGGCATTGCTTTCATCTAAGCCTCCTCCTATCAACTGCACTTCTGTTTGGTCAAACTCTATTGTTCCAATTTTGTTAAGCACACTTTCAATTTTTTGTGTCTTTTTGTTTGTTTCCTCAATTGTACTTACAACATTTTCTGCGTGTTTTTTAACTTTGCTTAAACTTTCAGAGAATTTTTGGAATTGTGTTTTAAACTTGCCAAGTGCATTCCAAACTTCTTTGCTACTCTTTTGAATGTGCAATGTTTTGAAACCTAGTTGTAGGCTGTTCAGCAAAGCTGTTATTGTGGTTGGTCCACTGACAATAATGTGCAATTTGCTTTGCAATTCATCCAAAAGTACGCTGTCCCTTGCAACCTCTGCAAAAAGTCCTTCAATAGGCAAATACATTATTGCAAAATTTGTGGTTCGTGGCACATCAATATATTTTGCGCTGATTGATTTTGCCTCTTCTTTTATCCTTTTAAACAGATTTTTTCTTGCAATTTCCACTTTGTCTTTGTCAAAATTGTCACTTGCCTCAACCAGCAGTTGATAGTCCTCAAGTGGGAACTTTGCATCGATTGGAAGATAAATTTTCTCCTCATCTTTTTTACCTGGAAGTATGACTGCAAAATCAACCATCTCCCTTCCCTTTATTTGCACTTGTTCGCCATATTGGTCGGTGGTCAAAATTTGATCCAAAAGATTTTTCAAAGCAATTTCGCCCCAAATACCACGAGTTTTGACATTGCTCATTATTTTGTTAAGGTTGTTGACGCCATTTGACAAATTGCTCATTTCGCCAAGACCTTTGCTAACCTCTAACAACTGTTTGCTGATAACCTCAAAAGACTCATTTAATCGTTTGTTTAGCGTGTCTTGCATTTTGCTATCCACAACATCACGCATTTCGTCAAGTTTCTTTTGATTTTCTGTTCTTAATTTTTCCAGTTCTTTTGCAATTTCTTTGTCAATATCTGCAAGCCTATCCGTAAGCATTTGATTTATGTTGCTAATATTTTTTATGCTTTCTTGTTTGATTTCGCCAAGTTGCTTTGACATTTCTTTGTCTATATCTGACAATTTTTTTGACATTGTTTCTCTGATTTCTGCATTGCTGTTTACATTGTCAACTTTTTGTTTGTTCAAAGCGTTGTTCATTTCCGTATGGATATTTTCAAGTTTTTCAGCAAGTCTTGTTTCCAAAGATAAAAACTTTTTTTCTTGAGCGTCCCTAAAATCATTCATTGTTTTGTTTAGAGTATCATTGTTTGTGGCAATGGTTGTGGACAATGTGCTGTTGCTTGCTGCTATTGTTGCAGTAAGATTGCTGCTCAATCCATTGTTGCTACGACTTAGTTCATCCAACATAGTTTGATTTGCCGACTTGCAATTTTGTGCTACATTTTCAACAATTTCATCTTTTTGCCTGTCGTTTATATCTTGCAAAATTTTGTCTAAATTTGATTTGTTCCCTTTGTTTTTTACAATTAACACTGCGAAAATCGCTACTAAAAGCATAATTATACAAATTGCAAGTGTCAAAATTGCTATATCCATTAATCATTTCTCCTTAGCTTTAAAAGTATTTCTTCCTTTGTAGGCAGTTTTCCATTTTGCAAAATCCAAAGTCTGATTTTACAAAGCATCTCGCCGATTTCCTTGCCTTGATAGCCAAGCTTCAACAAATCATTTCCACTGATTGGCAAGTCTTTGATTGTGATTGGCATACCACTTGATAGCATTTGATTTTTAAGTTCAATCATAGCTTGAACTTTTGTGTCGTCATAATTTTCGGGATTTGTTGCAAGCCCGTCTGCTCTTCTAAGCCTCACAAAATCATCAAAATAATCAAAATTATCTGCTATGAAAACTCTGCATTTAGACTTTTTTGTGTTCCCTTGCACATTAAACATATGAATAAGCACAAGCTTCGATATCCTATCAATTTCCACATTTGAAAATTTAAGCCTAGTCAAAATGTCCTTTGTCATTTTTTCGCCTTTAAGCTCATGCATATACATATTGCCAAATTGTTTTTGCATTACTGGCTTTGCAATGTCGTGCAACAAACCTGCCATCATAAGTGCAGGAGGCAAATTATCCATTGCACGCAAAGAATGATTATAAACATCATAAATGTGGTATTTTGGATTTTGTGGCATATCAATCATATCCAGCACTTCTGGGATGATGTGCTCCATTGCTCCGATATCTACAAGCAACCTTATTCCGTCACTTGCCTTGAAACCTTTGCTTTTGCTGTCGTACTTATAAACAGCCTCAAAAATTGCAACCAGCTCTTCTTTTATGCGCTCTTTTGAAATATCTTTGAGTTGATAGGCATATTTTTTTGCTAAATCCAAGGTATTTTTTTCAATTTCAAAGCCAAGTTGCAAATGAAATCTTACAAGTCGCATTATCCTCAATGCATCCTCACTCAAAGTTTGAAAAGGCTCTCTCACTGTTTTTAAAAGTTTGTTTTCAATATCCTTTACACCACCGACAACATCAACAATTTCGTCCTTCAATATATCGTAGTACAATGCATTGCAAGTAAAATCACGCCTTTTTGCATCCAGCAACATATTGTCAGTAAATGTGCATTGGTTGGGAGTGTGCACCCCACTGCTAAGCGGATAGCTATCTTGCCTAAATGTTGTGTACTCAAACTTGAAATTGCCCTTTTTTATAACCAAAGTTCCTGTGCGTTTATAGCAAGCAACCACTTCAAATTCACTTTCAGCAAGCAACCTTTGTGCATCTTCTGCTAGCAATTTTGAGGTTATGTCATAATCATTTATTTCATAACCAATCAAGCTGTTTCTTACTGCACCCCCCACAACATAAAGTGTTGCACTAGGTGCAAAAATTTGTGCAAGTTGCACCAAACAATCTGGGACTTTAACTTTCAAAATACTCTCTCCGATTTAAAAGGCTCTTTTTAAAATTGCCCAAAACCTATTTATAACAATATTGCGTTTAATTTGCCAATTTTTATGAATGATTATCCTCAAAATATTTATTAAATTTTGCAAAATTTCATTTATAGTAGCAACATTTTTCAAAAAATATTAGTTTGTCGCGTGTTTTGGCAATTATAGCAAATTATTTTTGATATACAGCAGGAGCTAAAACGCAAATATCTTTGAAATTGCGATAATTTTGTGCATAATCCAAGCCGTAACCAATGACAAACTCATCAGGAATTTGTTTGCCACAATAATCGCCATCAACTTCAACCTCGCGTCTTTCTGGTTTGTCAAGCATTGAAACAATTTTCAAACATTTTGGCTCACGCTCTGCAAGTAACTCTTTTAAACGCTTTATAGTTCTGCCACTGTCAATGATATCCTCAACCACAAGCACATTTTTACCTTTGATATCCTCGGATAAATCTTTAACGATTTTTACCTCTCTGCTTGAAGAGGTGCCATTCCCGTAACTTGAAATTGTCATAAAATCAAGCCTGACATCAAGGTTAATTTCTCTTACCAAATCACTGAAAAAGATGCAAGAACCTTTCAAAATGCAAACAACAATCAGCTCCTCTCCTGCAAAATCTTTGCTGATTTGCTTGCCCAAATTTTTAACAATGCTTTCAATTTCCTCTTTTGGAATCAATACTTTTTCAACTTCTCTTCCGTACATAATTTTTTCCTTTTTTAAATCAAATCATTTTATGTGTTTATTTTTAATTGTTTATTATAAATTAACTTTTTATTAAATAATACTAGTTATGTTTATTTTAAAAGTGTTTTCAGAGTTTTCAAGCACTTTTGCACACTCGCTTATTTCCACTCCACACACGCACACAACATTTTTGCCATCTGCAACAACAGGCAATCTGTCGCGAAATCTGAGTGGCACTTTTTTATCTGTCAAAAAATCTCCAAGACTTTTGCTTCCACCACCAAATTTTTGGATTTTATCTCCGTTTTTTCTAAGCCTAATATCCAAACTTTCAAAATTATCCGTTGCGATATAAAGTGTTTTTTCAAGTCCGTTTTCACAAACTGCAGACATAGATTTTAGCTTATTTTTTTTCACTTTTTGCACCCTAAGTTCAAAACCACCAATTTCAAAACAACCCTCCGAAAATCGATATGTTTTGTTTTCAAATGCTAGTTTTTTGCAAATTGTAACGCCATTTTCTTCCTTGTAAACTATTGTGTTATAAGGCATATCAAGACTACCACTTTTTGTGCTTTTTGCAAAATCAATTATTGCCTCAATGTGGCGCTCTTCAATGTCTGCCGTAACCCCCAAAATACTGAAAGCTCGCTTTATCATTTCTGCTTTTATAACCTTATGCTTATCCTTAAAATCGCAATACACTCCACCATTTTCCACAATCAATGTTGGGGTATGGGTGTCAATAAAATCGGCAATCTCTCTTGCTCTTTCTGCAAGCTTAATTAAGCTTTTGTCAAAGGTTGGATACTTTTGCATTACGGACGGCATTATTGCATTGCGTGTGTAATTTCTGCTGTAAGCATTGTCATTGTTGGAACTATCCTGACAATAAGTTATTCTATTAACTTTTATAAACTCCAAAATTTCTGCCTTACTTGTGTGCAACAATGGTCTGAATATATGCCCATCCAACACAGACATTCCCATAAGTCCATCAATACCTGTTCCTCTTGCAATATGCATAAAGACACTTTCAGCTTGGTCGGACATATGGTGTGCAGTTGCCACCACATACGCGTATTCAGCTGCTGCCTGCTCAAAAATTTGATGTCTTAATATGCGCGCAGCTTGCTCAATCGTATAACCATTTTGCTTTGCAAAGCTCAAGCAGTCTATGTCATAGCGATACAATTTTATGCCGTATTTTTTTGCAAAGTCACTCACAAAATCGCTGTCTCTTTTGCTCTCTTCCCCTCTGATATGGTGGTCGATATTTATAATCACATAGCTATCTTTGGGGCGATTTTGCCTAAACCACTCCGCCATAGCCATACTATCTGCGCCACCACTTACTGCCAAGGCAATAACGGGGTAATTATCCATAATAGAAACAATCTCTGATTTTATCATATATTTATTATATAACTATTTAACAATTTTTGCAAGAGATTATATTGCATATATTATTCTTTTTTAAACTATTCAAAAATATAGCTTTTAATTTGAAAACTGCTTTTACTTTGTAGTCAAATTTTTGATTTTATTTAGCATTTAATCAAACAAAATACACAAAAAAATTTGATAGATTTTTATATTCTTTTCATACATAAATCACAAAATCTAATTCTTGCATAAAAGTAATCGGCACATTTTTTTTATGCACCGATTTGAATTTATTTTTTGTCATATATTTTTGTTACAATAACCGTGCTGTCATCCTTCGCACCACCAGCTGTTGCAGCCCTCAAAATGTCCTCTGCCAGTTGTTCGGGGCTTGCGTTTGGATTGTTGATTATCATATCGCAGATACTTTCTTGCTTTAAGTAATCAGAAATTCCGTCCGTTGCCATAACCATTATATCGCCATCCATAATGATATGCCTATCTGTGTATGGCTTTGCCTCCTCCACAATGCCTAATGGCAAGGCACCACCACCAATCAGATAACACTTGTGATTGCGAATTATCATACTTTGCGTGCCACCCAATTTGATAATATCAATTACACCTGCCGTCAAATCAACCATTGCCATATCAAGACAAGTGAAAGATTCGCTGTTATAAGTGGCTAAAATTTTGTTTATTAAAGATAAAATTGCATTGTTGTTAAAGCCTGCTTTATAGAAGTTTTCTATCATGCCAATAGTTGAGGTAGAATTGAAGTTTGCTTTTTCTCCACTGCCCATACCATCACACAAAACAAGCATAGTTTTGTCATATGCAACATTTTGCACGCTAAAAGTATCCCCACTGGCTCTACTACCATCCATAGCACAAGTCGCAACGCCATAAGATATTGCATATTTTGGTGACTGCTTAAGCTCCACAATATCAAAACCGGATATTTTGGATGGTAGACATTCCACCACTTCAAACACACATTTAAGCACTTTTGACACAACATTTGGCAACGCAGATTTTGAACTATCCTTATGCCTAACTGTAAGTGTAACACCATAAACTCCATTTTCGCCACTCACAACAATATCTCTGCACACAATGTTGTAATAGTACAATTCTGTGATGATATTTTGTTCACTTTCGCTGTCAAAAAACACTGCACTCCTAATCTCTTGTCCCAAAGACATAAGCATTGCACTCAAACTTTGCATTTGCTCGCCCAAAATAATTCGTCCAGCACCAATTTGATTTTTCCTATCTAAGATTTTGACAAATCGTTGTGATTTATCAGATACCAAATTGATAAGTGAATCTTGTCTGGTACAACGGCTTTGCAAAAACGGAGACAAATCATCCTTTGTAATCACTCCGTTATAAATAGCTTTGTCCACAATATCCTTGATTGCAAGCGTTGTATCTCCACCCAACATTGCCGAACAAAATTTGTAATTAGGGCATTTTGAGCAATGCTCCACTGCGATAAGTCCTGCAAGCTCTAAGCTATTGCTTGCAGAAACAACCAACTCTGCACCACCCAAAACACCACCTATTTCTGAAAGTACTTTTGCCATATTGCCAAGCTTTCTGCTTGTCTCTTGTCTGTTCCTCAGCACAACAGAATGTTCTGCACTTTGACTTTCTCCACCGCCAAACAAATGTATAAAATGTTCTTTCACATTTTTTGGAATAATCAAAAAACCTATCAAACCAATAGCAACTGCCAACACATGCAAGTAATCATATTTTCCAAAAGCATTAAAATAAAGTCCAACAAACACATCTCCAATCAAAAATGCTGCTGTGCCAAAATATATGTTGCTTGCAGAAAAAAGCAATGCTACGGCAACACAAAGCACTAAGCCACCAACAATCATTAAATTGCCACCTTCAAGTCCTGCACCCAAGCCCAAAACCAAGGCTCCAATAAAGCTTACAGCTGGCTTTTTTGAAAAAACTAGCATCATTAAGATAAAAGAAGAAAACAAATAAAATGGCTTGAAAGAAAAAACATTGATTGAAAACAAACCAATGCACAATGCCACAACCAAAGTGCAAAGACCAAACAACTCATCTTTTGCCAAGCGATATTTTGCACCACGAATAATGATTGCATACAAGCCTATTGTGGCAGTGTAAGTAAAAATTTGTGCAATTACAATACAGCATACTGCGTGAACAATCTGCCCAGTTGACGAAATATTGAACAAGATAACGGGCAATTGGCTTAATAAAGCATACAAATTTGTTTGCAACATTTTCATTGGTCGCAAAAACAAGTTGTGCAGTAACCTTGCTGCAATAAATATTATTGGAGGTAGCATTGCAATGATAAGCCTTGGCACACTGAACCCCACAATTATCCCAGACAAAATATAACTTAAGGATAACGCAAAAACATTTTCTCGGCAGTAGACAAGTCCGACAAACAATCCCAAACTGAAAGGAGACAAGCCAGCTGAAGATTTTGCGAAATTTAGCAATATCATCATGGCAAAATAACCTATGTGCTTTGCAACAAAAGTCAAAGTTGCTTTTCTTCCATACACTTTTTCTCCGCGTTTTCTTCCTAAATCATATGCCCTATTTCTGTTTGACGATTTTTTACTTAAACTGCCACCACCAATGTAATTAAGCTGATTAGCTTGAGAAAAGCTATTGCCATTCATAATAACAAAGTCACTTTGCTTTTCGCTTAATTTGACGGAATTATTTGATTTTTCTGCAAACTCGCTTACATTTATCGGAACAAATTTACCAATATTATCTGTTTGTTCGCTATTCTTGTTATTATCCATTTGCGCTACCTCTTTTTGAGTATTCCATTAAAGATTATCAAAAATTTGCACGCAAAAAAATACAAAAATGTCAAAAAAGCAAATATATTCTTCTTTTTTTGTATGAAAATATCAATTTTTAATGCTAAAAACAAAACGCTCCAAATTGGAGCGTTTTTGTTTGATTGCATATTTAATATCACATATTAAAGATTATTTATACTATCTTTAAATGCAAAGACACAAGGCGATTATTCTTCTGCTTTTTCTTCCGTTTCAGCCTCTGTTTCAACAACATCTTCAACTGGAGTTTCTTCTTGAATTACAAGCTCTTCTTCTGCGACAGGTTCAGTAGGAGTTTCAACAGTCTCTTCTTCCGTTGGAGTTTCAACCTCTAGTCCTTTAGTTTCCTCAACTGGAGCAACTGGTTGCTCGATGTTTTCAATCTCTGCATTATTCTCTTCAACAGCAGTACTTTCAACAATAGCTGCATCTTCTACAAGATTTTCTTGATTTTCAGCAGGTTGAACATCTTCCAAAGTCATTGTTCCTTCAGCTATAGCAAGTCGTTTTGCATTTAGTTCGTCCAAAATTCTTGTATGCTCTTTGTCAGTCAATTCATATTTTAGCATTGGAATAATTGACAAAATCATACCAATAGCAGGAGGGATTGAAACAAGGAAGAACATAATCATTGCAAATGACCTGTAATCTTCAGCGAATGTAACAAGACCAGATGCTAAAGCGGAGTTCATGCTTGTGATAGCGTCAGTTTCGTAACCAACAATCATATAGCAAAGACCTTGAATCATAACTGCGATTCCAGCAGCAAGTTTTGTAAGGAATGATTGACCTGAGAAGAATACACCATCTGGACGAGTTCCGTTTGCGTGCTCTTCGTAGTCTACGCAGTCCGCAATCATCATTGATTGCAATACCATGATAAATCCGATACCTGCACTTGCAATTAAGAATGCTATTGAAAGCAAAATGATTGGAACGCCACCCAAAGTTGTTGGGAATATCAAATACAAAACGAAAATCATTGCAAATGCCACACCTGATACAATGTTCATTACATTGAAAATTGTCTTTTTCTCAAACTTTTTGCAAAGAATTGGAGTTAAAGCCATTGCACCAAATTGTCCACCAAATACGCCGATTGCGATTGGTCCGTATTGCAACAAAATGTTTTTAACAAAATCAGCAGTTGCACCATTGTTACCAAAGTACATTGTCATAAGTGGCATTGCCAAAATCAACAACAATTGGAATGGACTTCTGATAATACCTGAAATCAAAATTCTGCGGAAAGGTTTGTTTGCCCACATAATTTTGAAGTTATCAATAATACCTCTTTTCTTTTCTTCTTCGCAATTAACACGCTCTTTTGCAAGGGCTGCACACTGGAACAAAATTGTTCCGACAACTGCAAGCACGATAGCAACGATAATGAATGCCAATTGTAAGTTTTTAGCAACTTGTTCTGAGCTGCCACCAGGGAATGCGTTTGCCAAAGCTTGTGCGATTGGAACCATGATAAAGCCTAGTGCACCACCGATACCAGCAACCATTCTTGCAAGAGAAAGCAAGTTTGAACGCTTTGACTCATCAGCAGTCATACGAGATGCAATACCCCAAAGAGGAATATCAGCGGCTGTATACAACATACCCCACAAAATATATGATATACCTGCCCAAGCAATTATCATAAAGTTTGCACCGAATGAATTGTTTTTGCTATAAATACCATTTGCAAAACACAATATCGTGCCTATCATAATAATAACTGGCATAAACATCAAATAAGGCCTGCATTTACCCCATTTGCTTTTTGTTTTATCTACAAAAGTACCCATCATTGGGTCATTGATTGCGTCCCATACACGAGCTATTGCCATGATTACAGAAATAGCCAATGCCGGCAAAGCGATAACATTGCTGAAATAAAAGGCAAGACCGGAACTGATAATACCATAAACGATATTTTGACCAGCCATACCAATTAAGTAACCATTACGCTCCTTGGCAGTGTATGAAAGAGGATTTGTTTCTTTTGATTTTGCTTTTTTCATCGCTTTTGTCATATCTTCACCCTTCCAACTTATTGTAACTATTATGTATTTAATTATTATAATTAAAATATTAAAAAGTTACAAAGTTATTATAACATATACTTTTTAGATTAGCAATATATATCAAAAAAATAAACATAGATTTTACAATATTTTTTACATAAACAACATTTATAGCCATTAATGTGCTGAACACTTGTTGCTAATGCTAAAATCAACTCCCAACAAACTTTTGAAAATCAACAAAATATAATTTTATTTTTATTGTTTGGTATTGATTAATTGCAAATAATGTGCTATTATATTTTTACAATAAATTTTTGCAAAAATCCTTTTGCACACATTTAATTTATCAAAAAATTATTTAAAAATAGGAGCGAATATGCTTTCATTGCAAGAACTAAAAAACATTTTGAAGGAAAACAATGTCAACAACGAAGATTTTTCACCACAATGCATTTCGGAGATTTACGGAAAAAACATTGACAATGACCTTTTGCTTAATTTAATTCAAGAAATGGTGCTTGCCACTGTTGATTTTGACACTCCTCTTTACGACATACTTGCCTACGCAAATGACTTTGAGGAAAAATTGCAACTGGATGAAGACACAACTTTTGTGTGCGACATTTTGAATATCGTTATCACAAATATGCCGATATGCCAAGAAAACGCGAACCGCTTGATTGATTTAATGGAAGACGCAGACATTCTTGATGCATACAATCTTTTAATGCAAGACTATAAGCAATTTTTAACAAACAAGCAAATTGCCGATTTACAAGAACTTGCGAACAAAACTTTTGACAGTGGAGTTTTGCTTTAATAAGCTTTTTAAACATATATATTATTTTATATATCTTTGGTTATTGTCATTTCGATTGAAGGCATAGCCGTAATCGAGGAATCTCAAGCTGTGCTCGTTGAGTAAAGGGAAAATTAATCAATTTTTATATAAACAAAGTCGGAGAACCCTCGATTACGCTCGGGATGACAGGAAATAAGCCAATTAATATAAGAATCATAAATAAGTTATTTGTTTTTAATTTATACACAAAACAAAAAGAATGATTTCAAAACGAAATCATTCTTTTTTGCTTTATTATTTTTATGTTTTTGTGATTTATAAATGTGCTATATCTGTTTTCATAAAAGCTGTTGACACTGCTTCACCAAAAGTTTTAGTTCATAACAACGGCAATTATTTTTACATCCTTGCCACCAACAGCAATCAATCCGTGTGGTTTTTCGCTGTTGTAATAAATTGTGTCGCCTTCATTAAGCTCTACAATATGCCCATCAATGCTAACGCGCATTGTTCCTTCAAGCACATAATCCATTTCTTGACCATTGTGCATACTTGTTTCAATTGGCTTGTTTTCAAGTTGCTCTGAATATGGAATGGTAACCACAAAAGGTTCAGATTTTCTGCCCCTCATATTGTAAGCCAAGTGCATGTAATTAAAGCCATTGTTTCGGATAATAGGCATACCTTCGCCTTTTCTTGTTACGGCAAAGTGATTGAGTTTTGCACTATCACCTGTAATCAATTCTGTGATATTGCAACCTAGCACATTTGCACAATTATACAAAAAATTGAAAGTGAAATCTTTTTCGCCTTTTTCATATATTTCATAATCAGCCTCAGAAACATCTGTTGCCTTTGCCATTTCTTGCACAGACACACCTGTAAGATCTCTTAAGCTTTTTAACCTTAATGCAACTTCTTTTAAATTATATGATAACATTTTTATAGCTCCTTAAGTTTAAGATTGTATTCCATACCTGTTAATTTTGCAAACAAATTATAGCTTAAGTATCTTTTAAATAAGCTTAAAATTATCCAAAAAGACAATTTAATGCCGATTTTTGAAAGATAATTTGAATTTTTTTAATTATATATGCAGAATAAAGTTTGCATATAAGAACAATCTTTGATTGCAAATAATAACAAAAACTTTTGTTGCAACTTTAAATTACATTGCAAATTACTTTTTAAGCAAGCTGTGTCCTGTCATTTCAGCAGGAATTTGAATTCCCATCATATCCAACATTGTTGGAGCGATATCACAAAGCTTGCCACCATCCATTAAGCCTACATTTGAATTGTCATCAATTTTGATTAGAGGCACTGGATTGGTTGTATGTGCAGTAAATGGCTCTTTTGTTTCAGGGTCAAACATATAGTCAGCATTTCCGTGATCGGCAGTAAGTAATGCCATACCACCAACTTTTTTGATTGCATCCAAAACTTTTTCAACACATTCATCCACTGCTTTAACTGCTTTTTTTGCAGCATCAAGAATACCTGTGTGACCAACCATATCGCAGTTTGCAAAGTTCAGAATCATAACATCGTATTTTTTTGACAAAATGACTTCAACTGCTTTATCAGCAACCTCATATGCACTCATTTCTGGTTTCATATCAAAAGTTGCAATCTTTGGACTATCAATCAAAATTCTGTCCTCATTTGGATTTGCAGCCTCTACACCACCATTAAAGAAGAAAGTTACATGTGCATATTTTTGTGTTTCTGCAATTCTGAATTGTTTTAAGCCTTGTTTTGACAAATACTCACCCAAAGTGTTGTCATATGATTGTGGCTTATAAGCAACATCCAACAAATTGTTAAAAGTAACATCATATTGAGTCATTGACACAAATGTTGGTGCCAAAAATCCTTTTTTACGCTCAAAGCCTGCAAAATCATCATAGATAAATGAACGAGTAATCATTCTTGCTCTGTCAGGACGGAAGTTTGCAAAAATTATGCTATCGCCCTTGTCAACAGTTGCAACAGGCTTTCCATCTCTTTGGATAACTGTTGGAATAACAAATTCGTCAGTAACGCCTGCTTCATAGCTTGCAGTGATTGCCTCAACAGCACTATTTGCAGTGTTTCCCACGCCATCAACCAAAGCTGAATATGCTTTGTCAACTCTTTCCCAAATATTATCTCTGTCCATTGCATAAAATCTGCCACTTATTGTTGCGATTTCGCCAAAGCCGATTTTTGCCATAAACTCTGTTGCATCAATGATAAATTGTTTGCCACTTGTTGGAGAAACATCCCTTCCGTCAAGAAAAGCATGAAGATAAACATTATCCAATCCTTGTTTTTTAGCCATTTCAACAAGCGCACAAATATGACTAATGTGGCTGTGCACTCCACCATCAGACAAAAGTCCGAAAATGTGCAATTTTTTACCATTTTGCTTTGCGTTTTTGCAAGCTTTTAAAAATGCTGGATTTTCAAAAAAATCTCCATCATTAATAGATTTTGTAATGCGAGTAAGTTCTTGATAAACAATGCGTCCTGCACCAATATTCAAATGTCCTACTTCGCTGTTACCCATTTGTCCATCAGGCAAGCCAACTGCCATACCACTGGCATCAAGGCTTGTTGTTGGATATTTATTCATTAAACCAAGGACATAAGGAGAAGTTTGCTTTGAAATAGCATTGTTTTCCCCCTCTTTGTTAAGTCCGTAGCCGTCCAAAATAATCAGTCCAGTAAATGCACTCATATTAATATTTAACCACCTTTGAAAAGTCTTCTGCCTTCAAGCTTGCACCACCGATAAGCCCACCATCGATTTCAGGCATAGCCATAAGCTCACTTGCATTTTTAGGGTTCATTGAACCACCATATTGAATACGAAGTTTGTTTTCTGCACAATTTTTGCAATACAATGCAGCAACTTTGTTTCTGATAATAGCGATTGTGTCATTTGCCTCTTGTGCAGTTGCAGTTTTACCTGTTCCGATTGCCCAAATTGGCTCGTAAGCGATAACCACTTTGTCAAGTTCTTCAGCACTAACACCTGCCAAAGCTTTTTCAGTTTGAGCTTCAAGCAATGCTTTGTAAACACCTGATTCTCTCTCTTCCAAAGATTCGCCAACGCAAATGATTGGTTTCAAGCCTTTTGCCAAAGCTTGCAAAACTCTTTTGTTAACAGTTTCATCTGTCTCACCAAAATATTGACGACGCTCGCTGTGTCCGATAATAACATATTCAACACCAAGCTCCAAAAGCATATCTGCGCTGATTTCGCCAGTGAAAGCACCTTTATCTGCCCAGTGAACATTTTCTGCACCAAGTTTGATGTTTGTGTTTTTAATCATTTCGCCAGCTGTTTGAATGTTTGTGTAAGGTACGCAAACAACGCACTCTGCTTTTGCATCAGCTACCAAAGGAATAAGGTCAGTCAAAAGTGCCTTTGTATCCTTAATTGTATTGTTCATTTTCCAGTTTCCTGCAATAATAGGTTGTCTCATTTTTAGTTTCTCCTTAAATGTATTAATTTTTATTTGTGTAATCCACATTTAATCAATATAAGTATTATTATTGTCAAAATGTGATGATTATTTTTGCTTTTTATTCAAAAGACTATGTTTTTAACAGCAATTTGCCATTTTATAAAAATCTTGTTGCGCCAAAATTTGACGCAAGCAAAGATTTATTGTTATTCAATTATTTTTTGTCATTAAGGCAAGCAATACCAGGAAGGATTTTTCCCTCAAACAATTCAAGTGATGCCCCACCACCTGTTGAAATGTGGCTCATTTTGTCTGCAAAACCAAGTTGTGCAACAGCAGCAGCAGAATCGCCACCACCAATGATTGTTGTGCAGTCAGTTGCATCTGCCATAGCCTTTGCAACAGCAATTGTTCCTTTTGCAAGTATAGGATTTTCAAACACGCCCATTGGACCATTCCAAACAACAGTTTTTGCTGATTTGATAGCATCTGCAAACATTTCTGCTGATTTAGTGCCAATGTCCAAGCCCATCATACCTTCAGGGATGTTCATAGCCTCAACATTTGTAACCTCGATTTCTGCATCGATAGGGTTAGGGAATGATTTTGCTGCAACAGTATCGATTGGAAGATAAATCTTTTTGCCAAGTTTGTCAGCTTTTGCAAGCATCTCTTTGCAATAATCAATTTTTTCATCATCAACCAAAGAATTTCCTACATTGCCACCTTTTGCCTTGATGAATGTGTAAGCCATACCACCACCAATAATCAAAGTGTCGCATTTTTCAAGCAAATTGTCAATAACTTTTAATTTGTCAGCAACTTTTGCACCACCCAAAACAGCAACAAATGGTCTTACAGGAGCCTCAAGAGATTTTGCCATAACATTAAGCTCTTTTTCAATCAAGAAACCACAAACGCACTCTTTAACAAAACCATATTCTGCAATGCCTGCTGTTGATGCGTGAGATCTGTGAGCTGTACCAAATGCATCGTTAACATAAATGTCACAATACTCAGCAAGTTGTTTGCAGAAAGCCTCATCTCTGCCTTCTTCCTCTGCGTGGAATCTCAAGTTTTCAAGCAAAACACACTCGCCAGCTTTTAAAGCTGCAACTTTAGATTTTGCGTCAGAACCAACAACATCTGTTGCAAATGTAACTTTGCCATCCAAAAGCTCATTCAATCTGTCAGCAACTGGCTTTAAAGTCAATTTTACAGGGTCACTCTTAAGAGCTTTGTCGATATAAGCTTTTGTTGCAGACTCTCTTTCTGCCTCAGGAAGAGCTTCCACAGCCTTTTTCTCCTTTTTGTTAAGCTTGATTTTGTCACTAAAAATGCTGTGAGGTTTGCCCATATGAGAGCAAAGGATAACTTTTGCGCCATTATCCATAAGATATTTGATTGTAGGAAGAGCGCCATTAATACGATTTTCATCAGTAATAACGCCATCTTTCATAGGAACATTAAAGTCTACTCTGACAAGACATTTTTTCCCAGCAACATTTACATCTTTAATTGATTTTTTATTCATTATAGGATTCTCCTTCCAATATAAAATAATTTTTAATGCTTATTAATTATATAAATATAATCAATAGCCTTATTATAACACCATTTGCCAATTTTTGCAAGATATTTTTTTAATATGCATTTATTTTTAGCATTTTTTTTGTCATATTTAATATTTTAAACTATTTTTTTAATTTTGGCAGAAAAAAATGCTTAATATTTCATAATTTTAATCAAAAAAATAATAAATTAAGCAAATTTATATCTAAACAAATTATTAATTTTAAATTTAATTATTCTGCCAGCAATACTCTTTAAATATTAACATCAAAACTTAGTCAGATGTCCAATTTGATTAAGCTGTTCAAAATTATGTTGTCTGTGATATTCATAAACAATGATTGCCACAGAGTTTGCAAGATTAAGCGAACGAATATCTCCTTTCATTGGAATCCTTACGCATTTGTCATAATTATTATGCAAAATTTCCTCAGGTATACCTTTTGATTCTTTTCCAAACATAACATAAACATCTTGTTCGTAATTAACTTCAGTATGATTATGTTGTGATTTTGTGGATGCATAAAAAATCTGTTTGATATTGTCTTTGTTTCTCTCCAAAAACTCCTCATAATTTTTATATGTACAAATATCTGCCAATTCCCAATAATCAAGACCTGCTCTTTTAAGATACTTATCCTCAAAAGTAAAGCCAAAAGGTTCAATCAAATGCAACCTTGCTCCCGTTGCAGCACAAGTCCTTACTATATTGCCTGTATTTTGAGGTATCTCCGGCTCTAACAATACAATGTTTATCATACTTTCTCCTTTTATTCTCCTATTCAATTTGTTATATCTAAAATTATAACTGGCTTATTTTTCTGTCAACATATTAAACTTTCAATATTTATTGGCTAAAATTTAATATGCTTTTAAACTTTTTTATCATAGCAATTTACTAGCGTTTTATGAAAATAAATCAATCAAAATCAATGCTTTTTACAATGCTCACAAGTTCATCTACACTTTCCACATGACACACAGCCTCTTTTATAGGCTTTGCACCTGCCATACCTTTCAAATAAAAACACACTTGTTTTTTCATGTTTGAATAGATATATCTATCCGTATAAAACTTTTTAAGCGTTTCAATTTGCATTAAAATATCGCGTTTTTTGTCAATATTTTTGAAAATAGTATCGATTTTTGAGGTGTTTTTTGCAATTTCCATAAAAATTTGAGGATTTCCCAATGCACCTCTTGCAATCATAACGCCTGCAGCCCCTGTGTGTTTTTTGATCGCCAAATAACTTTCAAAATCCACCACATCGCCATTTGCAATAACAGGGATTTCCACTGCTTGTACAACCTCGGCTATGACATCCCAATCTGCTTTGCCTTCATAAAAATCTTCTCGTGTTCTGCCATGAATGGCAACACAATCTGCCCCAGCATCCTGCAAATATTTTGCAAAATCAACAGCTTGTTTTTCTCCTTTTTTAAACCCTTTACGAAATTTTACCGTTACAACTTTTCCTGTTGCAGCCTTAATATTTCTTACGATTTCACTTGCAAGTTTTGGATTGTTCAAAAGCGCACTTCCCTCGCCATTGTTCACAATTTTTGGCACAGGGCAACCCATATTTATATCAATAATGTCAAACTTTTGCATTTCTTTCATAAGACAAGCTTTTGCCATAATTTGTGGGTCATTGCCAAAAATTTGAACAGCCTTTACTTTTTCATTGTCAGTGGTGGCAAGCAATTCTTTTGTTTTTTCACTGCCATAAACCATACCTTTACAGCTTATCATTTCCGTACAAGTTAGTGTGGCACCATATCTGACAGCAATATCCCTGAAACCGACATCAGTGAACCCTGCAATCGGTGCAAGCACGGCATCCCCTGCAAGATTAATATTACCTATTTTCATTTTTCTTTGCCTCTTGCCACAAATTGTCCTGTTCGGCAGCTGTTAAATCACCAAGTGCCACACCTTTTTTTTCACACATTTGCTCAACAATTACAACTCTGCCAGCAAATTTAGCACAGGCTTTGTTCAACGCAACCTCCCCATCAACACCCAAAAACCTAAGCAAATTGACAACTGCAAACAACAAGTCTCCACATTCCATTTCCAAATTGCTATTGCTAGCTCCAAGCACCTCATTAATTTCTTCAAAAATTTTATCTTTGATTTGTGAAATGTTTTCAAAATCCATACCTGCTTTTGCAAGATATTTTTGATATTTTGCAGCTTTTTGAAGGCAAGGCAAAGCTTTTGCCACACCATTGATTTTGTCGGCTATGCTTTGTTGACTTTTTTCCACAGCTTTAGCAGCCTCCCATGCTTTCAACGCCTCATCAGCATTGTTTGCAATGACATTTCCAAAAATATGGGTGTGCCTTGTGACAAGCTTGTTGCACAAATGAGTAATCACTTCATTGCTGTTAAACTCTCCTTCATCCTCGCCGATAACTGCGTGAAAAACGCCTTGCAAAATCACATCGCCTGCCTCTTCGATAATGTTGTCAATATCCTCATTATCAATAGCCTCAACCAGTTCATATGCCTCTTCGATGAGATTTTTTCTTATGCTCTCGTGTGTTTGCGCTTTATCCCACTCACAACCATTTTTACTGCGTAATTTGTACATTATTCGCATTAAATCCACAAAATTGTACTCTTGTTTGTCCGTTAAGCTAAAAGGTTCTACTAATACGCCAGTGGTATAGTCAAAATTTGATTGTCTATCCAATTCATAAACACAAATTTCAATTTGCTTTTCGCCATTTATAAATATAATTTTACACTCCTCTCCAACTACTCTTGACAAAATTTCTTTTACTTCGCTTGCAATAAAAGCGTTGTCAATATCCACAACTGCAAGTGGATAGCTTTTGTCATAACCAAATGCCTTGTCCCCTGCGATATCATAAGCTGAAACTTTGACAACACTTGTTGACGGATGACTTGATATCACACTAAGTTCCCTTGAAACGCCTGCAATAATTTGCACATCACAAATTTGTGATAATTTTATCACAGACCTATCATCTGCACCATTGCCATTTACGCAATATGCCACATTTTTATTGCAAATTGCTTTAAGATATTCTACAATACTGCTATCCAAATCGTCAAAATCCTCTGACTTTTCATAAAGAAAATCCAGAGTTTCGTGTTTTATATTTTTCTCAATAAAATACTTGTATGTATTGGTGAGTGCAGTTTTTACAACAACCACATCTGCACCTTCAATCGCCTCAGCTCCTCTTAAAGATAAATCGCCATTCTGCACACCTAAGCCTACAACTTTTATCATAAATCCTCACTTTTTTTTCGAAATTTTTTGCTAAAAGTTGCTATTTGTTTTCCAAACGGAAAAGATATCAACTCTTCTTCTCTGAAAACTCTGCACATAATGATTAGCACGAAATAAGTCGGCACGGCTATCAATACACTTGCAAGAACTAGCCACCATTTGTTTAGCAAAAAAGTCAAACCAAATATTATCAATCCTATTATAACACTATTTAACATAATTTTGCTAATACTTTTTATCAAATTTTCTTCTTTTCCCAAAAGTTTTGACATTGTGCACCAACCGATTAGCACGCAAAGGGTGTAAGCAATTACGCTTGACAAAGCTGCACCTATTATTCCCATATGCATAATCAAAATTACATCAAGAGTTATCTTGCACACTGCCGTAATCAAAAGTATGATTACTGGCTTAACTGTTTTGCCTAGTGCTTGCATAAGCGATGTGAACACCTGTGATAAAGACAGCAATATTACTGAAACAGACGACACCATCAACAACGCAGCAGCAAGATCAATGTTTGCCACAGATAAAGACGGATACAAAATTTGCATTAGTGGACGGGCAAGCACAAAAATAGCAGCAAAGCACGGAGCCCCTATCAAAAACGAAAGCTTGACTGCAAGCGATGCTTTGTCCTTTATGCTGACAGCATCTCTCAGTGCTCTTTTTGAGCTGATTATTGGTACTATCGCCACAGCAAAAGCCAAAGTAATTACTATTGGCATATTAACAAGTGAATTTACTGGGGCAGATAAAATACCATATTGAGAAATAGCAATATCTCTTGCAAGTCCTCTGCCGACAAGCAAATTGACAATCATCAAGCTGTCAACAAACTGGACTATTGGAAAAACTAGCCCACTTGCCATAATAGGCAAACTTACACGCACCAAACTTTTTGTTGTTGCTGTATCCATTTTTATTCGTGGCAATTGTTTTTCTTTTCTTGCAAAATAGATGACTGCAAGCACCAACATTGACAAAAATTCTGAAAGTGAAATGCCTATCAATGCACCAATGACAGCACTTATCACACCTTGTGGCAACAACAAATATGCAAAAAGCAAGCCAAACAACATCTTGAAAACTTGCTCTGCAATTTGCGAAATTGCTGTTGGCACCATATTCATATTACCTTGGAACCAACCTTTAAAATAAGAAGATATTGCAACAATTAATATTGCTGGTGCAACAACAAAATAACCATACCTGATGGCAAAGGCACCCTGCAAATTTGATAGTGGCACTGCTATCAGCAACATAATTAGTGTTGCCAATGTGCCAAGCACAAACAAGAGAACAAAGGATGATTTCATCACTTTTTGTTCCTCAAGTTTTTCGCCCAAAGTGCGTTTTTCACTGACAAGCCTTGCTATGGCAGTAGGTATACCACTTGAGGACAATGTCAACATCAATGCATAAATCGGAAACACTAATTGGTATATACCTATGCCCTCTGCCCCCAACAAATTTGTCAGTGGTATGCGGTAAACAGCACCCAATATTTTTGCTATCATTCCCGCAAAAGCAAGTAATAATGCACTTGCAGTATAACTATTTAATGCCGATTTTTGACGGGTTTTTGCCGTATTTACAGCTTGATTCAATTATTCCAGCTGACTTGCTAAGCAACTGCTTGCAACTTTGATGCTTGATTTGATATCATTTGTTATTGTACCTACTGCAATAATACCACCATACAAATCTCCACCTGCCAAAATAGGATGAACATAAACATCATCCGTATAGCCACTGTCATTTTTTGTAATGCGGATATTTTCATTTGCCATTGTTTGCTTTCGCTCCTGCAAAACGCTGAATAAAGTGTTTGAAATAAGCTCTCCTTCCTTATTCTCTTTGCCACCCTCGTGAGTTAACACCTTGCTTTTATCCACAATCATAATTTGCACACCACACAAATCAAACAGCACTTTTGAATAACCTTCTGCCAATGTCTGCAAAGCTTGCATTTGACTAAATTTTTTTATAATAATTTCGTTATCTGAAACTTGGTTCATCTCTAGTTCTTCCCCGTCGCGAATACGCATTGTACGCCTTAATTCTTTTGGAATAACTATTCTGCCAAGTTCATCAATTCTTCTGACAATTCCAGCCATAAATTTCCTCCTTAAAAATAGCATTTGCAATATGTTTTACAATATTCATAATTTTGGCAATAATTTTTGCAAAACAACTACAACAATTTTGCTTTTTAATTTTTATAAGCATTAAAAATCAATGTTTGAAACATTTCAATTTTAAATGCTATTCTAAAAATACTTTTGGTCGCATAAATTCAATGCGTAAATAATATAATTTAATATGTATAAAATTTTCTATGATAATGAACAATTTGCAATTTTACTGGACGGAGAACAATCCTCAAGTGGTATGCTTGAGCTTGAGGCAGACAAAAACTATGTGCTTACTCTTTTACCGATTTATGACAAAACATTGTTTTTGCCAATAAGCTCTAATGTTAAAATTAAAAACAACAACTTAGTGTGCAATATTCCTCACATAAAGATTGATAAAACGCAATTTTATCTTACACCAAAATTTGCACCTTATATTCCACCCAGCAATCCACATGTGAATATTCAAAGGGAATTTGGCGAGCATACTATTACTGTTTACACGGATAATATCCCAAAACTTTTGATTGAAAATGCAAGCAATTTTATTAGCGTGTTGCTGCCAGAATATCCAGACAAACTGCAAGAGGCTGTGCTTGATAACGGAGTGCTTTTCTATTGCCTTTGTCCACATTATTTGTGCATTGTGCTTTATGACTACAACGATTACTTTGTTTTGGTCGACAAGCAATGTGATAGTTATGAATTTGACGAAAATGGAATTTCCTTGACTGTTACACTTAATGATAATCAAGGTAGAGTTTATCATTGTCACTTGAAATTTGAGGACAAACAATATATTTGCGATAATGACTATTTTGAATATAAATCGCCTCATACCCCACACGAAAAACTGGTTGGGTATGACTTTTTGCAAGCGATTTTGGCAGACGACATTGACTATGCACAAAAATTGCTTTCACCTAACTGCAAAAACAGCTTTGAGGATATTCAAAATATGCTAGAAGATTTGCAAACTATACTCATACCAAAATGCCCGATTAACAAAGATTGTGTTTATATCACACTTGCAAAAAAAATGGCAACTTGCAAGTTTAATATACAAAACGGATTGATAGAGAGTGTTATCACAACAAAACAATAAAATTTGCTATTTTAATTTTACATTTAATTTACTCATTATGTATGGACATTTTGCAAAAAATTGTTCATAATGTCTATGAGGGCTATTTTTTATATTTATATTGGTATATCATATTATAATTATTAATAAATTTAGTGCTATCAAAATCTTTTAACCGACTTTTTTAGTTGTACGAGATATAAAAACACTTTTAAGAAAATAGTCAAATTTTTAAAGAGGTCAAACAAATGATTATTTTATGCGAAATGTCAGCTGCTAGCTATGACACATTGATAAACATTTTGTATCTTATATGCATTCTGTTTATTCCAGTGCTTTTGTGGTCAATTTATGTGTCCTTTAAAGTAAAATCAAATTTCAAAAAATTTAATATGGTTTCAAGCAAAAAGGGGTTACCTGCACACATCGTCGCAAGACAAATTCTTGACAGCGAAGGCTTGACAAATGTGCAAATTGGAAGATGTGGTGGAAGTTTATCCGATCACTACGACCCAAGAAATAACACTGTATATCTATCCGAAAGCGTATACAACTCTCCATCTATTGCAGCGATTGGCGTTGCAGCACATGAAGTTGGACACGCTATTCAACACGCACGCAACTATGCTCCTGTAAAAATTCGTGGTGCATTGGTTCCAGTGCTGAACATAAGCTCAAAAATGCTGATTCCTATTTTGATTGTAAACATCTTTCTAACAATATTTTTGCCAGTAAACAGCGCCATTCCTATGTATATCTATTATGCTATTTTTGGAATATACGCACTAAATATGTTATTTGCAATGGTTACACTTCCTTGTGAATTTAATGCAAGCTCTCGTGCAAAAGAAATTCTTGTGGATATGGGAATGCTTGACGAAGACGAAATCCGTGGAGTAAGCAAAGTGCTACGCTCTGCGGCAATGACCTATGTTGCATCTTTTGTTTTAACATTAATTCAACTTGCAAGAATCTTGTTGATTATTCTGTCAAACAGAAGAAGAGATTAGATGAAAAATAAAATATTAAAAAGACTTTCTACTCACGGAAAGTCTTTTTTTGTATAAATATATTATTCTACAAGTTATACATAAAATATATTCTCTATTAATTATCTTTGATTTGGGATGCTTTGCTTTTCAATATTAGTCAAAACTGCTACAACTTCTAGTTATATCACAAATTGTAATTATCATTGTATATTGTCATATTAAATCTTTTTTTTATCATTAAATTACTAATTATTTTCACACATAAAAACAATCGCACAAATAATGTGCGATTGTTTGTTTATTAATTATAATTTTTTATTATATCATTAAACTATTATGGTTTTACGATAATTCTTGCATAAGTCTCTTTGATATCGCCCTTGCTCTTGCTGATAGCCTTTAGCAATACTTTATCAGTACCTTGGAAAGCTCTTACGATATAAGAACTTACACCAGCAGTTGTCTTTGACTCGCTATAGTTAACAATTTCGCCACCTTTTGCTGACAAAGTAATTCTCTCTCCATCACGGCTTACGATATTACCCTTTTCGTCAACCAAAGCAACATGAACAAACACAAAGTCTCTTTCGTCATTTGCAAGTGCAATGCCACCATAGTCAACAAAAATTCTCAATTTGTAAGGTTTGTCATTGTTAACAACAATCATTCTACTTACAACTTCATTGTTGTTTAATGCATCAATTCTAATTTCTCTCTTATCAACATTCTTCAAACTGTTTGCAATACAGATTGGAGGATGAGGCAAATTTTCATTGTTGCCAACATTCAAGCTCTTTTTAATGAAATCTGAATATGGCTCTTTACTTGATGCAACATAAGGTGTTGTAATGCCTTTTTTAACCTCGTAAGAACCTTGGTCTACATTATCAAAATAAATATTGATTTTTTCGCAGTTAGTGTAAACTTGCATATTATCAACCAAAGTTGCAAGCATTGGATGAGGAATGTATACCATTGGTTTTGCATTTTCGTCCTGAGATTGGAAGAAATAATAAGCTGTTTTTGGCAAACGATACTCGTTCATAATGCCCATTATCATTTTTTCCTTACCATTTGAATAGTCAATATCTTGAGAAATTATTGCACCAATAGTGCCGTTTACAGTTGCATTTTGGTTTGCAATATATTGATATGCCCAAGCTTGCTCTGCCATTTTTTGTTCAGTAGGAATTTTCTTATCCTTCTTGTCAAGCTTATAACCATCAGCACCAAAGCTGCCAATCAAATTTGCACCAACGCCTTCAACAATCTCTTGAGTTTTTGTTTCCTCATTGTAATAGCAATAAGCAACATCAAGCCCTAATTCAGCAATGCTTGATTTTTCTCTGTGAGTTGTATCGCCAACAAACAATGGCTTTTGACCTTCTGGGAATGCATCTGTAACAGCAGCCATACAATCTTTAATCAACTCGTTTGGCAAGCCTTGTTCAGCAGTAAATCTACCAATAGTAACTTCCCACATTGCAACGCTTGTGTTATTTCTGTCACGATAAGCAAGCTCTGAGAAAGTATTTTTAACATTCTCTCTGAAAGCAGCATTGTCTTTTGAAGTGTTAAGCTTACCATTGTTTGGCACGCAGTTGATAACCAACATACCAAGTGTATCGCAAGCCTCATAAAACTCTTTTGATGCAGGATAATTAACCAATCTTACAGTGTTAAAGCCAGCATTTTTAAGCTTGATAATCTCTCTAAATTCAGCTCTACGAGAAGTAACCATACCAATAAATGGATATGTTTGATGATGGCAAGCACCTTTGATTTTTGTTTCGTTGCCATTAACATAGAATTTGCCGTCTTTAACTTCAAATTCACGAATACCTCTTTTGTATACTCTTTGGTCAACCAAATCAAAATCGCCAGTTGCCATATTTTTTGCATAAAGCTCAAGTCTCATATAATACATGTATGGGAATTCTGGAGACCACAAAATTGCATCTTCAACAGGCACTTTAACAACAAAGCCGTTGTCATACAATGCAGAATTATATTTTACTTTTGTACGAGAAATAACATTTTTGCCACTGTCTGCCAATGTTGCAACAATATACATATCATTTAGGCTTTCAACAAAGTTAACTTGACATTTAGCACACAAGAAATATTTATCCTTGCCACCTTCAGTAACTTTTTCTTGGTAAACAAAGCAGTTGTCATGACATTCAGTTTCAGTGTAAATTTTAGTAAAGCACTCTGGCTCAACAATGTTCAACCAAACATCACGAATGATACCGACATAATTTTCATATCTGTATTCATTTGTTTTTACCATACCAAGAATATTGTCATCTGGGTCACTTTCCAAAGTAACAACCAGTCTGATAACTTTATTTATATTTTTTTGAATTATGGATGTAACATCAAAAGAAAATGGTAAGAACCCACCTTTGTGCTTTCCTATGCTTGTACCATTAAGTTCAACTTCAGCACTTGAACAAACACCCTCAAACTCAAGAATATAGCGTCTGTTGTGAAAAGCAGACTCCTCACCTTTTTTAACATTGATTTTGAATTGTTTTGTAAATTTAACTTTCTTTTTGCTGTTTTTGCCCCCGTCAACAACATAGGCATATGGAATGCTGATATTTTCCCTACTTTTATCTTTTTTGCTCTTTACATTCCAGTTTTCAATTATATTAATTCTCATAATTACCTACCATACAAGAGATTATTTTCTTAAATTATAGCACAATATATATTTTAAAGCAATAATATTTTAATTTTTATATAATTATTTTAAAAAATTTATTCAATTTTTACAAACTTTTTGCTTATATTATGAATATTAGCCATTTTTCTACTTAATGATTAATTATTGACTAACATCTCAACAAAGCCCAAAACATTCTGATTTTTTATTTTAGCCAACTCTTGGGTATCCCCTTTAACGCTGACATAAATCTTCAATTTTGGTTCTGTTCCAGATGGGCGAACACAACACCACTCGTCTTCAGACAACATAAATTTAAGTACATTTGTTTTTGGAAGTTCAATTTTTTGCTCACTACCATCAATATTTTTGCTCACACCTGCTTGCAAATCCATAAATTTAAGCACAGGCAAGCCAGCAATATTGTTGATTGGACGATTTCTAAGTTTATCCATTACGGCTTTCATTTCTGCCATACCATTCACGCCACCAAAAGCGATTGACTTGGAGACTTCCACAAAATATCCAAATTTTTTGTACAAATCTTGCAAAACATCATATAATTTGATGTTTTTGCTTTCGTAATAACAAGCCATTTCTGCAAAAAGCATTGCACTTACAACGGCATCTTTATCTCTTGCGTGAGTGCCTGACAAATAACCAAAACTCTCCTCATAACCAAACAAGAAAGTATGTTTGCCGTTTGCCTCCCACTCCTTGATTTTCTCGCCAATAAACTTAAAGCCTGTTAGCACATTGTACACTTCCATTCCATAGCTTTTTGCAATCATATCTGCAAGGTTTGTGGTTACAATAGTTTTTACAACAGCACCATTCGCAGGCAAAATACCCATATCCTTTCTTCTCATAAGGATGTAATTCATCATCATTGCACCAATTTGATTGCCTGAAAGCAAAACAAATTCGCCATTATTATCCTTGATTGCAACGCCCATTCTGTCTGCATCTGGGTCAGTTCCAATTACAATGTTGCTTCTTAATTGTTTTGCAAGATTAATTCCCATTTTAAGTGCATCTGGTTGCTCAGGGTTTGGCACCGCAACAGTTGGGAAATTGCCGTCTGGCTCTTTTTGTTCCTCAACCACATTGCAAGGAATCTTCATTTGTTTTAGAATGGTAGTTACAGGCTTGTAGCCACTGCCGTGCAATGGAGTGTAAACAATTTTTATTTTGCTTGCAACTTCGCTCACAGCCTCTGGGCTCAATGACAATTTTGCAAGTTCAGCAAAATAAGCATCTTCAACAGGTTTACCAATAACCATTATATTTTCTTGCAACATTTCGTTGTTCATACTTTTGATTTGCTCTCTGCTTGCTTTTATCTCATCGCCTTTAACGCAAAAATAATCTTTTATTGCGTCAATGTATTTAACCACAACAGAAGTATCCTCAGGAGACATTTGTGCACCATCTTCGCCATATACTTTGTAGCCGTTATATTCCTTTGGATTGTGAGATGCAGTTATCATAATGCCTGCAAAAGCTTTAAGATGTCTTATTGCAAATGAGCACATTGGTACAGGATGTGTGTCGTTGTACAAATAAACTTTTATGCCGTTTGATGCCAAAACACCAGCTGTTTCCAAAGCAAATTCGTAGCTGAAGTTTCTTGTGTCATAGCTTATCACAACGCCTTTTTCCATTGCGTCGCTGCCCACTTGTTTGATAAAATTTGCAACACCTTGAGTAGCTCTTCTTACCGTGTATCTGTTAAGACAACCTGTACCCAAAGCAATAATTCCTCTCATACCTGCAGTGCCAAACTCCAACGGAATCGCAAATCTGCGTTTTAGTTGCTCATCATTATCCTTAATTGCCTCAAGTTCTTTTGCCTCGTCAGCAGACACTTTTGTCAGCCAGTATTTAAAATCTTCAATATAATTTGACATACTCACACCTTTTATATACTTTTTTAAAAATTATACAATATAATATGCTTTTTGTCAATAAAATTTTAAAATTTCAACATTACTCAACACATCAAATTTTGACTTTATTTGTTTGATTTTTCAATATAAAAACGCTATTATATTTTGCTTTTTAGCAATAATAACACAAAAATTGCTTTGTTTTTCTTCAAATTTTTCAATTTGCCACCGATTTTCGCAGGATTTTTACACTGTTTTGTGGTTTATAATAATCTCGTCTTATCTCCCTTTTTGAAAGTGTCCTTCCCCCTTTTTCAATGGATAAAATAAGCCTTGAAATATATCCATCTTTTCCAATAAAAAACTCATTTTCGCCCACTTCATCAAGTTCGATTATCTCTTCTTCATAAGGTATCACTTTTATTGTTTCTGATTTTAGTTTGTACTCACAATCTCTTTTTTTGCCAAACAAGTTGATTGTTATTTTTTCCTCGTCATAATTTGTTGCAATAAATATTTCCGTATCTGTTGGGTTACGCAAAATCAAATCGATATACTCACTAACAGTTGCATCTCGAGATAATTCAACATAACTTGAAGGCAAAGAATGTGCTGTTACCGACACAACATCCAACCCACCAAGCAACCATGCGTTATACAAAGTTGAGGACACTTGACAAACTCCACCACCCACACCTTCTGTATAGCGACCTTTAAAAATTACCAGTGCTTTTTTATACCCTCTCTCTTCCGTTCTCAATCCAACAACTTTGTTAAAAGAAAATTCCTCTCCGGGCATAACACTTTTTCCGTCCAAGCTTTTTAAAGCAAGCCTTATGTTAAATTTTCTTTCCTCTGGACTATCTTTGTAATTTGTGGAAAAAGAAGAGATTAGCTCTGGTTGTTTGCTGACCATTTGCAAAGTAGCTACATTACTTGCTTGCAAATTACTTGCAGAATAATGCAAAAAAGACACATTGAAAAAGGAAAAAATTACCATTATTATGCAAAAAATCGGCACTAAAACACAAAACTGCGATTTAATACCGATATTTTCATTTAACATTCTCTTCCAGCTTTTCATACAAATAGTATATGTAAAAAAGCAATTTTAACACAATAATTTAACAGCAATTAAATCATTTTAAACTTTATATCATTAAAATAATAATTCGTTTGATTAGAAATGCTTTTTTAAAAATTGGATTTCTTTAATTTTTATAAAGGCCTGTTTTGCAGACAAATCTATTTCTTTATTACAATATCATATGGTGTAACTTGATATACATAGTAGTTCAACCAATTATAATACAACAAATTTGCTGTGCTACGCCAGTTTACATTAATATGGTCAATATCTCCATTCACAAAATAATTGATTGGTGGATCAATTTTATCCCCTTTTGCAAGGTCTCTCAAATACTCTGTTTTTAAAGTGTCTCTGTCATACTCGCTGTGTCCCATAAAAAAGAATTTTTTGTCGTCAACACTTTTCACAATGCTGATTCCACCATCTTTTGACTCTGCAAGCACTTGCAAATTTTCATTTGCACGAATAGCATCTTCGTCAACAGTTGAATGTCTGCTCATTGGGATATAAAAAGTGTCATCCATTCCTTTGAGCAATTTATCATATTTTGCAACTGCTTTGTTTGCATAAATGCCAAACATTTTTTTTGGAAGCAATGGTTTGTTTATGCCGTAATAATAATTTAGTCCAGCTTGTGCACCCCAACAAATAAAAATTGTTGAAGTTACATTGCTATCTGCATAATCCATTATTCTAGTAAGCTCCTGCCAATACATAACCTCTTCAAAAGGCAAAGTTTCCACAGGGGCACCCGTGATAATCATTCCGTCAAACTTTTTGTCTTTTATTTCGTCAAAAGTTTGATAAAATTTATCCAAATGCTCCGCACTTGTGTTTTTGCTTTCGTAACTGCCCATTTTTACAAGAGTAACATTTACCTGCAAAGAAGAGTTGCCCAAAAGACGCATTAACTGCGTTTCTGTTTCTATTTTTGTAGGCATCAAATTTACAATAGCAATTTCTATTGGTCTTATATCCTGAGTTTCTGCCCTAACCTTTGGCATTACAAAAACATTTTCGTCTTGTAAAATGCTGAAAGCAGGCAGTGCCTTTGGTATAATAATTGGCATAAATTTTCTCCTTATTTTGAAAATTCCCTCCAAAAATGGGGGTTAAATCAATGAATAGCTTCCAAAGCTTGTTCCAAATCACTGATTAAATCATATGGGTTTTCAATTCCGACAGAAAGTCTCACCAAGTTTTCGCTTATGCCACAAGCAACAAGCTCCTCATTGGATAATTGTCTGTGAGTTGTTGTCGCTGGGTGCAAAACACAAGTTCTTGTGTCAGCAATGTGAGTGACAATTTTAATCAATTTTAATGCTTTCATAAAATCACAAACTTGCTCTCTGTCTCCTTTAATTCCAAACACGACCATACCTGAATTCATTCCGTTTGAAAAATACTTTTGTGCTCTGTCATAATTTTCGTCATTTTCAAGTCCACTATATTTAACCCATTCAATCTTTGGATTTTGGCTTAATGCTTTTGCACATAGCAGAGCATTGTCGCTGTGCTGTTTCATACGCAAATGCAATGTTTCTGCACCAAGATTTGTTAAATACGCATTGAAAGGGCTCATACAACTGCCCAAATCTCTCATCATTTGAACTCTTGCCTTTGTGCTAAAGCAAGCAGGAGCCACACTTGTATAAATCAAGCCGTGATAGCTTTCGTCTGGCACATTAAATTCCGGATATCTTGGGTTACCTTTAAAATCAAAATTTCCACCATCCACAATAATGCCACCAACACAGCTTGCGTGTCCATCCAAATATTTTGATGTGGAATGAATGACAACATTTGCACCATGTTCAATTGGTCTGCAAATGATTGGAGTTGCAAGAGTGTTGTCAACCATCAACAAAATGCCAAAATCTTTTGCAATTTTTGAAAGTAGTTCAAAATTTGCGATGTTCATATTAGGATTTGCAAGAGTTTCACAATAAATAATTTTTGTGTTGTCATCAATCATTTTTGCAATTTCTTCATAGCTTGCATTTGGCGCCACAAATCTTGTGTCAATGCCGTACTTTCTCAAAGTTACATTAAACAAATTGAAAGAACCACCATAAATTGTTGCAAGGCTTATAATGTTGTCACCTGCGTTGCAAACATTCAAAATTGCAAGAGTTTCGCTTGCAAGTCCACTTGAGCAAGCAACTGCACCAACACCACCCTCCAAAGCATTTACTTTTGCCTCAAAAGCGGCAACTGTTGGATTGCTTATTCTTGTATAGATATGTCCTTCCTCACTCAAATCAAACAATTTTGCTAATTGTTCAGGAGTGTCATAAACATAAGTTGTTGACTGATAAAGTGGCAACACTCTTGGGTCGCCATTTTTTGGTTCATAGCCTGCTTGTACGCATTTTGTTTGAATATCCATATATTGCTCTCCTATGTATTTATTTTTAATTATTAATATCTATAATTAATTATAATATCTATATTACAATCTTCCTTTGCAATATTATTTACGAATGCGTATTGTTTTGCAAATGAATTTTGTTGATATTATTACTTAATTATAGCTGAAAATGTAAAAATTTTCAATGTTTTTTACAAAAAATTATTATTTTTATTTATAATAATTTTTCAAATCTCTTTCCAGCTGCCTTGCTTGTTGCTTATCCTGCAATGCTTGACGCTTATCGTGCAATTCCTTACCTTTTGCCACACCAAGCTCAACTTTTACAAGCCCTTGTTTGAAATATAATTTTGTTGGCACGATAGTATAACCTTTTTGTTCCACCTTGCCACGCAGCTTATTAATTTCTGCTTTTTTAATCAAAAGTTTTCTTGCTCTTCTTGCATCAACATTAAAATAACTGCCCTTGTCATATGGCGAAATGTGCATATTTATAAGTTCAATTTCGTTGCCTCTTATCAAACAATAAGTATCCTTCATGTTGACAGCACCAAGCCTAATTGATTTTACCTCACTGCCGACAAGCACAATACCTGCCTCCAAAGTGTCCTCAATAAAATAGTCATGATAAGCTTTTTTATTTGTTGCTATAACTTTGATACCACTCATTTTGCCACCTCTTTTTTACCTTTTTTGCAAATCGCTTTTTGCTTTCTCAAAATCTCTTGCTTATCATTTGCAGTATCTTTTGGCGCAGAAAATTCTTCATCCTCATCCAAAATTCTGAAAGAAACTTTGCGATTATCCACATCGGATGCCAAAACCTCTATTTTTACAATTTGTCCCAAAGTGTAATTGTGCTTGCTACCTCTCAGCAAATATCTGTTTTCAACAAATTCATAATTATCTTTTGGCAGATTGTCAAAGCGAGCAAGCCCCTCACAGGTGTTGTCAAGCTCCACAAAAACTCCAAAAGCTGTGACGCCACTGATTACACCGTCAAAAAACTCTCCAATGTGCCTTTGCATATACTCTGCTTTGTAATAATCGTCAATGTCACGCTCTGCCATTTCTGCAGCTCTTTCTCTTTCGCTGGAAACTTCAGCCACTTCCTCACACCAGTTTTCCAAACTTGCAATATTTCCAAGTTTTCCGTCCAACATTGCTTTTATTACTCTGTGTATTTGCAAATCAGGATATCTGCGAATTGGCGATGTGAAATGACAATAATATTCTGCAGCCAAACCAAAGTGACCAAGATTATCCGTGGTGTATTTTGCTTTTTTCATGCTTCTTAGCATTACTTTTGAAATTATGCTTTCCATTGGAGAACCTTCTAAGTCTTGCAACAATTTTTGCAATTTTGAAGGGTGCATTTTGCCTTTTTCCAACCTATGTCCACAACTTTCAACAAATTTTCTGAATTCAAGCATTTTTTCGCCGTCAGGTTCTTCATGAATCCTGTAAACAAACGGCAACTCCATATGAAAAATAGTATTTGCAACAGTCTCGTTTGCTGCAAGCATAAATTCCTCAATAATGCTGTTACTGACAAGATATGGATATGGCTTTATATCTGCAACATTGCCTTTTTCGTCCAAAATAACTTTACATTCTTTTGTTTCAAAATTTATGCAACCACGCTTTTGTCTTTTTTTGTTTAATATTCTTGACAAGTCATAAGCATCGCAAATCATGTGATAAACTTTGAAATACTGCTTTGCAAGCTCTTTGTCTCCATCCAAAATAGCTTGTACTTTTTTGTAAGTCATTGCATAATCATTGTTTATTATACTTTTTGTGATTTTGCTATCCAAAAGCTCCCCTTGAAAATCAAACATCATTTCGCAAGTCAAAGTCAATCTGTCTTCCCCTTCGTTTAGTGAGCAAAGTCCGTTGCTCAAAATCGGAGGTAACATTGGATAAACACTGCCTGGGAAATACACGCTTGTACATCTTTTGAAAGCCTCTTTGTCAAGCACACTGCCTTTGCGCACAAAATGAGAAACATCAGCAATATGCACATACAATTTATAATAGTTTTCATATTTAAACACAGAAATTGCATCGTCAAGATCCTTGCTGTCGTCGCCGTCAATGGAAATTGTTAGCATATCGGTGTATTTTGTTCTATTTTCAGTGTATTCAGACTGCATATTTTTTGCCTCAATTTCTGCCTCTTTTGGAAAAGTGTTGAAAAATCCATAAGATTTTAAAATTGACAAAACTTCACTTTGCTTATCTCCTGCCTTGCCAATGATTTCCACAATCTTGCCTTCTGGGCTACGCTCTGCAAACTTTGTGATTTCAACCACAACTTTTGTGTTGTCAGCAGCATTCAAACTGCAACCTTTAGGGATGAATATGTCCGAATAATAGTTGATATCGTCTGGCACAACAAAACCAAAAGTTTGCCCCTTTTGAAAAGTTCCCACAAGTCTTGTTATTCCTCTTTCCACAATGCTGACAACTTTTGCCTCGTCGCCTTTAACAATAACGCATTGTACAGTGTCGCCGTGCTCTGCTCCATTAAGATTTTTGTGTGGAACAAACAAGTCCTCTCCACCATCTTCACGCGCCAAAAAGGCAAATCCTCTTTTGTTACCTCGCAAAACACCTTTTATTTTTTGCGCTTCTCGCACTTTAAAATATTTGCCACTCTTCACGCTCAAACTGCCGTTTTTTACCATAGTATTCAAAACTTTTTGTATTTCGCCAAGTTCAAAATTTGAATAAAAACCCAGCTTGTCTGCTATTGCACGACAAGACATTCCGTCAATTTTCAACTTTTCTATTTTTTCTACTATTTTAAATTCAAATCCCATATTTCCTCTTTTTGAATATCTATGCTCTTAAGCCTTGCTTAATAATTGCTATATTATGATTAAATTTTTCTTGTTGCATTAAACAATATTTCATTTTATTGCGAGTATTTCTTTTTATTTCAAAAACATATTTTGTTTATTATTATTGACAAATATCTTTATGTCAAAATTATTTTTGTATTGCACATATTTGTATTGCACATATTATTTTAACATATTATTACACTTTTAACAATAGCAAAACAAAAATAATCGATAAAAAGAAAAAACGGCTGAAACCACAACGGTAACAGCCGCATATATGTTTTTAAATCAAATAACACCTAAAACAAAATAGATAATTGCCAACACCACAATAATACCACCGATTATTGAAGTTGCAAGCTTAAGCTTTTTCTCTTTGTTTTGACCTTTGTTTTTTCCCATATAAGTATCTGTTTCGCCGCCGATAACACCAATATTGTCATTAGTGCCCTTTTGCATAAGAATGATAACAATTATTGCAATAGCAAGTAGTACCATCAAAACTACTAATATATCTTTAAAAATAATTATGCCAGTATAGTCGTCAACTGCACTAAGCAACATCATAACTGAGTTTAACATATTCATTCTGATAAACCTCCATTTTACTTAACTACACTATGATATCATAAAAAAGCTATAAAAACAAGCATTTTTTTGTATAATTATTTAATTTAAGTAAATTTTAAGGATATTCATCTTTTAAATATTTGTCTAAACTACAATTTTCGAGCTTTTGGAATAAAATTTTTAGCACCAATGCTCTTTTTCAACTATTAGCAAAAAATTTTCTTTTCAAAAAAACATTTCAAACTAATCAATTTCCAAGAATTTTGCGTTTTTGCTCCTCAAGTGCCAAAATGTGCAATTCCTCATCCATAATTATTCTTTCAATCAATTCTCTGATTGAATAGTTTTGCAAACAACGCATTGTTTTTTTGTAATTTTCAATGGCAATATTTTCTGCTTTTATGTCAATATTAATCATATTGATTACATCCTTGCAATAGTTTACCATACTGCCATTCCAAAACTTGTGCATACCACCCATAACAGGAGTGCCACCAAGTTTGACAATAGTTTCGCCAAGCATTTCGTGATGATGCATTTCTGTGATTGCAATACCTTCCAATGTGTCATACAATTCCTTATATTCAGGCATATCACTCACAATGTATGCTTGATACATATATGTAAGTATTGCAGTAAGTTCACTTTCTGCACCACCATAGTCTTCCATTAAACATCTGCAATCACTCATACTGACAGAATCAATATCAATTTCTGGATATTCCAAATCAACTTTTATCTCTTTCATAAACTACCCCCACATTTAAATTTTGATTTTTTGACAATAATCTAATAAATTATTATCACATTTTATGCTGATTTTAATTTAACATACCTTTTCAATAATCTAGTATATGCAGTGGCAATTCATTTAGTGAAGGATTTTATTTTTATAAGCTTGTGGCTTGACATAAAAAACAATTTAGAGTATACTAAAAGCAGAAATTTACGAAATAAAAATATGCAAGAAAAAGAGTTGAACGAGCAAAAAATTGAAAAAACCGAAGAAAAACCCTTCGAAAATCGCACCTTAGAACAAAATGTTAAAGATAGCAATGTGATTTATGATGAGGAGTATGACAAAAATGACAATATCTCCAATGTTATAATTGAAGATATTGCCACTCATACTGCGACCGAGCAAAAGCCAAAGTCAAAGTTTTCAATGCGTCCTACTCTTGGCTATTTCCGCAATGTTATTATTCCTGTAATTTGTTATAGTGGAGTTTGTGGCATACTTGTTGGCGTTATCGTAGGGCTTTATACAAAATTTGCAAATTTGCTCACAGAATGGTCAAAAGAAATTTATACATTAGTGCATAACAATCCAATTTGGTCGCCATTGCTACTTGCAGGACTTGTTGTGATTGCAATGCTATGCTACTTACTACTTAAAATAACTCCAGAGTGCAAAGGTTCAGGCGTTCCACGAACTGAGGGCGTTTTGCGAGGGCTTTTGACTTTCCGTTGGCTTAGAGTTTTGCTTACAACAATAACATCTTCACTGCTAACATATTTTGGTGGCTTGTCACTTGGTTCGGAAGGCCCATCAATTCAGATTGGTGCAACAACGGCACAAGGTGCTTGCAGAGTGCTTAAGTGCAGAATGGCTTGGACAAGATACATTATGTCTGCAGGTGCAGGAACAGGTTTGGCAGTTGCTTTCAATGCTCCACTAACCGGAATAATATTTGTTATTGAAGAGGTGCAAAAAAAAGTTACGCCAATGCTACTTTTAACAGCTGGATGCTCTGTTACAATAGGCGTTTTAACATCAAATGTGATGTCATTGCTTTGGGGTGGAACAGATTATTTGTTCAATTTTGGAAGTTTCCCTGACCAATTCGCTTTTACTAACATATGGATGTTGTTGGTGCTTGGAATTGTAATTGGACTTGCAAGCGTTGGTTTTAACTGGCTTATTATTCACTCACAAAAAATAATTCCAAAAAAGATACCTCAATGGGCAAAGCTAATTTTTGCATTTTTGCTTTGTGGTGGTGTTGGAATTGCCTTGGTTGATACTGTTGGTGGTGGACACTCACTTATTATGAATATTGGCGATGGCAAGTTTATTTGGTGGATGTTGCTTGCAATTCTCGCAATAAAACTTGTTTTAATCCCCGTTTCCGTAAATAGTGGCGCAACAGGTGGATTATTTATTCCAATGCTTACTATTGGTGCATTAATTGGTGGCTTATTTGGAAATTTATTTCAACTTGCAGGACTTGAAACATCTTTGTTTAAGCTTTTGATTGTTATTGCAATGTCTGCATTTTTCGGGGCATGTGTTAGAACACCTATTACTGCAATGGTATTGGTTATGGAAGTTACAGGTTCTTTTCACCATTTCTTGTTTACAGGAATTGCAATATTCACAGCCACTTTGGTTGCAGAATTCTTTAAGGTTCCACCACTTTACGATGCACTGCTTGAGCGAAATGTTGAACAAGAACGCGAAGGTAAAAAACAAAAACAAATTAGCTTTAAAGTTATTGTGGAACATAATTCCTTCTCTGACGGGAAACTTATCAAAGATTTGTTGTGGCCACCTGAATGTGCTGTTAAAACGATTACTAAAAACGGAGAACAAATTCTTGCCAGTGCAGAAACAAAGCTTGAAGGTGGCGATTTATTGTTGATAAAATCAAAAACATATAACCCTGACGAAACAATGGAATATGTGGAAAGACTTTTGAATGAGTAATTAATATTGTTTGTTTATGATATCAAAAAATAAATTATAAGACTGCTCGCTTTAAATTTACTATGCAAATATGAAATGAATACCATGTCGCTCACACAACAACATAAATTTTGTTATTATTAAATATCATTTATGTACATACCAGTTGCGTGATTATAAACGAATAAAAGAAAAGGCGAACTATATGTTCGCCTTTTCTTTTATTAAAGCACTATAATATGCAAAAAATGCTCTGGAAATTCAGAGCATTTTTATCATTTTTACAATCTCAAATTTAGTTGTTTTGACCAAATTTCATAATAACTTCTCCAGCACCACCACTACCAGTGCATTTAACTTTTATTACAGATTCAACATCTCCCCAATGATAAGATGTAATAATTTTTCCATCTGCAAGCAATTGTTCAAAAGCTGCTTTAGTACCTACATATGTAAAGTTGATTTGTCTACCTTTTAAAATTTCAGGCTGTCCTTCTGCTGCCTCAGGCAAAACGCCACTTGATCTGAAAGCACCTTCTCCAATATACTTTATTGTTAATGGGAAATGAACATCTTTAAGATTTTTGCAAGAGTCAAAAGCAAAATCATCAATAATTTCCACACCACTTGTAATAGTAATTTCTGTTAATCCACTATTGTGAAAAGCATATTTACCAATTCTAGACAAACCTTGATTTAAAGTGATATTAGCCAATTTTTCAGTGTTTGCAAAAGCATAGTCATCAATTGTTGTCAAAGTATTTGGCATATTATTTACTGTTTTCAAGCCTTTGCAACCCATAAACGCTTTAATGCCAATTGTTGTTAACTTGCTATCTTCCTTAACAAATGTTAATGTTTCTAATTTTTCACATTCGCGGAAAGATTCAAGTCCAAGTTCTTCCACATTATTAGGAATTGTTATTGCTTTTAATTTGTTGCAATTCATAAATGCTTTTTCATTTATTTGCTCCAATTTATCCGGTAATGTTATTGTTTCAAGCGCCTCACATTTTCTGAAAGCTTCTTTATCAATTATTGTTGTGTCTGCTGCAAAAGTAACACTTTTTAAAGCTGTACAACCCCAAAATAGTTGCTCACTTACTGTTGTGATTGCTTGTGGAAGTTTGATTTCTTGCAATTTTTCACATCTGTGGAAAACGCTGTTGCCAAGAAAACTTAAATTTTCAGGCAAAGAGATACTTTCCAAAGAAAAACAACTTCTGAACGCAGCATCATTAATATTTATTACAGAGCCCGGAATGTTTATTGTTTTTAAAGCTTCACAATTTCTGAATGCACCTGCACCGATAGTTTGCAAGTTGTTGCCCAAAATCTTAACACTTGCCAAACTTTTTCTATCAGCAAAAGCATCTTCTGCTATTTCAGCAACTGGCTTGCCAGCATAAGTATCGGCAATGACGATATCAGAAAGACTTGTGTTTTCACCAATATTCATAAGAATTGCATAGTCGCCATCATTAGATAAAGAATATTTCAAAGTTGCTGTAGGAACAGGTGCCTTATCCTCAACAATTTCAAAGCCTGAGTTTGGCACTTCAATTTCAGTTTCTTGACCATTGCCTTCTACATCAGCTGGCTTTTTGCAAGCAACCAAACTGAAAAGACTCAGCGACATTACACAAATACATGCAATGGCTACGAATAATCTCTTTTTTGTCATAAATAACCCCTTAAAAATTATTTTTGAGCAAAATCACAAGTAAATAACAGCTTTTTTGCTGCAATTTACTTGAATTTTTTGTTTTATCCCCAAATATGGGATAGTTTTGCAATTACATTATATAATAAAAAATTATCAAAATCAACCTTTTTTAAAAATTTATAGTTTATTTAATGCTTTTAGCTATTTTATTTCTATTAGCAAAAATGTTTTAGCCAAAACTTTTCTTTAATATTTTTGTAAATTAATGTGCAAAAAATATGACCTGCAAAAATGCAAGTCATAAAATTGGTTTTAAATAAAAATTAACCCAAAATCAATGGAGCGTACTCAAGTGGCTCAAGGAACTTGCCATCTTTCATTGCTCTCATATTTCCACCGCTGATTTCGTCAATAAGGATAACTTTTCCATCAACAATACCAAACTCAAACTTAATATCGTACAAAGTTGCACCTTTCTTTGCCAAAACATCTTGAACAATTTTTGTGATTTTGATAGTATCAGCTTTCAAAACCTCATATTGCTCTTTTGTCAAAATGCCAAGCATATCCAAAGCGTCCTTTGTGATAGGTGGATCACATCTGTCATCATCTTTCAAAGTAACCTCAACAAAATAATCAAGAGGTTGACCATTTTCACAATAATCGCCATATCTTCTGAAGAAAGAACCAACAGCTTTAAGACGGCAGATAACTTCCAAACCTTTACCAAACTTTTTAGCAGGCTTAACTTCCATTGTTCCTTCTTTCAAATCAGAAGCGACAAAATGATTTTCAACGCCCATTTCTGTAAGCATAGTGTAAAAATAAGTTGTAAGCTTTAAAGCATCCATACCAAGACCTTCAATTGTAACACCAACAGTGTTTGCACCTGGGTCAAAAACGCCATTTTCGCCAGTAGCGTCGTCTTTAAATTTCAAAATGTAGTTGCCATTATCAGCTGCGTAAACATCTTTTGTTTTGCCTTTATATACCATTTTCATATGAATATACCTCCATTGATATCATAAGACTATTTTACTATATAAATTTGTTGAAATCAAGTATTTTTTGCAAGTTTTCCCCTAAGATATTTTTTGATAATTCTTAACTTTTGCTTATACCTAAATCAATTAGCTATTACTTTTCATATATGCCATAAAAAATAAACAGCAAAACAACTTTTAAAGCCACTTTGCTGTTTTTATTAAAGTTAATTACAATAATAAATCTGTTTGATTAAAATTTCAAAACAAATCTTAAAGTATGTGTTTCGTTTGGCAAGATTTTGTATTGTGGCTTAGTGTTTGCCATTGCAGGAATATCTCCACCCACACCACGCTGTTTGCCATCCACACAAATTGTTAGTGCCTTATCTCTTTCAAGCTCGTGCATATGTTTTGCATTGTGCAGCATATCTACGGTGTAAGGATGAATTGTCATTTCAAACGCCTTGTCAACGGCACGCAAGCTGATACCTTCCTTGCCACCAATATTTGCATAACGCACACCTGTGTGGTTACCATTTTCTTGTGGATACAAATAGTCATGAATGAAATCTTCTGCAATTCCTTTATACAAGCCTAGCTTTGCTGAAGTAGCTCTGTCGCAATAGTTCTCGTGAGGTCCTTTGGCATACATTTCCACTCCGTCAACGCCTTCAGCCAATCTCCAACTGAAACCATATCTTTCAAGATCTTTTGAGCAAACAAGCTCCATTGAAATATCAATACTACCATCTGCACCAAAGCAATATTTTGTATGCATATTTTTAAGATATCTCATACTCCAATCGATATCCACATTCACAATGCCTTTATCCTCAGAAACATTAATCACTTTTGCCTTCAAAGTTTTTTGTGCCTTTCTGCAAGCATTAACACCCATAATCAAATCGGAAATTATTGCAGGAACTTGTGGCAACGCATCATTATCAATTGCTGCCCTAAAGAAGTTTGGCATAATAGGTGCTGTCAATTTTTCTTTTCCGTTCACCTTTGCAGAAACAATTCCACCATTGTTTGCAATTGTATAAATTGTGCTGTCGCAAGTAACAATAATTGTATCTTGATTTTCTCCTTCTTTTGTGAAGGTCGCACCCCTAAACATTGTGATAGGAGCAAAGTCAAATTCCTTAAGCACAAATTGCTCAATGGCAACAATATGACCTTTTTTTGCGTATTTAGTATCGATTTTCGTAAGCATTTTGATGTCACAGACAATTTCTTTGTCCTCTGGGAACGCAACTTTTTTGTCAAACAATTCACAAGCAACACTGCCATCTGGAGGGCACTCCACATTGATTGTACGAGTATAAAACTCTGTGCCTTCTGCCTTAAATGACAAGACAATGTCAAATTCTGCCAGATTAGTAAATCTGTAACGATTTGTGATTGTAAGCGTACTGTTCTCCAAGCCAAATTTCACTTGTTGATATTGATATTTAACCTCAAAAAGTGCAGGGTTTGGAGATCTATCTGCCCTTACAATACCATTAAAAGCAAATCTGCCTGCGTTTGGTTTATCTCCAAAGTCGCCACCATAATTCCATTTGTTTTTGCCGTTTTCTTTTGTAAGTATACTTTGGTCTGCAAAGTCCCAAATATAACCACCAGCTAGGCGATCATATTTCCAAAACATATCCCAGTAATCACTAAAGTTGCCCAAGCTGTTGCCCATACAATGAGCATATTCACATTGAATAAATGGCAAATTTTTATACATTTCTGGTGTATATTTACTGCCAAAAGGCGACCATAAAGCAGCACAATGTCTCATTGGTTTGTTTTCTCCCAAAATAGGCATTTTTTCCACTTTTGAATACATTTCGCTCAAAACATCGCCAACCTCGCCTGATTGGTCTGGCTCATAATGAATAAATCTTGACTTGTCAAGTTTCAAAACAGCCTCTTTCATAATCGCAAAATCTTTGCCAAATCCTGCCTCATTTCCAAGCGACCAGCTGATAATGCAAGGATGATTGCGAAGTCTGCGAACCATATTTGTTGCTCTGTAAACGCATTGATTAGCCCATCTTTTGCTGCTCTTTGGCAAGAACATAGCAAGTCCGTGTGTTTCCAAGTTTGTTTCTGCCATAACCAAAATACCATAGCGATCGCATAGCTCATAAAAAACATCTTGGTTTGGATAGTGGCTGTTTCGTATTGAGGTGATATTGTTTGCCTTGCAAAGCTGGATATCTTTTTCAATAAGTTCAGCTGACACTGCATGACCATATTCTGGATGGAACTCGTGACGATTTACACCAAAAATTTTGATTACTTTGCCATTTAGCTTGATGAATGGACCTTTTCCCTTTCTCATTGGCTCAATTTCAATTTCTCTGAATCCAAAGTGTGATTTGCGAATATCTGTTATTGTGCCTTCTGTAAGCAAAGTTACCTCAACATCATACAATTCAGGAAACTCGTGTGACCAAAGTTTTATCTCCTCAATATCTGTTTCAAGTGTTACTGTTGAAAATCCATTTTTCTCCACATGAAGAACATCACTTTCAAGCTCCACAACTTGCTTGCCCTTGTAAGACAACTTTACTTTAACCACGCATCTGTTGCGCATATTATCCCTCGTGGATACTGTTACATGTGTGAAAAATTTGGCAGATTGATAATTATTATACAATTTTGAATGAGTAAAATAATCTGCAATTTCAATTTTAGGTTTGCTGATTACCCACACACTGCGAAAAATACCTGATATTCTCCACATATCTTGATCCTCAAGATAGCTGCCTGTTGTGTATCTGTAAACTGACACGGCAAGCTTGTTTTTTCCAACCTTAACATAATCAGTAATATTGTATTCTTGTGGGCTGAAAGTATCCTCAGAATATCCCACAAATTTGCCGTTCACATAAATATCTCCACAGCTGTTGATACCATCAAATCTGATAAAAACATCTTTGTCAAGATTTGCCACCTCAAATTCTGTCACATAGCAACCAACCTCATTGTAACGCTTTTTTACATACGGAATTGCAAGCACATTAAATTGAGCCAAAGCATATGGATATATGTAATTTGTATAAATTGGCTTGCTATAACCTTTAATCTGCCAGTTTGAAGGCACTGATATCTTGTCAAAGCCATCTAGCTTAGCACCAACTTTTTCATACCCTTCAGGAATTAAATCTGGGTTTGCAACCCATTTGAAATCCCACTCTCCATCAAGACAAACGGCCGTTATATTCCCCTTTTCATCATAAGGAAATCCCGATGCATATCTCTTGATAGAGTTAACATTGTAACTTTTAAGTTCTTTCCAATAATTCATAAAAATTCTCCCTTTTTTATACCCTTAATTTATTTCTTAAATTATTTTTATTGTATTGCCAAACTATTTTTTGCAAAACGAATATCAGCTGTAAATGCTTGAAAAAACAAACATTTTTCAAAATTAACCCCGATTTTTGACAGCTTTTTTTGCAAAATTTATCTTTCACTTAAAAATTTTTAACTTGTTTTAGATTATTCCATATCCAAATAATCTTCATAGTTCATTTCTTTATCAAACACTTTTGTGCCGTTTATTTCAATAATTCTGTTTGCAACAGTTGACAAAATCTCTTGGTCGTGAGTTGCAAAAAGCATATTGCCTTTAAAGTTTATCATACCTTTGTTTAGCGATGTGATTGACTCCAAATCCAAGTGGTTGGTTGGTTCGTCCATAATAAGAAAATTGCCTCCTGCAAGCATCATTCTTGCAAGCATACATCTAACCTTTTCACCACCACTAAGCACTTTTGCAGCCTTTTTAACTTCCTCACCAGAAAACAACATTCTGCCAAGCCAGCTACGCAAAAATTCCTCATATTGCTCCTTTGGAGAATATTGTCCAATCCATTGTACAAGGTTCAAATCACAGCCGTCAAAATATTTTGAATTGTTTTCAGGCAGATATGCAGGGATGATTGTTTTTCCCCATTCAATAGTACCACTATCAGCAGTTTCTTCCCCCATCAAAATGTCAAAAAGCATTGTGATTGTTGTGGATTTATCTGCAAGAAAAGCAATTTTTTCGTCAGATTTAACCATAAAGCTTACATTTTCAAAATAGCCTTTTTTGGTCAAATTTTCCACTTTCAAAATTTCTCTACCAATTTCTCGCTCAAATTTGAAATCCACAAAAGGATATTTACGCAAAGAAGGTTTGATATCATTCAAAGTCAATTTTTCCAACTCTTTCTTTCGGCTGGTTGCTTGTCTTGACTTGGAGGCATTTGCAGAGAATTTTGCTATAAACTCTTGCAACTCTTTTGCTCTTGCCTCTGCTTTTTTATTTTGTTCTCTTGCTTGTCTTGCAAGAAGTTGAGAAGTTTCGTACCAAAAATCATAGTTGCCCACAAACACATTGATATGACCAAAGTCCACATCACAAATATGTGTGCAAACTCTGTTCAAAAAGTGTCTGTTGTGGGATACAATTATGATTGTATTTTCAAAATCCATAAGATAGTTTTCCAGCCATCTTGTAGTTTTTGCATCCAAATTGTTTGTTGGCTCATCCAATATTAAAATGTCAGGATTGCCAAACAATGCCTGTGCAAGCAAAACTTTAACTTTTGTTTTTGCATCCAAATGCGCCATAAGTGTGTTGTTTAATGAATTGTCAATTTTCAGCTCATTAAGCAAAGTTTCTGCCTCACTTTCTGCCTCCCAGCCACCAAGCTCAGCAAACTCGCCTTCCAATTCAGATGCAAGTATTCCGTCCTCTTCAGTAAAATTCTCTTTTGCATAAAGAGCCTCTTTTTGCACCATAATTTCGTACATTCTTGCGTGCCCCTTCAACACTGTTTGAAGAACAGTCAAATCGTCATAGGCATTTTGATTTTGTTGCAAAACAGACATTCTCTCCTCTTTGCCGATTGAAACTCCTCCCTTTGTTGGCTCAATATCTCCGGACAAAATCTTTAAAAATGTAGACTTTCCTGCTCCATTGGCACCAATAACACCATAACAATTACCTTTTGTAAATTTTATATTAACCTCATCAAACAGTTTTCTTTGCCCAAACTGCAAACTCAAATCACTAACTTGTAACATTTATTTCCTCATTACTAGACTTTTTTATAATAGTATACCATATTAAAACTTTAATTGCAACAAAAAATACATTTTGTTAAGTTTTCTTTGAAAATACAGCAAAAATCCTCACTTTTACAAGCTTTTTTGCAAAAATTCTTGCAAAACAAACAATCTAAAACAAAAAGGTTTTCCCGAAAATATTACTTGAAATTTTACCCTTTCTAATCTTTTATTTTTTCCATACCAAACTCAAAATAATTTTTAAATCTAATAAAGTATAAAAAAGATGGCACAAAATTATGCCACCTTTTTTGAAATATATTTTTATTTCTCCTAATTCAAGCTTTTGTTTGCTTGGATTTGGGTTTTGGGTTTAAATTTAACTCGCCCTATCTCTGTTTTTTAGTGAGGCAACTCTTTATTTGAGTTTTCATTGATATCGGATTTTTCTGAGTCTTCATTGCTTTGAGCTTGAGGTTGTGCAACTGAAGTTATCACAGATTGCTCAATTTTTTTATACTCATCACGCTTTGCAATTTTTTCGTCAATAGTTTTGATGATTTCCTCTGCTGATTTGCCATCAAACAACATATCAACTTCCTCAGTGTAAATTGTATTCTTTTCGTACAACACTTTTACCATATTGTCAAGAATAGCACGGTTATCTTTCAAAATCTGCAATGCTCTGCGATAGTTTTGGTCGATAATTTCCTTAACTTCCTCATCAATTTGTCCTGCAATAGCTTCACTATAAGCTGTGTGTTGAGAATAATCTCTGCCAAGGAAAACTTCTCCCGAACCACCAAGGAACATATTGCCTAGTTTTTCGCTCATACCCCATTCAGTAACCATCTTTCTTGCAATGCCACTTGCTCTTTCAATATCATTTGATGCACCAGTTGAAATGTCATAAATCACAATTTGCTCTGCTGCTCTACCACCAAGCATCATACTAATATTGTCATTCAATTTATTTTTTGTTACATGGCTATCGTCATTTACAGGCCTTGTCAAAGTGTATCCCGCAGCCATACCACGAGGAACAATGCTTACCTCTTGAACTTCGTCACACCCAGGCAAAACTCTTGCAACAATTGCGTGTCCTGCCTCATGATAAGCAGTAATTCTCTTGTCAGACTCTGTGATTGTTCTTGATTTCTTTTGAGGTCCTGCAATAACTTTGTTGATGCCTTCCAAAATATCTTCCATAATGATTACGCGTCTGTTTGCTCTTGCAGCCAAAATTGCTGCCTCATTCAAAAGATTTTCGATATCTGCACCACTAAATCCACTTGTCATTCTTGCAAGAACTTTAAAGCTTACATCCGGAGCAAGAGGTTTGTTTCTGCTGTGAACTTTGAAAATTTCCTCTCTGCCTTTAACATCTGGAATATTAACATAAATTTGTCTGTCAAATCTGCCCGGTCTTAAAAGTGCAGGGTCAAGAACATCTGCACGGTTGGTTGCAGCCATAATGATAATGCCTTCATTTTTCTCAAAACCATCCATTTGCACCAACAATTGGTTCAAAGTTTGCTCTCTTTCGTCATTGCCACCACCTAAGCCTGCACCTCTTTGTCTGCCCACAGCATCAATTTCGTCAATAAACACTATGCAAGGCATATTTTTTTCTGCCTCAGCAAACAAATCACGCACTCTTGCAGCACCAGTACCAACAAACATTTCCACAAAGTCAGAACCTGACATACTGAAAAATGGCACTCCTGCCTCGCCTGCAACAGCCTTTGCAAACAATGTTTTTCCTGTTCCCGGAGGGCCTACAAGCAAAACACCCTTTGGTATTCTTGCACCAAGCTCGCTGAATTTTTTAGGACTTTTTAGGAATTCAACAATTTCCTTTAATTCCTCTTTTTCTTCCTCTGCACCTGCAACATCGCTAAATCTAACTTTGACATTTGATTGCAATTTTGCCTTGTTTTTTCCAAAATTCATTGCCTTGCCATTTGAACCAGCCATTTGACGGAACATAATAAACAACAAAATACCCATTACAATTGTTGCAACAATTGGGAAAATCATTGATACCCAGCTTGTGTCGCTGTTCAAATTGTCGCCTGTAAACTTAACATTCAAGTCCATAAACTTTGTAAGGTTAAAGTTTGTGCCATCGCCAATAAGTTTTACATATTCAGGATATTTGTAGCTGCCATCAACATTTTTCTCAAGCAATTTCGCCTTTATTTCGTCGTCAGTAGCTTTTTCTCCCTTATGTTCATCATCTCGGCCTGCCTCGATTTCTGTTTTTATGTTGCCAATCACATTTTTCAAGCCTTCCAACTGGTCGCCCAGCTCAAAGAAAACAGCCCTGCCTGCACCATACGACACAGCATCATACTGCTTAGGGAAATTTTTTGAATTAATTTTTGAATCGGAATATAAAATTCTGATATTATTGCTGCCGACATATTCAAGCTTTGCAATTTTACCACTCAAAATATTGCTTGGCAAATCGTTATATGCAATTTCTTCCGGCTTATTCATATCTGTTAGCAAAGATGCAACCAATACAATTATTGCCACAATCAACGCTATTATCAGAATTATTCTTAATGTTTTTGCACCTTTTTTATTCAATGGTTTACCTCCACACTCATACTTAATTTATCCTTAAAACGCAAATTTATCATAGTACGAACTATCAAAAAACTTTTTTGCGTCCAAAATATATCATTCTAAACTTTATTTTATCACAATTTGGAATTATTTACCATACTTTTGATATAATATTTACAAATTTTTAATAAAAAAATGCCTTTTCTATTTATTATACACAATATTTGCCTTGTTTAGGACGACTTTACAAATATTTTTTGCCAATTCTTTGTTAATTTGAAACTTATAATTATTGCTTTGCTTATCTATTACATAATATATAATGATATTTTTTATATAAATATAATAAAGGATAACAAAGTATTATAGTAAAACATACAAAAAATATATTGCAACAATAGTTTTGTTTTTGTTATTTTTACTGCATTACAATATTTTCACTAATTTGCATAAAATCAAATTTTTTCATAAGAAAAATTGCAAAATCTTATTCTATCGCCTTCGTCAATATCATCAGGGAGCAATGCCAATGCAATATTAGTGCAACTTCCTGATTCACTTCTGCAATAAGCATAATCCCCATTAATTTTTTCTATAATATATATTATTTCAAAATCCACCATTTTTTATTTTCCCTTTTTGTAGTTATTTTGTCTTTTAAAAATATTTTTATTATTAATACGCTCAATAACATAATTATAAACTATAGGAAGTAAAATTTAGCCTGTTGTAAATTTTGTATTGCAAATTTATCTTTTCATAAAGCAAGAAAAATAAAAATGTTAGCATACTAACTGTTAGTATACTAACATTTTTTATCAATTTTGTCAAGTGTTTTTATATAATAACCATTATTCCATTATTTCTCCGAAAAACTCTGGAATAAAACATTCATCTGCACTTTCACTATCTTGAACATATGCGTTTTCTAAGCCAAGTTTTAATACATAGTTTACTGCAATTTTGTACTCAAGTGTTTTCAACTTTCTGCCGATAATTTTGTTTCCGATTGCTTTTCCATAAGGAGTATATTGATTCATCAAAGATAGTATTGTATTTTTGCCAAGATTCTTTTCAACCCAAGCCAATATCTCTTTTGTGTTTTGCAAACAATTTGGCAAAACAAGATGTCTTACAATCACGCCTTGCCTCATCATTCCATTGCTGTCAAACTTATCACAAGGAATAATACTTTTCATTTGCAAAATCGCTTTTTGTGCAACTTCGGGATAATCACTTGCTGAGGAAAACTCTTGTGCCAAGTCTTTTTGAAAATACTTGAAATCTACCAAAAAAATATCCACATACCCCGCAAGCCTTTTTATGCTTTGCTCACTTTCATATCCACTTGTGTTGTAACAAACAGGAATATGTGGTTTGTAGATATCAAGAGCCATAATAATATAATCAATATAATGCGTTGGTGTGACAAGGTTGATATTGTGTGCGCCCATTGCCTCCAACTCCTTAAAAATCTCCACAAGTCTATTTACAGAAATGTTATATCCTTTGGATTTTTGCGAAACATCATAATTTTGACAATAAATACACCTTAATGAACAGCCACTGAAAAATATTGTTCCTGAACCATATTTGCCACTTATGCAAGGCTCCTCCCACATATGCAAGCCTAAACGCGCAATACGCAAGCCTTTGCTTTTGCAGTAGCCAATCCCCTCTTTTCTGTTGGCATTGCACTTTCTTGGGCACACATTACAGATGATATCCAAAGCCTCATCCGTGCTATTTTTGTCATATAAAATATCATTTTTCATAATTTAGTACCGATTTTTGATTGATTTTTAGTTTTCAACCACAAGATAAGCGTTTCCAATTTGAGTTTTAAGCTGTTCTTTCAGCTCATCTGCCTCCACAATATTAGGCAAAGTAATCTTTCCTTCGTTTTTCATCATAATCACAAAATAAGCTTTGTATTCAAGTATTCTGTGAATATCATTATACGCAACCAAATAATCTTTTTCTGACTCCTTGGTTACCTCTTTAACAACAAGTCCGTTTTTTGTATAGTTAACAATAATTTGCTTTGCCTTTTGATAATATCCTAATGCCATCCTCTCACGAACAAAAGACATAATCATATAATACATTGAACAACAAAAAATTACTACGGCCTCCACCCATAGCCCTGCAACAATAGAAAAGAAATACATAACCACCGTTACCATTATGGTGATCAAAATAAAGCCTAGACACACAAAAAAATTTACATCCCTATAAATGCGTTCTAATTTATCATTTTGAGATTGAATTAATAGTTTTCTATCAAATATTACCATATTTACATTATACTACATTTTAACAAAAAAACAATGTTTTTTGATAATTTTTACAAAATTTATCTTTAGCAAATATTTTTTCACTTACGCAAAATTTATTTCATAACCTTTATTATACAAACACATTTATTATGAATTGATGATTTAGATTCTTTTTATGTTTTACTATTTGCTATTATGACTTAAAAAATGTTGTTTAAGATTTTCAGCCTCAAGCTAAACAAAAGTAAATTTTGCTAAACACTTGATTATTTTTTACAATAATGATAAAATATATAAGGAGATATGTTGTTGCAATATAATTATTACAATTTTTGCAACACAAATTCAATCTGAGGAGATAGTTGTTTTTATCACAACGCAATTTTGCCAAAATGAAAAAACACATTTTAACACCCATACAATTATGGAAAAAATTCAAACCTACAACCTCAAACTTTCACACAAATATAATCAGTTTTAAAAATTTGGGGTATATGAGTTTGTGCGAATTGTATTTCACCGCTTTGACAAAACAAGACGGCGATGTGCGTGTTTACACTCAAGTTTATTTTCCAAAAAATCCAACATCATCTGCAGTTGTTATTCTTTTGCCCGAATTTGACAAAATGATTGATTTTAATTATATTTCATTTGTCGTGCAAGCGGGCTTTCAAGTGGTTACTTTTGACATTGCAGGAAAAAGCAATTCCAAGCACTACACTCGTTACCCACATAGTTTGGAATACTGCAACTATATTTTTAGCAAAGATCATCTTAACACCTGCAACTATGGTGCAGACAACACATGTCTTTTCAACTGGTGCAAAATCACAAGGCAAGTAATAAGTTTTGTCAAAAACTTTTCGCCATCTGTTGCTCCAAGCAAAGTGCTTATGGCTGCACTTAACAATGGTGCAAACATTTTGTGGCAGGTTGCAGGAATGGACGACAGACTGGACGGAATAATTCCAATCAACAACACTGGCTATGATGAATTTAATAGCAACTTGTCTGAAGATGTACCTTTATCACAGCTTGCAGAAAGAAATATTTGGTCATTGTGTTGTGCAAGTCCGTCATATGCTAAATTCATAAAGTGCCCTGTACTGTTTCTTGGTGCATCCAATAACAGACAATACAGCTACTCTTCCCTTTCTGATACATTAAAACTTATTCCAGAAGAAGTTACTCACTATGAGTGTGTATCTGTAGGATGTTCGCAAAATCTTTATAAGCAAGCATTATACACTCTTTTTAATTGGGTGGATGATATTTCAAATGACAGAAAAATGGTTACTCCACCAAAAGGCAGATTTGTTGTGCTTGATGGTAGGCTTTGGGCTTATGCAGACTTTGATATGGAATACGATTCCGTTGTTGATGCAAAAATCCATATTGCTTACGGCAAAGAAGTGGAAGGCATACGCAACTGGATAGGCTACACTGTTCATACTGACCTTGTTGGCACGGCAAGCCAAAAAATTAAAATTTACAATCCAGATGAGGAAATAAGTCTTGTTTGCACTGTTTACTATCGTAATGGTTCAATGTACACCTCTCCTCAACTGACAATAAAACCAAGCAACCTACAACAGAATATTCGTTTGAATGCTCGTAACAGCAGAATGATTTTTGACAAGGAATTTGGCACAAACGCGTTTTATCCTCGTGAAACTGCTTTTTTTGCAGACAAAGCAAATATACATTTTGAAAAAGGAGCATTGGGACTGGAAGGAATCACAACGGACAGAGGCGATTTAGTTTGTTACAACATTGATGGACAAACAATTACCAATCCCGAAGTTTTGTTGCAATTTGACTACTACACTACAAAACCAAGAAACATTATCGTAGAGCTTGTTGATGACGATTTAAACTCTTTTTATGCAAAACTGAGTCTTCCTGCATCGGATGAATGGCAAAGCATAAAAATACCACGAACATCTTTTGTGAGCAAAAATCTTTATCCAATCAAAACTTGGACTAAAGTTAAAGAGTTAGTTTTTTGTCAATCAGAAAAAGTGCTTTTTAACAACATAATTTGGGTATAAATATGAAATATAACATAGGCGACAAATTTATCTCAAAAAAACCTCATCCGTGTGGTGGAAATTGCTGGACAATTTTGAGGATAGGTTGTGATATTAAAATAAAATGCGATAAGTGCGAACACACTGTTATGGTAGATTTGAATAAATTGCCTTCTATCATAAAAAAATACCTACCACAAGAATAAAAAAGAATAGCATTTTGTTAATATGTTCTTTGCATTTTTTGTAAGCTTAAAAACATATTGCAGAACAATGCATATATTGAATATAGACTGCCAAAACTTAAACAAAAAATTATTGAGGGATTATGGAAAACAACAAACTTTTGAACAATGAGGAACAAAAACAACCTATTTCAAAAAAACAAAAAAGAATAACGGCAATTTTAATGGGCGTTGTCGCTGTTTTACTTTTGTTGTTGATTATTTTTGTTTTTATTGTGTCACCTGCCACAATCTATGGTGAATCAATGTCGCCAACTTTGATTGATGGACAAATGATTATGATTTCCAGAATAAATCGCAACCCTCAAATTAATGATATTGTAATTTACAAAAAACCTACTGAAAACAAAAAAGTTATCAAAAGAGTTGTGGGCGTTGCAGGAGATACTTTTGTGCTCTATCAAGATGTGAACAATTACAAAACTTTGCGAAAAGAAAATTCAGATATGATTTTCCCACTAAGTGCAAATCAATATTATTTTTTGTCAAGCCAATACTCTAAAAATAAATTTACAATTAAAATCGGAGAGGTGTTCACTATAGGCGATAATTATGAAAACAGTGTGGACGGCAGAGATTATGGTGCTATACAAATTGAATCAATTATCGGAATAAAAATAAATTGACAACAAAAAAAGCTACGAAAATCGCTATTAAAGCGATTTTTTTTGCGTTTTTATCCAATATTTACTGTTTTACAAAATAACATTTGAATAGCCATATTGAAAAATTTTTAAAAGAAATAGTTAAGACAATAACAATTAACTGCACTATTTGAAATGAAAATTAAGCTGTTTTTTATTGCAAAACACAGCTAAAATTTATCAATCTGACAATATTGTTGCGTACAATACTATCATTTTTTTACTATTTTGCAAAACTCAAGTTCTTTGCTATATCTCCTAAAAACAAATACTTTGCTTTTTAATTTAAAGTGATATTTCTTTTTGTGTTTGACATAAAAGCAAAAGTAATCATAACAATATTATGACAGCCAAATACAAAAGTTTGATTTTCCATTAAATATCAAATTTACCACTTATTTTTATCTCATGCTCTGATTTTCAAAACGAAAATCGCAAGCTTTTGACATCTAAAATTTAAATAGGCTTAATGCATAATTTGTGAAATTGCCAAAATTTAGCAGTTTTATCTCTAATATTTTGCTCAATCAAACATTTTTTTCCATTTTAACAATAAAATTTTGTTTTTATTATATTGCAGTCGTTGACACTGCCAAATTAATGTGTTATAATTAGCATAGATTATTATAATAAATTAATACGAGTAATTATGCAAGATGTATACCTTTATTTGATTTTTATCCCTCTTTGTTACATTGTCGGCAGCATAAACTTTGCAACTTTAATTGCGGCAATAAAAAACAAAGACATAAAAAAACTTGGTTCAGGTAATCCCGGCACTATGAATATGTTGAGATCAGTGGGCAAGTTTTGGGGATGTTTGACTTTTGTACTTGACTGCGCAAAAGGTATTGGCTTTGCCTTAATTGGCAAATTTGTTTTCAAGGACAGCAACCTTGCAATGCATGTTCTTGGATTAGCAACCGTATTGGGGCATATTTTTTCCTGCTTTTCAAAATTCAAAGGTGGCAAAGGTGTTGCAACAAGTTTAGGTGCGTTTGCTGTTATCTCCCCTATCGCTTTTGCGGTGGCGTTTGTGCTTATGCTGGCATATCTTGCCTTTGCCAAAAAAGGCTTTATTGCATCTCTTTTTGCAATATCATTGCTTGTGGTTACAAACATCATAAAAAATTGTTTGATAAGGGAAAATTATTACTACATTTGTTTGGTTTTGCTTGTGGCTTGGTTAGTATTGATCTTTAGCACACATGCAAGCAATTTCAAACGACTTAAAAACAATACGGAAAATTCACTGACCTTGTTTGGCAGTGAAGAAAACGATAAAAAGGAGAATTGACCTATGAGTGAACAATTCAACAGGAGTAATTTTGAACAAAATCCTTCAAAGATGAAAAAGAAACACAACACAAAAGATTATGTTGCGAACAATGACTCTACTCTTTGTGATAATGACCTTTTGTCTGAAGAGGATATAAAGCAAATTAAAGAGGAAAACTGGAAAGAAAAACATATGCCTAAGCCTTGCAAAAGAGAGGAAAAATATAGGCAAGAAATGTGTCGTTTGGAAAACGAGTCTCTTTCCAATGAATTGTCCAAAGAGGATGCAAAAAAACTTAAAAAGGTTACTAAAAAATACAATAAGCTTTATGCTTATCGTCATAAAAATCACTCAAGCAGTCACTCTTGCCTAAAATGTTGTGTTATTTCAATTGTTTTAGTTTTTGTTATTGGTGTAACCGCTGTTTTTGGTGGATATAAATTGTTTGGCGAGCAATACACTGGTCTTACTTTCTTTGAGCTTACTGATATGCTTTCTAATCTTTACAAAGCTGACGAAAGCAAAATTATTACTAATCCATTTGATGCTAAAGCAGACAGCGATGCATTTTTTAACACTTTAGAAAATGCTCTTTTGTTGGATACAAACATCACTATTGACGATATTTTAAATCTCGTTCCTATAGGAAAAGGTGGTACTGGTTCAGAATCTGCGTCTGTTTCTGACATTCTTGATCAAGCAAAAGATCCTATTGCAAGCGAAAATGGTAGCTTGACAGGTAATACATATTTGGATGAATTGTTGGAGCGTTCTAAATTTGATTTTTCTAGCCTAAAAGATTTTAATGGTGGAGAAAGAAAGTGGGAAATCACTGACAAAATGATTGGTGCTTTGTTACAACAAGTTGTTTTGAACATTGACAAAGTTGATTTAGGCTTGAACAATGGCGAAGAAGGTATCGACTACGCAAAATTAATTAAAAATAATTTTGAAATCAAACAATGCGTTCTTACAGGAAACAAATTTGACGAAAAAGCAACAACAATGTCTCTTACAATCAAAGTTAACATCAGAAATTTGATAACAGACATCATCTTTAATGACAAAAACACTGAAAACGACGAAGAAAAAGAAACTAAATTTTCTGAAGATGTTTTCAAAATTGCTATGACTAAAACAGGTATTGTTCCTGAAAGCATTTTCTTGACTGCAACAACTACTCCAAAACTTGACAAAGCTCCTGTTTTGGGAATTAATGCGATTGACAATGAAAAATTGCAAACTTTGCTTAAAACTATTGATACAAAATTGACAAACGGCGTTATTGAAAGCAATTTCAACAAAGTTGGTTCAACAATTTTTGAGTATTTCAACAAAATTTCTCAAATGATTGACGAAAATGGCAATGGTATCATTTTTGCAAATTCTTTAGACGCTGACGGCAATATTATCAACAGCTATGTTGAAATTGACATTTTGCAAAAAGCATTGAAAACAATGAAAATTACAAATGTTTCAACATCTGATTTCTTGTTGATGGTAAGACACCTTCACACAATCGGTCTTGATTTTGACAATAACGAAGAAACTTACTTCAAAGAAAATGGACTAACAAACATTACAACAAAAGAAGATTATGAGGCGGACAGAAATGCCTTGTTTGCAGCTTTTGGTGTGGATGAGAATTATTATAAAGATATTGAGGCAAAAGATTTTACAAATGCATTGCAAAATATTCCTTCAAAAATCAATATCAAAAAAGAAAAAGACGGCAAAGCTCTTTATGAATATACTCAAGACGAATTGAAACACGCATCTTTGTTCACTGACAAGGGACTTGCTCAGATTATGAACACCTTGATTGCTGATAAACTTGGCGAAAAATTTACCTTGGATATTTGTCAACTTGATATGACAGAAACTAAAATGGATATTTACGCAAGAATGAACATTCAAGATATGATTAGAAATCAACTTACAAATGTTCCAACAAGCTTGCAACCATTTATGCTTTCAATCTTCCCTGAAAAAATTTATGTTAAAATTATTGTTAACATGGATAAAACTCAAGGTTGCGATATCATCTTCAACTATACAAAAGCTGGCGAAGACGGCTCTGATGAAGAAATTATGAACGAAAGCGATAAGATGCTTGAAACTATTGCATTGTTAATGCAAAATTTGAATGGCACATCTTACTCAAAAGATGCTATTATTCAAAAGTTGAGCGATGCTATCTACCCTGCACTTGACAGCTTTGCAACAAGCGAAAACGCTGAAATTCAAGTTGAATTTGCAAAAGGTGGCTTGCAACTTCCTACAATCTATGATGTTGTGGCAGGCATCATCAACAAAGATTCTTCTGACAAAATGAGTGCTGAAGAAATTCAACAAACAATGGCTTGCTATTATGACTACGGTGACCCTGATTTGATTGACAGCTATGGCGATATTGTTGACAATGTAGGCACTACTTACCTTACAGGTGCAAATGGTTTTATTAACCGTGAATTGACAAAGAAATTCTTCATGAAAAACTTGGCAAATAGGCCTATAACCGAAGATAATGCATTTGATATTTTGACAAATATTGGAGCCAACTTGTCAGAGGCTAATATCAGCGATAACTTTAATTTGAAAGATATAAAAGAAAACAAAAATTCTGCTGAGTCTGGCAATTTGAACATTTCTGCACTTGAGTTTGCAAAATTGATAAGCAAACAAATTACTATCATTACAGATATTGGTTTCTACAAAAACTTTAAACTTGTTGATATGCAAATGAATGTAGACACAAAAACTCTTTCATTTACAATAGCAGCTTTGCTTGATAGCGAAAATCAATCAACAGGTGCCAACGGAATCAATTTGGATAACTTTGCAGCTAAATATCTTGTTATAAAGGCAGATGTACTGCTTGATGACAATGACTTAGCTGATAACAATGGATACAAAACAACAATCAAAATCAACAATGCTGAAGGCGAAAAAATCAACACATTGCTTAAGATGGTAACAAAAATTACTGGTCAATCTTCAGATTCTTTTGACACAGAAAAAGTTACTGGCGACATTGGTAAATCAATAAAAGACGCATTTGATAAGTTTACTGCACAAGGCATTGCACTAATCCCATCAAACAAAATTGAAATTGGCGACACTACTACAAGTGGCTTTGCAAGTACAAATGTATACGAATTGATTGGCAAACAAATTCTAAATAGCAACTACGCTGATGGTGATGACGAAAAGTTGAGAAGTATCATTTACAACTTGAACAATTTGCCTGGTAAGCTTGACACAACTGGTGAATCTAGTTATAGGCCTTTTGCAGAAGAAGTCGTTGCTCCATTTGTTTGGAAAGAAAACGAAAATGGTTTCTTTGATGCAAACGGAAAATTTGATGCAAATGGTTCTGAACTAAGCTTGTCTTACATTGACCCTAGTGACAATAAGTTGTTGATTTTTGACAAGTTTATTGGACAACAAATCAAATCTACTGAGAAAAAAGACGATGCTACTCATTTGATTAAATTCTCTATATTTACAAATGACGCAAACAACCAAGAGCTTTACAAGTCTTACACTAAAGACTTAGGAATGCCTGATTTCCACCCTGATTTGGTTAGAAACGCAAGTGCTAATGGTGTTATGTTCTTGCATTATCAAATGTCTATTGCAGGACTAGGTGGCAGTGGCGTTGCAACAAAAGTTCTTCCAAGCAATATTTATGGTGGCGCATTCATTGATTTGGCACCATTGGCTAATATGGCAGACATTAATCCACTTTCATATATCGTTGGTTTGGATGAGGACGCTAGCGAGTTCCTAAACAAAATTATGAACAACATTTCAACTGGTGACCCAATTGATTTTGGAAACAAAATTCAAACATTGGCAACAAAAGCTCTTCAAACAGACATTACATTGGATATCTATGATAATACACAAACAATCAAAATTGGCGCTTTGTATAGTCAATTCGATTTGGAAAGCACATCTGGTTATACAACAATGCAAAAATATTGCACAGGCTTGTTCAGATGTAAAGTTCAAGGTCCAACAGCAACACCTGAAACAAAATAAAATTACAACAATCAAAAAAGCGTTCATTTTCTGAGCGCTTTTTTTATGCTCTAGCAAATATTGGTAATATTTTAATAAATTTTTCCTTATTCTATTATTTTACGGGCAAAAGCATAATGCAACAAGTTAATACAATTTTTTTAGAGAAATACGCTACACGAACAACAAAAAATGCATATAGACTGCCCTACCAAAAATACGGCAAAAACTTAAAAGAATGATTTCAGTGTTTAACTGGAATCATTCTTTAAAATAAATTTTTATTTTGTCTAATGCTTAGTTTTTTATTATTTTTTAAAAGTTGATTAAAATTATCTTTGTTTATACAAACATTGGCTGTTTATTAATATACTCCTCTAACCTTACAAGTTAGGCACTTTGTTGAAATTTTTGTAAGCAGTTGCTTAATTTTTTCATCATTAATACTGCCCTCAAAGTCAATATAAAATCTGATTTTAAAGCAAGTATTTGGGATGTTTCTGGATTGTATTCTTGTTAGGTTGATATGATATTCAGAAAAAATATTCAACAACTCTCCAAGCACATTAGGCTTGTCCTTTAGTTCAAGTGCGACACTGACAATTTTATTTTGCTTTACTTCTTGCAAATCTTTTGTCAAAAGAATAAATTTTGTGTAGTTGTTTTCCACATTCTGAATGTTTTCTTTCAAAATTTCAAGTCCATATATTTCGGCAGCAAGTCTTGATGCAATAACGGCATGTGTAATGTCCCCTTCCTCTGCCAATTTTTTGCTTGCAATGGCTGTGTTAAATTCATTGAACAACTGATATTTGCCTTTTTGCAAAAACTTGTCACATTGCATTAGTGCTTGTGGATGAGAGGAAACCTTTGTGATATCCACAATAGTACTACCCTTTGCACCAAGCAAACAATGATTGATTTTTATGTCACCCATTGCAACATAACAAACATTGCTTACATCAAGCAAGTCATATGTTTCACGAACATCGCCTGCTGTGGAGTTTTCAATCGGCAAAATGCCATACTTATAATTTCCTTTTTCAATGTTTTGAACTACTTCTTCAAAAGTTGCAACAAAATCAATATCGCTATAACCTAAGCTTTTTGCAAAAATATGAGAATATGAACCTGCAACACCTTGAATTAATATTTTTTTATTTTCCATAACTTACCTTGTTTTTTTAATTTTATCATTAATATTTTAACACAATATTATTGATATGTTATCAATTTTTTTGATTTTTTTCAAATTTTATTTTATTATCACAAAAAATTTACTAATCCTTATTGTTTTGAATTAATAATTTACTATTTCATTGTAGAAAATAAATTTTATTTTTGATTTTACTACCATAATTTATTTTTCAATTGTTTTTTGATAACATACTAATCATAACATTGACTTTGATTGCAATAGGCATTCATAATTTTGTTTATCATGGTGTTATGTTGTTTTTTGATTGTTATTAATGACAAAACACGATTTTTTGATTTAATATCGATTTTTGAGCGATTATAAGCAAAAAAAGTTGCATTTTCTGCAACCTTTTTTGCTTAGTTTTTGATTTTAAATTAACTATAGATTATTTTTTAAGTTAAAAAATATTTTAAATTAAAAATATAAATTCTACTACTTATTTTAAAGATTAATTTGATATCAAAAGATATTTTACTCTTCTACACTTTCTTTGTTGTTCTCTTGCACTCCTATGCTTTCTGCAACATCTTCTGCTTGAATATCCTCTCCGTCAGTTTCTGCCAAAGCATCCTCTGCTGGCTCTTCCTCACTTCTTGGCACTATTGTGAAGGACACAACTTTGCTCTCCTCATCTTTCAATCTCATAAGCCTTACACCTTGGGTGTTTCTGCCGATTTTGCTGATTGAATCTGCATTTAGTCTTATTACAACGCCATTGTCTGCAAGAATCATAACATCCTCATCGTCAGACACAAGTTTCAAGTTTACAACATTACCAGTTTTTTCGTTTAGCACGCCAACTTTAATACCTTTACCACCACGAGATTGGAACCTATATTCGTCAATGTCTGTTCTCTTTCCGTAGCCGTTTTCTGTGATTGTCAAAACATCGGTATCTTCACGCACGATTGTTGCATCAACCACAAATTCGCCTTTATCCAAACTGATTGATTTTACGCCCATTGACGACCTTCCTGTGTCGCGAATATCTTGTTCGTGGAACCTTATGCACTTTCCCCCAGTTGATGCAATAATAATCTCGTTGTCGCCGTCTGTACGCATTGCACCGATAAGCTCGTCGCCCTCTTGCAATCTGATTGCAATTTTACCATTGCTTTGAATACGCTCAAATTCTGAAAGGTCTGTCTTTTTAATCAATCCCTTTTTGGTTGCCAATGCCAAATAGCCTTCTGATCCCTCTGCAAGTGGCAAGATTGCGTTAATTCTCTCGCCATCAGCAAGGTTAAGCAGATTAACCATCGCCCTGCCTTTGGCTGTTTTTGAGCCTTCTGGTATCATATAAGCTTTTAATCTGTACACTTTTCCAAAATTAGAGAAGAACAAAATTGGCTCGTGTGTGTTTGAGTTGAATACATTTTCAACAAAGTCCTCGTCTTTTGCCTTGTGTGCTGTAACGCCAACACCACCACGGCGTTGAGCCTTATACTCATCTGTTGCCATTCTCTTGATATAACCTTGATGTGTAAGACTGATAACAATATCTTCTTTTTCAATCAAATCCTCAATATCAATGTCGTTGTAATCATAACTCAACTCACTGCGTCTTGGAGTATTATATTTTTCTTTGATTTCAAGCATTTCTGTCTTGATAATCTCCTCAACTCTGTGTGGTTTTGCCAAAATATCACGATACTCTGCAATGTCTTTTTCCAATTGATCAAGATTTTGTTCAAGCTTGTCAATTTCCAAATGAGTAAGTCTTTGCAATCTCATTTCCAAAATTGCGTTTGCTTGCTTATCTGACAAAGCAAATGTTTCCATCAACTTGTTTGCTGCATCATACTTATCTTCAGATTTTTTGATAATTGCAACAACTTCATCAATGTTATGCAAAGCGATTACCAAGCCTTTTAAAATATGCTCTTTTTCCAAAGCTTTTTCCAAATCATATTGTGTACGCCTTACAATAACTTGTTTTTGGTGCTCGATATATGCTGTTAGAATTTCTTTTAAATTCATAACCTTTGGAGTGCCATCAATAAGTGCAAGCAAGATTATGCTGTTGCTGATTTGCAAGCTTGTGTGTTTGTAAAGCATATTCAAAACAACTTGTGCTTGTGCATCTTTTTTTACATCAATAACAATTCTCATACCATCACGGTCAGATTGCTCTTGAATGTCGCTTATGCCTTCAATTCTCTTTTGTTTTACATACTCTGCAATTGTTTCAATAAGCTTTGCTTTGTTAACTTGATATGGCAATTCCGTGATTACAATGCGTTGTCTTGTGCCGTTGTTGAAATCCTCAATTTCTGCCCTAGCACGCAAAATAGCACTGCCTTTTCCTGTTCTGTACGCCTTTTTAATGCCACTTCTACCCATTATCAATGCACCTGTTGGATAGTCTGGTGCAGGAATCAAATCAATAAGCTCCTCAATATCCATTTCAGGGTTTTCCATAAGAGCAATTGTTCCGTCAATAACCTCGCCAAGATTGTGAGGTGGAATGGATGTTGCCATACCAACTGCAATACCATCACTACCATTTACCAACAAGTTTGGATATCTTGCAGGCAAAACAACTGGTTGCATCAATGTATCGTCAAAGTTTGGATAATAATCAACTGTCTTTTTATCAATATCTCTGATCATTTCGGCAGCGATTTTGCTCATTCTTGCCTCTGTGTAACGCTGTGCAGCAGGAGGGTCGCCATCTACACTACCAAAGTTACCATGACCATCAACCAACGGACAACGAATTGAAAAATCTTGTGCAAGTCTTACCAATGCCTCATAAACAGCTGTGTCGCCGTGAGGGTGATATTTACCCAACACATCGCCGACGATACGCGCACATTTACGATATGGCTTGTCTGATGTCAAGCCAAGTTCGCTCATAGCATACAAAATACGCCTGTGCACTGGTTTTAAGCCGTCACGAACATCAGGAATAGCACGCGATACATTTACCGCCATTGCATATGCGATAAATGATTTTTTCATTTCGTGTTCGATATTTATTTTCTTTATATTTGATTTCTCAAGAATATTTTCAAGTTCTTGAGCTTGTTTTTCCTTTTCTTTGTCAGCCATAATTCCTCCTCACTTATACATCCAGATTTTCAACCATTGTTGCATTTTGCTCAATAAATTGTCTTCTTAGCTCTGGCTCGTCGCCCATAAGCATTGTAAATACTTCGTCTGCGTTCTTTGCCTCTTCCATACTAACTTGCAACAAAGTTCTTGTTTCTGGATTCATTGTTGTATCCCACAATTGCTCTGCATTCATTTCGCCAAGACCTTTGTATCTTTGCAATTCGCCTTTTCTATCAATGCTTTGCATATATTCTTCAAGTGACTCATCATCATAAAAATACTTTTCATTTTTGCCACCTCTTGAAACTTTGTAAAGTGGTGGTTGTGCTGCATACACATGCCCTTGCTCAAGCACTGGACGCATATATCTGTAAAAGAATGTAAGCAACAAAATTCTGATGTGACTGCCATCGACATCGGCATCTGTCATACAAATAATTCTGTCATATCTCAACTTGTTTACATCGCAGTCCTCCAAAATGCCACATCCAAAAGCTGTAATCATATTTTTGATTTCCTCACTTTCAAGCACTTTGTTCAACCTAACTTTTTCAACATTAAGAATTTTACCTCTAAGTGGCATTATAGCTTGGAAACGCCTATCTCTGCCTTGCTTTGCTGTGCCACCAGCTGAGTCCCCCTCAACCAAATAAACCTCGCAAAGTTTACTGTTTTTTTCTGTGCAGTCAGCAAGCTTACCCGGCAAAGTTGTAGACTCCAAAAAAGATTTTCTTTTTGTAAGATCTCTTGCATTTCTTGCTGCCTCTCTTGCTTTTTTTGCAGTTATTGAGCGAAGAACCAAATCTTTTGTTATCTTTGGATTTTCCTCAAGAAAAGCACCAAATGACTCAGAAACTGCATCTGCAACCACCTTACGCATAAAGCTATTGCCAAGTTTTGTTTTTGTTTGACCTTCAAATTGTGGGTCAGTAAGTTTAACACTTACAACAGCAACCAAACCTTCACGGCAGTCATCGCCACTCAATTTTTCTTCGTTTTTTAAAATATTAAGTGTTTTGCCATATTCATTAAACAATCTTGTAATTGTATTTTTAAAGCCGTCAACATGTGTGCCGCCTTCCTCTGTATGTATATTGTTTGCATAAGAATAGATATTTTCGCTGTAAGAATCATTGTATTGCAAAGCGATTTCCACTTGATAATCTTCTGCCATAACACTCATATAGTATGGCTCTGCAAGCAAAGCATCCTTTTTGTTAAGCTCGTTTACATATTCTTTTATGCCACCTTCATAATGGATAAAGTCTTCTTGCTCTTTGCCCTCTCTGCTATCTTTAAAACTGATTTTCAAGCCTTTGTTCAAAAAAGCAAGTTCTTTTAATCTGTGCAAAAGGCGTGGATATTGAAATTCCACCGTTTCAAAAATTGTATCGTCCGGCATAAACACAATTTTTGTGCCTGTACGCTCAGTTTCACCGATAATTTTAAGTGATGTTTGTGCCACACCACGATTGTATGTTTGAGCGAATATTTTGCCATTTTGACAAACTTCAACCTCAAGCCACTCTGACAAAGCATTTACGGCTGAAATACCAACACCATGCAAGCCACCAGAAAATTTGTAGCCACCACCACCAAACTTACCACCTGCGTGCAATTTTGTCAAAACAACCTCAACAGCTGATTTGCCTTCCTTTTCAATAATACCAGTTGGAATACCTCTTCCATTGTCTTCAACGGAAATAGCTCCCTCTTTGGTAATTTCAACTTTGATTAAGTCGCAATAACCTGCCATTGCCTCGTCAATGCTGTTATCCACAACCTCAATAACCAAATGATGCAAACCTCTTTCATCAGTTGAACCGATATACATACCCGGTCTTTTGCGAACTGGTTCCAATCCTTCCAACACTTGTATGGCGTTTTGGTCATATTTTTTTTGTTCACTCATAATAACTCCTTGTGTGAAAACTATCACTTTTTGCAAATTAAAAATTTGTTTATGACTTTTGATAAAATATTATTTTTAATTTGAAAACTTACTATAAAAGCTTGTTTTGCAAATTAATTATATTGCTCTCACGCGTGAGCGTGCGTAATACTTTTATTATAATTATTATACCACGCAGAAATTAAAAAAACAATAGAAAAATGCTAAAAAATTTTAATTTTTTATCTTTTTTGCTCAAAAACACTTGTCAATATGTCAAAATTCGCATTTTAAAGTGGTTATTTTAAAAATCTTGACATAATGCAATACAATTCCTCAAACTCTTAACGCTGTGCGATTAAAGGCTTTTTCTCTGCCTTTATACTTAAAAGGAAATTGCGAATAAATTTTAACTTAAAATACAAATTAATAATGCTTTTTTGAGAAATTTATGACATTATTATCTTTCAAAATGTGGGTTGACTTTACCCTATATTTATGGTATACTTTTGTTATATGTGCTATTTTATTGGTTTTTTAATATTCAAGTTTTATTATAACGACTTTAAAACACATATTAACTTGAAAATTAAATAAAACTTATTATATTTAATAATTGTAGCGGAGGAATTATGAGAAATTATTCTTACAATATCGCTTATCGAGTAGATAACAAAAAATACATTTGCAATAGCACTAAATGTGAGCATTTTAAACTGGATGTTAAAGAGGAAAACAATGTTTTATCTCTTTCCGTTTTGCCAAAATGCTCTATTTCATTTGATAAATTTGACATTATTTTTCCATATTCATACAATGCAAGCGACAAAATTTTTGTAAATGGCTACCAAAGTTGGACAGATAGTTTTGAATATGAACCTAACTGGCAAATGAAAGAACTTTCACGCTCAACAGAGTTTTACATCAAATACTCCTTTGGCAAAAGCATGGGGCTATCAAAGTCAGGCGACAACAATTTTTGGAAATTCCCAAGAAAAGCAGGCATTTTTTATGGTTGGTCATATGGATATGTGCGCAATGATAACAATGTGAACATTTTTGGAACATTGACAGAAAAATACGGCTACACTGTTGTTACTTTTGATTGCAACAACAGCAACATTATCATTTCAAAAGAGCTTGAAGGCGTAACCTATGACAAGCCAAGCAAGCTTTTGGAGTTTGCCTTTGTTACAGGCGAATATGATGTTGCTTTTGACGAATATTTCAAACTTATCGGCACCTCTTGTCGAGAAACAAAAAAACGCAATGGCTACACAACTTGGTATAATTACTACAACAATATTACCGAAGAGATTGTTAACAGAGATTTGAACAGCATAATAAATCAAGATGTGAAATTTGATTGTTTCCAAATTGATGACGGATATCAACAAGCAATTGGCGATTGGCTTATTACTGACAACAAAAAATTTCCAAGTGGGATGAAAGCCATTGCAGACAAAATTCACGAAAGTGGTATGGTTGCAGGATTGTGGCTTGCTCCTTTTGCAGGCACTCCATCTTCTGAGCTTTTCAAAAAACATCCTGATTGGTTTATTAGGGATAAAAAAGGCAAACTTTACAAAACAGGACACAACTGGGGTGGTTTTTACTCTTTGGATATCTACAATGAAGGCGCTAGGGCATACATTAGACATTGCTTTGATGTTGTGCTAAACGACTGGGGCTATGATTTGGTTAAACTTGACTTTTTGTATGGTGCTTGTGTTGTTCCTATGCACAACAAGAGCCGTGGCGAAATTATGACAGATGCAATGGACTTTCTTCGTGAATGTGTGGGCGACAAAATGATTTTGGGTTGTGGTGTGCCTATGTTCCCTGCCTTTGGCAAAGTTGACTACTGCCGTATTGGTGCAGATATTACGGAAGATTGGGTAAGCAGAAATACTATTCGTGAAGACTGCTCTAATCCACACGCAACATCAAATGCTATATTCAGACGCCATTTGAATGGCAGAGCTTGGATGAACGACCCAGATGTATTCTTCCTTCGCGAAGAAAATATGAAAATGACTTTTGAAAAAAGAAAATTGATTGCAAAAATCAATTCAACCTTTGGAAGCTTGTTGTTTATCTCTGACAATATCAAAAATTACAACGATGCTCAAAAAGCTGTTTTAAAAGAAACTTTTGCACCAAAAGATATTTGCATTAAAAAAGCTGAGTTTGTTAAACAAGATATTATCGGTGTTGAATACACAGAAAATGGAGAAGAAAAATCTTTTAAATTCAACATTCGTAACGGAGAAGAATATTAATTTAAAATAAAAATATTCTTTTTTAAAAAAGTCAAATATGCTTTTATTTTAAACACAATATAACACAACTAATTTTTTGAAGAAAAGCATATTTTTTGTACAAAAAGACTGCGAAAATCGATACTTTTTTGATTTTGGCAAAAAAATTACAACTAATAAAAATTTAAATCTTTTGTTTTGAGGGAATTATTATGAAAGAAAAAATTCAAAATGGAATGCTCTTTTTAAGGCGTTACTGGCAACGACCTCAAAGAGGTGACAGCGTTGCATACAAAGAAATCGCAGGTTTTTCTGTTGGCGGTATTGGTGTTAAAACATTTGCATCTCTTATGCAATATGCAAATCTAACTGCCCAATGTTTGTTGATTTCTGTTGTTTACGGACTTGGCGTGCGTGATATTATGACATTGTTTATTATCACAAACATAATAAGCGTTATCAAAACGCCTATTGTTAGCTATCTTGTTGACAACACAGACACACCAATCGGCAAATTTAGGCCTTACATGATTTATGCCGGTTTACCATGTATTTTGGCTGTAATCGGACTTACTTGGTGCGTTCCTACTACGGCTGATATGCTGACAAAGTGTATTTTGATTGGTATATTCTTCAACCTTTTAAGTATTTTCCAGCCACTGCTTAACAATGCTTATATGGGTATTTCACAAGTTATCAGTCCAAACTCAGGCGAACGCACAAAAATAATGGGTTTTTCAGAATTTTTGGGAAACTTAGGACCAAGTATCATTCAATTTGCATTGCCAACAATCGGTATGTTATTTTTTGGCGAAACTGCAATGAGAAACATTTGGACTTATCGTATTTTGATGCCTTTGTTTGCAATAATCGGTTTTGCACTAGGCTTGCTTGTTATGTACACAACTCAAGAGCGTGTTGTAATGCCAAAACTTAAAAAGCAACGCGTTAAATTTTTTGAAGGTTTTGCCCTTCTTTGCAGAAACAAAGAATTTTGGATTGTTACCATTTGCAAATTCTTTGAAGGTTTTAAAAGCGTTTTGACCCAACTTTTGCCATGGCTTTGTGCATATCAACTTGGCAATGATGGTATTCTTGGAATTGTTCAAACAATCACTTCTATTGGTTTTACTCCGGGAATAATTCTTGCTCCATTCCTTATCATGTGGCTTGGTTCAAGAGGTTCTGCCCTTTTAGCGCACGGTTTGAATGTTGTGGCAGCACTTATTATGTTGTTCACTTTCAAAAGTGGTTTTTGGGTGTTTGTTGTGGCTTTGTTCTTCTTCAACTTTGCTTTAGGACCTCAATACATAATTCAAAATACAATAATGTCAGATGGATTTGATAATCAACAAAACAAACTAGGCGTGAGAATTGAAGGCTTTGCACAAAACTTCCAAGCAATGGTTGCAACTCTTGGTTTAATACTTTCTACAGTCGTATTCACTTGGATATATGAAGGTGCAGGACTTGTTGCCGATGCAACCACAGGTGAAACAGATTATTCCATTTTATCCAATGCAGCAGTACGCGACCCAATGATTGAAAAAATTATTATTATTGTTATCATTGCAAGTGCTTTGGCAACAATTCCTTACATATTCATTACTTTGAACAAAAAGAAAATGACTATTATTAAGGAAAGCTTGGAGAAAAAGAAAGTTATTGCAGATAGTGGTTTGGAAAATGCAAGCGAAGAAGAACAAGAAAAAGCTTATGCTGCTTTCCTTGCTGAAAAAGACGCTGAGGCACAAGCTGCAAATGAACTTGCTGCCAAAGAAAAAGCTGACCTAGAGGCAAAACAAAAACTTGAAAAAGAGGCTCTTGACTCCTACAACAAAGAGCTTGAAGAGATAAAAGCAAGCATTATTGCAAATGGTGGCAGTGAAAAAGAGGCTTCAGTCGCAATAAAAGCCAAAAAGAAAGAGAGAAAAACTCAACTGAAAGAGCAAAGAAAGCAATCTTTTGCAAAACTTGTGGCAGATCAAAAAGCTTTGAAAGAACGCAAAAAAGTGTTTGTTGCAGAGTGGAAAGCAAATGCGCTTGCTGAATATGAACAAAACAAAAAACAAGCAAAAATTGATATCGCAAATGCAACAGCTCAATTTGAGACTCAAATGGCAGAATTGAATGAAAAAGCAATCAATAAAGTCACATTGAATTTGACGGCAAAAGATATTACGGCAGAAAAGAAACAAATAACTGCAACAAAGAAAGAGGCTATTTCAAATGCAAAATACAAGGCTAAAAACATAAAAATTTGGCTTGGCGTTCTTGCAAGAGAGGCTTTCTCAAGACTTCTTGCTGAAGAGGCAATGAATGTTGTTGAAGAAAGTGACAATGATAAAATAGTTGAACAAGAACTTGAAAATGTTCAAAATGTCATTGAGGATGCAGGCAAAATCTTACAAGCAACTGCTACCCTGCAAAACAATGCAACAACCAATCAAGTTGAGGCTGTGGATACTGAAGAAATACCAGAAAAGTAAACTTTTTTCTTTGATGTTAAAAACACTTTTCAACAAAAAATATCTGACAATCAAGTCAGATATTTTTTGTTCAGTTTGTTCCAAAAATTCTGTCCCCTGCGTCTCCAAGTCCAGGCAAAATGTACCCTTTTTCATTCAAACACCTGTCAACTTTTGCAATATACACATCCACATCTGGGTGTTGCTCGGTTACTTTTTTAATTCCTTCTGGCACTGCCAAAATGTTAAGCATTTTTATGTTTTTTGCACCTCTGTTTTTTAATGCTTGAATGGCAGCACATGCCGAACCACCTGTTGCAAGCATAGGGTCAAGCACAATAACCATTTTTTCCTCAATATTCTCTGGAAGTTTGCACATATATTCCACTGGTTCCAAGGTTTTCTCATTCCTTGCCATTCCTATATGCCCAACTTTCACAGCTGGCAAAAGAGCTGTCACACCATTTACCATACCAAGTCCTGCCCTTAATATCGGCACAATAACAATGCTGTTTTCCTTAATCACTGTTTGCTCAACTGTTTCAAGTGGAGTTTTAACCATTATGCTTTTTGTTGGAGCATCCTTTAACACTTCCAAAGTTTCCAGCATAGCAATTTCTTCAATAACTTCCCTAAACTGCTTGCTTTTTGTTGTCTCGTCCCTCAAAATTGCAATTTTGTGATCAATCAAAATATGATTTATCAAATGTACTTTATCCATAATTTATTGTTACCTTATTTTTTTACCACACTGATATTAATTGTAGCTGTTACATTTGCATAAACTTTAACTTCTACGCTGAAAACACCAAAAGTTTTGATTGGCTCTTTAATGTTTATTTTCTTTTTGTCTATGTCATAACCACTTTTCAAAAGAGATTCGCTTATTTCCTTACCTGTAACGGAGCCAAACATTTTGCCGTTTTCCCCACAAGCAATTTCCACAACAATAGTGTTGCCATTCAATCTTTCAGCAAGTTTGATAGCCTCTTGTTTTTCAATCTCCAACTTTCTTTGCTCGCTGGCTTTCTTTTGATTTGTTTCGTTTATAACTTGATTTGTTGCTTGAATTGCCATTTTCTTTTTTATAAGAAAATTTTTAGCATATCCATCGCTAACCTCAATGATATCGCCTTTTTTACCCTGTGCTTTTACATCCTGCAACAATAAAACTTTCATATTTAATTCTCCTTTTATCTGAAACCACCGCCAACTTCAACAACTTGGCCAGTGATAAATTTTGCTTTTTCCGATGCCAAAAACAATGCCGTTTCAGCAATTTCTTTTGGCTCTCCCAATCTGTTTAATGGTGTCCTTTGGATAAGTTCCTCAATAGTTTCCTTTGAATGACAGCTGTTCATATCCGTGTTTATAACACCTGCTGCAATACAATTTACTCTTATGTTTGATCCACCCATCTCTTGCGCCAATGCTTTTGTAAGACCAATCACACCTGCTTTTGATGTTGAATAAGCAACCTCACAGCTTGCACCATAAATCCCCCAAACACTTGAAATATTAACAATAGCACCACCATTTTCCAACATATGTGGTAAACATTGATTGCAAACATAAAATACGCTGTCTAAATTGGTTGACATTACATTACGCCAGCCTTTAACATCCATATCCATCAAAAGACTGTAATCTGCAATGCCTGCATTGTTGATGATAACATCAATTCTTCCAAAAACATCCACAGCTGTTTGCACAAAATTTTTTACATTGTCAAAATTTCTGACATCGCATTTAACAGCAATGCAATTAAGCTCGCTGTTTCCATTAAGCTGATTGCAGAGCTCAAATGCATGTTGTTCGCTACTATTATAGCAAAAAGCAACTTTGTAGCCTGCTGCTACAAATGTTTTTACAATTTCTTTTCCTATGCCTTTTGCTCCACCCGTAACCAATGCAACCATTTTGCACCTTTAAACTTTTATTTTCAATATTATATCACAAAAATTTGCATATAGTCAATATCAAATAAAATTTTTACATTAAAATTTATAATCAAAAATTGTAAAAAAAAATATGCCCCGCGTTCCCGATAACTTTTTCACGGCTTCTTACAAATGCGCCGTTCTCTTGTTCGTAGTAGTAAGACAGTATATCTGCCTTAGGTGTGGTTGGCTTGTTCGTTTTAATAATGGTACTCCTTGTCTGAAATCGGGCGTTTCAAGTTATTTGTTCCCGTTCCGCAAGAAGAACAAATAAGTTTAGTTTGCTTTTCGGTTACTGTCCGTTTTTCTCTCTCAATGCGGCTTCTTCTAATAATGATTTATATCCCGCTTCTATAAGATGTACTTTCGTGTAACCGTTCTTCATTAAAAATGCGTTTATTTCTTCTGCCTGTTTTGTCTGTCCGCGTGGTAGACTTCGATTTTGCCGTGTCTTGTGATTTTGCTTGTCATTTGCTTGCCGCTTAAGGCGGTCTTATTGTCATTGCGTTTACCTCCGTTTGAGAACAATTAATATCTTCGTCCACGCAAGAAAGAGTGGAATAGATACCGTAAAAAAGGCGCGAAA
>CAJUEA010000005.1 GCA_910584975.1 uncultured Christensenella sp.
CAATCATTGGAAACATAGCACCAAAGACAAAAGCAAGTGAGTTTAAAACAAAACTTGAGGCTCAAACGAGTGTGAATGCAAGTGATATAACCATACACAAAGCAAATGGAACTATTGCAGGAGATAATGATTATATCGGTACTGGATATTATATCAACTATAATGGTAACACAGCAGATAAAATATATCTAAGTGTGTTGGGAGACTTGACAGGCGATGGAATTGTCAACACAATGGATGTAACTTACCTTAATAGGATAATAAGTGGCGATGTCAAGCTTAATACAAATGATATAAAAGATAAACTAACAATGTTGTCAGCAATAATCCAAAACAAAGGAAACTTGACCACAGCAGATAGTGAGACACTATTGAATTATATCGGTGTAAATGCTGATTTGACAAAATACTTTTAAAAGATAAACAAGGTAAAAGTTGAGACTTTTACCTTGTTTGCTATTCCCCACAAAATAGCTATTTTGTGGAACCCACTTAGTATGTTTTGTGTCATTCCGAGCTTGTCGAGGAATCTCAAATTAAGCTTGTGTATAATAAAATGTTAACTTATTTACTCAACAAGCAGAGTTTGAGATGTTTCGACTCCGCTCAACATGACATAACCAATGTGATTCTTTAAAAATCTTGAAATGCACTGCTATTATTGCTCGAAATGACATGACCAATGTCATTCGATTTATTTATTTTGTCATCCCGAGCGTAGTCGAGGGATCTCGAACTGTGCTTATTGAGTGAATTAAAAGCTATCATTTTTTGTTGAGCAAAGGTAAAACAATAATTTTGACAATATAAAAACTTTTTTTAATTATAATAAAGATATAAAAGGAGCAAAGTATTGACAATTTGTGGAAAAGTGTTGTAAAATAATTATATGGATAATTTATTTGAATGTATGGAAAACACCCATAAATTAGCGCCACTTGCTGAGAGAATGCGCCCTACAAATTTGGATAATTTTGTGGGACAATCACACATTGTTGGCAAAGGCAAGTTGTTAAGGCGTGCGATTGCAGCAGATAGCCTTGGCAGTATTATTTTTTATGGGCCACCTGGCTGTGGAAAAACTACGCTTGCAAACATTATTGCAAACACTACAAAGGCAGATTTTGTGAGGTTGAATGCTGTTTCCAGTGGTGTAGCTGAGGCAAAAAAAGTGATTGAAGAGGCAAAAGAACGATTGCAGATGTATGGCAGAAAAACATATTTATTGCTTGACGAGTGTCATCGTTGGAATAAGGCTCAATCAGATTCTGTTCTTGCGGGAATTGAACAAGGATATATCGTTTTTATTGGTTCGACTACGGAAAATCCTTTTATTTCAATGACAAGGGCGATTGTTTCCAGATGCAGAATTTTTGAGTTTAAAAAGTTGAGTTCAGAGGACATAAAAAGTGCTTTGACTGCTGCGATAACGGATAAGGAAAATGGGCTTGGAAATTACGATATAAAAATTTCAGATGATGCGCTTGGGCACATTGTTTGGGCAAGTGATGGAGATTTGAGGACGGCATACAACGCTTTGGAACTAGCTGTTGTGACAACCACGCCTGACAATAGTGGCAAAATTGTGATTGACAAAGAAATTGCAGAAGAGTCTATTCAAAAGAAAGCACTTTCTGTTGACGAATCTATGTATTATGATATGCTTAGTGCATTTTGCAAAAGCCTTAGGGGCAGTGATGCAGACGCAGCAGTATATTGGGCAATTAGGCTTATTGAAAGTGGTTGTGACCCTATGCTTATTGCAAGAAGGCTTATTGCACATAGTGCAGAAGATGTTGGCATGGCAGATCCACTTGCACAACTTATGGCGACTTCAGCAATGTTTGCTATTCAAAATATTGGTATGCCTGAAGGGCGATTGCCACTTGTAAACAGCATAATTTATGTGTGTGAGGCAAGTAAATCAAACAGCGTTGTCAACGCATTGGATAAAGCTGTGGAATTGGTCAATAAATCTAAGGATGACAATGTGCCAATGTATTTGAGAGATGCAAACTTTAAACTGGAAAAAGTTGAAGGTTATAAATATCCACATTTGTTTGGTGGTTGGGTTGAGCAACAATATTTGCCTGACAGCTTGAGGGATGAAAAACTTTATATTCCTTCAAAAAATGGAAAAGAGGCAAATCTTGTTAGGGCAAAAGTTGTAAAAAGAAACAAAGGTTGATAGTATTGAATTAGTAAATTAATTGCCTTTTGTAAGTGTAATTAATACAAATTTTGCAAAAACAGCCTCGAAAATCGATACTAATTGATCAAAAATTAAGTTTTGTATAGTTTTAAATGCAAACATAATCATTAAATTTAAAATCAAATTTACATTTGGTTTTTAAATATTAGCAAACACAAACGGCAAATAATGTTTGACATTCAGAGTGTCTTACAATTATGAAATTTTGATTTTTTAAAGCAGTTTTTTGCAAATTGCTACAAGGAGGATGTATGATTAAAATTGAGAATTTGTCAAAAAAATATAAAAATTCTGACAGATTTGCTATTGACAAATTGAATTTAGAGATTAATGACGGAGAAGTTTTTGGCTTTATCGGAAGTAATGGCGCAGGAAAATCCACAACCATAAAATGCATAACAGGCATTTTGCCTTTTTCGGATGGTAAAATTGAGGTTGCAGGTTTTGACCTTGCAAAAAATCCTATTGAGGCAAAAAGGAATATCGGTTATGTGTCTGACAATCACAGCGTTTATGACAAACTTTCTGGAAGAGAATATGTGAATTTTTTGGCGAATGTTTACGGAGTATCAAAGGAGCTTAGGGACAAAAGACTTAATGACCTTGCTATAAGATTTGATTTGCAAGACAAATTGGACAAATCTATCAAAGAATATTCTCATGGTATGAAACAAAAAATTTGCGTTATCGGTGCACTTATTCACGAGCCAAAAGTGTGGATATTGGACGAACCTTTGACAGGTCTTGACCCAAAATCAGCAAAAGAACTTAAAGGACTTATGAGAGAGCATTGCGAAAAGGGAAATGTAGTGTTTTTCTCTTCCCATGTGCTTGAAGTGGTTGAAAAATTGTGTGACAGAATTGCTATAATCAAAAATGGTCAAATTATTGCAACATTCACTATGGATGAGCTTGAGCAAAGACAACAAGGCAAGTCTTTGGAGGATTTCTTCCTTGAAATTACTGCTGATAAAAATGAAACTGAAATTCCAATTGTTACAGAAAGTGATAGAAAAGAAAGAATAAGAGCTAGAGTCTTAGAGGAATATAGAAAGTTTATTGATGCTAAAAACAACAAAGAAAATGATATTGAAAGAAATAGCATTGACAATAATTTTTCTGACAGCGTGGATGAGATTGTTGAAACTTTGACGCAGGAAAACGAGTCAAAAATCGATACTAATGACCAAAATATTGACAAATTGGACTGAGTGAGGTGAATTATGACAAAAGCTTTTGTGCCATTGTTTGCCAATAACTTTAGGGTTATGTTTGGCTTAAGCAAGGATTATAAACAAAGAAGAAAAGATATTGCAATTTATGCTGTGCTTGCTGCACTTATGTTGCCAGTTCTGATTTTGGTTTGTGTTGGAGTTTATTATGTTTCAAAAAATGCAACACCAGATATGCTTGTAAGTATGATTTCATCCATAATGTTTGCAAGCGAAGTTGTTGTGTTGTTTTTTGGTGTGCAGTCGTCAATTTCAATTTTGTTTTTTGCAAAAGACAATGAATTGTTAATGGCTTTGCCTGTTACGGGGCTTGATATATTTTTGTCAAAATTTTTGACTATTTATTTGTTGCATTTAGGGTTGGCATTGCTTATGCAGTTGCCTATTCTGCTGGTTATGGGAATTGCAGTGGGAATAAAAAGTTTTGGTTATTACATTTTGGGTTTGCTTGGTAGCGTGCTTACTCCATTTATTCCTTTGTTTATTTTAACCATAATTGCTGTGCCACTTGGCTATGTAATAAGTTATTTTAAACGCAACAACTTGGTTGGAACAATTTTGGTGTTATTGTTGTTTGGTGGTGTTTTTGCTGGATATTATTATTTGATTTTTGCTTTTCAAAAGGGTGCCCAAAGTGGGGTGCTTGATATGAATGCGATGCAAGAGGCAATGAAAATAATGTCATACATCATTTATCCAAACACATTTATTGCCACAAGTATGCTTACAACTGGCTTGACAGCATTTAAGAATTTTGCTATCTTTTTTGCAATCATTGTGGGACTAGCAACTATTTCAGTTTTGCTTTCTGCATTTTTATACAAGAGCAGTGCAAGAAGAGGCTTTGAAAGTGGAAGCAAAAAAGTTTTGAAGGAAAAAGACAATGAGGTTAAAAGCATTACAAGTTCATTGCTTACAAGAGATATCAAATCTTGCCTTGGCAGCACCGCTAGTGCAATAAATTACTTGATTGGTTTGGTGCTTTGTCCTATCATTATGGTTATGTTAAGTTTGATTTATAGTGGTGACACTGCTATGGCTGGTGATGCGCCTTTGAATAGTGTTGCAGTTTCTCTTGCTTTTATTTTTGGTTGTGGAATGAATTATTTTTCCATTGTTGCATTTTCAAGAGAAGGCAGACAAATGGATGTTTTGAAAATGTTGCCTGTTTCAAGCAAGAAGGTAGTAAATCAAAAGATATTGCTTTCTGTTTGTTATACTATTGCCATTGACATAGTTTTGCTTGTTAGTATGTTTATTGCAAAAATAAACTATGTTACAATTTTGATGTTGTTTATTTGCGTTTTGATTGCAGGTAGTTCAACAGGCATATTCGGAATTTATTTTGATTTGAAATCGCCTAATTTTATATGGAATACTCACAAGGAATTGTTTAAAAACAACTCAAAATCATTAACAAATATGGCATTGGCTTTGCCACTTATGATTTTTGCAATTGCTGGTAACATTTGTTTTGATGTTGTTTTTGCAGAGGCTTCTCCTAATGTTGCAATAAGAAGTTTTATGGGAATGTTGCCTGCCTTTATCCTGTCAATTGTTTATGCGAGTTTGGCAGTTTTGTGGGTATATCCAAAACTTGAAAAAATGTATGAATGTTTGGAGATATAATAGGAGATAATATGAACAGAGTTATGGCTTTGGATTTTGGCGATGCTAGAATTGGAATTGCTATGAGCGATATTATGAAAATTATTGCAAATGGCTATGAAACTTATAAAAGAGTGAGCGAAGAAAAAGATTTGCAATATATTGCTGCACTTGTAAAACCCAATATGGTGGATGAAATTGTTTTTGGTCTTCCTATCAATATGGATGGAACTGAAGGTGACAGAGTGCTTAAAACAAGAGCTTTTGCAGAAAAACTTTCTGAGCTTGTGCCACAAGTGAAAATTTGCTTTCAAGATGAAAGACTTACAACCGTAACAGGAGAAAGAATGCTTATTGAGGCAGGTGTTCGCAGAGAAAAACGCAAAGGTGTGATTGACAAAATTGCTGCAACAATAATATTGCAACAATTCCTTGATTGCAAAAGATAATAATTGTCAATGGAGTTTTGATATAATATTTATTGAAAATTGCAGGTATTTTTTTAAAAGGTATTGACAATATTTGGTAAATATACTACAATTTAGTTATGGCATAATAAGGAGGTTAAAATATTATGGCTGATGTTAAGGATGAGATGATGGAAGAAGAGTGTGATATTATTACACTTGTAGATATGGATGGTAACGATGTTGATTTTTATCATGTAGCAACAATTGATTATAAAGATAAATGGTATATTTTCTTGCAACCTGTTGAGCCTATTGACGGCATTGCTGAGGACGAAGTTATTATTTATGAGCTTGGTGTGGACGAAGATGGCGACGACAAATTTATCCCTATTGAGGATGAGGCTTTGTTGAATGAAGTGTTCAATGAATATTTGAAGGAAGCTGAGGAAGAAGGTTTTTGTGATTGTGATGACGATTGCGAAGGTGATTGTGATTGTGGTTGCAACGGCTGTAAACTTGGCGAGTGTGACTAATTTAAAATTATGGCAAATTACGCTTTTGTGGGGTAGTTTGCCTTTTTTTATTGAAATATAAATTGTTTTGTATTTAAGCAGTTTATGTTCATTTAAAGCATATTGCTGAGGTAGTTTGGAGAAATAATGAAACTAGAAGATTTGAAAAAACAGGTTAGGTCGGGTGCATTATATTCGTGTGATGATGAAGAACTGGCTGTGGATCAACTAAAATATTTGCAAAAGCTTTATAAATATAACAAAACAAAGCCAATGCAACAAAAAAAAAGAGAAAAAATGCTTAAGGCTATGTTTGCAGAAATAGGCGAAAATTGCTATATTGAAACACCTTTCAGAAGTAATTGGGGTGGTAGCAATGTGCATTTTGGCAAAAATATTTATGCAAACTTCAATTTGACATTGGTGGATGATGCTGACATTTATGTTGGAGACAGCACAATGTTTGGACCAAATGTAATTGTTTGTACAGCAGGGCATCCTATAAATGCAAAATTGAGAGAGCAAGTTTATGAATTTAACATTCCTATACATATTGGAAAAAATGTTTGGATTGGTGCAAACAGCGTTATTTTGCCAGGAGTTACCATTGGGGATAATTCCGTTATAGGGGCTGGTAGCATTGTAACCAAAGATATTCCAAGCAATGTTGTTGCGTTTGGTATACCTTGCAAAGTGCAAAGAGAAATAAGCGAAAAAGACGACAAGTTTTATTTTAAAGATATGCAAATTGACCCAGAATTGCTAAAATAGTTTTTGATACAAAATTAAAAATTTTAATGAATTTTAATTTTGCTTTGTATGACAGAATTTGTTATTGTTAAGCAAATGTTTGTTTTTCAGTAAATTATAGTTTTATTTTACAAAGCAACAATTATTGTGTTTATTTTTCTAAAAATGAATTTTTATAGCAAAAAAGAAGTAGTATATTTAAGTGAATGTTTATCTCAAAAAGAATGGATAAACGCAAATTATTATTAATAACGCAAGTTCTCAGTCAGAAAAATACTAGATATAGCTGTTTTTTTGATTAAAAAATTAAATTGAATTTAAGATATTTTTTAATTTTGTAATTTTACTTTTTTATTTAGATATAGCAAATATTGACATATATCAAAAAAAATGATAAAATAAACTATTCAATAACATAAGGAGTTTATTTGTTATGAAAAAAGAAAAAAACAATAACACTACAGATTTGTTTGAATCATTCTTGCCTGATAGAGTTAAAGACGATCCAAATGAAAATTTGAAAAAAGAGAAAAAACTTTATACCATTATTTTTATTGTGGTTTGTTCATTAATGCTTGCTGCAAATCTTATCAGTATGATTATAGCTTTTTGCTTAAGCCTAGCATCTGGTTTCAGTGCACTTTTTGTAGGATTTATCAATGTGGCTGTGGATATTCTTTTGATTGGTTTGTTGATTGTTGTGGCGCACAATATTTCAAAAATGACAAGGGCAACTTTGTTTATGTGCAGCAAAATGATGAAAGATGAAAAAAGATATATGGAACAAAACAAATTGAATAATGATGAAGAGTCTGAAGAGATAACTGAAGAGGAACAATCAGAAGATGACAACGAGGAAGAAGGCAGAGAAGTTGAGGCAGAAATTGAAATTGTGTAATCTTCTTAGCAATATCTTAAAGTGAAAATTGGCTTTGTACAAATTTTCTCTCAATATTAAAATAAAAATAACGCCTTACTAAAAAGTAGGGTGTATTTTTTTGCACATAAGCCAGTTTTGTTTAAAATCAATGGTTTTTGTCAATAATGATAAAAATTAATCATTAAAGAGGGCGTATATGAATAAAATTGATGTCGCAAAAAAAAGAGCAGAATTGTTGCAAGGCATTGAAGTTAAACTTGAGGTCAATGAAGGACGAAACAGATTTGTTTGTTATGAGGGCAAAATAAAAGATTTATATCCTTATGTGTTCACTTTTGTAGCATTTTTGTATGGCAAAGAACGCTTGTTATCTTTCAGTTATGTTGATTTGATGACAAAAAGAATAAAAATTTTTCCTGCATCTGAAAAAAGTCAGAATGTTTTGTCATAATTTTTAATCCTCTGCAATAAATTAGTATAGGTAAAAGGTGCCGTCAATTTATTATTTTGGAGGATTTATGGATAATAACGAGATTTTAATGAACGAATATGCACGCGAGTTTGGCAGTAATACTGCAACAGTTGAGTGCAATATCGATAGCAGTGCAAAGGGTGGTGTAGGCAAACTTTTGTCTGTTTCTGCAAATGTTAAGAGTGCTATGGTGGACAAGAGTGGCGACACTGCAAAGGTTATGGCAACATTGAATTGCAAAGTTGTCTTTTTGAACAAAGCAGGTGAATATGACAGCTTTGATTACCTATGCGATTTTACTCAAGCAGTAAACGGCAAAGATAGCGATTGCAATTTGCAAAATTTCAATCATTTGTGGGCTGTTTGTGGCGTTGCTGATATTGACAGCAGTGTTACAGGCGAAATGATTAAAATTCAAAGCGTTGTAAACATAAAAGTTTTTGGTGTTTTTAATGCACAATGTCAGATGTCAGCTGATTTGCCTGAAGATGTAGTTTGCAAAAAATGTGAGATTACCACTCAAACTTTGATTAATATTACACAAAGCAATATTGAAATGGAGGAAAGTTTTGACACAGGTTGCACAGTGGATAAAATACTTTTCTCAGATGTAACCGCAATGGTAAACAACGCAAAAACTTTGGATGGCAAATGTTTGGTAAGTGGTAATATTTGTGGGAATATCTGTTATCTTAGCGAAGGTGTTGTAACCTCCAAAAACTTCAACACTCCATATCAAGAAGAAATTGTCTGCGATGGCATGTTGGATTGCGACAAGGCAAATGTTTTTGTCACCAACACTGATTGCAAAATTGTGCTTACTGGTATGGAAGGGGAAAATGTCATTCTTATGCAAGTGTCAGTTGGATTGAGAATTGATTGTTTCCGTCAGGAAGATAAGCAAGTTGTTTCTGATGTTTTCCTTGCAGATTATGAGATTGAGATTGAGCGTGAAGATTGTCGCTATAAAGTGCTTGACAGAACATACAATCTGTTTGACAAGATTGTTGGCAATGCAGCAGTAGGCGATGATATGGTGGCTGTTTCCAAGGTTATTTGTTCAAGTTTGAGCAGAAATATTCTTGTCAATACATATTACGATGAAGGCAAAATGGTTGTGGAAGGTGTTCTTGCTGTCAATGTTGTTTATTTGAATGTTGAGGGCAATCCACAAAGCATTCTTATTGAATTGCCATATAGCCTTCAATTTGATGAGGTGTTTGAGTGTGACAATTCTATGCTTAGCGCAGAGTCCATTGTTGACAATCTTTATGCAAAACTAAAACGCGATAGAGAGTTTGAAGTTACAGCAAACATCAGCATTGTTGTCACAGCAGATTTAAAGGTTGCTTGCAAAACTGTAAAAGCTGTTACAGTAACAGATATTAAAAAATGCAACAATTACAGCATTATGATTTATAACTGCAAAGAGGGCGATGACCTTTGGGAAGTTGCAAAAGCAATTGGCGCGCCTATGGAGCAAATTGTTGCACAAAACGGCAATATGGATGGCGATTTGACTGGCAGAAAAATTGTTTTTTACAGACAAATTAATTGCTAGAAAAGTTTAACCAAAACAAAAAAATCTGTCAAAAATCGGTATTATTTGACATAACAAACATAATTTATGCATTAAAAGCAAGGGTAACGCCTTGCTTTTTTTGCTGCTTTTTAAGCTGGTTTTAAAGTTGTATTTTTTCGGTTTTTTACAAGTTTAGCTTTGCTTATGGATTAAAAATCAAACAAAAAATGGTGTTTGAAATTCTTATTTTAAATGTTTTATAACGAAACTGATTTATAGATATAAAAACAAAATAAATTTTTTTAAGCTTTCTATTGATTATCGCATAATAAAGTGTTAAAATAGCATTGGGAGCAAATATGAATAAACTGAAAGTTAGAGTAAATGCAAAAATCAATATGACACTGGATGTTGTCGGAAGTTATAAAGAAGGCTATCACAATTTGGATATGACAATGATTTCGGTTGGAATATTTGATGTTGTAGAAGTCAGCCTTTCTGATAGCATTTGTGTGACTATGGATGGCAGAGAATGTGATGAGAGCAATACAGCCTACAAAGTTGCAGACATTTGCCAAAAAGAATACGATATGCCTGCCGTAAAAATAGATATCGTCAAAGGTATTCCTTTTGGTGGTGGATTGGGTGGCTCCTCTGCAGATGCAAGTGCGGTGTTGTATTGTATGCAAAAAATGTTTGGGTTAAGCGATGAGGCTGCTCAAAAAATTGCTGCGCGTGTTGGTTCGGATGTCAACTTTATGCTTAAAGGTGGTTTTTGCAGAGCAAGAGGAAAAGGTGACAATTTGCAAGCTTTGCCATTTAAGGAATATAGTTTGGTGGTTGCAAAAGGCAAAATGTCTGCGAACACAAAGGATGTTTTTGATAAGTTTGACGAAATTGGTGTTTTCACACATTTTACTGACCAATTTGTTCAAGGACTGGTAAATGAAGAAGAGTTAAAGTTTATTGGCAATGGATTGCAGAATGTTACTCAACTTTTATGCACAGATATGCAAAAGGTAATTGCCACTTTAAACAAGTATAGCACTTATGTTTGTATGAGTGGTAGTGGAAGTTGTGTTTTTGCTGTTGTAGAGAATATGTCTGATGCAAATTTGCTTGCAGAAGGATTAAAAAAAACTTTTTCTTATGTAAAGGCATGCACAACTTTGCCTTATGGAATAAAAGAATTGTAATGAGGCAATATTTGAATTGTATCAGCAAAATATGAGTTTTTTTACTTTATGAAATAAGTATGAAATTTGATTGTTTGAGAAATTCAAAAAAATTTAAGTAATAAACATTGAAAATTCAGACAAAAATTTGCTTAAAATGGATAAAATTTTAAATTGGTTGCAAAATTTTTAGAATTATTGCAACTATTTTTTAATAAAACACTTGATTTATAATTATTTTTATATTATAATGCTAGTATGTCAAAATCAAAATGGAGGAGTATGTTTATGAAACATATCAATACTATCGTAAATAATGGAATGAAAAAAACTGGTAATATAGGTTGTGGAGAGTGTCAATCAAGCTGTCAATCTGCTTGCAAAACAAGCTGCACAGTTGGCAATCAATCTTGCAGACACCAAGGCGAGAGAATCAACACAACAAAAAAACCTTTGCTTTAATTTATAATGGTACATTGCTTTAAATATAATCACAAAGGCAGGGATTTTCATTTTCTTTGGGATGTCGAAAGTGGCAGTTTGCACAATGTGGACGCAGTTGCTTATTTGGTTGCAAAAAACAAATATGACAAATTGAGTGCAACAGAGATGCAAAAATTTGCACAGATTCCTTGCGATGTGGTGCAAGAAATACAAGCAGAATTTGCACAAGTTGAAGAGGCTGGTGGGTTGAACACCCCTGCGTATGCAAAAGCTCAGGACAAACAAATTGGCGAAATAAAAGCTTTGTGTTTGCATATTTGTCATGACTGCAACTTGAGATGTAAATATTGTTTTGCAGACGAAGGTACATATCACTCTAAATGTAAGGAATATATGTCCTTTGAAGTTGGCAAAAAAGCGATTGATTTTTTGATTGCAAACAGTGGCAAACGCCACAATTTGGAAGTTGACTTTTTTGGTGGCGAGCCGTTGATGAATTTGGATGTTGTCAAGCAAATTGTTGATTATGCAAGAGTCAAAGGTAATGATGCAGGAAAAACTTTCAATTTCACGCTAACAACAAATTGTTTGCTTTTGGATGATGAAACAATCGACTGGCTTAACAAGGAAATGTACAATGTTGTTTTGTCCATTGACGGCAGGGAGCAAGTTCACGACAGACTAAGACGCACTGCAAATGACAAAGGCTCGCAAGCAATTGTTTTGCAAAAAGCTAAAAAGTTTGCTGAAAAGCGTGGGGATAAGTCCTATTATGTAAGGGGAACTTTTACAGCATACAATCTTGATTTTGCAAATGATATTTTGTATCTGCGCGACCAAGGTTTTGAGCAAATAAGCATTGAGCCAGTTGTTTTACCTGAGGATAGTCCAATGGCACTAAGGCAGGAACACCTTCCACAAATCATGGCAGAATATGAAAGACTTGCAGAGGAATATCTTCAGTCTCGTGCAACAGGAAAATGGTTTAATTTTTTCCATTTTATGATGAGCTTGGAGGATGGACCTTGCATTAAAAAAAGGCTGACTGGATGTGGTGCAGGCTGTGAGTACCTTGCAATCACTCCTTACGGAGATATTTATCCTTGTCACCAATTTGCTGGAGATATCAAGTATAGGTTTGGAAATGTTATGCAAGATGAGTTCAGTTTGGAAATAAGCAAGCTGTTTGCCAAAAATGTTGTTACAAACAAGCCACAATGTGAAAATTGCCCAGCAAAATATTATTGCAGTGGTGGTTGTGCGGCAAATAACATACATTTTGCAGGAGACATCAGCAAGCCGTATTCAATAAGTTGTGAGATGATGAAAAAAAGATTTGAATTGTCGCTTGCAATCAGTGCGATTGAGCAGGCAGGTACGCAAGAATGATCTTGATTTTATGCTTTTTAGTATTGCTAGAAATTTAAAACATTTTGTGAATGATTAAAAATTATCTTTAATAAATTTGATATCATATTTGTGAGAATATGAATAATCATTAGAGCAAAAATGGCAAATATTAAACGCATAAAAATTACATCAACAAATTATGTATATAATATAAAAATTTATGTTAATAGTATTTAACTTTGCCTATAATAATAAATATATCATTTTTATTGATATGTAAGTTGATAGATATAATTATCGGGAAGTTGACGATAGGAGGCATTTCGTGAAAAACAATAATAGTAGATTAAAATCTAAAGGATTGAGCAAAACTTGGAGCATAGTCATTTTGTCTGTGTTCGTAATCCTTATGATTTTAGGCATAGTTTTTGCTTTTGTGCCACTTGATGAAGGTCAGTTGGGTATCAAAGACTACAAAAATTTTGCAAGCAATATCAAACTTGGCTTGGATGTCAAGGGTGGTGTTTATGCTGTTTTTGCTGTGGATAAGCAAGACTTTATTGACAATAAATATGAGGGAGATAAGTCAAAAACAACTGAGGTTGATTACGCATTTGATACTGCTGTGAAGGGCACTGTTTCTCGTTTGACAAGACTTTTGTCAGACAGAGGTTACACTGAGGCTCAAATTACTGTAAATGGCAGTGGCGAGAATCAAAAAATTCGTGTTGAAGTGCCGGATGTTGCCGATCCTGAGGAATTGTTCAATTTGATTGCAAAGCCTGCCACTCTTACAATGTATGAGGCTACAATGGACAATCAAGGTAACATTTCAAAAGCAAATGACGATTTGCTTGTCAGTGGTGCAGATATTCAATCTGCAAGCGTTGGTATGGATGAAGGCAAATATGTTATTCAACTTAAGTTTAACAGAAATGGAACAAAGAAATTTGCAGATGCAACTGCAAATTTAACTGGCAAAAAACTAGGAATATTCCTTGATGGTCGTCCTCTTATGGCACCAGATGTAAATCAATCAATCACAGATGGACAAGCGATTATCACTGGTAACTACACATATGAACAAGCTTATCAATATGCAACACAAATTCAATCAGGTGCGTTGGGCGTTAAGCTTTCAATGGATAGCTCAAGTGTAATTTCTGCAACATTAGGTAAAAATGCAATCAATACAGGCTTAATAGCAGGTGGCGTAGGACTTTTGCTTATCTTTGTTATTTTAATTGCAAGATACAGATTGCTTGGAGTGGCAGCATCTTTGGCTTTGGTGTTCTTTGCTGTGACATATGTGTTCATTCTTTCAATATTCCCTTGGGTACAACTTACACTACCAGGTATTGCAGGTATTTTGCTATCAATAGGTATGGCAGTTGACGCCAATGTAATCATCTTTGAAAGAATCAGAGAGCTTATGAGTGGCAATAGTCAAAGGGATATTCGTGCAAGTATCAATCAAGGTTTCAAAAATTCTTTGTCAGCGATTATCGATGGTAATGTAACAACTTTGATAGGTGCTGTTGTGCTTGCAATTGTGGCAATAAGTTCAATCAAAGGTTTTGCAATCACATTGCTAATTGGTATTTTGGTATCTTTGGTAAGTTCTTTGATTGTTTGCCGTGTGCTAATCAAATGTATGCTTGCATTCAATGACAATTCAACCAAGCTTTATGCTTTGGAAGTTAAAGATGTAGATTATTCAATCGATTATAAAAATGATAAAAAACAACTTGCTGAGCCAGTTGCAGATAAAAAATCAAAAGAAGAGGCTGGGCAAAATAATACAGCGGAGGTAGAAGCGTAATGAAAAAAATTAATTTTACTTTGGCTGGAAAAAAAGTTGTAGAAAAATGGAAAATTTGGATTTCAATTTCACTTTCAATTGTTGCAATTGCTTTGATAGCTTTCAGCATTTTTGCTGGAGTCAACAAGGATGCTGGCAGAGGAGTGAATGTTGGTATTGACTTTACTGGTGGTAACATCGTAACTATTCAAACAAAATATCAAAGGGGTGCAGAAGACGACGCACACGAAAAAGAAGTTATGGCTGTTGTCAAAGAGGTGCTTGGCGAGAAAAATGCTCAAATAAGCTACACTCAAACAGGTGGTTCTACCAACTTAAATGTTATTGTAAGATTTAATCTTTTGTCAAAAGATAATGATACAAATGAAAAATTAAACAATGAAATTGTTGCAAGTTTGCAATCAAAATTGAGTGAGCAAATTGCAAATGACCAAGATATTACACTTGAGTATACTGGTCCAAGTGCAAGTTCCGAGTTGATATTGACAGCGTTTTTATCAGTTTTGATTTCAACTTTGTTGATACTTGTATACATTGTAATAAGGTTCCGAAATTTGTTTACAGGTTTGTCTGCGATAATCGCTTTGTTGCACGATGTTATTATTGTGTTTGCACTGACTGTTATTTTCCACATTCAAATTAACTCATCTTTCATTGCTGCAATAATCACAATTATCGCATACTCAATCAACAACACAATCGTATTGTTTGACAGAGTAAGAGAAAATTACAAGGCAATTCCAACAGGCGAGACAATCAATAACAATATGGTTGTGAACAAGTCAATTGCACAAACTTTGTCAAGAAGTATTTTGACAACAATCACAACTATGGCAGCAATTGTTATATTGACAATTATCGGTGTTTCTTCCATCCGTGAATTTGCTCTTCCAGTATTGTTTGGTTTGTTAGCTGGTACTTTCTCATCTATATTCATTGCGCCTTCTTTGTATTGCTTAATGAAAAATGCAAGTGATAATTCTGTAAAAAGAAATATCAACAAAGTTAAAAAAGAGAAAAAACAAAAAGCAAAAAAGGAAATTAAGGATACAGCTGTTGTTTAATAAAATTCAGTGTTTAACTTTGTGCTATGTGTACAAAGATTAAATGATAAATTGAACAATAAATAAAATTTATAAGGAATGATTTTGGTGTTATGCTGAAGTCATTCTTTTATTTATTGCTTTAGTGCAAAAAAATAAAATTTTGAAATAACATATTGAAAATCAATACTAAAGTTTAAAATGGGATAATTTTTAAATTTGAAATAAAGCGAAAAGATTGTGTTTTAAAAAATAAAAATAAAGGTAAAATCAATGTTTGATATCAAATAAATTGAACGAAAGGTTAAGTTTTTCTATGAATAAAAGTGAAAATTAATTAGATACTAAATATATAAATATTTAAATAATATTTATTGCATTTAATTTTATTTTGTGTTACAATAGGAATATATAAAATTTATGTTTAATTTTTAAGTATCTATTTTAAAATTAAAAGTTGAAGGAGAACTGATATGATAAATAAGAATATGAAAATTGCAGAGCTTTTGGAGCTTAATGTTGGCGATGAAAAAATCAATAAGATTGCTGAAACTTTGTTTAGCTTTGGTATGCATTGCTTAGGTTGTGCTATGGCAAGTGGCGAAACTTTGGAAGAGGCTGCAATGGTTCATGGCATTGATATTGACGAAATGGTTGAGGCTTTGAACAAAGTAGTAAATGAATAATAAAAAATTACCATTCCTTAAGGAGTGGTAATTGAATTTTTGCAATAAAACAAAATTATGTTTTAAATTGAAAGCAAATACACACAACAACTTTTTAGGAGAAGGATATGACAGATATAGAGATTGCAAACAGCACCCAAATGTTAGAAATTAGTGAGATTGCAAAAAAACTTGGCTTGAGTGATAAGGACATTGACCCATATGGTCATTACAAGGCAAAAATCAATGTTAAGCCAAGCGATAAAAAAAGCAAATTAATTTTGGTTACTGCTATCAACCCAACAAGTCTTGGAGAGGGAAAAACTACCACATCAATAGGACTTGCTGACGGAATGTCAAAAATCGGCAAAAAAGTTTGTCTTGCTTTGCGTGAGCCTTCACTTGGTCCTGTGTTTGGTATCAAAGGTGGTGCTACTGGTGGTGGACATGCACAAGTTTTGCCAATGGAGGATATAAATCTTAATTTTACTGGCGATTTGCACGCTGTGACAACTGCAAACAATCTTATTGCAGCAATTTTGGATAACCATTTGCAACAAGGCAATAGCCTTGGCATAGATTGTCGTCGTATTACTTGGAACAGATGTGTGGACTTGAATGACAGAGCATTGCGCAATGTGATTGTTGGTTTGGGTGGCAAGCTTAATGGTGTGCCTCGTGAGGATCATTTTAACATCACTGCTGCATCTGAAATTATGGCTGTTTTGTGCTTGTCAAAAGACTTGATGGATTTTAAAAAGCGTGTTGGAGATATTATTGTTGCATATAATTTTGAAGGCAAGCCTGTTACTTGCAGAGATTTGAAGGTTGAAGATGCTGTTGCAATTGTAATGAAAGAGGCGATAAAGCCAAATTTGGTGCAAACTCTTGAGGGCACTCCTGCAATTATTCACGGAGGTCCATTTGCAAATATTGCGCATGGTTGCAACACAATTATCGCAACAAATCTTGCAATGTCTTTGAGTGATTATACTATTACAGAAGCTGGCTTTGGTGCTGACCTTGGTGCAGAAAAATTCCTTGATATCAAGTGCAGAGTTGCAGGCATTGCGCCAGATTGCGTTTGTCTTGTTGCAACAATCAGGGCGTTGAAGTACAATGGCGGTAAGAAAGTGGAGTTTGATAAAGAGGATATGACGGCATTGGATGGTGGCATTTGCAATTTGCTTGGTCATATTGATAATCTTACAAAAGTATTTAACAGCAATGTTGTGGTAGCTATCAACAAATTTATTACAGATACAGACAAGGAAATTGAATTTGTTCGCAGTAAGTGTGAGGAATATGGTGCAAAAGTTGTGCTTTGCGAAAGTTGGGCAAAGGGTGGCGAAGGTGCTGTGGAGCTTGCAAAAACTATTGTGGAAACAGTGGATAACAATGACAAAAAGCTTACATATGCCTATGATTTGAAAGATGATATCAAAACAAAAATTGAAAAAATTGCAACAAAAGTTTATGGTGCAAGCAGAGTAGATTTTTCAAAACAAGCATTAAACAATATCAAGCTTTGCAAGGATTTGGGATTTGATGATTATCCTGTTTGCATTGCCAAAACACAATATTCTTTCTCTGACGACCAAACAATGTTGGGCAGACCAAAAGATTTTGTTTTTCATGTGGAAAACATTCAAATTAGAAGTGGTGCAAAGTTTATCGTTGCAATAGCAGGTAGCATAATGCTTATGCCGGGACTTGGCAAAAATCCAGCAGCTTGCAATATGGAAATTGACGAAAATAATGTGATTAAAGGACTATTTTAAAAATGGAAAAATCAACTAATTTTATTGAGGACATTATAAATAACGATTTGGAGAGTGGTAAACATAGCGAGATTATCACAAGATTTCCACCAGAACCAAATGGATACCTACATATTGGGCATGCCAAAAGCTTGTGCATCAACTTTGGTATGAAGGAAAAATATAACGGAAAATGCAATTTGAGATATGACGACACCAATCCTGCAAAGGAGGATGTTGAGTATGTTGACAGCATCAAACAAGATATTGCATGGCTTGGCTTTAAATGGGATGAGGAGCTTTATGCCTCTGACTATTTTGACAGAATGTATGAATGTGCTGAAATGCTTATCAAAAAAGGTTTGGCATTTGTTTGCGATATGACAGGCGACGAAATCAGAGAAAACAGAGGAACATTGACAACTCCTGGCAAAAATTCTCCTTTCAGAAACAGAAGTGTTGAGGAAAATTTGGATTTATTCCGTCGTATGAAAAATGGCGAATTCCCAGATGGTAGCAAAGTGCTTAGGGCAAAAATTGATATGGCAAGCCCTAATATCAATATGAGGGATCCTATTATTTATCGTATTTTGCGTGAGACACATCACAGAACCGGAGATAAATGGTGCATTTATCCTATGTACGATTTTGCTCATCCATTGGAAGATGCTTTTGAGGGAATTACTCACAGCATTTGTACTTTGGAATTTGAGGACCATCGTCCACTTTATGATTGGGTAAAGATTAATTGTGGTTTTGAGCCAGGTCCAAGACAAATTGAGTTTGCAAGACTTAATATGAACAGAACAATAATGTCAAAAAGATACCTTAAAAAACTTGTTGACGAAGGTTTTGTGGAAGGTTGGTCAGACCCAAGAATGCCTACTTTAAGTGGTATGAGGGAGAGGGGCTATCCTGCTGAAGCAATCAGAGAGTTTTGTGAAAGAGTTGGCGTTGCAAAAGCAAACAGCGAGGTTAACACAGCTATGCTTGAGTTTTGCGTAAGAGAAAATTTGAACGCAAATGCAGATAGAGCAATGGTGGTTAAAGATCCAATCAAGATGATAGTTGAAGGTGCTGGCGACGAAGTTTACGAGGTGGAAAACAATCCTAATGCTGAAGTTAAGGAATATCACAGAGTTACTTTCAGCAATGAGTTGTTTATTGAGCGTGATGACTTTATGATTGACCCGCCACCTAAGTATAAAAGGCTTGTTGTTGGTGGCACTGTAAGACTTAGGAATTCTTATATCGTTCAATACAAAAGCCATAAATGCGATAAAGATGGCAATGTTGAAAGCGTTACTGTAGAAGTTATTCCTGACAGCAAAAGTGGTGGTGCAAATGCAGGTATGAAAGTTAAAGGCGTAATCCAATGGGTAAACGCAAATGATTATTTGCCTTGTGTACTGCACGAGTATGATTATTTGCTAATGGATGGTGAAGGCGATTTCAATAATAGATTGAACCCTAATTCTCACATTATCTTTGACAAAGCAGTTGCTGAAAGCAGTTTGAAAAATGCAAAAGCTTATGACAGATTCCAATTTATGCGTATAGGCTATTATAGTGCAAAAGGCAATTATGGCGAAAACGGCAAATACGAATTTAATCGCATTGTTTCACTAAAAGACAGCTTTAATATCAAGTAAAAATTAAAATTAAATAAAAAAATAATTTTTAAATAATTAATACATTAATTTTAATATAAAAACAAATAATACAAAAGATATAAACAAAAGAAAACACAGCTTGTGTTTTCTTTTGTTTATGTGAAATCATTGTTTAGTTAATTATTTTTGATAATATTTTGCATAAACTGCATACAAAATAGGTTTATCTACATATTATGTATAATTTTATATGCATATAAATACTAATTATCTGCATATTATACGGCAAATTATATGCAGATAATTAAAAGCAATGTTAATAATGAAATAATTAATATTATAATAAAAGTAATATATCAATAAAATTCTGTAGAAAAAATTTAATCAAATTTATCATTAATTGCAAGTATGTTTAAATTGGCTGGAGATAATCTGGCTATTTTTTAATTACAAAAATATTACAATGAAAAATTTGAGTAAAATTATTGTGATAAATTTGTGCTTATTTTTGTTTAAATTTTGTTTATTTTGTTGTTTTTACGCGTTATTAATTTATTTTTTAATTTTTTATTATTTTATAATTAAAATATTTGACTAAAAATCCCCATTGTAGTAAAATGATATGGTATTATAATGTCGCAATATGCGATTTGTTTCGGGCAATTATTCAAGAAAAATTGTTTGTTACAGAGCAAATTAATGGGACAAATTTACATAAAACAAGTTAATTTAAAAGTTTTTTAAAGGAGAGTGCAATATGTCAAATATTCACAAAGTTAAATATGGCAAAACTGAGCGTGTTTCTTTCAGCAGCATAAAAGAAACAATTGACATACCATATTTTATTGCTTTGCAAAAGGACTCTTACAAAAATTTCTTGGAAAAAGGAATTGGCGAAGTATTACAAGACTTTTCGCCTGTTAAGGACCACGCTGGCAGAATGGAACTTCATTTTTTGGATTACTATCTTGATATGAATCCAAAATACACTGTTAAGGAGTGCAAAGACAGAGACACTACATATGCAGTGCCTTTGAGGGTTAAAGTTAGATTAATCAAGAAAAATGCTGACGACGAACCTATCATTGTTGACACTGATGTGTTTATGGGAGAATTCCCGTTGATGACTGACAGTGGTTCATTTATTATCAATGGTGCAGAGCGTGTTATCGTTTCTCAGCTTGTAAGAAGCCCAGGTGTTTACACAACATCACAAAAGGACAGAAATGGTGTGGATCGTTTTGATACAACTGTGATTCCTAACAGAGGTGCTTGGCTTGAGTTCAAACAAGATTCAAACAACATTCTTAATGTAGTTGTTGACAGAAAGAGAAAACTTCCTGCAACTACTTTTATTCGTGCATTGGGCTATGGTTCTGATGAGGATATTCTTGAGTTGTTTGGCGACAATCAAATGTTGAAAGACACTATGGCAAAAGACTTGGCTCGCAGTGTAGATGACGCTAAGATTGAGCTTTTCAAAAAATTGAAGAATGGCGAAGTTCCAACTCCTGAAGGTGTTACTGAACTTATCAACAATATGTTCTTTGACAACAAGAGATATGACACTCAAAGAGTCGGCAGATATAAATTTAACAAAAAACTTGCTATTGGCTCTCGTATCGCAGGACAAACTGCGGCAAGCGATATCATAAGCGAAGACGGCGAAATCTTTGTTAAAAAAGGCGAAGTTATTGCAGAAGATGTTGCTTGGAATATTCAAAATGCTGGTATTAACGAAGTTTTGCTTTACAATGCGAACGGCGATGGTGGCGTATTCAAAATGATTGGTAACAACACTGTTGATATCACTGCATTTGTTGATTGCAATCCTTTGGAACTTGGTATAAATGAGAGAGTTTACTATCCAACCTTAAAACAAATTATGGCTGATAAGTCTGGCGAGGATTTGATTGCTGCTATCAAAGAAAACGCTAAAGAATTGGTTATTAAACACATCACAATGGATGATATCATTGCTACAATGAATATCAACCTTGCACATGCATCAGGGTTTGGCGATGTTGACAATATTGACCACCTTGCTAACAGAAGAGTTAGAGCAGTTGGCGAGTTGTTGCAAAATCAAATGCGTGTTGGTTTGGTAAGGCTTGAAAAAGTTATCAAAGAGCGTATGAGTGTTACTCAAGACGATAATGATCAAACTGCTCAATCTTACATCAATATCAAACCTGTAACAAGCGTAATTAAAGAGTTTTTCTGCTCTTCACAATTGTCACAATTCATGGATCATCACAACCCTATCGCAGAGCTTACTCACAAGAGAAAACTTTCTGCCCTTGGACCTGGTGGTTTGAACAGAGAGTGTGCAGGCTTTGAAGTTCGAGATGTACACCACTCTCACTATGGAAGAATGTGTCCTATTGAAACTCCAGAAGGACAAAACATCGGACTTATTTCTTCACTTGCAACTTATGCAAAAGTTAATGAATATGGCTTTATCGAGGCACCTTATCGTAAGGTTGACAAGCAAAATGGCATTGTAACTGACAATGTTGAGTATTTGCAGGCAGATGAAGAGGATAAATATATTGTTGCTCAAGCGAATGTTGAGCTTAACGAGGATGGTAGCTTTAAGAATAAGCGTGTAACTTGCCGTATCCGTGATGATATCCGTGAGGTAGACGCAACACTTGTTGACTATATGGATGTAAGCCCTAAACAGCTTGTTTCTGTTGCTGCATCTTTGATTCCTTTCCTTGAAAACGACGATACATCTCGTGCGTTGATGGGTTCTAACATGCAGCGTCAAGCAGTGCCTTTGATTAAAACTGAGGCGCCAATCATTGCAACTGGTATTGAGCATAGAATTGCTTACGATAGTGGTGTTTGTATTTTGGCTGCTGAGGCAGGTGTTGTAAGCTATGTTGACGGCGAAAAAGTTGTTATCACAAGTGATGACGGCACAAAGAAAGAATACTTTATGCGTAAGTTTGAAAGGTCAAACCAAGGCACTTGTATCAACCAAAGACCGATTGTTTCTTTGGGGCAAAAAATTAACAAAGGCGAAATCATTGCCGATGGTCCTGCAACTTCTCAAGGTGAACTTTCACTTGGTAAAAATATCCTAATCGGATTCATGTCATGGGAAGGTTACAACTACGAGGACGCTATTCTTATCAGTGAAGACCTTGTTAAGGATGATGTGTTCACATCTGTTCACATTGAGGAATATGAGATTGAGTCTCGTGATAGTAAGCTTGGTGCAGAGCAAATCACCCGTGACATCCCTAACCTAAGCGATGATATGATTAAAAATTTGGATGAGGATGGTATCATTCAAATTGGTAGTACAGTTTCCAGCGAGGATATCTTGGTTGGTAAAGTTACACCAAAAGGCGAAACTGATCTTACTCCTGAAGACAGATTGCTAAGAGCAATGTTTGGCGAAAAGGTTAGAGATGTAAGAGACACTTCTTTGAGACTTCCTCACGGACAAAAAGGTATTGTTGTGGATGTTAAAGTGTTCACAAGGGCAAACAAAGACGAGCTATCTCCTGGCGTAAATATGAAAGTTGTTGTTTATGTTGCTCAAAAGCGTAAGCTTGGCGTAGGCGATAAGATGGCAGGTAGACACGGAAACAAGGGTGTTGTTTCAAGAGTATTGCCAAAAGAAGATATGCCATTTATGGAAGATGGCACACCACTTCAAATTGTGCTTAACCCATTGGGTGTACCTTCTCGTATGAACATCGGACAGGTGCTTGAAGTTCACTTGGGCTATGTTGCAAAAATGCTTAATTGGAAGGTTGAAACTCCTGTTTTTGATGGTGCAACAGAGCACGATATTAAAAACTTGTTCATTGAAAACAATTTGAGCCCTAACGGCAAAATTAAATTATATGATGGTAGAACAGGTGAGGCATTTGAAAATCCTGTTACTGTTGGTTATATGTATATGTTGAAACTTATTCACTTGGTTGACGATAAGATTCACGCAAGAGCAACTGGTTCTTACTCACTTGTTACTCAACAACCACTTGGAGGTAAAGCTCAATTTGGTGGTCAAAGATTTGGTGAGATGGAAATTTGGGCATTGGAGGCTTATGGTGCATCTCATATCTTGCAAGAGATTCTTACAGTTAAGTCAGACGATGTGGAAGGTCGTACAAATATTTACAACTCTATCGTTAAAGGCAATGCAATTTGCGAACCTGGTATTCCAGAGGCATTCAAGGTATTGGTAAGAGAGTTCAGATCACTTTGTCTTGATGTTCGCACATTGAATGACAACGGCGATGAAATCAGCATTGATACTTATAGCTCTAAGAGTGTTCCTGTTAATTACAACGAGCCTAAGGAACTGCAAGAGATTGATGTTGTTGGCGATAACGAGTTGGATATCTTTGGATTGGACAATGACAATTCATATAATTTGGATGATTTCCCATTTGAAGATGATGATTTGTTTGGTTTCAACAGCGATAATGTGGACAATGGCGATGGTGGTATAAACGCAGGCGAATTGTTTGATATCGCTAACGAGTCAAAAAATGATATTAATACAGCTGAATTGTTTGATATTGGTATCAGTAGCGACGATAAAGAGTAATGGAGGTAAAGAATGTTTGAATTAAATAATTTTAGTTCTATCCAGATAGGAGTTGCATCTCCAGATAAAATCAGAAGTTGGTCAAAGGGCGAAGTGGTTAATGCTGAAACTATCAACTACAGAACTCAAAAACCAGAAAAAGGTGGTCTTTACTGCGAGGTTATCTTCGGACCTTCTCGCAGTTGGGAGTGTGCTTGTGGCAAATATAAAAAGAAAAATGAGGGTACTGTTTGCGATAGATGTGGCGTTTTGGTTACTGACAGCAAAGTTCGTCGTGAAAGAATGGGACATATTGAATTGGCTGCTCCTGTATCACACATTTGGTATTACAAGGGCACACCAAGCTCAATAGGCTTGTGTCTTGACCTTGGTATTAAGGATTTGGATAGCGTACTTTACTTTTCAAGATTCATTGTTATCGACCCAGGTACAACTGATTTTGTTTACAAACAAACTATCAATGACCAAGAGTATCGTGATGCTCAAGAAAAATTTGGTAGAGATAGCTTTAAAGCTATGATGGGTGCTGAGGCTATCAAAGAGCTTTTAAAACAACTTGACTTGGAGAAAGAGGCTGAAAAACTTAAAAAAGAAATTGCAAAAAGCGAAGGTGCTAAAAAGATTAAGGCATCAAAAAGACTTGATATTATTGAGTCATTCAGATTGAGTGGCAATCGCCCTGAATGGATGATTTTGGATGTTATTCCTGTCCTTCCTCCGGAGTTAAGACCTATGGTTCCACTTGATGGTGGCAGATATGCAACATCTGACTTGAATGATTTGTACAGAAGAGTTATCACTCGTAATAAGCGTTTGAAAAAGCTTATTGAGTACGGCTCTCCAGATATCATTGTTAGAAATGAAAAGAGAATGTTGCAAGAGGCTGTTGACGCTTTGTTTGACAACGGCAGAAGGGGTAAAGCAGTTACTGGCCCTGGTGGCAGAGAGTTGAAATCTTTGACTGGTATGCTAAAAGGTAAACAAGGTCGTTTCCGTCAAAACTTGCTTGGTAAGCGTGTTGACTATTCTGGTCGTTCAGTTATCGTTGTTGGTCCTGAGCTTAAAATGTATCAATGTGGTTTGCCAAAGGAAATGGCACTTGAGCTTTTCAAACCATTTGTTATCAAAAAATTGGTTGAACTTAACTACTGCTTAAACATCAGAATTGCAAGAAAATACATCATGAAAGGTTCTGACGAAGTGTGGAATATCCTTGAAGATGTTATCAAAGATCACCCAGTGCTTCTTAACCGTGCACCAACATTGCACAGACTTGGTATTCAAGCTTTTGAGCCAGTTCTTGTTGAGGGTAGAGCTATCAAATTGCATCCACTTGCTTGTGGTGCGTTCAATGCGGACTTCGATGGTGACCAAATGGCTGTCCATGTACCTTTAAGTCTTGAGGCTCAAGCAGAGGCTAGATTCTTGATGCTTGCAACAAACAATATCTTGAAACTTTCAGATGGTAACCCAATCGTTTCTCCATCTCAAGATATGGTTATCGGTTCATACTATTTGACAATTCAAAAGAATGCAATCACTATTGACGAAAACAACAATGAAGTCATTATTGATGCAGACGAATATTGGAAAGCTCCTGAAAATTACAATTTGAAGTCATATCGTAGCTTTAATGAGGCTTTGATGGCTTATCAATTAAAAGAAATTGGACTTCAAGATGTTGTAAGTATTCGTGTTGTGCGTGATATACAAGTGGAAATCAATGGCGAAATGGTTAAAAAACATTGCCAAAAAAACATCAAAACTTCTGTTGGTAGGTTTATCTTTAATGAGGCAATTCCACAAGATTTGCAATTTGTAAAGAGATATAATCCAGAACTTCCAATCAGTGAAAGCAATAGCCCTGAAATGGATCTTGATTTGGAAATTGATTTCCTTGTTGGAAAGAGTCAACTTTCAAAAATCGTTGATGCTTGCTTTAAGTTTAAGGGTGCAACTGAAACATCTGTTGTTTTGGATAAGATTAAGGCACAAGGTTACAAATATTCAACAATCGGTGCAATCACAACTTCAGTGTTTGATATGCATATCCCTAAGGAGAAATATCAAATCGTTTCAGATACCGAAAAAATTGTTATGGATATCGAAAAGAAATTCCGTCGTGGTTTGTTGACTGAGGATGACAGATATAATCAAGTTATTCAAGCTTGGACAGATGCTAAGAAGAAGGTTGACAAGATTCTTGAGGCAGGACTTGGAAAATTCAACCCTATCTATATGATGGCTCACTCTGGTGCGCGTGGTAGCATGAGACAGATTTCTCAGCTTTGTGGTATGCGTGGTTTGGTTGCTGACCCATCAGGTAAAACAGTTGAACTTCCAGTTAAAGCTAACTATCGTGAAGGCTTGTCAGTTCTTGAATACTTCATTTCTTCACACGGTGGACGAAAAGGTCTTGCCGATACAGCTTTGAAGACTGCTGACTCCGGTTACTTGACTCGTCGTTTGGTTGATGTCGCTCAAGATTGCATTGTAAACGAAGAAGATTGTGGAGATAACAAAGGCTTTGTTGTTAGTGCTATCCTTGGTGCTGATAGTGATAAGCCACTTGAGGGAATTGGCGACAGAATTAAGGGCAGATATTGTATGGATGATATCATTCACCCTGAAACTGGCGAAATTCTTGTTAAGGCAGACACTTTGCTTAATGCAGAGCAAGCAAAAATGGTTGAGGATGCAGGTGTTAAATCTGTTCGTATCAGAAGTGCTTTGTCTTGTAAATCAAAACAAGGTGTTTGTGCAAAATGTTATGGTGCAAATATGGCATCTGGCAACATTGTTAAGCTTGGCGAGGCTGTTGGTGTTATTGCAGCGCAGTCAATCGGTGAGCCAGGTACACAGCTTACAATGAGAACATTCCACACTGGTGGTGTTGCAACTGCAGACGATATCACACAAGGTTTGCCTCGTGTTGAAGAGTTGTTTGAGGTTAGAAGACCTAAGGGTGAGGCAATACTTTCTGACATTCAAGGTACAGTTTCTCACGATAAAGACAACAGAATTATCACAATCACATCTGACATTGGCGATGTTAAAGAATATAAGTATAACTACGGACAAACAGTTATCGTGAAAAGTGGCGATAAGGTTGAGGCTGGTACATCACTTACAAAAGGTTCCGTATATCCACAAGATATGCTTAGAACTCGTGGCGTAAAGGGTGTTCAAGAGTATTTGATTAAAGAAGTTCAATCTGCTTACTGTTCATCAGGTGTTCATATTAATGATAAGCACACTGAAATTATTATCAGACAAATGCTTAAGAAAGTTAAAATTGAAACTCAAGGCGATACAAATATGTTGCCGGGAGATATGTATGATATCTTCACTTATGAAGAAAACAACGAAAAGACATTGCAAAATGGTGGCAGACCAGCAACTGCTAAGCGTACTTTGCTTGGTATTACAAAAGCAAGCTTGGCTGCAGAATCATTCTTGTCAGCAGCGTCTTTCCAAGAGACTTCAAGAGTTTTGACATCAGCTGCAATCAAAAACAAGGTTGACAATTTGGTTGGCTTGAAAGAAAATGTTATTTTGGGCAAGTTGATTCCTGCTGGTACAGGTATGAAATGCTATCAAAATGTTGATGCAAATCTTGCACAAAATCAAGAAATGGAAATCTTTGAAACTGGCGAACATATTGATAAGTTCGACTTTGATAGCGACGATGATATGTTTTCTTTCGACAGTGACGAAGAATAAAAATTGAATAGTTTCTATTATGAGTTGCAGGAGGGAACGGACCCGTTGATTGCACAGCAACCTAATTTTGTAAGGTGCTAAATTCCGCAAGACGAAATGTCTTGACAGATAGAATTTTAAAAAAGCTACTCTGTCAAATGAGTAGCTTTTTTGAATATATCAATGGGAAATCATATCTAACAATTGTGAAGATAGAATTATGTTTGTAAAACATTTAAATTGTTGTTTTAATATTTTGCAAAAATCAAATTTAAATTGCGATTAAAAGTAAAGTTGATTTTTAATAAATTAGTAAAAAAGATAAAAATCACATCAAAAATCGGTACTATTTTGCAAAATGTAGGAAAGATGGAACTTTCCAAAAGGAGATACATATGAATAAAAGATTATTTACAAGTGAAAGTGTAACAGAAGGACATCCTGATAAGGTATGTGATAAAATTTCAGATAGTGTGCTTGATGCAATACTTGCTCAAGACAAAATGGCTAGGGTTGCTTGCGAAACTTGTTGCAACACAGGCTTTGTAATGGTAATGGGAGAAATTACTACCACTGCAACCATAGATATTCCTGCAATTGTCAGAAAAGCAGTGTGCGAGATTGGCTACACAAGCAGTGATATGGGATTTGATGGCAATACCTGTGCTGTTATGACAAGCATTGACAAACAATCTCCAGACATTGCAATGGGTGTGGATAACAGCATTGAGAAAAAGGCAGGTGGAGATATTTATGACACAAATGGTGCGGGCGACCAAGGTATGATGTTTGGTTATGCAACTGACGAAACAGAAAGCCTTATGCCAATGCCAATTTATCTTGCTCACAAGCTTACAGCAAAGTTGACGGAGGTAAGAAAAAACGGAACTATAAAATATTTGAGACCAGATGGCAAAGCACAAGTTACCATTGAATATGTGGACGACAAACCAAGCAGAGTGGAGGCAGTTGTGCTTTCTACTCAACACAACCCTGATGTGGAAATGTCAGTTTTGCGTGAAGAGGTTAAAAAACACATTATTGACAAGGTAATTCCACAAGATTTGGTGGATGAAAACACCAAATATTTTATCAATCCAACCGGCAGATTTGTTATTGGTGGACCACAAGGGGATAGTGGACTTACAGGCAGAAAAATTATTGTTGACAGCTATGGTGGATATTGCCCTCATGGTGGAGGTGCATTCAGTGGTAAGGACCCAACAAAAGTTGACAGGTCAGCTTGCTATATGGCAAGACACATTTGCAAAAATATCGTTGCAAGTGGCATTGCAAAAAAATGTCAACTTGATGTTGCGTATGCAATTGGTGTTGCAAAGCCAGTTTCTGTTCAAGTAAACACTTTTGGAACAAGCAAGTATTCAAATGAGCAAATCACTGAAATTATTATGAAAGTGTTTGATTTAAGACCAAGTGCTTTGATTGATTATTTGGAGCTTAGAAATCCGATTTATGCAAACTCTTCCAACTACGGACATTTTGGAAGGGATGGATTTAGCTGGGAAAAAACTAATAAAGCAGAGCAAATCAAAAAACTTGCAGTTGAGCTTTTCGGTTGATAATATTTAAAATAATTTTGCAAAAATACTGCGAAAATCGGTATTAAGTTAAAGAATTTCTCGCAAAACAATAGTTAAAAGGTTGTTATGATAGTAAAAGGGAGTGTGGAAAGAGTTGTTTTCCACAATAATGACAATGGGTACTCAGTTTTAATAATCAGTGATTCTGTTATCAGTATTACTGCTGTTGGCATTATCCCTCCTGTCAGTGAAGGCGAAGTTGTAGAGCTTGAAGGCGATATGATTATCAACCCAAAATATGGGGAGCAACTGCAAATTAAAAGTGCAAAAATTTGTTTGCCAAATAGTTTGGATGAAATCGCAAAATATTTGGGCAGTGGACTTTTCAAGGGGATTGGCGAAGTAACAGCTGACAATATTGTGGAAGAGTTTGGCGAGCAAACTTTTGAGATTATTGAAAAATATCCGGGCAAGCTTGTAAATGTAAAAGGCATAAGCAAAAACAAAGCAATTCAACTTCACGAGTCTTTTGTGGAGCTTAAGCATATGCAGGATACAATTGTGGGACTGCAAAAATTAGATATTTCTTTGAATCTAGCTGTTAAAATTTATAAAACTTATGGTAGTAATACTTTAAGTTTGATAAATGACAATCCATATAAACTTGTGGAAGATGTGGACGGAGTTGGATTCGTCACTGCTGACAGAATAGCGCACGAGGTGGGAATACAACCAGACAGCGAGTTTAGGATAAGAGCAGGCATTGTTTATTGCCTAAAACAAGCAGCCGCAAACAACGGACATACCTATCTTCCAAAAGAACATTTGTTTGACATGGTTTTCAAGTTGCTTGGACTAAGCAAGGAAGAAAACAAAATTTTGCTTGAAAGCGTCATTGAACTTATGGAGATAAGTGGTGTTATCGTAGTGTTGCAAAACAAAAATAGCAGTATTATAATGTTTAATCGCTATTATTTGCTTGAGCGCAAAATTTCGCAAAAACTTATAAGCTTGAATAATTCTCAAACAGAGTTGCACACAGATGTTCGTGCAGATATAAGCGAGTTTGAAGAGCTTAATGGCTTAAAAATGCACGAAAATCAAGTTAAGGCAATAGAAAACGCTGTCAGATACGGCGTCAATGTTATCACAGGTGGTCCCGGAACAGGAAAAACAACAATAATCAAATGTATATTGCACATTTTCAGAAAATTAAATCTTAACACTCAACTATGTGCACCTACGGGCAGAGCATCAAAAAGGCTTGCAGAGGCAAGTGGCGAACCTGCAAAAACTATTCATCGTTTGTTGGATTTAAATTTTAAAGGTGGAAAGGGGTATTTCACATATTCTGAAAACACCACTTTGGAGGCTGATGTTGTCATTGTGGACGAGGTCAGTATGTGCGACGAGTATGTTTTCAGTGCTTTGCTTGGTGCAATCAAAAAAGGTGGAAGATTGATTGTCGTTGGCGACAAAGATCAGTTGCCGTCAGTTGGGGCAGGTAATATTTTGGGAGACATTATTGCTTTCAATAAATTGCCGATAAGCTATCTTACATATATTTATAGGCAAGATCATCATAGCATGATTGTGGAAAATGCTCACAGAATAAACAATGGAGAAATGCCAATTATTCGCAATAGTGACAGCGATTTTTTGTATTCAAATATAGAAGGACAAGAAAAAATTGCAGAAGTTGTTGTGGATATGGTAAGCAGAAGAATCCCATCATATATGAAAGTTTCGCCACTTTCCATTCAAGTTTTGTGCCCTTTAAAAAAAGGTGCAAGCGGGGTTAACAACATCAATCGTCTTTTGCAAAATGCGATAAATCCTTTTTCAAGTGACAAAAAAGAAATTAAAATTGGCGAGCATATTTACAGGCAATTTGACAAAGTAATTCATATTGTAAACAATTATGATTTGGAATGGGAGAGAGGCGATGAGAGTGGTGTTGGCGTTTTTAATGGTGACATCGGCACGATAATTGATATAAATGAAAATGACGGGAAACTGGTTGTGGAGTTTGAAGATGAAAGAATTGCAACTTACACAAGAGATATTTTTGACCAGCTTTTACTTGCATACAGCATAAGTGTGCACAAGTCGCAAGGCAGTGAGTTTGATATTGTAGTCATTGTTTTGATGGGTGGTAGCTATACTATTATGACACGAAATCTTTTGTATACGGCTGTGACAAGAGCAAAAAAAATGAGTGTGATTGTGGGAGAGGAAAAGTATCTTTCAAATATGGTTCACAATAATTACACTGCAAAAAGATATACATTGCTAACTCAAATGCTTGAGGAAGAATACGAAAGACAACAAATTCAACTGGATAACTAAGCAGTTTATTTGGCTAATATTTTGTTGCGCTAATAAAGTGCAGTTATAAAAATAAAGCATAATTTATTGCAGTTTTAGGATAATAAAAAGTTTAGTTAGTGAAATTTTAATGCAAAAAAGTTTTGTTGGGTGCGAAGAAAAATGGAAATGAAAAATAAAGAAAAAACTTCAAAAAATTCAATAACCCATCAAAAATCGGGTGTAAAATGCAAAAATTTGCGCAAAAAAGGGAAATTGAAATTGTTGTTTGGTAAAATTGGTGCAGTGATATCAAAAGCAGTTTACCCAGATGATTGCAACTGCATTGTGTGTGAAAAAGAAATCCCAAAAGGCAGTAAATATTGTCTTTGTGAACAATGCTTTAGGACATTTCCTTTTAACAATGGCAGAATTTGTGTGAAGTGTGATAGTCCAGTTGGAAATGAGGCAAATTATTGCATTGATTGCCAAAATAATACCAAGCATTTTGATTTTGTTCGTAGCAGTCTTGTTTATGAAAAAGAGGCTCAACGGATTGTGCTTGATATGAAGTTTAACAACAATCGTTGGATAGAAAAGCACTTTGCAGAAATGTTGTTTGACACATACAATCAAAATCATTTGGATGCAGAAATTGTCATTCCTGTGCCGTTATCTTACAAAAGAGAAAAACAAAGAGGATATAACCAAGCACTACTGCTTGCAAAAAGTCTTGCTGAAAAGCTAAAATTGCCATTAGCTGACGATGTTGTGCTTAAAGTTGTGGATAACAAACAGCAGTCCTCATTGTCTGCTCGAGAGAGACGAGAAAATGTGAAAGGTGTTTATAATTTGCAAAATGCAAGCATTGTGAAAGGCAAAAAAGTTTTGCTTGTGGATGATATTCTAACAACGGGCAGTACTTTGAGTGAAATTAGCCGTTTGCTTAAAAAAGCAGGGGCGAGTGCAGTTTATGGTTTGGTTGTTGCAAGTCCACAGTACAAAGTGCCAGCAGAGCAAAATGAAGATTTGACTGATTTTGAAATTATAAGCTAAAAATAATATCCGGCAATTTAATTTGAAATTCAAGTTAAAATTTTTCAGTTTTCTTAAAATGTCAAAAAATTGAGATAATTAAAATAATATTGTGAATTTGCACAAATTTTGCACGCAAGTTTACAATATTTTTTATTATATAATAATATGCTAATTGACATATGGCAAATTTTGGTGTAAAATAAAAAAGAATATATGCAAATATTTTCTTAATGTTGCTAGCGCATTGCTAAATTCAACAACATTATCAAGGATGACATATGGGATTGTTTTCTAAATTGTTTCCTAATGCTAATGACAGGGAAATAACAAAACTTAATAAAAAAGCTGATGAAATTGAAGCTTTGGAAGAGGAATATAAAAATTTATCAGAAGAGGCTTTGAAGGCAAAAACTGCTGAATTTAAACAAAGACTTGCAGACGGCGCGAGTTTGGATGATATTTTGACAGAAGCTTTTGCAACCGTAAGAGAGGCAAGTGATAGAGTGCTTGGCTTAAGACATTTCCATGTGCAGTTGATGGGTGGTATTGCATTGCACCAAGGACGAATTGCACAAATGGCAACAGGTGAAGGAAAAACTTTGGTTGCAACATTGCCGGCATACTTGAATGCTTTGAGTGGCGAAGGTATGCATATCGTTACAGTCAATGACTATCTTGCAAAGCGTGATGCGGAGTGGATGGGCAAAGTTTACAAATACTTAGGCTTGACTGTTGGTGTGGTTGTGCCTCAAATGAGCAATGAGGATAAACAAGCTGCATACAATTGCGATATTATTTATGCCACAAACAACGAGCTTGGCTTTGATTACTTAAGAGACAATATGATTGTTCAAATTAGTCAAAAAATGCAAAGAAAACTTAACTTCGCCATTGTGGACGAGGTGGATAGCATTTTGATTGATGAGGCAAGAACTCCATTGATTATCAGTGGTATGGGCGAAAAATCAAGCGAAACTTACACTCGTGCAAACGCTTTTGCTAAGTCTTTGAATGAAGATGACTATATTGTTGAGGAAAAAGAAAAAACTGTTCGCCTATCCGATGAAGGTGTTGCAAAAGCAGAAAGATATTTTGCTTTGGAAAACTATGCTGACATTGAAAATCAAGATTTGGCACATTATGTTAACAATGCTTTAAGAGCAAATGTTATAATGAAAAAAGATGTTGACTATGTGGTTAAAGACAACGAGGTTATCATTGTTGACGAGTTTACTGGTCGTCTTATGGAGGGCAGAAGATATAGCGAGGGTTTGCACCAAGCCATTGAGGCAAAGGAAAAAGTTGCAATCAAGGCAGAGTCAAAAACTCTTGCAACAATCACTTTCCAAAACTTTTTCAGACTTTACAAAAAATTGTCAGGTATGACAGGTACTGCAAAAACAGAGGAAAAAGAGTTTAATGATATTTACAACCTTGATGTTGTGGTGTTGCCAACAAACAAGCCAATTCAAAGAGTGGATGAAAATGATAGGCTTTACACAACAAAAAAAGGCAAAATTAAAGCTTTGGTTCAAGATATTGCTGCACATCATCAAACAGGACAACCAATATTGGTGGGAACATCAAATGTTGAGGACTCTGAGGCTTTGTCAAAAATCTTGAAGGCAAACAAGATTAATCACAATGTTTTGAATGCAAAAAATCACAAGAGTGAGGCAGAAATCATTGCTCAAGCAGGAAAAATCGGTGCAGTTACAATCGCCACAAACATGGCAGGTCGTGGTACAGATATTATGCTTGGAGGTAATGCAGAATATCTTGCAAAAGAGAGAATGGAAAAAAATGGTTACAGCGAGGAAATGATTGCAGAGGCAACATCTTATGCTGTTATCACTGACCCTGAAATATTGAAAGCAAGAGAGGAATATCAAAAATATTACGAGCAATTCAAGCAAATTACGGATAAAGAAAAAGAGCAAGTTAAAGCTTTGGGTGGACTTAGAATTGTGGGCACATGCCGTAATGACAGCAGGCGTATTGATGACCAGCTGCGTGGTAGAAGTGGCAGACAAGGTGACCCGGGTTCCAGCGTATTCTACTTGAGTATGGAAGATGATATGTTGCGTGTGTTTGGTGGCGAAACAATGCAAAACATTGCAGCAAAACTTAATGTTGATGAGGACCAAGTTATTGAACTTTCAATGCTTACAAAGCAGATTGAGCATGCACAAGCAAGAATTGAAGGCAGAGATTTCAGCATAAGAAAAAGTGTGCTTGCTTATGACGATGTTATGAATGTTCAAAGAAATTTGATATACGAACAAAGAAACAAAGTTCTTGACGGCCTTGATATGTCAAATCAAATTGAAAAAATGATTATTGAACAGGTTGAAATTATCTGCAATAATTATATTGATATGACAGTTGGTTACAAGTCTTGGGATTATGAAGGTTTTAACATTGCTTTGGAACAAAAAGTTTTGGCAGATGGTACAAATCTTATAACAGAGGAGTTTTGTTCTGTTTACAACGCAATCAAAATCAGAGACGGCATTTTAGATGAAGTTTTCCGTCAATATGATGCAAAAGTGGCAGATGCAACAGAAAACGGAATTGATTTTCACGAGGTTGAAAGAGTTGTGCTTTTGAGAAATGTTGACTCTAAATGGATGGACCACATTGATAGTTTGCACAGATTAAGAAAGGGTATCGGACTTATGGCATATGGTCAAAAGGATCCTGTTATTGCATACAAAAACAACGCAATCGATATGTTTGATGAGATGATTGATGCAATTAATCGTGATACTGTTGCAACGCTTTGTAAAGGCGTTTTAAGAGCTAATGTGGAGAGAAAAAAGGTTGCAGAGGAGTCTAGCACAAACGAAAATAAAACAGTTGTAAACAAGGATAAAAAGATTGGCAGAAATGACCCTTGTCCTTGTGGCTCAGGCAGAAAATACAAAAACTGCTGTGGAAATAATGTGTAGGCAAAATTTGTAAAATTTTCAATAAACAATCAAAAATCGGCATTAATTTGAGATGTATTTCAATTTTTGCCACTAAAATCAAATGTAGTTGACAAAAAAATATTGCAGTTTGGCAAAAAAAAAGCCAAACAAATTAAATAAGGAAATATTTATGATTTTACTAGAAGAAACAAAACAAGAACTTCAAAAAACAAAGGAACTGCTTATTGGTGTTGGCGATGCTTTGGATTTGGAAAAATTGAAAGCAAGAAAAGCAGAACTTGAGGCAATTCAAAACGAGCCAGACTTTTGGAATGATATGGCAAAGGCTCAAGTTGTAAACAAAGAGTGCAAGAGTATTGAAAACAAATTGAACAAATTCAATCAGCTTATGTCTGGCTTAGAGGACACTGAAGTTTTGATTGATATGTGCATTGAAATGTCAGATGACAGCGAAGACGAAAATATTATTGCTGAAATGAAAAGATTGACTCGCGAGATTGAGCAATTAAGACTTCAAACATTGCTAAAAGGCAAATATGATGCCAACAATGCAATTTTGACTCTGCACGCAGGAGCAGGTGGCACAGAGGCTCAAGACTGGGCAAGTATGCTTTACAGAATGTACAACAGATATGCAGAGCGTGAAGGTTTTGTTGTGAAAGAACTTGACAGACTTGACGGCGATGAGGCTGGAATAAAAGCTGTCACTTTTATGGTGTCTGGAGAAAATGCGTATGGCTATTTGAAGGCGGAAAAAGGCGTTCATCGTCTTGTCAGAATTTCTCCGTTTGACTCTCAAAGTCGCAGACACACAAGTTTTTCTTCGCTTGAAGTTATGCCTGAAATTGAAAATGACAATTCAATCGTTATCAATATGGACGAGGTGCGTGTGGATACCTATCGCAGTGGTGGCGCAGGTGGCCAGCATGTCAACAAAACAGATTCTGCTGTTCGTATGACACATATTCCAACTGGTATTGTTGTGCAATGTCAAAATGAGCGCAGCCAAATTCAAAACAGAGAGCAAGCTTTGAAAATGCTTAAAAGTAAGCTTATTGAAAGGCAAGAGCAAGAAAGAATGGAAAAAGACCAAGAACTTAAAGGCGATTTGAAAAAAATCGAGTGGGGTTCGCAAATTAGGTCATATGTTTTTTGTCCTTACACAATGGTTAAGGACCACAGGACAAACTACGAAACAGGTAATATCTCTGCTGTTATGGATGGAGAAATTGAGGAGTTTATTGAAGAATATTTGAAAAAAGCTTGATTTAACATGCTCTAGGGGAAGAATATAAAACCGATAGTGCCTATAAATTGCCTTATACAAGGATGTTATAATCCTGAGTTTGAGGCAGCAATTGCAATAGCAAAAGATAAATGTTATGAGTATAACAAGCTTAAAATTACAGATAGAGAAGGACAAGCCAGTATCTTAAAAGATTTGCTGGGCAAAATGGGAAAAGAGTGTTTTATCACTCCTCCGTTTTGGTGTGACTATGGTTATAATATTGAGCTGGGAGATTACTTTTATTCCAACCATAATATGATAATCACTGATGGTGCAAAAGTTAAGTTTGGTGACAATGTTTTTGTTGCCCCAAATTGTTGTTTTTCCACTGCTGAACACGCACTTGACCCAGAGCAAAGAAAAGCTGGTGTGGAAATTGCAAAGCCAATTACCATTGGAAATAATGTTTGGATAGGAGCAGGCTTAACAATTATTGCAGGTGTAACGATTGGAGATAACTCTGTGATTGGGGCAGGCAGTGTGGTTACAAGAGATATCCCTTCGGGAGTAATTGCTGTTGGAGTGCCTTGCAGAGTGCAAAGGGAAATAACAGAACAAGACAAATATAAATATCCAATGCATGAGTCATTGAGGGATAAAAAACCAATATCCTATTAAAAATCGGTATTAAAATGTAAATTTATATTGTTTATATAAGGAATTAAAAATGTCATACATACAAATAGCAAATGAAAAATTGGAGCAATTAAAAGGTCGTGATGACATAGTAATACTTGCGATTGAATCCTCTTGTGACGAAACTGCTTGCGCAATTATGAAAGGTAAGCAGTTGCTTTCTAATGTGGTAGCAACACAAATTGAAATTCACAGGCGTTTTGGTGGTGTTGTGCCAGAAATTGCATCAAGAAATCATACATTGGCTGTGGAAAATGTGGTTAAGGAAGCACTTGAAAAAGCAAATATGACATTAAGCGATATTGATGTTTTTGGCGTAACTTATGGTGCAGGACTTTTGGGAGCGTTGCTTGTGGGTGTAAGCTATGCAAAGAGCTTGGCATATAGCCTTGGCAAACCTCTCATTGCAGTAAATCATATCAAGGGGCATATTGCAGCAAATTATATTGCTTGTCCTAATTTGAAACCACCATATATTTGCTTGATTGCAAGTGGTGGTCATACAGCAATTTGCAAAGTTGAAGGGCTTAATGAAATTGAAATTATTGGTAGCACAGTTGATGATGCTTGTGGAGAGGCTTTTGACAAAGTTGCAAGATGTTTGGGGTTGCCATATCCAGGTGGTGTGGAAATTGAAAAGTTAGCAACTTACGGCGAGTGCAATATTGAAATGCCATTGCCGTTTAAAGGAGAGGATCATTTCAATTTCAGCTATAGTGGACTTAAAACTGCTGTTATCAATTACATACACAATAAAGAGCAAAAATTCGAAGAGTTTAACAAAGCAGATGTTGCAGCAAGTTTTCAAAATCGTGCAATTGGTATGCTTGTGGACAATACAATCAGGGCAACACTCAAGTACGGATATGACACGATTGTAATAGCAGGTGGTGTTGGTGCAAACAAGCTTTTGCGTGCAAAAATCAGTGAGCAAGGTCAAAAACATAAGATTAATGTGATTTATCCATCACTAAATTTGTGCACAGATAATGCAGCAATGATTGCAAGCGAAACAAGAATACTTATTGAAAGTGGTGTAAAATGTGCAGATATAGACCTTGATGGCTCAGCAAATGTAAGGATATTTGATTGAAAATAATTTTAATAATTGCAGTAATCAATTCAAATTACTACAATAATGAATGATTATTATAAATTATATATTAGGCTTAAAAAAGGCTTTTTGATGTGTTAGAATCTTAAAATACGAAACATATAAATTAGACACAACTTGTCTAATTTTATTCAAAAACAAATAAAAATCGTAAAAAAGTAAAAATTGTTTAAAATGTTTGACAATTATTATTATATTTGTTAGAATATCACATATATGGTCGGGCTTAGGCAAATTATGCCAAAAAAAGCTTTGATTATAAACAAATTTATTGCTTAAATCCGTCAACATTTCACTCGGGTTGGGTGGGGTTTGACGGCAGTCTATATGGCATAGGTAGGTGTGCTTTATGTCTATTGACAGCGAACATTTTATTGGGGCGGTTATTGCAGAAAGTGTATCAAACTGATAAAAGGCATTAATATTTTTTGTTTGCAATGTGGCGAGCAGCCTATGCAAAATTTATTTTGTCTTTTTTAATGTTGATTTGATATTGTTTGTGCAGTAGCAAGAAAAATGAAATATCGCACAGCTTGTGTGAGTATCCTTCAGGGGTTGCGGGAATTACTCATCCGATTTTATATTTTTTAAGGAGGTAAAAAAGAAATGCCAACTATTAACCAATTAATTAGGCAAGGAAGAAAAGACAAAGTTTCTAAAAGCAATTCTCCAATTATGGATGCAAATCCTCAAAAGCGTGGAGTTTGCCTTTCAGTTACAACAACTTCTCCTAAAAAGCCAAACTCAGCTTTGCGTAAAATTGCAAGGGTACGCCTTGTAAACGGTCAAGAGGGTACAATTTACATTCCAGGTATTGGACACAATTTGCAAGAGCATAGCGTGGTTTTGATTCGTGGTGGTAGGGTTAGAGATTTGCCAGGTGTTAGATATCACATTATTCGTGGTACTTTGGATGCATCAGGTGTAGCTAATCGTAGACAAGCAAGATCTAAATATGGTGCAAAACGCCCTAAATAAGACTTGTAATCGGATGTTTAAAGCAACAACTATGACTGCTTTGCTTTTGTGATTTTTAGGCAGTCTAAATATTAATGGAGGTAAAAAATTATGCCAAGAAGAAGTGGTGTTATAAAGAGAGATGTTCTTCCTGATCCTTTGTATGGTAGCAAAGTTATTACTAAGCTGATCAACCAAATTATGCTTGATGGAAAAAGAGGAACTGCTCAAAATATCGTATATGGTGCTTTTGATATAATTAAAGAAAAAATGAATCAAGACCCAATGGAGGTTTTTGAACAAGCACTTGAAAATGTTAAGCCTGTTTTGGAAGTTAAAGCTCGCCGTGTAGGTGGTTCAACTTACCAAGTTCCAATGGAAATTAGGGCTGACAGAAGACAAACTCTTGCTATTCGTTGGATTGTTCTTTTCGCAAGAAAAAGAAATGAGAAAACAACAGTTGAGAGACTTGCTGGCGAATTGATGGATGCTTATAATAACTCAGGTAACTCTGTGAAGAAGAAAGATGATATGCACAGAATGGCTGAGGCTAATAAGGCATTTGCTCATTATCGTTGGTAATTTAACAGGTTCGAGCAAAAGTTTATTTTTGCTAAAACTATTTGTGTGAGATTAAGTTAAGATTTAATGTTAATCATAAATATATTAATTGCCCACACAAAAAAGTTAATTTGATTTTTAGGAGGGCGTTATGCCAAGAGAATTTTCGTTAGAAAATACAAGAAATATAGGTATTATGGCGCACATCGATGCTGGTAAAACAACAACATCAGAGCGTATTTTGTACTATACTGGTCGTGTTCACAAGATTGGTGAAACTCACGATGGTAGTGCAACAATGGACTGGATGGTACAAGAGCAAGAGCGTGGTATTACAATTACTTCTGCTGCAACTTCAACTCAATGGAGAGGCACTCGTATCAACCTTATCGATACCCCTGGGCATGTGGACTTTACTGTTGAGGTAGAAAGAAGTTTGCGTGTACTTGATGGTGCTGTTGCTTTGTTCTGTGCAAAATCCGGTGTTGAGCCACAATCAGAAACTGTTTGGAGACAAGCTACAAAATACGGTGTTCCTCGTATTGCGTTTGTAAACAAAATGGACCGTCAAGGTGCTGATTTTGCAAATGTAGTGCAAATGATGAAAGATCGTTTGAAAGCAAATGCTGTTCCTGTTCAGTTGCCTATCGGAAAAGAAGACAATTTTATTGGTCACGTTGATATTATCGAAATGAAAGCTGTTGTTTATGCTAAAGACGATAAAGACGGCAGCAAGTTTGATATTGTTGACATTCCAAGTGATATGCAAGCAGATGCAGAGGCTGCAAGAGAGCTTCTTATTGAGTCAATCTCTGATTACGACGAGGATATTATGGTTAAATTCCTTGAAGGCGAGGAGATTAGCGCAGAGGAAATCAAAGCTGCTTTGCGTAAAGCTACAATCGATATGGCTATCACTCCTGTTTTCTGTGGTAGTGCTTATCGTAACAAAGGTGTACAAGCATTGATGGATGCAATTGTTGATTATCTTCCATCTCCACTTGATGTACCACACATTAAAGGTACTAACCCTGACACAGGCGAAGAAGAGGAAAGAATTTCTTCTGATGATCAACCAATGGCAGGTCTTGCATTCAAGATTGTTGCTGACCCATATGGTAAACTTGCATTCTTCAGACTTTACAGTGGTAAATTGACAAGTGGTTCATATGTATACAACGCATCAAAAGGCAGAAAAGAGCGTATTGGACGAATTGTTCGTATGCACTCAAACACAAGAACAGAGGTTGATGAAGTTTTTGCTGGTGATATCGTTGCTATCGTAGGACTAAAAGACACTACAACTGGTGATACTTTGTGTGACCCAGATCATCCAATCCATTTGGAAAGTATGGATTTCCCAGAGCCAGTTATTAAAGTTGCTATCGAGCCAAAAACAAAAGCTGGTCAAGAAAAAATGGGTATGGCTTTGGTTAAACTTGCTGAAGAGGACCCAACATTCAAGACATATACAGATCAAGAAACTGGTCAAACAATCATTGCCGGAATGGGCGAGTTGCACCTTGAAATTATTGTTGACAGATTGCTTCGTGAGTTTAAGGTTGAGGCAAATGTTGGTCAACCACAAGTTGCTTATCGTGAAACTATTCGTAACACTGTTGATGCTGAAGGTAAATTCATTCGTCAGTCTGGTGGTTCTGGTCAATATGGTCACTGCCGTATCACTATGATGCCGGGCGAGCCAGGAACTGGTATTGTTATCGAGGACAAAACTGTTGGTGGTTCAATTCCTAAGGAATACATCCCAGCTGTTGACAAGGGTATCCGTGAGGCTGCTTTGAGTGGTGTTGTTGCAGGATATGAATTGGTAGATTTCAAAGTTACTATCAATGATGGTTCTTACCACGATGTTGACTCTTCAGAACTTGCATTTAAGATTGCTGGTAGCATGGCTCTTAAAGAGGGTGCTAAAAAAGCAAATCCAGTGTTGCTTGAGCCAATCATGGCTGTTGATGTTGTTACTCCAGATGAGTACTTGGGCGATGTTATCGGTACAATCAATGGTCGTCGTGGTAGCATTAAGACAATGGAAATGAGAGGTGGCGATCAAGCTATTTCTGCTGAAGTTCCACTTAGCGAGATGTTCGGTTATGCAACTGTACTTCGTTCGACTTCTCAAGGTAGAGCAGGATTCTCAATGCAATTCTCTCACTATGCAGAGGTTCCAAGAAGTGTTGCTGAAAAGATTATCGGTGAGAGAAACAAAGATAAATAAAATTAGGTATTTACATTTTGAAAATAAAATGATATAATATCTATAACAGCTAAAATTTAAAATGGCAAAAATGACATAGCTTGTTTAAGCCATTTTAAGTTAAAGCAAAATTAATTGCTTTTGTTTAGTATTAATTTGAAAAAGTCTGCAATGGATTTTTGTAAATATAAATAGTTAAAAAAATAAAGGTAATTTAAATTTCCCAAAACATCAATGTTTTAGGACAAAAACAACAATAATCAATATTTATTATTGTACAAAAATAAAAAACATTATAAATTGAATTTTTTAGGAGGATTACAAATATGGCTAAAGCTAAATTTGAAAGAAACAAGACCCACGTTAACATTGGTACTATCGGACATGTAGACCATGGTAAAACAACTCTTACTGCAGCTATCACAATGTACAGCGCTGCTAAGGGATTTGCTGATGCAATGAAGTATGACGAAATTGATAAAGCTCCAGAAGAGAGAGAGCGTGGTATTACAATTAACACTGCACATGTAGAGTATCAAACTGCTACTCGTCACTATGCACATGTAGACTGCCCAGGACACGCAGACTATGTTAAAAACATGATTACTGGTGCTGCTCAAATGGACGGTGCTATCCTTGTTGTTGCTTCAACTGATGGTCCAATGCCTCAAACTCGTGAGCACATCTTGCTTGCTCGTCAAGTAGGCGTTCCATATATCGTTGTATTTATGAACAAGACTGACCTTGTTGATGATGAAGAGCTTCTTGAGCTAGTTGAAATGGAAATCCGTGACTTGCTTTCTGAGTATGGTTTCCCTGGCGATGACACTCCAATCATTAAAGGTTCTGCATTCAAGGCTCTTGAGGCTGCTTCAAACGGCAATGCAGATGATCCAGCTTGTGCTTGCATCGCTGAGCTACTTGATGCTGTTGATGCTTATATCCCAGCTCCAGAGCGTGATACTGATAAGCCTTTCTTGATGCCAGTTGAGGATGTATTTACTATTACTGGTCGTGGTACTGTTGCTACTGGTAGAGTAGAGCGTGGTTGCATCAAAATGCAAGATCAAATCGAAATCGTTGGTATTAAAGATACTGTTAAAACAACTTGTACTGGTATCGAAATGTTCAGAAAACTTCTTGATGAGGCTTTCGCAGGCGACAATGTAGGTTTGCTACTTCGTGGTATTCAAAGAACTGATATCGAGCGTGGTCAAGTTCTTGCAAAACCAGGTTCAATCAACCCTCACACTACTTTCTCTTCTCAAGTTTATGTATTGACAAAAGAAGAGGGTGGTCGTCATACACCATTCTTCAATGGTTACCGTCCACAATTCTATTTCAGAACAACTGATGTAACTGGTTCAATCAAGTTGCCTGCTGGTGTTGAAATGGTAATGCCTGGTGATAACATCGATATGGATATCGAGCTTATCACTCCAATCGCTATCGAAGAAGGTTTGCGTTTCGCTATCCGTGAAGGTGGTAGAACTGTTGGTTCAGGCGTTGTTGCTAAAATTATTAAGTAATTTTAACAAACACTGATTTTTTGAATTTTAAAATTTGATATTAAGCAAAGAAATGCTCTAGTGAAAACTAGAGCATTTTTTGTTGTAAAATAAATAATTTTTATAATAAATAAGATTACTTAAAAATGGTGATTAAGATAAGTAATGCTTTAATTTATATATTTAGGAAAATAATTTGCATTTTTTATAATTTATCTAAATAATATATGCATTAAATTAAATAATAATTGTTCTTTATAATAGTATTTTGTCAAGATTTTACTTTTATGTGACAAATAATTAATGATAAAAATTATACTTTAAATATCAAAATAAGAATATAACAGCAAGCATTATTTATCATTCATAATGTTTGCTGTTATTTTTTTATGTTTTTATTATTTTTTATAAAGATTCATTATTGCCTCTTTTTGGTAAGAGGACAAGGTTTTAAAAAAGTCAAGTGCTTGTTTGTCTTGTTTATAGCTGTTAAGGTCGGAATAAAAGAATTCTTCAGGAGTGCTACCACATACCTCAATGATATCCAACAAAACAGACAAAGATGGCTCAAAAGTTGTTTTTTCACTCTCCAACAAATGGATATAGCTTGCATTTTTTCCTATGGTTAAACTTAAAGCACGCGCAGATAAGTTTGCTCTTGTTCGGATAATTCCTATTCTTTCAACAATTTCTTGAATACTCATTTTGATATCCTCCTTTTATACTTTTATTTTACCTTGTTTTTTGTCGTATCATATTGTGTTGCACAATATAATTATTACTATTATTCAATATAATATGTAGTGTCATTAAATAAAAATTTAAAAATGTTTAATAAAATTGTTGACATTGAAAAATGTGTTTGTTATAATTAATGTACAAAAATACTTATATTACTTAGGAGGAGAGAAAATGAGTAATTATGTTGAAAGTAATTTAACCACTGGGGAAGAGATTATCTTGAAAGCAACAAAAAGTGTTTGGGGTATAATTCCCAGCATCATAGGATGTTTTATTACTTTTGCTATTGCATTGATTTTTTCACTTGTTTGGTCTGACTTTATTGGAATTCCAATTATGTTTTGGGTCTTGTTCGTACTTAGTATCATTGAGATGGTTTCTGTAATTTTAAAGTGGCATTCAATGGAGTTGTGCATTACAAATAGGCGTGTTATTGGCAAAATGGGAGTAATTTCTGTTCATACATTGGATTATATGATTTCTAAAGTTGACAATGTTTGCATCGAGACAGGTTTTTGGGGAAATATTTTTCATTACCACAAAGTCATTGTTCGTGGTGGTGGAGAAATTGACGGTAGGCACAGAAATAAAAATGCTTTTATTGGCATAACTAATGCTTATGAGTTTAAAAATGTGCTTGCAGAGGCTGTTGAAAAGCATACTGCTCAAGCAAGAAAGGCACAAGCAGAGGAAATTGCACGCGTAATGCAAAGTCAAGAAAATAAAACAGAAAACAATACAGATATTCAATAAATATTGCTTTTGATTGAGCAATAAAACATAATAACTTCAAAAACAAGTCTGAATATTTTTTCAGACTTGTTTTTATTTTACTGCTATATCAAAGTGTATATACTTTTTAAATTACTCTTATAATGTTTAGTTTGCATTATTTTTTAAAAGTGCAGAATTTATATTTATAATAAGTAAGAATAAAAGTTTTTATTTGATTAACAAAAAAACTATCCTTTATGGATAGCTCTTTTTGCTTTATAATAATTATCTTGTCCAATCAATAGTATTGTTTTTAAGTTCAATAATTCGTTGGTTAGAGCTGCCACGGAAGGGAAGAGTCAAGTCTTTTAGTTCTTCAACAAATTTTCCATCAATCAACCAGTCACAAATATCAAGCAATTCGTCAATATCGCTGTTATTCATTGCTTGCAACTCTTCAATTGTGTAGCCAGTGTAGCAAATGATATTAAGGTCAGTTTCTGCCTTTATCCTTTTTGCAAGTTGCAAAAAAGCTTTTGGTTGACACATTGGTTCTCCACCACTGAATGTTATGCCACTTAAAATTTTATTGTTTTTTGCCTTAGTCACAATTTCGTCAATGTCTATTTCATATCCACCTTTAAAATCGTGGGTGTGACCATTATGACAACCTTTGCAGTTATGCGGACAACCTTGACAAAAAACTGTAAGTCTCATGCCCGGGCCGTCCACTATTGAGTCATTGACTAAGCCTGCAATTCTTATTTTACACATGGTGTTTAACTCTGTCGTTAACTTCAGCACGCTTTGCATTGTTGAATCTGTCAACAGTACCAACTAGGTAACCAGTAATTCTACGAATCCTTTCAAAGTTTTGGTTTCCGTCGCCTTCTTTTCTTCCACACTTAGGACAAACATTGTCAATAATACCATTGTAGCCACAAACAGGGTCTCTATCGATAGGGTGGTTGATTGAACCATATCCGATACCTGCCTCTTTCATACAACGCACGCAAGCCTCAAAAGCATCCAAGTTTTTAAGTGGGTCGCCATCAAGCTCAATATAGCTGATGTGTCCACCATTTGTCAATGCGTGATATGGAGCCTCAATTTTGATTTTGTCAAGCGCACCAATATTGTAGTAAACTGGAACATGGAAAGAGTTAGTGTAGTAATCTCTGTCTGTAATGCCTTTCATTTTACCGAATTTTTTAGCATCAATTCTTACAAATCTGCCAGACAATCCTTCAGCAGGTGTTGCAATTACAGAGTAGTTGAAGTGAGTTTCTTCGCAAAGTTTATCTGTGAAATCTCTCATATGTTTAATAATTTCTAGGCCAAGTTTACGGCAGTTTTCGTCTTCGCCGTGGTGTTTGCCTGTCAAAGCAACCAAACATTCTGCAAGACCGATAAATCCGATTGACAAAGTGCCGTGTTTCAAAATCTCACCGATTTCGTCTTCGTAGTCAAGTTTTTCACTGTCAAGCCATACGCCTTGTCCCATTAGGAATGGATAGTTTTTAACTCTCTTTTTAGCTTGAATTTTGTATCTATCCATAAGTTGGTCAGCAACAAGATTAAGTTTTTCATCAAGCATTTCATAAAACTTGTTCATATCCTTGTTTGCCAAAATTCCAAGTCTTGGCAAGTTGATTGATGTAAATGACAAGTTACCTCTTTGAGTAACAATCTCCCTGTCTTTGTCATAAACATTTCCTGCAACTCTTGTACGGCAACCCATATATGCAATTTCTGTTCTGTAATCGCCTTCTTTGTAGTATTGAAGGTTGAATGGCGCATCAATAAATGAGAAGTTAGGGAACAAACGCTTTGCAGAAACTTTGATTGCAAGTTTAAACAAATCATAGTTAGGATCTTGTTTGTTGTAGTTAACGCCCTCTTTAACCTTGAAAATATGGATAGGGAAGATTGCTGTTTCGCCATTTCCAAGTCCTGCATCTGTTGCAAGCAAAATATTTTTGATAACAAGTCTGCCTTCAGGTGTTGTATCTGTGCCATAGTTGATGCTGCTGAATGGAATTTGTGCGCCAGCTCTTGAGTGCATTGTGTTCAAGTTGTGCACAAAAGCCTCCATTGATTGATATGTTGCACGATCAATTTCTTGCTCAGAATATTTCTTTGTAAATCTTTGAATTTTTTTGATTAAAGCATCATTAATACCGATTTTCGCAAGCTCTTTTGCCTCTGCAATTACATATTCATCTTTTTCAAGAGCAGGAACAAGGTCTTGTTTACTTAGTGTTTCGGTAATATTATTTGCAACCTCTTCTGCATTTTCAACTTCATAAATATCCAATGCTTTGATTAAATTTTTCTTGTAAATCTTTTTGTATGATTTTGCAACACCAATTGCCATTGCATATTCAAAGTTAGGAATACTTTGTCCACCATGTTGATCATTTTGGTTGGATTGAATTGCAATTGCTGCCAAAGCAGAGTATGATGCAATGTCATTTGGCTCTCTCAAAAAACCGTGACCTGTGCAAAAACCACCTTTAAACAATTTGATAAGGTCAATTTGACAACAAGTTTCTGTCAATGTCAAAAAGTCAAGGTCGTGAATGTGAATGTCACCTTCCTCATGTGCTTTTGCATGCTCTGGACGAAGAACAAACAATTTGTTGAATTGCTTTGCACCTTCGCTACCATACTTAAGCATTGTGCCCATTGCAGTGTCGCCATCGATGTTTGCATTTTCTCTTTTAATATCATTATCTTTTGCATCTTTAAATGTCAAGTCTTTGTATATTTCCATCAAAGATGTTTTCATCTCTCTTGCTCTTGTACGATTAGCTCTGTACAAAATATAATTTTTAGCAGTTTGTGCATGACCTTTTTCAATCAAAGTTTTTTCAACTGCGTTTTGAATTTCTTCAACTGTTGGTGTGTTATTACCCAAATTCTCCAAATACTCACAAGCCTCAACAGCAAGCTCAAGAGCAGTGTCGTGGTCGCTACCACCTACAGATGCTGCTGCTTTGAAAATAGCATCAGCAATTTTTTGCAAATTGAATGGAACTTTTCTGCCATCGCGTTTAATAATGCTTTTAATCATAATTTTTTCTCCTTTTTTTGTTCAACTGATATTGCTCACTTAGTATACACCAAATCAAAATACTTGTCAAGAGGAAAAATCAATATATTGTGGTCAATTTTGTGTAAAATGGCATTTTGACCACAATATGTAGTATTTGAGGAAAATTATATGTAAAATGTATCTAATATTTTTTTACATTTTTCTAACTGAAAAGACACCTTTTGTGAACTTTGCAATACTCAAAGTTATTATTGTTTAATTTACTCCCCATTTTTGCATATGTTGGTAAATTGGATTTTGTGCAAAAGAAAAATTTATGTAAAAAATGATAATCGTTACTAATTTTAAATGAAATTGCCATTATTTCCCAAATTGTCGAATTATATAATCCTTTTAATCAAAAAATGTCGAAATTTTAAGCCATAATCTTGCTAACGATTATTTTTTGATAAAAACATTTGAATTTTAATTAATTTGATAAAACCTCAAAAAAGCTTGCATTTACTAGCTTTTTTGCAAATAAGAGAGAAAAGAAAATAAAAAGATTTAAAATTTTTTCAAATTTATGAGTAAAAATAGCGTTTTTTTGACTATATATAGTGTAGAAGGTAAAAATCAGTTAAAAATTTTACCATTTTATATTATGAAAATTGATATTTAAGTAAAATTATTTTTATTAGGTTTGATGAGGGGCTTTATAATTGACAAGGTAAGTGATATTAAGTTATAATATTACAAAAAGCAATCGGAGAAATACTTGAAACAATTAGATGTAAATAAGATAAATAAATTGATACTTTTAATTGCTAAAGATTATAAAAAAGCTTTAGGCACCTTGTTTGAATATACCTATGACAATATGAAAATTATTGCGCAATTTTATTTGTATAATAAAAGTGATTTGGATGATGTTTTGTCGCAACTATACGAAAATATTATCAATTATGCAAAGTCATTTGATATTGAAAGAAATGGTTATACTTGGATGTTCACAATTGTTAGGAATTTAATTAAAAAGGAAAACTCACGCTATGGTGAGTTTATTGACCACTATATTGATTGCGAAGAGGTTGCTGACTATTCAGAAGATCCATTGAGTGCATTGATAGTTGAAGAGGCATTTTCAATTTTAACTGAAAAAGAAAAGTTTATTTTGTATAAATGCTTTTGGGAAGGCTATACAATTGCAGAAATTGCAAAGGAACTAGATGCAGCTGAATCTACAATTTATAATGCTAGATTAAGGATTTATGAGAAAATTAAGCCTTATATGAAAGATAAAATTTAATAAATAAAAAATATTATTAAAATGGAGAGAGAGGATGAAAAGTAGCAAAAAATATAAATTCGGTTTTGTTATGATTCTGGCAATGTTATGTGTGATTACTTTATGTGTTCCTGTTGCCAGTGCAGAAGAGGCAGTCGAGATTTATTATGGTGCAAAAAATGATGTTGTACCTTATTCAATTTATGACGAAACATTGAATTATACAAGAAAAGAGGTTTTGATGGATACTATGATATCTATGGGAACACCTCAATACTTTGATTTGAAAGCATCTTTACCAAATGGTTGTGCAGCAATTGCTGGTGGTGTAATCGTTGGTTATTATGATAAAGAATTTGAAGATTTAATGCCAGACTATGAAAGTACTGGAAAGAGAGGAGAACATATAATTTATAAACCCATGAATAGTGCAGTGGTGCCATATATGCAAGATTTGTTTGGCAGAATGAATGTAAATATGATTCAACCAGGTGCAACAGAGAATGATTTTAAAAATGGGTTAAGAAGTTATGTAGTAGATCATGGGTATAATATAAATTACACAAGTTATGGTAATAGCTATGTTGTAGATTATGAAGGGATCTCTCAAAGTTTACAAAATGGCATTCCTCTTGCTCTATTTTTTGATATGAAATTTTTGATATATAATTTGCAAATAGGAGATACTCAATTAAAATTAGGTACACAACCATATAATGCATCACATATAGCTATTATATATGGAATAAAAAGAGTAAGATATTATAATAATGATAGTGTAATAAGAACGGATACATATTTGAGTGTAAGTTCTGGATTAATGACTCCAACATTGGGACATATTTTAGTTGAAAGGACTGTTGTTGATGATATCGTAGGAGTAAAAGTTTATTAATGCAAAGAAAAGACAAATTAGCTAAGTTGCTAGAAAAATCCAGTGTTTCCCAACCAATAAATTATGAAGTGTTGGAAAAAGCAAAAAGAAATACAAACTGGGATCAAATGACAAATGATGGGCGTATTAAAAATTTATGGCAAAACAAAATTTTGCTTATGATAGTAGCGTCAATAGTTTTTGTTTTGGCAGTGATTGGTATTTCTCTTGGAATTATTTTGCCTAAACAAAATAATCCTGAGCTATTACCAAATATAAAATTTTATCAATATAATGAAGATGATGTTATTTTATATGAATCTATTAATCAGTTTGTAGATAATAATGACATTGCGTTTGAATATTTTAAAGATTTTAATAATTGTGAAGAAGAGGTAAAAGTATATTTAGATAATAATAATAAAGTTTTGGTAAATCAGCATATTTTTAATCCAGAATCTTTAGAAACAATTATTTTGTATGTAGAATTAAAAGAAAATTATATGTATGATTTTTTATTTGAATATGATAAATTAGAAAATACAATTGTATTGAATAACACTGAAATAAATTATTCTACTAATTATAATCAGTTAACATATTCATATGTGACGCATGCAAAGTTTAAATATAAGGATAAGATTTATAGGGTTAGTTTTGATTTGATTAAAGAAGATGGTTGGAAAACATACTTGCAGCAGCTAATTAAATAATTCAAATACAATGAATAAAAAATGATTTCGTGAGCAACGGAATCATTTTTTGTTTTAAAATCATTGTAATGTCAATTTTATAAAAAATATTTTGATTTTCGTCAGCGTATAACATTGATACTTCTAAAAACATATATAACCATTATTTATAACAGTTTTAGTTTTGTACACCTTAAATATTACAAAAATCATGTGATTTGAGAATATATTTGGCTTAAAATAGGTCGATTTTAACTTTTTTTATAAAATTTTAAAAATTTTAGGTAAAAATGGCGATTTTTTAACTATATATAATATAAGCAATAAAATATGTTTTTTTGATTATAATTTTTCGTATGTAATTTTGTTTTAAAAATAGTTAAAATAACTGCAAAATAATTATGGGAGATTATATTCAAAAACTATAGTTGATTATAAAATATTAGTACAATAGAGGATGACAAGATGATTAACATAGCAATTTGCGATGATGAAGAAAGTTACAGGCAAGAAATTGAGGCTCTAGTAAATCAGAGCGAAAAAGCAAAGCATATTTTTGTTGAAAAGTTTGCAAATGGTAAGGCATTACTAAGTAGCAACAGAAAGTATGATGTTGTGATTTTGGATATTGAATTACCAGACGGATTAGGCGTAAATGTAGCAAACTTGTTAAGAAAGAGAAATGTTGATTTGATAGTAATTTTTGTGACTAACTACACGCAATATATTTCTGAAGCTTTCAAGGTGATGCCTTTTCAGTATTTGACAAAACCCATTGATAAAAAATTATTTTTGGATGAAATTAATAGAGCTTTAAAGCAGTTTTATTCATTAAAAAGTCAAGTGGCATTTTCTTGGAACAAAGAAGAGTTGTGTGTAAATATTAAAAATATAGTTTATTTGGAATGCTATTCAAGAAAAATCAAACTAAAAATGATTGACGGCAAGGAATATTTTACAAGAACTAGTCTTTTGCAATGCGAAGAAGAGCTGTCAATTTATGATTTTATAAGAATACATAATGGATTTTTGTTGAATTTGCGATACTTGAATGGCATTGATAGGTATACTGCAGATATAGCAAATGGAGAAAAATTGCCAATAAGTAAAAAATATATTAAAGAATTGCGTGGTAAATTTACAAGTGAATGGCATGGTGTTAGATTATGATTTTTATAAAATTTCTTGTAAATCTTATGTCATCACTATTACAAGCAATTATTATAGACGAAATTTTTAAAACATACGGATGCAGAAGATTTGAAAACAAATGGTTGTATTTTGTTGTGGGAATACTTTACGCTATTATAAATTCAATAATTGGTAGTTTTGTGCCAATTCAAATTGTTTTTGTTATATGTGGAATGATTTTGCTTGTAATATTTTCATTAATGTATAAAATATATTTTTGGAAAAGAGCTTTGTTTTTAGTGTTGTTATGTGTTTTGTTTGTGATTATTGAAATGCTGACAGGTTTAATCATGTGTGCTGTTTACAATCAAAATATTGAAGATATTCAAACGAATATAGGGTTATACATTCTAGCTGCAGTAAGTTCAAAAATAGTTTTGCTGGGACTTTTAAAAATTATCAATCATTTTACAAATAACAAAATAGTAAAATTATATTGGCAAACAATAGTTATGTTGCTTATAATGCCAATTTCATCCTTCTTTGTTTTATCGGTATTATCTTATTTCGTGTTTAATATAAATGATAAGATGTATGTGCTGATGGTTATTTTCTCAGAAACAATGTTATTGTTCAGCAATTTAATTGTATTTTTTGTGTTCGATTTTTTGGAAAAACAAAAATTAAAAGAACTGGAAATTTCACAGCAAGCCATGCAGTTGGAAATGGAAAAGCAATATTATTGTGATTTAACGCAAAAGTACAAAAATTCTAATAAAACTTATCATGATTTAAAGCATAAATTGTATGCAATTGACAAGTTGCTTGATTCCGATTTAAATTTGGCAAAAAACGAAATTAAAAATGTTTGCAGTATAGTAGAAAGTGCAAAAAGCATTTGCTACACAAATAATGATTCAATAGATTCTCTTTTGAATGCAAAAATAAATTCGGCAAAAGACAAAGGAATTGCAGTGAAAATTACAAGTATATTATCGGATTTTACCGATTACAATGTGATGGATATTTGTGTTTTGTTAGGCAATATTTTTGACAATGCTATAAAAGCAACAAAAGTCAATGAATGCATAAATTTAATTTTAAAACAATCGCTTAATCATTTAATAATCAAAATGTCCAATCCTATTAATGATAGCAAAATTATCGCTAAAAATGAAAGAAATAATTTTGTTCATGGTTATGGGTTGAAAAGCGTTCAAGAAATCACACAAAATTATAATGGATTTTTTCAAAATAAAGTTGAAGATGGACATTTTATTATATCAATTTTGTTATGATATAAATTTATGAAAGCAGAGGGAAGACACTCTGTTTTTTTTTTGCAAACATAAAAAATAATATTTTTATTTTTGTTGAAAACAAATTTATTTGATTGATTAAAATATTAAAACATATGAGCAAGTCGAATTCTGACTGAATAATTGGCAAAATTACCCAAAACTGCAATATAAATCTCCAATTATGCATTTAATATTGCTTTTTGTGGTTTTATTTGTTGTAATATACTGGCTGGAGGAGCTGATAATGTTGCATAAACTATCTCAAAAAATAACTGATCATTATGTGAAAAAAAATAAAATTGATGACAGTGAAAGAGATGTTTATGAATATTGCTTTGAGGTGCTATTATCAACATTTTTAAACTTGCTGGCGATAATTATTCTGGCTGTTGCAACTGGATTATATTTGGAAACTTTATGCTTTACAATAAGTTTTATGACATTGCGTGGCACGGCAGGTGGTTATCACGCAAAAACACATTGGGGTTGTTTTTTGATATTAATGCTTGTTTATGCGATCTTTGCGATAACATTATTTTTTATACCAAAAGATATATTAAGATTTTTGAGCATAGGATTTGCAACAGTTGGTGGCATTGCAATTTTGATTTTGTCGCCGGTGGATAATGTTAACAATCAATTTACCATTGAGCAAACAAAAAAATATAAAAGAAAAACAATTGTGTTTATGGCTGTTTTTCTTGTGGCTTATGTGATTATGATTTTCTTTGATGTAACTATCAGATATGCGTATTCAATAAGTTTTGTGATGTTAGCAGTGTCAATATCATTATTTGTTGGGTGGATAAAAAATTTGATTTATGAAAAAAATAATGGAATCCGCGTGATAGAATGGGTAAATAGTGATGATTAAATTGATTTATTAATTGTGATTTTTTTGATTTTATTTAAAAATTAATGCGTTTTTATATTTGTCAAATTAGTTTGCATTTTGTAAGTAAATATGTTGAATAAGGAGGGCTTAAAATGGAAAAGAATGTTAATGAACAAAAAAAAGGTATTATGCCAAAAGTTGCTCGTAGTCTTGGCGAGAAGTCTGTCAGCACTTTTTGTTTTTGGTGGTTTAATCAGCCTAAAATTCCAGCTAGTATGAAAAAAATTGATAAAAATTAAGTTGTGCTGACAAATGATTATAGTGATTTCAATGCATTGACTGGTTATCAATGCATTGGGGTTTTTATTTCGTTTTTGCAATTAAAATTGCAAGAAAAAATATGAAAATTAAATTAAAAAAATACAATATAGGAGTAAGAAATGAAGAAAATGAAAATAGTAGTGGTGGATGGTGACGCACGAGTATGTGAGATGGCAAAGAGAGGGTTGGAAAGTGAGGAAATGGAAGTGGTTGGAACGGCTAACAATGGAGTAGAGTGTCTTGAGTTGTTGAAAAACAACGAAGTGGATGTTGTGCTAACAGAGCTTATGTTGCCAGCAATGGACGGATATATGCTAATTGACAAAATCAATAATAGTGCGAGAGGAAATAAGCCAAAAGTGTTTGTAATGACAAGTA
>CAJUEA010000006.1 GCA_910584975.1 uncultured Christensenella sp.
ATCTTTTTAAATATGTGATAATCGCTACAACTTACCAAAATGCCAGTTTCCTTGATTTTCATTTCTTTTACAAGCTCAAAGTCCTTTTCGCTTGCTCTTATCCAGCTTGTGATTTCAGGAAAGTCATAACCAAGCTCCATACAATCGCGCACAGCTTTTCTATCCTTTTCTGTGTACAAAAAGAATTCAGATTGACGAATAATGCCTTTTTTGCCTCCTAATTTATGCATCAATTTGTACAAATCAACAATTTGTTTTGCAGTAAATGGCGAAGTTGATTGCTGTCCATCACGAAAAGTTGTGTCAGTAATCCAAATGTTTTCTGGCATATCAAGAGGTGTTTGTCTGAAGTTGAAAGCAACTTTAGGAATGCTTTCGTAATCAAAAAAATCTCTAAATAGCTCGGGATTAATATTATCTTGCAATTGAGGTTTCCAAGTTCTCTCCACCAATAAGTTGTCTTGATTTGAAAATTTTATCATATGATTCTCCAAAATTTCTTTATAGTAACATAAAATATGTGTTTATCGTATTTTTTATTTAAGGTTGCTTGAAAATTAGCATTAATTTTAAGCGCTTTGCCTGTGTCAAATTAATCATTCATTTCTGCAAGCATTTCATTTTGATTTTCCAGTTGCAATGCTGTTATCATATCATAGATATTGCCATCCAAAAAATCTTCCAAAGCATAAATTGTCAGTCCAATTCTGTGATCAGTCACTCTGCCTTGAGGGAAATTGTATGTTCTTATTCTTTCTGACCTATCGCCACTGCCAACTTGCAATTTTCTGTTTGCGCTATATTCTTTGGTTATCGCACTTTGATAGTGGTCATAAAGTCTTGATTTAAGCACTTTCATTGCAGACTCTCTGTTTTTAATCTGCGATTTTTCATCCTGACAAGTCACAACAATACCAGTTGGAAAATGCGTAATTCTTATTGCGCTTTCTGTTTTGTTGACATGCTGACCACCTGCACCGCTACTGCGATAAGTGTCAATTTTTATGTCTTTATCCAAAATTTCAAAATTCACTTCTGGTTGCTCTGGCAAAACTGCCACTGTGCAAGTTGAAGTGTGCACTCTGCCTTGAGATTCCGTTGCAGGCACTCGTTGCACCCTGTGCACTCCACTCTCAAACTTAAGCATACTATAAGCACCAATTCCACTTATCATAAAAGTTACTTCTTTAACTCCACCGAGCTCGTTGTAGTTCATATCAAGTTCTTTGATTTTCCAACGCTGACGCTCAGCAAATCTCATATACATTCTGACAAGCTCTGCCCCAAACAATGCAGATTCGTCACCACCAGCAGCAGGTCGAACCTCAACAATAACATTTTTGTCGTCATTTGGGTCGACTGGAAGCAAAGCAATTTTTAGCTCATCAGTCAATCTTTCTTTTTCTTTCATGGCAAAGGAATGTTCCTCTTTTGCAAGCAAAGTCATTTCTTTATCCTCGCCACTACTTATTATTTCCTCACACTCTTCAATGTCGCTAACAATTTTTTTATATTGCAAATACAAAGAAATTGATTTTTCCATACCAGAGTGTTCTTTCACAAGTTTTTGCCATCTTTCTTGATCTGCAATCACATTGCTGTCTCCGATAAGCTCTTCAAGTTCCTTGAATCTTGCAAGCATTTTTTCCAATTTATCAAACATATATTTCCACCGAAAAATTATTCAACTTATTTTTGCCATAAACAAATTAAATTTTAAAAAACTTTATTTCATGCATTTTTACTTTCAATTTGCTCTTTTTCTTTTTTATTGCTACCATTATCTTTGGAAAGTCTTGCAAAAATCATTCTGTCATTACCCTCCAAATCTTGCTTGCAAATTATGCCTTCAAACACAGCATTTTCACAATTCTCAATTATCTCGACAACACTTTCTTTTTGGTCAAAACCTATCTCAAAAGCCAAAATACCACCGATTTTCAAATGATTTTTTGCACTATTTACAATTTTGCGATAAAAGTCAAGTCCATCTTTTCCACCATCCAAAGCAATGGACGGCTCAAAAAATCTTACCTCAGGCGAAAGTGTTGCAATGACATCTTGTTTAATGTAAGGAGGATTGCTGACAATCACATCAAATTCTCCCTCAATTTTATCAAATAAATTGCTTACAACAAATTGTACATCAAGCTCGTTTTGCTGAGCATTATTCTTCGCCACCATAAGTGCTTTTTCAGATATATCGCTTGCAGTAATATTAATTTGTGGATTATCTCTTTTTAAAACTAATGCAATCGCTCCACTGCCAGTGCATAAATCAAGCACTTTTGTAAAAGCATTTTCTTTTATTAGTTTTGACACCTCTTCCACAAGATATTCAGTTTCAGGTCGTGGGCACAAAACATTGCAATCCACATTTATTTTCATACCATAAAAATCTGTGTAGCCAAGCACTTGTTGCAATGGCTTACCAGTGCCACGCTCTTGTGCAAGCTCCAACATTTTCTCAAAATCGTCACTCCAAAAAAACTTGATATTTTCAATTTCACTTCTGTTGATTTTTAGCACTTCACAAATTATCCAATCTCTATCTGCATTGCCATTAGTATCGATTTTTAACGCATTGTTAAGCTCTTGCAAGCCTTTATCAATCAAAATTTTTGTTTTAAATTTTGTGGTTGGTGCAGTTGGATCGCTATCCAAAATTTGAACTGCTTTAAATGCTGCAATAGCAACTTCCACCATGCTATCATCTGGCTGTGCAGTTGTAATTTTTTGCAACAACAAACCCGGTGCTTTAATAATTTTTACAAACCAGTTGTCAAACTTTGCAAGAAACTTTAATATTTCATAAGATATGCCAGCAACAATTGGCAGCAAGGCAAGTTTTATCAGTAATTTGATAAACATAGCGCCAACTCTGCTTGTTACGATATTGTTTGGCACAATTCCAACTACAGAAAACAATGCAACACTTACAATCATAACCAAAAACATAAATGTTGTTCCACATCTGTCGTGTATGGTTGATTGCTTTTGCACATTTTCAACAGTAAGCTCCAATCCATGTTCAAAACAAGAAATTGTTTTGTGCTCTGCCCCGTGATATCTGAACACCCTCTTGATTTCCTTCATAAGACTTGTCAAAAGAATGTACAAAACAAAAATCAAAATTCTTATCACACCTTCAATAAGGTTATAGCAAAACTCTGGCATTGAGCTGTGACAAACATTTACAACCAAAGCCCTTATCCCTTCAATAGCAAAATGAGGAATTACAAAAAACAAGCCAATTGCAAGTGCAAGTCCCAAAATCACAGCAAACCACATCACAACGGACATAAGGTTGATGTTGAACTTTTTGGAGCACCACGCCTCAAATTTTGTTGGCTCTGCCTCCCCCTCAAACACCTCGCTGGAACGCATAATAATCTGCACACCCATTATCATAGAGTTTACAAAATTTATCACTCCTCTGATAAAAGGCAATCTTTTCCATCTGCTTTTTTCTTTAGCCGGAGTAAAGCGTGAGCTTTCAATTTGAATTTCGCCTTTTTCGTCACGCACAGCTGTTGCCATACTGCACTCTCCACGCATCATGACACCTTCCAAAACTGCTTGACCACCAATGGCTGAACGAAATTTCTTTTTTGACATTGCACACCACCTCCAACAAAAATCTCAGTTTATGCAAAAACCAGCAAACATAAAAATGCTCGCTTAAAGTTATACAAAAATGGTGCGAATAACTCGCACCCATCTTGTCGCTTATTTCCTATTATAACGATTGTTAAACTTTTCTACTCGACCACCAGTATCAACTAACTTTTGTTTACCAGTAAAAAATGGATGACATTTACTGCAAATATCTACCTTAATAACATCATTAGCACATGTGCTACCAGTAACAAACTTTTCACCACAAGCACACTCAACAGTAACTTCGTGATAGTTTGGATGTATATTCTCTTTCATTGTTATCACCTCACAAAATGATTTTACTTTAGTATTATATACAATTTTGCACGCTTAGTCAAGAATATTAAGCAACTTTTTAAAGTTATTTTTATTTATATAACAATAATATAATATTTGTGTAAATTTTGTGGATAATTTTTCCGTGATAAGAATATTTTGCCTAATCACTTGAATTTAATTTAATTATGTGCTAAAATATTTGTTGAGGTATGTTATTATGAGAGAATGGCGACTTACAAAACCAAATGAATTCAAACTTTATACTAACAACAAAAATCCTGAACAACTTGGCGAGCGTGGCATTTTTTTTGAGCCCGAACTTCCAAGTAAGCCTTTTGTTAAAGCAAAACTTATCAAAGCTAATTTATCTTGCCTTGATAGTGCTGCTTTTTTAGGAAAAGGAGATTTTGAGTACCCTATCGTGCCTGCACGCTCTGCAGTTGCATACATAAGCGAGCCATATGACTCTGGCTTGGAACAAGGCAGAAAAGTTTTTTTGTCTCCTTATGACCCAGACGGCAAAGGCAATGTAAAAATTAGAAGTTATCATACAGACGGATATCTTGGTGACTATGTTTATGTGCCAACAGACAGCATATACCCTATTCCTGAAGGTGTTGCAGATGACCAAGTTCTTTTTGTGGAAGACATTGCAATGGCTATTAATGTTTTGACAAAACTTGACACTCAAAAAGGCGAATATATCGTCCTTTATGGTGCAAGCTATCAAAATATACTTATTGCACAAGCTGCAATTTACTATCAATCAATTGCAATAATCATTGATACAAATGATGAAAGACTTGAGCTTGCAACAAACCTTGGTGTTTACTACACTATCAATGCAAAAAATTGCGATGTTTTTGAAAAAATTGTGGAAATCACAAGTGGTAAAATGGCTGACAAATGCATTTGCCACATTGATATAAACACAAATATTGATATTCTTATCAATCTTTTGAAAAACAATGGCAAAATTGCAATTTATGGTTATGATATCACTTGCTCAAACATCCGTTCAGACATCGCACCTGCATTCAACAAAAATTTGCAGATTATTGGTGTTAATAATGGTATGGAACACATTCATTCTGCAATCAATATGCTTGCAAATGATATTATTAAAACGGACGGATTGATTGAAAGTACTACTCCATTCCTTAACATTTTGGAAATTATGAAAGCAAGTGTTGGCAAAACAGATTATTACAAAATTGCAATAACTTTTGAGTAAAAAATTTTAATGGATATCATTGAATATCCATTAAAATCAATTAAATACATTAATTTGTAACTCTTACTCTATGGTAAGAGTTGTTTCATTGTTATATCGGCTTAAATATTCTTTTCTTAAAGTTTCATTAAGATGAATTATTAAATATTCATTTATGCTGTTGTAAACAACACCCTGCTCCTCTTTTTTGTAAAATTCAATCAAATAATTCAAATCTTTTATTATATCTTTGAATCTCTCGTCCGATATATCATAAGCACTATTTTTTATCAAATTTGTTTGATAATCTTTTGCCATCATCTGAAAAAGACTGCAATTTTGATTGATGTCATCAATTAACATTTCATTTTTCTCACAAAAATATTTTTTGCATACAAATGGCATAATATTATCTCTGTAAACCACTTTACAAAATCTGCAATCTTTACACTTCTTCATTGTCAATAAGTTCCTTTTTTATCACATCATTAATTTCAGTAATCTGCGCAAGCAGATTGTTTAACGCTATTGCAACAGAAAATCTTAACATTTTTTCTCTTTGCTTGACTCTGAACTTTTCACAATGCTCATGCAGTGACCTATCTTCTTTGTTGATTGTGCACATACCAAGTTTTGTCGGATTGTATTGCTTTACGCCTCGTGTATAATACTTGTCGAAATACTGACATCTGCAACACTCAGTTTTACTGCTTGCTTTAAAGTTGCTTGTGTTATTAAATTGTTTCCCCATAATTTGCTCCCTTTTTGCTCCTTTTTTTTATATATTATCTCAATAAAAACAAAAAATCTCACTTTCTACATATTTGTAGAATATTTTTTTGACAAATTTCGAGCAAAATAAAATAACGGAAATACATAGATTAAAGCTTATGCTAAAATAGCTCTATGAATGACTATGGAGCAGAACTGAAATACCACAGATTAATAAGAAATAAAACCTTAAATCAGATTGAAAAAGACACAGGAATCAGCAATGTTAATTTAAGCCGTTGGGAAAGAGGTCAAGTTGTACCTAACATTGATTTTTGTATCATTCTAGCTGATTATTATGGCATTTCACTTGATGAACTGGTTGGCAGAGACACTCCATAAACTTTAAAAGAAAAAACAAATTAATCGAAACATTCAAACAAAAAATAAAAATTTCGCTCCATATCATTCAAATAAAAACCAATTTGCAATAAAAATTTAAACTTGAAAAATTTTTATAATATGTCAATACTTTTAAAAATATGTTTAACAAATCCTAAAATTTAACATAGCTTAAATTGACAAAAAAATCTTGCAACAAAAATTGCAAGATTTTTTCGTTTATTATAAATTTATTTTCCATATTATTGATTCGCACTATGACAAATCAAATATTTCATTATTATTTATAATTTTTTTAATTGAAATTTTAAAAAGATAATGTTTTTATAACAAAACAACTCCTTTTGCCTCACATTCAGCAATAGTTTGCTCATCCCAAATTGAACTTTGAACCTCTCCGATATGTGCTTTGTGCAACAAAAGTTGACAAAGTCTTGATTGACCAATACCACCACCAATAGTAAGTGGATAAGTTTTGTTAAGAACATTTTTGTGATAATTGGTTGATGGCACAAGTCCCTTTGATTTAAGTTGATATTCCAATGATTTTGCATCCACTCTTATGCCCATTGAAGACAATTCAATCGCCTTGTCAAGCTCTGGATACCACACCATAATATCTCCGTTTAATGCCCAATCATCATAATCAGGTGCTCTCAAATCGTGAGTTTCGCCATTTGTCAATTTTTCGCCAATTTGCATGATAAACACTGCACCATATTGCTTAGTGATTGCGTTTTCACGCTCTTTGGTTGTCATTGTTGGATATTTTGCAAGCAACTCTTCAGATGTGATAAATTGAATATCTGACACAAGTCTGTTTTTGATTTGTGGGAAAACGCTTTCAACAAAAGCTGCTGTGTCATAGATTACTGAATAAATATCTTTTACAACTGCCTTCAAAAAGTCAAAGTTCCTATCTTTTTCAGTGATAATTTTTTCCCAGTCCCATTGGTCAACATAAACACTGTGCAAGTTGTCAAGAACAGCCTCTTGACGCCTTATTGCGTTCATATTTGTGTAAATACCCTCATAAACCTCATATCCATACTTTCCAAGTGCCATTCTCTTCCACTTTGCAAGGGAATGAACAATCTCACAATTACTATTAGGGATTGCAGTTACATCAAAAGAAACTGCTTTTTCTGTGCCACTCAAGCCATCATTCAAACCACTATCTGTTCTTACAAAAAGTGGCGCGCTTACCCTATGTAAATTCAATTTTTGTGAAAATTTCTCCTGAAAATAATCACGCAGTAATTCAATTGCTTTTTCTGTTTCTTTTACACCCAATTTTGAGGTGTAATCCTTAGGAATTATTTCCATAATTACTCCTTTAATAAACTTTTAATGTCGTCAATATACCTTGCAAATACGATACCAGGAGCAGCCAAATCAGGTTGCCATCTTTTCACCCATTCCAAAGTAATATATCCATCATAGCCAATCTTTTTTAGGCTACTGATTGCTTGTTTCAATGGCAAATCTCCATTGCCAAGCATTTTGTAAACTGTTGCACCATTTTCACGAACAGAGTCTTTAATATGAGTATATTTGATATACTTACCAATGTTTCCAATACTCTCCTCAATAGTCTCTCTGTTATATCTGTAAGGATGATGAATATCCCACAAAACACCAACATTTTTCTCGCCACTCTCTTGCATAAATTTCTTTAAAAGAGAAGTGTCGCAAAACATTCCGTTTGTTTCAATCAAAGGAGTAACGCCAAATTTTTCGCCGTGTTTTGCAAGTGCTTTATAGTAAGAAAGTGCCAATTCATAGTCGCCATCATCAAGCATTGCTCTGTTTGTACACATAATACGCACATACTTTGCACCAATTTTGCCTGCAAGTTCAATATACTCCATAGCCTCTTTTACGCTTGAATCAATATTAACTTTTGTTGCAATGCAAGCATTGGAAGTCAAAATCGGAATCTCCAAATTGCCAAGTTTTTGAATTGTCTTGTCAATTTGCTCAGCACTAAAACATTTCATAGTTGGGGCATACATTTCGCTTGCAATACCTCTGATTTCCACACCGTTATATCCAAGATCTTTTGCTGTTGCCACAATTTCTGACAATGTCCAGTCTGGGCAACCCAAAGTTGAAAAACCAATTTTCATAATTCCCTCCTTAAGCTGTTTCAATTTCAGCTGCACTTTGAAGTTTTAATAACTCAATAGCCTCTTCACGCATTTTAAACTTTTGAATTTTACCACTTGCCGTAACAGGAAAAGCATCCACAATTCTGATATATCTTGGAACTTTGTGTTTTGCAAGATGTGTTTTTGCAAGTTCTCTCAATTCCTCAGGAGTTGCACTCTCGCCCTCTTTCAAAATGATAACTGCCATAACTTCTTCGCCATATTGCTCAGATGGTACGCCAATAACTTGAACATCTTTAACAATCGGTTGAGTGTAGTAAAACTCCTCAATTTCTTTTGGATAAATGTTTTCTCCACCACGGATAATCATATCTTTAATTCTTCCAACAACCTTATAGTAGCCATCTTCATCCACTGTGCAAAGGTCACCTGTATGCAACCAACCATCTTTGTCAATCGCCTCTGCAGTTGCCTCTGGCATTTTGTAATAGCCTTTCATAATGTTGTAGCCTCTTGCACAAAACTCGCCTGCAACGCCACAAGGTACTTCCTCGCCTGTTGCTGGGTCAACAATTTTTGCCTCAACGCCTTCAAACACTCTGCCAACAGTGTTAACTCTGTGCTCCAAGCTATCCTCAGTTGTTGTTTGTGTGCAACCCGGAGATGCCTCAGTTTGACCAAAAACAATTGTAATTTCTTTCATATTCATTTGGTCAACAACCTGTCTCATAACTTTGATAGGACAAGGACTGCCAGCCATAATGCCTGTTCTTAGACTGCTGAAATTGTATTTTGCAAAATCAGGATGTTCAAGCATTGCAATAAACATTGTTGGAACGCCGTGAACAGCAGTGCATTTTTCCACAGTTATTGCATTCATAACTTTTGTTGGACTGAAAGACTCAACAGGAACCATTGTTGTTGCGTGAGTGATGCAAGACATCAAACCAAGCACCAAACCAAAGCAATGGAACATTGGCACAGTAATCAAAAGCTTATCTTTATCAGTAAATTTCATACCATCGCCAATTGATTTACCATTGTTGATTATATTGTAATGTGTAAGCATAACACCTTTTGGGAAACCAGTTGTGCCACTTGTGTATTGCATATTAATTACATCATGGCAGTTTAGGCTGTTCATAACCTCATTAAGTTGCTCGTCAGTAACACTCTCACCAGCTTTTGCAATATCTTCAAAATTCATAAATCCACGAGGTGTAGAGTTTTTTTCACCACAATAAACAATTTTCTTCAAAAAAGGAAACTTTTCATTGTCAACATCGCCGTTTTTGCTGTTTCTGAACTCTGGCAACAATTTATCAATTGTATCAACATAGCTATTATTTTTTACGCCATCAATCATAACAAGCATTTTTGTATCTGACTGTTTTAGCAAATATTCAAGCTCAAATTCTTTATAGTTTGTGTTTACAGTAACCAAAATCGCACCAATTTTTGCTGATGCAAACAAAATTTCATACCATTCAGGCACATTAGTTGCCCATATTGCCACTTTGTCATCCTTTCTAATGCCGAGGTTAAGAAGCCCCTTTGCCACCGCATTACATCTCTCGTTCAATTCTGACCAAGATTTTTGATAATCCCTAGTAGTGTACTTAATCGCTACCGAGTCAGGATAGTTTGCTGCAAGTCCATCAAGCATACCGCCCAATGTTTTTTCAATCATTTCCATCTTCTTTACCTCCTTTAGATAGTTATGTTAAAAAAATTTTTGCCAAATTGATTTTACCTTATGCCCTACCGACATATATAAGTTGATAAGTAAAGTTACAACAAATTATAATAATATTGTTAATTCTATCAATTATGCTTTATCTAATTTTTAAAAGCCTTTTTAAATGAATAATAAAACATTGATTAAACTTTCATTTATCATAAGGTAATATTTATATATAGATATATTATAATGCAACGAAAAGCTGATTTTATAATTTCAAAACATTTTGCATTACAATTATTATAGACAAAATTATCTTTTATTGTGAATCTGCAAGTTGTTTTTTGTTGATATTCAAAAACTTGCCCAAGTCGAACGCTTTCCAAGGACTGCTTTCCTCTGGTGGGAATGCACGGAAAAGCATTTTTTCTTTTGTGGTTGGATGGGTAAATTTGATTTCTGTTGCCCAAAGTGCTAGGTTGTAGCCTTTTGACCTTTTATCTGCGCCATATTTCATATCTCCAAAAATAGGAGTTCCCAAACTTGCCATTTGCACTCTTGCTTGATGAGATCTGCCAGTAATCAAATTTATTGATACAAGGCTGAATCCTTGAGTTTCATCCAAAACTTTATAATCAAGCTCTGCTCTTTTTGCACCCTCTTCAGAAAATGGTGCAATAACCACGATATTTGTTCTTGCATCTTTTTTCAAATAATGCTCCAACTTACCACTTTTGTGAACTGGACCGCCACACACAACAGCCAAGTATTTTTTTTCAAAATCGCCTTCACGAATTGACTCACTCAACCTGCTTGCTGCCTTTGAAGTTTTTGCAAACACCATTACTCCACCTGTTGGTCTGTCAAGCCTGTGCACCAATCCAACAAATGCCTCGCCGGGCTTATTATATTTTTCCACAAGATATTGTTTAATCAAAGTTAACATATCTGCATCCCCAGTATTATCCCCTTGTGAAGGAATATTAAAAGGCTTGATAACCACAATAATATGGTTATCTTCATAAACAATATTCAAGTCCTTATAAGTAACAGGTTGCATTTTTACCTCCAAATAACAAGTCGCAAAGTTGTTATTTTTTATTCTGAAAAGTATATTTTAAAAAATCATTCTGCAATATTTCCAACAATCAAGCTTATTGACATAACCAAATCATCAGAAACTAAAAATCAAAATAACTTTGTAAAACTATTTTAAACAAAAATGTTTTGTTTTATTTTTTTTAAAATTTATTGCTAAAATCAAATTCTTTATCTTTTAAAAACTGCAAGTCCACTGCAACCACAAGGCAAATCAATGCCTTCATTTGTTGGCAAAGCCACTTCATAAGCATCAATGTCTGCCTTAAAATCTTTCAAAGCAATTGTAAGAATATTTTTGATTACGATTGGTTGCAATCCAGTTGTGTAAGAATTTATCAAAAAGAACAAAGGATTATCCACCAAAATCCCTCTGCACAATTTTACAAGGTCAAAAAGATTTTCTTCAATCTTCCAAGTTTCGCCGTTTGGACCTCTGCCATAGCTTGGTGGGTCCATAATAACTGCATCATATTTATTGCCACGCCTAATTTCTTTTTCGATAAACTTTTTGCAATCGTCCACAATAAATCTTGTGTTTTCAGTTGCAACTTCGGATGATACACAGTTTTGCTTTGCTCTGTCCACCATTGCTTTTGCACTATCCACATGAGTCACATGTGCGCCTGCTTTTGCACAAGCAACTGTTGCACCACCTGTGTAGGCAAACAAATTTAAAACTTTGATTTTTCGTCTACTATTTGAGATAAGTTCAGACATTTTGTCCCAGTTGACAGCTTGCTCGGGGAAAAGCCCTGTGTGCTTAAAGCCCATCAGTTTGCAATTAAATTTTAAACCTTTGCGCTCAATCACAAAGTTTTGTGGGATATCTTGTGTAAAAGTCCACTCTCCACCACCAGTGGAAGAACGCTTATAAATTGCATTTATCCCTTTGTAGCTTGAAAGCTTGAACTTAGACGGCCAAATAACTTGAGGATCGGGACGCAACATAATAAGCTTGCCCCACCTCTCCAGTTTTTCGCCATTTCCGGTTGCAATAATTTCATAATCACGCCAACCATTTGCAACTTTTGCCATAAATCACACCTTAGCTATATACAAAGTTACATTATCGCCATTAATATTCCAATCTTTTGTATATCCTTCAATTTGTTTATTTTGAATGCCATCTGCAAGCACATCTTGCAAAATGCCACCATCATTTGCAAGCACATCTGCTGCAAGTCCTGTTGCAACATATCCGATATTGATATGGTCAGTCACTTCAAAGCCTGCCTCTTTACGCATTGTTTGAATTTTTGAAACAAGTTCTCTTGCAACACCTTCACGGATAAGCTCTTCAGTTAGATTTGTATCAATAGTAACAGTTATGCCCTTATCACTCTCGCTGAACATACCTTCTTTGCTTGTTGTTGTAATCAACAAATCTTCTTTTGCAAACTCTACTGACACGCCATTGATATCAGCTGTGTGAGTGCCATTTTCCACATCGCTCACAACTTTTGATGCATCACAATTTGCAAGATATTGTTTTATTCCACCAAGCAACTTGCCATATTTTGGACCAATTGTTTTAAGTTGAGGTTTAATTTCATAGCCTACAAAACTGCTGTTATCTTCAACAATTTGAGCTGCTTTGATATTAAGCTCTTTTGCAATAATATCCAACATCCCTTCGTCTTTAAGCTTGATGTCAGATTTGATATAGATATTTGACAAAGGCTGTCTGTTTTTCATATTTGATGCATTTCTGCAAGCTCTTCCAAGTTCAACACTTGCAATTGCAAAACTCATATCTTTTTCCAAATCGCTATCCACAAACTTTTTATCGCAAACAGGGAAATCACACAAATGTACACTTTCTGGTTCGTTTTTAAAGAAGTTTACAACCAAATTTTGATAGATTGTCTCTGAAATAAATGGCACAAATGGCGCAATAATTTTTGACAAAGTAACCAAAGTTGTATACAAAGTTGTGTATGCAGCAATTTTGTCATCATCCATACTGCTGCCCCAAAATCTGTCACGGCATCTTCTTACATACCAGTTAGAAAGCTGGTCAGTAAACTCTCCGATTGCACGGGAAGATTCAGTAATTTTGTATTCATTCAAATCGTCGTCAACTTCTTGTGTCAAAGTTTGCAATTTTGACAAAATCCATTTATCCATCAATGACAACTTGCAATCGTTGATATTGTATTTTGTTGGGTCATACTTATCGATGTTTGCATAAAGCACGAAGAATGCATAAGTATTCCACAAAGTGCCCATAAACTTTCTTTGTGCTTCGCTTACATTTTCAGCACTAAATCTTGATGGCAACCAAGGGCTTGAACCTGTGTAGAAATACCATCTTACGGCATCTGCACCTTGCTTGTCAAGCACTGTCCAAGGGTCAACAACATTCCCCTTGTGTTTGCTCATTTTAATTCCGTCTTTATCATTTACATGTCCCAAAACAATGCAGTTTTTGAAAGGCGCCTTGTCAAACAACAAGGTTGAAATTGCCTCTAGGGTATAAAACCAACCTCTTGTTTGATCAACAGCCTCACTTATAAAATCTGCTGGGAATTGTTTTTCAAAAATCTCTTTGTTTTCAAATGGATAATGCCATTGTGCAAAAGGCATGCTGCCTGAGTCAAACCAACAATCCATAACTTCAGGAGTTCTGTGCATTGGCTTGCCACACTTAGGACATTTCAACACAACATCATCAATATATGGCCTGTGCAACTCGATATCCTTGTCAAGTCCACCTAGCTCCTTAAGTTCAGCCTTTGAGCCGATAACATGAGTTTCGCCACAATCATCGCACACCCAAATTGGAAGAGGTGTTCCCCAATATCTTTCTCTTGAAATGCCCCAGTCAATAACATTCTCCAAGAAATTGCCCATTCTACCTGTACCGATAGTTGGAGGCATCCAGTTAACTTGAGCATTGTTTTTAAGCAATTTATCTTTTACAGCAGTCATTTTGATAAACCAACTTGACCTTGCATAATAAAGCAATGGAGTGTCACATCTCCAACAGAAAGGATAGCTGTGCTCGTACATTAATTCCTTAAACAAAAGACCTCTTGATTTAAGATTGCTGATAACTGCTTTGTCGCCTTCCTTGCAGAAAACACCTGCAAAATCAGCACCACACTCTTCAGTAAACTTTCCGTCAGTGCCAACCATTTGTAAAAATGGAAGATTATATTTTCTGCCAACATTTGCATCGTCCTCACCGAAAGCAGGAGCAATGTGTACAATACCAGAACCATCTGTCAATGTAACATAGCCATCGCATGTGATGTAATATGCCTTTTGTTTTGTATTATTAAGATTGAATAGTGGCTCATATTCTGTGCCTTCATATTCAATACCTTTTTTACAGTCGATAACTTCATATTCCTCAAACAATGTGGAAACAAGTGCCTCTGCCATAACAATAATTTCGTCATTAGCCTTAATTTTCACATAGTTTTCATTTGGATTCATACAAAGTGCAACATTGGAAAATAATGTCCAAGGAGTGGTTGTCCACGCAAGGAAATAAGCATTTTTCTCCCCTTTTATTGCAAATTTAACAAATATTGATTTTTCTTTGACATCTTTGTAACCTTGAGCTACCTCGTGTGAAGACAAAGCAGTTCCACAACGAGGGCAATATGGCACAATTTTGTGTCCTTTGTACAAAAGTCCTTTGTCAGCAATTTGTTTTACTGCCCACCAAATAGACTCAATATAGTTGTCATTGTAAGTAATATAAGGGTCGTCCATATCAACCCAGTAGCCTACACGACTGGACATTTTTTCCCATTCGCCCTTATATTTCCAAACACTTTCCTTACATTTTTTGATAAACGGCTCAATTCCGTAGTTTTCAATTTCCTTTTTGCCGTCAATGCCAAGCATTTTTTCAACTTCAAGCTCAACAGGCAAGCCGTGAGTATCCCAGCCTGCTTTACGCAAAACTTTAAAGCCTTTCATTGTTTTATAGCGTGGAATAATGTCCTTCATAACCCTTGTCAAAATATGCCCGATGTGAGGCTTACCATTAGCAGTCGGTGGACCATCAAAGAAGGTAAAATAAGGTTTACCATCATTTTTATTCACACTTTTTTCAAAAATTTTATTCTCATTCCAAAAATCGATAATCTCCTTTTCACGAGAACAAAAATCCATGCTTGAATCAACTTTTTTGTACATAATACACTCCTAATATTGCAAATTTACAATTTATGATTATAAAAAACAGAAACTTCTGCCTTTTAGTATTTTGTTATTCAAATTTTTATCGTATATATAATAAAAATAAATTAATTAACTAATTATACACGATATAAAAAAATTTGTCAAGCAAGCAAAGATAATTTATGCTTTTTGACAAATAATTTTTTATTATAATATTTATTTGTAAATTTTATTACACATTCACATTGTACAATTAGTACAACCTAGGATAATACATCACAAAAATCAAATGATTTCTAACTTTTATAAATACACACAATAAATTTTGTATATTTTGTTAAAGCTTATAAACATCCTCACATCAACAAAACATACTCTTAAACAGAAAAATCATTTTTTCAAAGCTTTGTTTTTATCATTAAGTTTTGCTATTGCATCAAGTTTTCGTCTGTTTTCCTTTTCTTTATTGTACTCTTGCAAAATGGTCTTGTCATCATATGATACAATTTCTAGCTCGCCAAGCATAGCCAAAAATTTTTCAAGGCTAATCACTGTGCCTTTGCAATGCTCCTCAGAGGACACTTCCCCAACATAATAATCACAGTTATTCACGAAATTGACATTTTTTGCACCAAGTGCAACAAGTTTATTTAACATAGCTCTTGTAATGTCAATATCGTCAAGCATAATATCACGATTGATAAAAATCTTCTTTTTGTAAAGCTCATTTTTTTTGTCAATCAAACTGCTATCCACTGCTTTGGGTTTAAACATTGACAATATTCTTCTTTTTGAACTTTTGCTTGTTAGCGAAGGAGCTTGTGATGCACATTTTTTTGACACAAAATTTGTTATCACTCCATTTTCATTGAGCCCAATGGTCGCCTCATAAACTGCCATAACTTGTTCAAAAGTCATCTGCTCTTTTTCACAAATATACTTCAATGTCAGCAAAGAAAGTTTTGCATCTTCATCTGCCCTATGATGTTTAAACTCCACACCAATTTCCTCGGCAATTTTGTCAAGGCTCATCACGCCAGTATGATTTTTAAAAATGCTATACAAAATCTGAGTGTCAACAAAGCAAAAATCATATGGTTTCAAGGTGTTTATTTTACAGGCAGAATTTATTCCGACAATGTCATTATGTATCGCGTGTCCAAGCACAACACAATCGGGTTTTTGCAAAATAGTACCGATTTTTGAATAGTTTTCCACAAAACTTGGAGAGCGATAATAAACTTTTAAAGGATAAGCAAGCTTTACTCGATAATACGCAATATTAACTTTTCCGATAGGTCTAATCAGAATATTTTTGCTATCCAAAATATTAAAATTTTCATCTGCAACACAATAACCAAATTCGCAGATATTTCCACTGGAAAAACAACCATCTGTACTCTCCAGATCAAAAGCAACAAATTGCATTAGTTGTTTTCAACCTCCCTTATCGGTTTAATCAAAAATGAGAACTTAAATGGTCTATGTTTGCTCAAAATAAATTTAAACTCATCTCTTGTATCCGGTCCACAACTATTTGAGCCAACGCCACGAACAAAGCCATCAATGCTGATATTGTTAAGCTCCATAATAGCAACATCTTCCAAATGCTTTGCAGCAATCAAATTGTCGTCAGTAGTAGTTTTTGCATTGAAATTAAATGGTTTGTCAATAGCAACAAACTCAAGTCCAATTCCATTTTCATTGGTCACTTGAACCCAACGCACTCCACTTCTGTTGCCGGACTCTTGTGGTTTAATATAAGGCTCAAGCATATCTGATGTTGTTGTTTCAAAAATACCAAGTTTAGCTTGATTTAAAAAGTCAGAATAGTTTTCAACATTGCCATAGCCATAATATTTTACATTGCTAAAATCTTTTGCCATCTCCAAGCTATAACCAATTTTTGGCAAATCAAATTTACCACGCAAAGACACAAACTCGCTGTCAACTTGAATCTCGCCTTTTGTTCCAAAGGTATATTTTGTTTTATACTCAATTATGCGTTTGCCTTTGGCTGAAAGATAATGCTTTGTCGCAACCATACTTGCAGCCTCATCATAATCAATTCCACCAAACTCAACATTCAATTTGTCTAGTCCTGCTTTTTGCCAAGCAAGCATAACATTTCTGTAATTGTCAATTGGTGCAGAATACACATTGCCCACAAGTCCTGACATACCATCTGGACGCAATGGTTTGTAATTCAAAAGTTGTACTCCATCTATCTTATAACTTGTGATAAGCCCAGAAAGCAGATTGATAACAAGCACACCACCATCAAAAGTAATACGCAAGTTTTCGCCACTGTCTATTGCTTGAACACCTGGCTTAATATCGATTTTCGGAAGATTTTCGCTGATTTTCAAGCAATCTTCACCCAAAACTTTATCAGTAATTTTTGATATATATGTCATAATAAGATAGCAGTCTTTACCAATTGATTTTGTAATTTCTTTTGGCAAACAAGCAAAGCCTTTTGCACCAATAACAATATCCAAAGTTCCATTTTTTTGCAAAACACCACTATCATATACAGCCCAATTTATTGCAATATTTTCTGTTGTCAAAAAGTCTTGCCTGTTATAAACAACAAATTCTCCACCTTCATTGTAAGTCCTTACAGGGCTGTAAACATTTTTCATACACAACGCACCCGTATGAGGTCTGCCATCCGGATAAAGCAATCCATCCACACAGAAGTTGCTGTCGTGCTTTTTCTCGCCATGGTCGCCACCATAAGTGTAAAGATATTTTGCTCCCTTTTCAGTGTGTTTTACGCTATGGTCACGCCATTCCCAAACAAATCCTCCTGGCAAGCTATCTTTTTTGTACCATTTATCCCAATAAAAATCTAAATCACCGGGTCCAACACCCATTGCATGTGCATATTCGCAAAGCATATATGGCTTGTCATAAAACTTTGAAGGCAATTTTCCATCCAAATACTTTTGGAACTTTTTGGCAGGAGAATACATTTCAGAGCAAACATCATAAGCAAAGCGTTTTGTGCGAATTACCGCCTCATAATGAACTGGTATGCTTGAAAGTTTTTTCAAATTTTCATAGCAATAGTCTTGACATTTGTATCCGTGAGACTCATTGCCCAGTGACCACAAAGTTACTGCAACAGAGTTTTTGTCACGCTCATACATCCTTTTAACTCTGTCCCACATATGATCTTTCCATTTAAGATTATGACTGATTGAGTTTGGTTTCCAAACATCCCCACCTACAACTCCGTGAGTTTCAATGTCTGCCTCATCCACAACATAAATGCCGTAGTGTTCACACATCAAAATAAAAATTGGGTCAGGTGGATAATGCGATGTTCTTACGCTGTTCACATTGTATTCTTTCATTGATTCAATGTCACGCTTATAATCCTCAACAGTCATATAATATCCGTGCAATTCGTTTGAATCGTGATGATTTACTCCCCTAAACTTGATTGCCACATCATTAAAATAAAGCACATTTGCACGAATCCTTACATCCTTCAAGCCAAAATCACGACGGAAACACATTGCAACACCCTTGTTGTCAATAAGTTGAATTTCCAAAGTGTAAAGCTCAGGTGTTTCAGCCGACCACTCTATAGCATTATCCAAAATGTATCTAATCTTTTCACCATTGTTTGTGGTTATAGTATGCAAAACATTGTCGCCTTTTTTGATTGTGTAAATAAGGCTGTATAAATTACCAACTACATCTGCACTGATATAAAGCTCATATCTACCTTTAGACAGATATTTTGGGTCAATTGAAAAATCTCTTACAAAGGTTGCACCATAATGAGTAAGATAAACATCACGGAAAATTCCGTTATTCCTAAACATATCTTGACACTCAAGATATGTTCCGTTACACCATTTGTAAATCAAACAAATTATTTCGTTTTCTCCATTTTGCAAATATTGTGCAACATTGAACTCGGCTGTGTTATGAGAACCTTCGCTATAACCAACAAACTCTCCATTTATGTACAATTCAAAGCTTGAAGCTACACCAAGAAAAGTTAAAACTTCATTTGCACTAACATGGTCAAGATTAATCACTTTGTGCAACAAAGTAACAGGAGTGTCCTTTGGTACATATGGCACAGTTGGCTTAAACTCATATCTTTGATTGACATAGCAAGGAGGTTCAATGCCTTGATATTGAAAGCATCCTGGAACATTGATTTTGCTGAATTTGTAACCATTTGCTTGAGTATCAAACTCTCCAAATAAATTTCTGTTATCATCAAAATACAGCATATTCCAATAACCATTAAGCAGTGTAATCATATCGCTGTTATATCTTTCCGTCAAATAGTCATTAGCATACATTACATCCGGATTTCTGAACGGGATATAATAACTTCTTGCACGCATTTTGTTAACTTCAAACACTTCAAACTTATTAAAATATTCATGCTTAAAATTGTAAATCATAAAAAACCTCTTATCTAAACGCTTGGCATTATCAAGCAAAATTTTATTTTTAAATCAAAAATATTATTATTTTATTATAATACATTTTAATTATTATAACATATAAGATACAAAAAATCAATGGTTCCCTAAATTTTTTTTTGGCTATTACTTAATTATAGCGCCAAACGGAAACAAACAAACTTTGCCAACTTTTATCCATTGTGCCACAAGTGGGATGCCAAAAATACTCAAAATATTCAAAGTTATTGATACCACTGCGTAAGGAATAACCATCCAACCTGCAAAAACAATCCACAACAAATTTAAGGATAAATATCGTTCAAAATAAACACCCACTCTCTTGTTAGTAGGCTTAAAACATAGCCAGCCTATCCTAAAGCAATTTACTGCCAAAGGATACCCAATAATTGTCAAAGTCAAAATCACGCCAAGCAAAAACCAAAATGTCGCAAGCCATACTCCACCAAACAATTTCCAAATAAAGTTGCCCACAAAAGATATCACATACTTCATATGATTAGTATGTGGTTAAGCCTTATTTTTAATACTGCGACAAAATCAAAGGTAAAATTACTTTTTGCATATAAATTATTTTGCATATTTTGATATTTTATTTTCATTAATAATTTTAAACAAACTTAATTTCTTTTATTTATTGTTATTTGACACATAATCTATTTTTTTTAATTTTCCTTTGTCATTTAATAAAGAATAAAAATAGCAAACAAAAAAGTGGCAGAAAACTGCCACTTAATTTGCACAATAACTTTTTTGTCTTATTTGAAATATCTGCTCAAAAGACCTTGGAAACCTTGACCATGTCTTGCCTCGTCTTTAGCCATCTCGTGTACAGTGTCGTGTACAGCGTCATAACCAAGTTGCTTAGCAAGTTTTGCAAGCTCAAATTTACCTGCACAAGCGCCATTTTCAGCCTCTGCTCTCATCTCAAGATTGCGTTTTGTGCTGTCAGTCAACACATTGCCAAGAAGTTCAGCAAATTTTGCTGCATGCTCAGCCTCTTCCAAAGCATATCTCTTGTAAGCCTCAGCAATTTCAGGATAACCTTCTCTGTCAGCTTGACGGCTCATAGCAAGGTACATACCAACCTCTGTGCACTCACCTTCAAAGTTAGCTTTCAATCCTGCGATAACCTCTGCATCAAGATCTTTAGCACTGCCAACAACATGCTCAGTTGCCCAATTCATAACAGCATCTTTCATCTCATTGAATTTATCGGCAGGAACACCACATTGAGGGCATTTTGCTGGGGCAGAATCCCCTTCGTGAACATAACCACATACAGAACAAACAAATTTTTTCATAATATATCTCCTTTTATTTGTGTTAAATTTATTACATTAAAACTAAAGTTTCAATTACTTTACTTGCTTTCCACTGCATTTTGGACAAAGTCCGTAATACACCAAGCTGAAACTTTTTGGAACAGCACCGTTGCTTTCATTTAATTTTATATTTATCTTGCTTTTGCTATCGTCGAAATCAATAACTGCACCACACTTTTCGCAAATCAAATGGCTATGCCTTGAAGTGTCCGCATCAAATCTATCTTTTTCAAAAATTCCCGGAACCTTAATTGCCATACCATTGTCAACCAACTGGTTCAAGTTCCTATAAACGGTTCCTTTTGAAATGTTCGGTGCACAAACTCTTGCCATTTCATAGACTGTATCTGCTGTTGGATGCTCTTTTGTACTTTTCAGCACATCATAGACGATATCTCTTTGAACAGACTTATTCATATTATCTCCAAAAATTAAACATTATTACCAAAATATATTCAAGAAGTTATAATTTAGTAATGATTACTAATTTAGTATAACATTATCCACTGCAAATGTCAACAAAAATTTAAAAATAATTATAAATTTAGCAAAAAATGTTAAAAATACATATAAAAAAGTATGAAAAAATCCACACAAAAAGGATAATTTAAAATTATGCAACTAATTAACACAAAAATCAACTATGAAATTGGCGAAACAGAGGTTTTTACAACACAACTAATCAACAATGATTACTCAATTAATATCCACATAAAAGAGAATTTATTGAAAGCTAACATATCAACAAGCAAACAATTGCACAATTTTAAAATCGATTTTTATGTTAAAATCGATTCAAGCTATAGTGAATTTTTGACAAACGGATATCAAACTTGGATGCCATCACAAAAAATTATTGAAAATGGCAAAAGTTGCCCATTAAAAAATAAAATGCTTGCAAAAATCACAAAAGGTACAGGACTTGATTATTTGGGTGAATACAACAACCCTTATGATAAAGAGACAAGTTTTGGATTATGTTACTTTAAAACAAAAGATAGCAACAAGACTTTGTTGTTTTGCAGTTTAAGTGAGCTAGACACTTTCACCAAATACACTTTTGACTTTGAAAGACATATCCTTAAAATTTCACGCGAGTTCTATGGCTATTCTATCAACAAAAATATGGAAATTGCAAATATTCTTTTAATAGAAGGCAATTATTATGAAGCATTTGCTGAACTTAAAGAAAAATTAAACAATAACACTAACCTAAATACTACTGCAATTGAAAATAGAAAAATAGATGATAAAAATACACAAAATGATTCAGCTGACACAAAAGAAAATAAAAATATTAAACATAATAATGTTAGCATAGCAAATGCACATCAAGGCACACCACAAAGAATTATTGGATATAATACTTTTTGCGAATTTCAAAATAATATTAGTCAGCAAATAATCAACAACAAAATTTATTCAATCAACAAAATATACAATGCTTTTTTTATTGGAGATGGTTATTCTGAAAAAAGCTGTGATATTTTTAACATTGACAACAAGCGTTTTCCAACCGGACTAAAGCCTATTGTGGATAGCATTCATGAAAAAGGAATTAAAGCAGGCATATGGATCGCACCATTTGCAATTTCTCCACTTTCACAATCTTTTTCAAAATACGCTGACATTGCACTAAAGCAAAATAACAAACAAGCAATCACTTGCCCATTTTGGAACGGAACTTATTCCATTGACATCACTTTGCCTGATAGTCAAGAATATTTGAAAAATATGTTTGATATAATAATCGATTGTGGCTTTGACATCATTTACTGCGATTGTATTTACTTGGCTGGTAGCATCCCAACTGGTGGCAAAACACAAGCGATGCTAATAAATGACGCAGTAAAACTAATAAAAAAATTTGCGTGCGATAAAACTCTAATTTTTGGGGGCGTTCCGTATTTAAGCGCTTATGGAAATTGTGATTTTATAAACATTTCATCCGAGCCAAAAAACATATGGCAAAATCCATTAGATTTTTTATCCCCACAAATGCCCATAAGTTCAAAAAGCAATGTACAAAATCTTCCACTAAAAAAGTACATGGATTTGCTACATTCTTGTATTTACACAATTCCTGACAGCAAAAAAATCAAAACAAAACTGGTAAATTACATTGCCCACAATTTTAGCAATATTATGACTTCCGACAAACATATTATTCCAACAACTTATCCAAGTCAGATAAAGCTTGACTAGCATTTGTAATACAAATTCATTTTACTCAATTTTATATTACAATGTGTAAAAAATCTTTTAACTAAATTTATAGTAGAATTATTATGATATGCAAGCAAAGCTATCAAAAAAAACAAATTATTTTGTTTGAAATAAAAACTAAAATTGGTGAAATATAAAAATAATTATGAAAATAAATTTGCCGTGAGAAGAATGTAAAATTTTCAAACTAAAATTTTTTTATTAAATAAGATTAAAATTAATTGAACGAAGTTTATTTCTTTCAACAGGTAAAAATTACCAATTTTTAAAAAAATAGGCATTAAATATTAAATTTTAAAAAATTACTTTTTTAATATGGGGAAAAAATAATGTCGGCTTGCTCGTTAAAACAAGCAAGTCGACATATGATAAGGGGGAAAATTATGAGTTAATTAATCACGAGGTACCACAGCACCTTTATCGTGGTTATATAATAACACTTATATTTATAATTGTCAAACGAATTTGAATGTTTTTATGTAAATTATATGTAAAACATTTTCTTGTCGAGTTTTATTGAAATTAATTTGATTTTAAGTGCAGATTATTGCACAATCAAAACAAAAACATTTAACAAGAAATAAATGAAAAACAAATTCATTTCAAAGTAAACTTATATAAAATATTCATAAAATGTTTGCACAATCATTTGCTAATAAATTTGCTAGCAAACAATGTTAGCCCTCAAATTCATTCAGGATATATTCATTTGCCATTTCAGCTGCAATTGCACCATCACTGCAAGCAGTAATCACTTGCCTAATTTTCTTTTGTCTTACATCGCCTGCCACAAACACCCCTTGAATGTTTGTTTTCATATCTTCGCCCGCAATAATATATCCGTATTCATCACGAACAACATCTTTTGCAATATCATTTCCACTTGGAATTTGCCCAATAGCAACAAAAACGCCATCCACTTCAAGCTTTGTTTCTTGATTATCCAAAGTATTGCGCAAGACAACGCTTTCAATTTTGTCATTTCCTACAATATCAGCAACCACACTATTATAATGAATTTTAACGCCACTGCCAATCAACTTGTCGCACTCTGCCTTGCTTGCTCTAAGTTTATCACGCCTGTGCACAAGATTAACTTCACTTGCAAATTTTGTCAAATACATACAATCGCTGACAGCTGTATTTCCACCACCAACAACCACCACTTTTTTGTTTTTGTAAAAAGCACCATCACAAACTGCACAATAAGAAACTCCTCTGCCGACAAATTTTTCTTCTTGCAAAATGCCCAATTTCCTTGGTGTTGCACCTGCACACAAAATCACAGCCTTGCACAAAATTTCTCCACTATTTTGAGTGATTACAACTTTTTGTTTATCGCCAAGCTTTGTTTCAATCACGCCGTCATAAATCATTTGAACGCCAAGAGCCTCTGCATGTTCCAGCATTTTCATTGCAAGGTCAACCCCACTAATACTTAAATTTGCAGGATAATTATCCACACTTTCCGTATTTGCAATTTGTCCACCTGCAAATTGCTTTTCCACAATCGCAACGCTTAATCCTGCACGAACGGCGTAAATGCCTGCAGTCAATCCACTTGGTCCACCACCAATAATCACAACATCAAAATTCATAATACCTCTTTTAAAACACAACTATTTTGCATTAACCATTGCAACAAGTTCTTTTTTTGCTTTTTAAAAATGTAAAATTTATATTAGTTTAATCTCAATTTTAATAAATCTTACATATTAATTCACTTATTTTATTGCCAAACATCCAATTTATAATCAATTTTTATCATCAAAAGATCTGAAGAATAAAATTTATTTTCAAAACTACAACAATATAAAAAGTAAATTTTAAAAAAGCTTAAAATTTACTTTTAACTGATTATTTTTTTGAAGGCAAATTCACACCAATTCTTGTGCTTGGTGCAACACCATCCAAAATATCTTTAAGTTTATATTTGCTGCTTGCAATGATAACTTCTGTGCCATTCATAATTGGGTCTTTGATGTATTCAAGTTTTGCTTTTGCACCACCTGCGCCCTTTCTGCTTGCACCATAGCAAGCCTTTTGATATTCTTCAATATTTTCCACAACCTCATAGCAACTGCTGCCACTGATAAACTCTACAAGAGAGTTTTTGTCGTTAACATCGTTGTAAATTCCATCCACACTTGTCAAAATAAGCAGTCTTTTTGCTTTTACAAGACAAGCAACTTGGCTTGCTGTTTCGTCATTATCTATACCGTGGAAATAGTTTTCACTGCTGCCAAGCTGAATCAATTCCATTTTGATAATTTCCTCTGTTGACAAAGGGTCATTATAATTGATGATAGGAATTGCATTTTGTTTTGGACAACGCAACAAAAGATTTTTCAAATACTCTCTTTTTACATCATTATTAAAATGTTGATGCTCAACCAAAATTTGTCTTAGAGAATATCTGCTATCCATATATTGCCTATAATTGCTCATCAAAATTGATTGACCTTGTGCAGAATAATCTGTTTTAACCTCTGAGCTGTCTCCTTCAAGCTCATAGCCATTTCTTTTGATAAAATCCAATCTGCCAATTTCTGCAGCACCAGAAGTCACCCAAATATATCCTGGTTTTAGCTCTTTAGAAAGTCTTGCAATAACATTGTAGTTAATGTCATTATACTCCTTGTTTATCAAAGCCATTGAGCCAACTTTTCCAACCAATTCTATATCAAATTTTGCCATTATAATTCTCCTAACTTTTTCAATATTTCATTTGTTATTCTTTTTTCAGATTTTTTTCCTCTATCAATCCATATATCAGCATAAACAGCATATTTTTCTTTGTTTTTATCTGCAATGCAAATTATGTAAGCAGTATCTTTCAACATTTTAAAAACTGATGATATTCTTGACAATTTTCCATCAAAGCCAATCACACTATCACAAAAGTCTTGCATATGAGGCAGTGCTTTTTTTTGCATTTCGTTATATTGTCTTTTGCCTTGCGTCATGCAAACATCCTCACGATTTACGCAATTGATATATTCACAATAGCCATCAAAATCCAAAAAATTTATTTCCAAACAAACTGCCAAATTCGCTCCAACAGCTTTGTTTATTCTCTCATCGTCGCCAATAATCACAATATTAGTTTTCATGCTGCCTTTTTTATGTCTGTATCAAATGACATTTTTCCTTGTTTGTTTACTCTAAAGATAATATCGCCATAATCTTTTGTCATATAAACTTCAATGCCAAGCTGACCTTTGCCGTCATTATAAGTTGCAAGCCTGTCAAGACACTCCTTTCTTGGATGTCCATGTTCGCCTTGAGTACCAACACTAATCACAGCATATTCAGGGTCAAGTCTTTGCAAAAACTCATTGCTTGCAGAAGATTCACTGCCGTGATGTCCAATTTTAAGCAAATCAATGTCAATGTTATCTTTATAGCCATTCAAAAACAAACTTTCTCCGTTATTGCCACCTTTGCCTTCAGCATCTCCCGTAAACATAATGCGCCTTACATCTTCTTCTGAGTTGTAAGACAGCAACACCATAGGCGAAACTTTGTTTCTTTCTTTTGCATCAATATTTTTCTCGTCACCGACTTTATCTTTCAAATACCATTCTTCACTTACGCCAAAAATGTCAAATTTATATCCAACTCCGTCAATTTGCTTTTTGCCAAGGTTAAATTCAACAGACGCACCTTGTTTTTCCTCTTCTTTCACAGCCTTCACAAAGTCATTATAAATGATTGTCTCTATTGTACCATACTGAGGATTGATATTTAAATCTCTCTCAAGTGTGCTATTGAATGCAGGACGATAAATCTGCTTTACATCATACTTTTCTAGCACAGTAACCATAAATTCAACATGGTCTTTATCTGAGTGCGACAAAAACATATAATCAAAAGTTTTGATTTTTAACTCATCAATGCTTTGTACAATCTTTGTTTCGCAATCATTTTGCGTGGTGCTTGCCTCGTTCCCCCCTGCATCCATAATTGCTTTTTTGCCATCAGGCAACTCGATAATAATGCAATCGCCCTGACCAACATCAAGAAAATGAACTGCCAAATCGCCTTCTGGATTTCCATCCACACTCGGTGGCATAAATATTGCAATAAATTTGTTCCATTGTGCAGGGAACCCAAAACGGAAAATCAAAACTGCTGCAACCACAACCAAAACGACAACAGCTATTGCAATAAACAACTTTGAAGAAAACTTTATTGTTGCAGTATTTTTGCCGTTCGCTTTGACATTCACACCATTTTTGGTGGTTTTGATATAAATTTTCTTTTTATTTTTATCAGCCATTGTTACCTCAAAAACTCAAATTACTACTATATTTTATCTAAAATTGCAAAAAATGTTACTTTAATTATTAAGCAAAATTTAATATGTCTTTTGCAAACTCAAAATGTTTTGTATCTCCAACATATATAATCAAATTAACTATAATCAAAACTTTTACATTTATAATATAACATAAAAAATTTTAAAAGTAAATTTATTTTTTAATAATTTACTTACTTTTGCAAGTCAAACTTAGTTGCTCAAACTGCTATAATAAAAAAATATCAATTTGCAATGTAAAATTATACCAAAAGTGTTGAAAAATTATAATTTTTGTGTTATCATATATACATTAATATAAAAATATTGGAGGATTTTTTACTATGCCATTAATTACTAGTAAAGAAATGTTCAAAAAAGCATATGAAGGCAACTATGCAATCGGTGCTTTTAATGTTAACAACATGGAAATTATTCAAGGTATCGTTGATGCCGCTAAAGAGGAGCAAGCTCCACTTATTCTTCAAGTTTCAGCAGGCGCTCGTAAATATGCTAACGCAACTTACCTTCGCAAAATGGTTGATGCTGCTGTAATCGACAGCAATTTGCCAATCTGCTTACACTTGGATCACGGCGATACTTTTGAACTTTGCAAAGATTGTATCGACAACGGCTTTACATCTGTTATGATTGACGGTTCTCATCACTCTTTTAAAGAAAACATTGAGCTTTCTAAGAAAGTTGCTGACTACGCTCACGAAAGAGGCGTTGTTGTTGAGGCTGAACTTGGCAGACTTGCTGGTATTGAGGATGCTGTTAATGTAAGCGCAGAAGATGCATCTTACACTCGTCCTGAAGAAGTTGAAGAGTTTGTTACAAAAACTGGCGTTGATAGCTTGGCAATCGCAATCGGTACAAGCCACGGCGCATACAAATTCAAACCAGGTCAAAAGCCACAACTTAAGTTTGACATTTTGGAAGAAGTTGCAAAAAGACTTCCTAACTTCCCTATAGTTCTTCACGGTGCATCATCAGTTCCACAAGATTTTGTTAAGATTATCAACGAAAATGGTGGAAAAATGCCAGATGCTATTGGTATTCCAGAAGAAATGCTTCGTCAAGCTGCAACAATGGCAGTTTGCAAAATCAACATTGACTCTGACTTGAGACTTGCTTGCACTGCTGCAATTCGTAAGCACTTCAATGAGCACCCAGATCACTTTGACCCTCGTCAATATCTTGGTGATGCAAGAGCAAACATCAAAGCTATCGTTCGTCATAAGCTTGTTAATGTTTTGGGTTGCAATGGCAAAGCTGCAGAAATTATCGCTGCTGCTGAGAAAAACTAATTAAAAAAATCTTTTAAAATGATATAAAACAAAATAAAAGTCGGATTTTTCCGACTTTTATTTGTTTTTATTGAAAAACCGAAATTTGATTTTGTCAAAATTTACTATGTAAAAAGAAATTAGTTTTCACTTATTTAATTTTTCTATTTTTACAATTATGCAAAATGTCATTCCATTAAGAATGACATTGCTAAAATGATTTTTATTTTTCAAATGGCATATATTTATGTTCAGTTTTTGTGCCACCATCATTGTTTATTGTTATGATTGTGCCACCACTCACAGTACCTGTACTATCCCAATAGCAACCATCGCCAGTTTTTAAGCCATAAGTCAATCTAATCCCCTTGTAAACAACTGAAGAATTGTTAACATGGTCGTGTCCGACAATAACATCCTTTGTGCTGTCTAACTCAAGAATTTTTGCAAAAAATCCACTATTGTAATAAGGAGAACAAATATCCTCTCTGTTCAAGCCAAACATGCCTTCAACGGCTTCTCTGCCGTCAATGATATATTTACCTTTTTCGTCTTTAATTTTACCATTATGTACTTCCTCAAGTTTCTTTTCATAAATTGCATAACCAATGTTGAACTCTGGCAATGGAATGTGGAAGTATGCAGAAGACGGAACAACAACATCCCCATTTGCTTTGGTCACACCTTTAACAACCCATTCATACCAATCAATTTGATTTTGCTTTATGTAGTCATATTTAGTGCCAACTGCCTCATATTTATCTAGTTTTCCAGAAGGCTTAAAAGTATAATTCCCATTTGTGAACCAACCTTCAAGTCCTTCAACAGCTGTGCCTTGTTCAACCTTATTGAAATCTTCAGGCTTTTGATTGCCATTGTTTGAGTGAGAGTCCATCATAAAAATTGTATGAATTATTTTGTTATCACTATTTACAACATTGATAACATAGTTGCCAACGCCGTCAATATTGTTTGGTCCTTTTGCAAGATCCTTATTTCTTGTTTTGTTATCGCCATAATTAAAAATGCAATTTTCTGCCTTCAAAAACTCGTCCATAATCCAGTTTTTGTCAACTTCTGTTTCAGGCTCATGATTTCCAAAAACAGGCGCCCAAGGCACACCTAAAGCATCAATATTTTTAACAAATCTTTTTGTGGCATTTTTTGCATTGTTAAGCCAAAAGTTATCGCCAGTGAAAGTCAATAAATCTGGTTTTTCTTGTTCCACCAATCTTTTAACCAATTCATAGTTCTTTTTGTTTTGAGAAAGTGTGTACATTTCTGACATTTGAAGGTCAGCAATATTCAAAACTTTCAAATCCTTATCATCATTTTTCTTAAGCACAAATCCATCTGTCGCCATATCAAAATCTTTTGCATTGTCATATGCATAATTGCTTGGAGCACCTTTTTTTGGTACAAGAATAATTCCACAAGGTATGCCAATAGCCAAACCAATTATCACCACAATTGCAATTGCTGCAATAATAACTTGCTTTTTATGACTTTTTACAAATTCCTTAACACTACTCATATTTTTCTCCAATAGCTTAACATAGTAATTTTAGCACAAATTTACCCTTTTGTCAAATGTCGAATTTTAGGTGTTTATTATGATATATATAAAAAGAAAATAGATTGAAAAAACATTCAAAAATCGATACTAAATGACTTTTGTTGATAAAACACACAAAAAGCCACCATAAAAACGGCAGCTTATTTTTATATAAATTAAGGTTTAATAAATCAATTTTTCATTTACAAGTCCTGCACCAAGGCACAAAACTGTATCGGTCACTTTTGCATTTTTCAAAAGCCATTCCTTTGCTTTTTCATAGCCATCCACATAAACAAGTCGCTTGTTAGATTTACACATTTCAGAATATAATCGCATTGAATCATAACCGTCCTCAACCTTTTCTCTTGCGCTGTAAGTTGGCATTATTATTGTTATCCAATCCCCTTGCAATACTTTGCAAAAATCTTTAAACAAGGCTTTTGTTCTTGAATATGTATGTGGTTCAAAAAGCACAATCAAATCTCCGTCATCAGGCAAATTGTAATAAGCTGACGATATTGCATATTCAATTTGCTTTGGATGATGTGCATAATCTACAATCATCTTTGCACCACCTGTCATAATACCCAAACATTGAAATCTGTTTTTTAGCCCCGGAAAAGTTGCAAGTCCCATTTTTATTTTGTCTATATCTATACCCACATAATCGCAAACAGCAATAGCTGCAATGGCACATTTAACATTGACCTCGTTAATGGTGTACAAAGTAAATTCCTCGTCAAAGCCATTTTTTTTGTGTGCATTAAATTTGATATAGTTGCTTAGCCTCACAATTTTGTCCGTCCAAAAATCTGACTCGTTTGTTCCGTATGACATAAGTTTAGCGTTGCCATTTTTAAGTCTCTCGCTGTCATTAAAATCCAATTCGCTATTATACACCACTGCTTTGGATTGTGCCATAAACATTGTAAAGGCAAGATATGTATCTTTTAGCGACTTATAACAATCGGGATGATCAAAATCGATATTAAGCACCACTCCAATATCAGGGTGCAGTTTCAAAAAGCTTTTTGAATACTCACAAGCCTCGGTAATAAAATACTCCTCACCTGTTCCAAAACAAATATCTCCACCGACAAGCTCACCACCAATATGAGAAGTAAAACTTTTTCCGGCGACCTTAAAAATCCAAGCAATCATTGCAGTGGTAGTTGTTTTGCCATGTGCACCACTGACAGCAATAATTTTGTCAAAATTTTTGGCAACTAATGCAAGATATTCTTTGCGTTCCATACACTTTTTTGCAGCAAGCAATTCAGGATGATTAGGTTTGATTGCACTTGAATAAACAACCAAATCTGCCTCCAGTGCAAAATCACGCTTTTCACCAATAACAATATCCACGCCCATTGCCCTAAGTTTGTCAATTGTGCCGGAATTTTTTGCATCAGAACCAGTGCATTGTATTCCAATTCCTAAAGTATAAGCACAAAGCTTGCTCATACTCACGCCGCCGACACCAATAAAATGCACCTTTTTTAAACCATAGAAAAAATTATTCATAGAATATTATATGCTGAAAACACAAAAAATTCGACAAAATCATATTTTGTAGTTATAAAATATGAACCGATTTTTCATTTGTTTTTTCAAAATTTTATTCTATAACTATAAATTATAAAATTTATGTATCAAAATAAAAATTTTGTGTAAATTTAAAAATATTTTTTGTAAACTATTGAAAAGTAAAAAATATTAGTGTATAATATATGTATAGCAATGTAAAAGGGGGATAAATAATGCAACTTAGCGACATCAGAATAAGACTATGTAACAAAGACACCAAATTGAAAGCGATAGCTTCAATTATTATCGACAATGCATTTGCAGTACACGACATTAAAATTATTGAGAACAATAAAAATTATTTCGTAGCAATGCCTAGTCGTAAAACGCCTGAAGGCGATTACAAAGATATTGCTCATCCAATCAATAGTGAAGCAAGAAATATGATATCTGAAGTAATACTTAAGGAATTCAAAAAAAAATTAGCAGAAGCTGAATAATGAAAAATGCTAGGTTTTACCTAGCATTTTTTCATTTCATAAAGTTAACTTGCAATTATTTTTTTAATTCATGCAATTATTATTAATTTATCTTTTTCACTTATGCTTATTTAACACTATTATTATGCACATCCTCATTTTTATCACTACTTTCACTTTTTTCGCTTTCAGTTGTGTGAGTTTTTTCGTTTTTGTTTTCTTTTATGATGTCTTCTTCTGCTAATTCAAAACAAGCTGTATTAGCTTTTTTATAATCATCATTTTCAACAACATTATTATCTTCAATGACTGGAGTTATTTTATTTTCAATCATAAACATTTTTTTGCTATCTTCATCAATTAAAAAAGTATTTTTGTCAATAGTTTTCATAACTTTCTTTTCGTTATAAAAGATTAAAATGACAGCTCCAAGCACGCAGAATGCAACTGCAACCAAGCCAACAATAGTCATTCCCAAAGTTGAGGCTGTAATATCATTGCTATTAGTATTTTGTGCTGTTCCAATGATAGCAAGTGAAGTAAACAATAACATTGCAAGTGATTGCCCAAATTTCATTGCAAATGTTCTCGCTGCAAAAAACATTCCTTCCCTATTTTCACCAGATTCAATACCATCTGCTTCTGCAACATCTGCAACAATCGATTGTGGGATAATGCCAAGCAATGCCATAGGGAAAGCAGCAATCACACAAATTATTACACCAAAAACTATTCCTGGAATAACACCTATACCAAGTAAACCCGGATTTTCTGAAGTCCCAAGCACCCCAATTAATGTTGCAATGACATAAGCAAGTGCCAATCCTAAAAACCCAGCAATTGTCAATTTCTTTTTGCCAAACTTTTTAACAAGCTTTGAAACTATTGGATAAAAAGCAGCAGAAAGTACTGTCATAACACCCAAAAATATCATTGTATATGATTCGCTTATATTCATTGAGACTTTTACAAAGAAAGGTAACCCTGTTTGAAACAATGTCAAACCAACCCAGTACATTATATCTGACAATGCAAAAGTCCGAAAATTTTTATTTTTAAAAGTTGAGGCAAGTGATTTAAACATATTTGCTTGAGAAGGTGTTGCGTCAACAAAGTCTTTTTCCTTCAAAAGAAAAGTTGGGATAAGCATACAAACTGCAGCAATCACTGCTAACACAATAAAGCAAATACGATAACTCCAAGCAAATCCTACACTACCTCGCATCAATCCAGCAAACACAAAAGGAGTATAAGCAAGCAGTGTACCAACAAAATAAGTTAGTGAAATTGCTGTGGAAATAAACATTCTATCCTCTTGTGTTTTTCCAAATTCTGAAATAAGTGCATTATAAGGTGTGCAATACATTGTCATGAACAAGTAAAAGAAAACGATAAAAATTGAAATCCAAGCCACATTCCAGCCACTTATTGCTTGAACAGGTGTGCAGAAAAGAAGAATTGTTACAAGTGCAAGTGGAATTGCTGAATATTGCATAAAAGGAATTCGTCTGCCTCTTTTATTTTTACTTCTGTCAGAAAGTGAGGCGATTAATGGGTCAGTCACTGCATCGAAAATACGGCTTAATGCAGTAATAAGTCCTAAAACAGTCAAAAATCCACCTATTACCAAACCAGGAGTGATATAAAGCAGCGCTCCACCTTGCGAAATATCACTTTCGGTTGGCAAATAAAAAGTTACAAGCCAAGCACTTATTATTCCACTAAGAATAGACCAACCAAGTTGACCAACTGCAAAAATACACATTTGCTTTTTAGATAAACGCTTCATATTTTTTTGAGCTTTTCTGTCCGAGGAAATGCCCCCTCCTTATCATCATATTTTTTATAACTTAATATTTACATCGGACTGTAAAATACTTCATTTTTTAAGTTTAAACAAAATAAGTTCTACCAAAGCTGCAACTTCTTCCTTTTTGTGTGAATTTACATCTTGAATAACAATATCTGCAACCGAAAGCTTTTTGCAAAGCTCAAGCATAGCATGAGTTGTAGCATAATAAAATATTTCCCAATTTGCAACAGCAGCTATACTTCCGTCTTGCACACCTTGATTGTAAGCAAAACTAAACACAGCCTTAAACTGCTCTAATCCAGAAGAATATTCTCCTATATCAGTTTTGCCTTCGCTCAGCAAATACGCATCAAATTCATTGATAAATTTAAAAAGTTCACAATGCTCATTAAATATTTTTTGATACCTATTGTAAAACTCCGAAAGTTGTTCAAAACCATTTAATGTTTTTGGAATGTTAAAGTATTGCTCAAAAATTTTGTTTTCAAGTTTTACAGCTACATCACAAACTAAGTTTTGTTTAGATGAAAAATAACGATAAATTGTTGCCTCGCCAACATTAGCTTTGATTGCAATATCTTTAATTGTAACATCTCCAATAGATTTTGACAAAAACAAATCTATTGCGTTATCAATGATAAAATTTTTCTTGACATCTTTAATTGTCATAAATTCTCCTATTTTTTTTGATAGTCAAACTATCTTTTTGATATATTCTCTATCAAAATTATATCATTATATTTTTTTAATGTCAATACCTATTTTTAATTTGCAATAAAAAAACATACCCCATATCAAATGAGATATATTTTCTTTTTGTTAAAATCATAGTTTATTATTTTGCAACTTTTAGTTATATTTTTAAATAACAAATGTTGCTATAATTGCAATTTTTATGAAAATTCTTAATATATATAATATTTTTTGTGAAAAACAAATTAATTTTTATTTTAAAACTGTAATTTGCTAACTTGATTTAATCAAAAATATAGTATTGTAACAAATAAATATAAATTACTTATTATTTTTTAATTCCTCAAGATACTCACTTATTCTTTTGATTGCTTTTTTCAATTTTTCCATACTATAAGCATAGCTAATACGCACAAAATCATTGCCGTTTTCACCAAAAGCACTACCCGGTACAACTGCAATTTTTTTTGTAAACAGCAAATCATTTGCAAATTCTTCGCCGTTCATACCTGTGCTTGATACTTTTGGAAAAACATAAAACGCACCTTTTGGTTCAAAACATTCAAGTCCCATATTGTTTAGTTCCTTAACCAAATATCTACGGCGCTTGTCATATTCTTCGTGCATTTCTTTTACGCTTGCAAAATCAGTTTCAAAAGCATCGTTAAGCGCTTTTAGTCCTGCATATTGGCTTACAGTTGGTGCGCACATTATGCCATATTGGTGGATTTTGTACATTTGCTGCAAAAATTCTCTTGGGCAAGCCACATATCCTAATCTCCAACCTGTCATTGCAAAAGCTTTGGAAAAACCATTTATAACAATAGTTCTCTCCCTCATACCATCTAAAGCTGCAATTGAGGTGTGCACCTCGTCGTATGTAAGTTCAGAATAAATTTCGTCTGAAATAACAATTATGTCATTTTCAATGCAAAGTTTTGCAATTTCAACCAAATGCGATTTTTCCATTATTGCACCAGTTGGATTGTTTGGATAAGGCATTATAAGCACTTTTGTTTTGCTTGTGATTTTTTCAAGCAAATCTTTTGGTGCAACCTTAAAATCATTTTCAACCACACAATTTACAGGAACAGGAACTCCACCACACAAAGATACGCAAGGCGAATATGACACATATGATGGATCTGGAATAAGCACTTCATCACCGGGATTTAACAACGCTCTCAAAGCAAGGTCAATGCCTTCACTTGCCCCAACTGTAACCAAAATTTCGTCATTTGGGTCATAAGTCAAGTTGTAACGCATATTAAGATATTTGCCGATTGCCTCACGCAATTCAAGCATACCTGCATTTGAAGTGTATTGGGTGTAACCTCTTTTTATACTTAAAATTGCTGCATCACGAACTGACCAAGGTGTAACAAAATCTGGCTCGCCAACACCCAAAGAAATTGCATCTTTCATTGAGTTTGCAACATCAAAAAACTTTCTGATTCCTGAAGGTTTAATGTTTTTTGTAATATCACTTATATATTTATCGTAGTTCATCTTATCATCTCTCTTTTATCACTGACACTTTCGCCAAAAGAAACACCGCTTGACTTATATTCTTTCATAATAAAATGTGTTGCAACACTTACAACGCTGTCGATAGCAGACAATTCCTCTGACACAAACAAAGCTATATCCTTGATACTTTTGCCCTCAATGGTCAAAGCCAAATCAAAAGTACCACTCATAAGATACAGATTTTTAACCATATCAAATTTTGCAATTTCTGTTGCGATTGCCTCATATCCAGATTGACTTTGAGGGTTAACTTTAACCTCGATCAAAGCATCCACATACTCGTCACCCGCTTTTTCGTTGTTAATAATGGTAGTATATTTTACAATAACACCACTTTCTTCAAGTTCCGCGACTATTTTGGCGACAGTTTTTTCATCTGAATTAACCATATTTGCAATTTGCGCAGCTGAATATCTGGCATCTTCTTTCAAAAGTTCAATAACTTTTTTTGTAATTTTGTCCATAATATACTCCTTTATATTGATATAGTTTTTTATGCTCCCACACAAAAACAATCAAACTGAAATGTTTTGCTGTGCGATAGTGCTAAAATATCATTTTAACAACATTTATTTGTTTATATTGTTGTTTGTTTTATTTTAAAAACAGATATTTTATCCCTCTTTTTTATTTAAAAGTATACACCATTTGCAATAAAAAGTCAATAATATTTTTTTAAATGTATAATCAATTTTAAAATGCTTATAATAACATTGTTAGCGAAAGCTAAAATCAATCTCTAGGAGGTAAATATGGCATCAAATTGTACTTGTCGTACAGGTGAAAAGCCAGGCAAAGGTTGCTATTCATGCACAAATTGCGGCACAGATATTCATCTAAATCAAAACGATAAATGCCCACCATGCCCAAAATGTACTAACACTTCTTTCACAAAAGTTTAATTAGTCATTAAGAGATGGTTTCATACAAAATATTTGTTCTCAAATTGTTTATGGTATGTAGCAAATCTCAATCCGCTTTAATGCCGATTTTCGATTGATTTTTTTTGGTAGACATTAAAAATTAACCCGAAAAAACAATAAAATAGAATAATCAAAAATAATTAATTGAAAATAAAAATTAAATTCACTTGTTATTAAAATTATTTGTTTATACTGCAAATATTTTGTATCAAAAACAGCGATTAGAAATAATCGCTGTTCTTTGTTTTATTTGTTTTTCTTGCCCTGCTTTTTACTTTTTGGCTTTGAGTCTTTCTCATTGTCACTTTCAATTTCGTTTGCAACATCTTCCAATGCAGTTTTAAACTTTTTAAGTTTTTTCACTTCACTTTCACGGCAAGCATACATCAACACTCTTTCATTTTTGTTTTCAAGTGCTTTTATGTTCAAAATGTCTTTTTCTCTTACAATAAATGTCCAATCATTATATTTTACCAAGCTACCATTAACATAATTGTCACCAAGGTCATTCATTTCAGTAACATTATTTTTGCAATCAGCTTTTGTGTTTGCAACAGCTGTTGATAAAGTCTTTTTCTTCTTACCAAGTAGCAAAGCTATTGTCAATATAATTAATAGCAAAACTGTAAGCACATTGCTAACAATCAGCACCCAAACAAGCAAAGGTATTTTGCCATTTGAACCCAGCCACAATTCAGTACCACCTGCACCTTTGTCATCACTAGCATTTGAATCTGCACCAGTTTTGAACATATATGTTTCCGTTTCATTTAAAGCAACACCATTAACTTTTATAAAAACATTTCCAACAAACTCATCTTTAACTTTCAATGATATTTGATAATTTGTGCTATACTGCAAAACAGCATCTTGAGGCAACATATTTCCAACAACTATGCCATTTTTCATCTCATAAATAACATAATCAAAGTATTTTGCAATATCTTGTTCATTTACACCAAATATAGTAGGTTTTTTATTGCCACTGCTCTCCTGCCAACCTTGCATGTTAAACACAAGAGGCATAATTTCAAGCGATATAGCAAATGCATTTTTACTGCTATCGCTCCAAATAACATTGTCTGCCACGCAGCCATTGCTTGTGTTTGTTCCATCTTTAAAGATTATTTCTATTCTGTAGCTATTGACATTCACAAAGTTCCAGTTGTCATTTACAGGCAATATTTCGTTATTGTCCTTATCGTACACTTTAATTTCAAAATATGTTTTCCAATTTGATGGCATATTGGCAACATCGCTCAACTCAAATCCATCCTCTTCAAAAAACTGCACTTGACTTGCAAGAGGTTTTTTGATTTTCAAACTTTGAATTTCAAAATCAAATTGAGTTTTACCAACAATTATAAAATTCTGCAAATCATCTCTCAATTCAACAGACACTTTGTATTTCCCTGCATTTTTTGGTGCAGATTGCAAAGGCGTACCATCTGCCTTAAAATAAGACACAATCAAATCATTTGCAGTAAGCCCACCACCACTAACGGAAAAAATAGCTTGTTGCTCACCGTTGTTGAACACCACTTTTTCATTTGTTATTGCAACAATCACACTATTAGCTGTTGAACCAGTCTGCAATGTAGTAACTACTTGTGGAACTTCTTGACCATTGCTAACAAATGTGCAATTAGTAGAATTGAAAGTTCCACCACTATCTTTTAAGGTTGCTTTTACCCAATAAGTTTTCACTTTGGTCAAATCAAATTCTGCAAAAATTTCATTCAAAGTTGTTTTTTCAGTCATTGCAGAGTTTTTATAATAGCTATATTCAATTTCTGCTGTAGTGATATTGCCCAAATCAAGCACTGGCAAGGAAATTGTAATTCCGTCTTGAGTTTTGCTCTCGTTTGTCCATTGAACATTAATTTTTTTCTTTGTTATCTGCCATGTATGTTTTAATGTAGCATAATTTGCAATTTCAGTACTTGTTGGTATTTTGTAATTATTGTTAGAAGATGTTATGCCTACCACTTGTGCTGTATAAGTGCCAATTTCATTTTTAGAATTATTATTATAAGTAAATGTCAAAAAATTTGGATATCCCGATATGATTATAATACTTTGATTCAACCCATTGTATTCAAGTTCATCTTTACCCCATACCACTTTAGAAAAGTCAATTTCAGCCTTTTCTATTGTTATTTTTATCCACCTGACAGTTTCTGTTTCAAGATGGTTGGAGTCAAGAATATCAGGTGTTCCTTTAAACTTTGGCAATCGCAGTTTTTCAACAGCACTAATTTGATCCTCAGTCCAATTAAATTTTGAACTATCACTAACTATTTCTGCATTAACTTTATCTATCCACTCTTTTTTTATTTGGGCTTTAACCCAGTATTCTCCAGCATCTTCAAAAGTTTTTGAACTATTTGGATAAGTTAGCTCAATAAATTCATTGTCTACTCCATACAAATCTTTGTTATACCAACTTGTATTTTCATTTTTTGTGGCAATTTCACTCAACATTTGTGCTTTACCATTATATACACTTTTCAAATCTTGTGGATTGTCTAAGTCATTTGTTAAGTTTTTCAAAACAGTGCTCAAATTCAAGTGAATTGCTGGTCTAACATTATTGCTATTTGTGACATCTGCATTGTTAGAACTACCATTTGTTGATTGGCAAAGCACTTTGTTATAGTAAACACCTGAACGCAACCATGTAGCTGAAGAAGTAGCTAATTGACTATCAGACAAATCCCATATAGAATTATTTAATCTAGTGGTTGCAAATGTTCCACCAACTTCAGTTATACTTGGCACCCAAATATAATCCTCACCCCAACTATCATATCTAACCCAATTCCCATTTGAGTCTGTAAAGACATCTTCTGGAAGATACAATGGTGTAGACATCCAGCCTGAATCTAAGTGGTGCAATGCATCATTGATAAGATTGAAGAAATTTGTCGCACCAAATCTAGTCCAAGATTGAGTGTGTTGATACTTTATTTTTTTCGGTTGAACCAAATACTTTTCAGCAAAATTTCCACTTGCAAATTGAGAGAAATTAGCTAAAAGATTTTGTCTCAAAACACTACGGCTATAAGCATTATTGCCTTTTACATCTGCATTTGATGTATAAAATTCACTATTAACATCAGATTTATCTGCCATATATAAAGTTACAACAACATCTTCTTCTCCAGCCTTTGCACCATCAGCTAAAGTTAGTGCTGCAACTATCCATTCATAACCACCAAGTTTTAAAACCAAACCTTCAGTAGTGTTACCAACTTTAGCATTAATTGCTGAAGCTGGAACAACATAACTATTTGTTTGGCTATCTACCATTTTTTTTATATATTGAACTGGATTTTCATTGCCAAACAACTTATTGGTAAGGTCACTTACTACATAACTATTAAAACTACTGTCAATCGAATCCCAAAGCTCTGCGCCATTACCAGCTTTTACAGCAACACCTGAGTTTGTAAGAGCATAAGTCTTGCTAGGAGAAATAAAAAAAGCAAAAACATTACTCATTAAAAGCAATATTATTGCAACAAAAATTGCAACTACTAATTTAAATTTCATATTTGTTTTAGTCATATTATTTTCTCCTTAGTATGGTGTTTTAAAACGACAAAATGCACATAATGCAGTGTTTTTATTGCACATTATGTGTCAAAAGTGTCAAAAAAGGTATACCTTTTTTGACACTTTTTCTCTTGACATTTTTTGATATTTTTTATATTATATAAATATAAAGGTTATAAAAAATAGCGTAAATATAACCAATACTTATAAACTTTTAATACTAGCTATTGTGTCAGAAAATGTATACTTTTTCTGACAGTTTTTTTACACTTTGTTTAAAATCAAAAAAAATGGTCTTGCTCTGCAATCATTTTTAATAAAAAATCAAACACAAAAAATTTAAATTTATTTTAAATTTTTTGCCGAAAATCGCTATAAAACACAGATTTTGTCTATACTTTATTAAATTTTGTTGTAAAATTTTAATATAAAACTTAACCAAGAAACTGCATTAAAAAATGCCTTAGACAAAATTTAAATTTTCAAAAAAATAACGCACCTGAAAATTTCTTTTCAAGTGCATTTATTTTGTTAATTTTTCTTTTTCAATATTTTTTAGACATATTATTTCTTGCAAATTGCATCTAACAATACTGAACTTTTACAAATCAAGCATTATTACAATCTTAAATCACAAAATCTTAAATTTAAATTGCTTGTTTTAAATTAATCTTGTTTGCTTGGCAAACACTCAATAAGCACAGCATTGCCCTCAACGCTAAACTTGCCCTCTGCAACATATGGTAAAAAGAAATAGTCTCCTTTGCCAATTTTTTGAGAATAGTTTTCGCCTTTGATAACAGCATCTCCTTCCAAACAAATGTATACACTTGGAGCATAATCCATCACAAAACTACCACCTTTCAAAATGTGTCTGTTTTCTGCAAAACAGGTTGTGTCTTTGTAAGTTATAAGCTCTTCTTTAACATAGCTTGGGGTGTTGATTACCACTTTAGGGGCGATTTTCGCAAGGTTAATTGCTTTTTCTCCCACAAGATTATAATCAAAACAATCAAGTGCAGTGAACTTATCCAATCCGATATATTTTTCCTCTTCGCTGATTTTATAGTCTCCACACCAGTTTTCAGGTTGAATGGTAAAGTCAGTTGGTTCTTGCACTTCAACAATTGTGCAACCCTCGCCGATAGCGTGAATCAATCCACCCGGAATCAAATACATATCGCCAACATGAGCCTCAACACCATTCAAAATTGTGCGCATAACATCTTTGTTTTCAAGACTTTCTTCTTCCAAAGCAGAAAATTTATCTTTACCAATATACTTGTTAAAACCAAAGTAAATTTTTGCATCAGGACGAGTGGCAATTACAAGCCAAGCCTCAGTTTTTCCGTACTCACTATTAAAATGCTTTTTAGAAAAATCTTTTGTTGGATGCACTTGAACAGGAAGTCTTATTGCACTATCCAAATACTTAACCAAACAATCATATTTTCTGTTTCCAAGCAAAAGTTCTTTTTCCTCTTGCAAAAAATCATCAAAGAAAATGTTTGTTCCTTTGATAACGGAAACACCATCACGCTCTCCAAAATATTTTGGGTTGATAGCCTTAACTTTGCTTGCAATCCACTCTTCTGGGAACAAAGTATCTTCAGCTTTTTCCCCTCTTAGTTCTGCATATTGCAAACCACCCAAATAAATACGAAAAACTCTGTTTAATTCAAAAAACAACGGCTCACTTGCCAATTTCTTTTTATCCATAACACACCTCAAAATTATTTTTTAATCTTTTAAATTTACACTTATTTAATGCTTATATCATAAGCAAAATTTGAGATCCTTCGACTACGCTCAGGATGACATAATAAACTTGAACTTCCCTCATTTTACCCAGTATTTTCGCACAGGATGACAAGAACAACCAGTCATAGCTGGAGATTCTTCGACTTCACTGCGTTTCGCTCAGAATGACACTACCATTGTCATTCCGAGTGAAGGCGTAGCCGTAATCGAGAAATCTCAAACTATACTTGTTGAGTAAGATTAAATTATCATTATTAATTTTACACAAACAAGATTTGATATTCCTCATTTTCCTCACAAAAAATTTGTCTTACAATGATATCAATTATTTTAAACTTATTTTTAGCTTTTGGATATCTTCTTGTGTCGGCATTGATTCGATTGCACCTTTTTTGCCGATTACAACACCACAACCCAAGCTTGCAAAATCCATTGCTTGTTTAATTCCATCCAAAGTCAAATTTGCCTCGCCACAATTCAATTTGTACAAAACACAACCGATAAAGCAATCGCCTGCACCTGTTGTATCCACAACTTTAACATCTGCTGCAGCAGAAAAATATGTGTTGCCAGTTCTATCATAAACACTTGCCCCACTGCCACCTTTTGTGACAATCAGCAATTTGCTTTGCTTTGCAAGGTCAAAAAGTTGTTTTACTGCAACCTCTTCATTGTTTTCGCCTGTAAGCAAAACAAGCTCGTCATCAGTAACTTTAACAATATCAGCAACTGACAAAAACTCTTTTATTGTGCTCACACAATTTTCAATATTATCCCAAAGTCTTTCACGAACATTTACATCAAAAGAAACTATGCAATCATTTGCTTTTGCAAGCTCAATCGCACGCTTGTGTGCGTACTTGGACGGAGATTCAACCAATCCAACTGAACAAAAATGCAAAATATCTCCCTTTGCAAATAAATCATTAGGGATTTCTGATTTGTCAAGCATAAGGTCACAACTTTGGTTGCGATAAAAATTAAATTCCCTATCGCCATTTTCGTCGTGAGAAACAAATGCAAGTGCAGTTTGATATCTTTTGTCAATTATTGTGTAATCGGTGTTAACACCCCACTTTTTCATATTTGCTAGCAAAAATCTTGAAAAAATATCCTCACTTAATTTGCCAAGATAGCAACCAACACCACCAAGCTTTGCAATGCAAGCACAAACATTGCTTGGCGCACCACCTGCTTTTGCTGCAAAAGTAAGATCCTCCCCTGTTGGCATAAAATCAATTAAACTTTCCCCAATACAAACAACTTTACTCATTTTATCCTCTTTTAAAAATCATATTAAACTTTCACATTTTTTGGAATTGAACTATAATAAATCCAGTTGCCAAAATTAATTGGAATCATAAAAACTTTTATTCTGAACAAATTGTCGCTCAATTTTGAACCTTTTGGCACAACATCGCAAACACTTGACACAAGCAAATCATTTTTAACTTGCTCTGCATCCATTTCCCCAACTTGCAAAGTTACAACTTTTTTCTCTCCTGCCAAAATGTCAAAATAGTTATCGCTGAATGGCTTTGTGATTGTTTTTGAATGAACTCTTACAAGTCTTGCAAACTTATCTGCTGTCAAAGTGATTTTTGCAACGCCATTTTCAACCTCAACATCAAAAGTGATGTTTGATTGTGGCAATTTCAAATTTCTTTCCTTATCAAACAAGAAAGTTTTGTGTGAAACAACTTTGCCATCCAAAAGCAAATCTGCCACAAACACACAATTTTTCAAGTTTGCACACTTGCCTTTCAAAAAGTTAATTTTTATATTTTGAATATGTTTTGAAGAATTTGCAGGGATAGTGTAATCCGAACTCTCCTCATACAAAAGTTTTCCATCAAAATCATACAAACTGCAAACAACTTTGCAAGATGTGTCTTTCAATTCCTCCAATGTGTCATTGATAACATAAATGTCAAGATCTTTTTTGCTATCCTCAATTGACAACATAATTGGTGCAAAGAAATGTTTTGATGTGTATTGCAAAGCCTTAAAATTGCCATAGTAATCCACACTTGACCAAGAGCAAACTGGCCAGCAATCATTGTATTGCCAGAAAAGTGAACCATTACATCTGCCTTTGTTGCGTCTCCAATGCTCAGTTGCATCCCTAATGCACTCTTGCTCACAAATTTGTGACAAATAAATATAGTCTTCAAATTTTTGTGGCAAACGGAATCTTGATGCAATATAAAAAGCCATTTTCATATTACCACTTGCACATTTTTGGTGATTTTTGAAAACTTCGCTTGTAAGTGAATAATCCTCTGGTTTTGCATAAGTTTCAATTGTTTTAATGTCAGGCAAACTTTCAAAGCCAAACTCACTGCAAAATCTTGTCATACGCTTGCGATAATAATTCATAGGTTTCAAGCCGTGCCATACTGCCCACAAATGTGTGTCGCCGACATTGTCATTTGAAAATCCGTTGTCGTGCTCAATACCAACTGGAGTGCCTGCAATGTAAGGTGTAACCTTATCAAATCTGCTGACTGCCTCTGGCAAAATATCCCAAAAGAATTTTTTTGTCCAAGCGACATAGTTTGTGCGAAGTTTCCAAGCGATTGCCATAAGTTCAATTTCGTTGTTGCCACACCACAATCCCAAACTTGCGTGATGACGCAATCTTTGAACTTGATATTCCACTTCTTTAAGCACATTTTCTCTGAAATCTTCCATAAAGAATGGATAAGGTTGACAAGCAAAAGCAAAGTCTTGCCAAACGATTATACCATACTCATCACACAAATCATAAAACTCCTCGCTTTCATAATAGCCACCACCCCAAACTCTAATCATATTAAAGTTGCAATCGGCAGCAGATTTTATGTAATACTCAAGCTTTTCTTTGCTTGTTCTGTTTACAAAAGTGTCAGACGGAATCCAGTTTGCACCCTTTGCAAAAACTGATGCTCCATTAAGCACAAATTGGAAATTCTTGCCGAATTTATCCACATCTTGGTTAAGTTTGATTGTTCTAAGTCCAATCCTCTTGCTTTGCTCGCTCAAACTTTTGCCATTTGCCAAAATCTCCACCTTAACAGTATAAAGTGGTTGTTTTTCTGTTCCTGAAATATCTCTTATCCACCAAAGCTCAGGTGTTTCAATTTCACAATTAGCAGTAGCCTTATCTGTACAAGCAGATTTATTTTCAAAAATCAACTTGCCTGATGGAGAAAGTACGCTTACTTTGCACTCAATTTCAGTTTTATCAAAATTGTCAATTGAAGTGCTAATTGCAAGATTAACTTTGGCATCAGTGTGTGTTTGATTTATCAAAACGCTGTTTATTGTTGCAACATTTAAGCCTTCAACATAAATATCGCCACTTATTCCACTTGGTGTAAGCACAGGACCCCAGTCCCAACCAAAGTGACATTGTGGTTTACGGATATGTGGAATACCATTAAGTCCATTGCAGTTTGCAGGGGTTGTTTCCTGCTTTTGTTTGTTCAAAACATACTCAACAGGAGAATAGAATCTTATTTTGATTTCATTTTCTTGTTGTGCATAAGGTTTAATATCAAATTTATAGCAAATATGATGATTTTCGCCTTTGCCAACCAAATTGCCATTGACAAAAACATCGCAGATAGTATCCAAGCATTCACATACCAAATTGATTTTTTCACTGCTCAAAATATCCTCTGTAAGACTGAAATTTCTTGTATACTCCCAATCTTTTTCACTAACCCAATACACCTCTTTTTCATTTGTGCCATAAAATGGGTCAATAATCAAATTGTTGGATAACAAATCCAAATAGTTGCAACCAGGCACTTGCGCCGGATACCACTCATTTTTTTCTGCTTGTTTAAATTTCCACTCGCCATTCAAACTGAATTTCATAATCAACACCTCTTATTGAATTTTAAATGTTTAAAATTTTTATCAAATAATTTTTGGTTTAATGCCTTCCACTTGCTCAATATCCAAAAGCAATTTTTCTTTTAATTGCTTTTTAATTTGTTTATATTCTGCTTTTTTAATCACATTGTTGTGTTGTGCCTTATCTTTTTTGTTGTCATACAAAAACTCGCCCTTATAGAAATTGCTTTTTGCCTTTGTCATTCCAAAAGAAAATGGCTTTTTCACGCTGTAAGTATAGTCTTCAGTGATGATAGCTCTGCCCAATTGAGACTCACTTATCTGCATAAAAATATGATCTCTGCCCTTGCCACTCTCAAGCATTTTCAGTATGCTTTGACTTTGATAATTGCTTGGAATCTCCACCTTAGCCATATCCAAAATTGTGGCAGTCAAATCAAGCAAACTTACAAAACCATCAAATTTTTTGCCAATATATTTGCTTGTGATATCATTCTTTTTCAATCCACCACCTGTCATAATAAGTGGGATGTGTGCGCTTGCCTCGTGAGCACTGCGCTTGTATTCCATATTTCTTGTTTTAAAGTGACAGCCGTGGTCGGATGTATAAATCAAAACGCTGTCATCCCACAAGCCTTTATCATGAACAGCTTTTACCAAATCTGCAAAATTGCTGTCCAATCTTTTGCAACATGCCAAATAATGTGCAAATTCTTCTTTATAATTTCCGTTTAGTCCAATCAAATCCTCTGGATAAGGATAGTTTTCAAACTCTTTGTCCTCGCCTTCCACACATTGGAATGTGTTTTTGCCATTTTGATGATGTGGCTCAAGTTGTGAAATCATAAGGAAAAATGCTTTATCACTATTGTAATTTTTAATATAATCAATTGCAAAATCGTTTATACAATCACTTCTTACACCTTTAAATTCAACTTTGTTATTGTTTTTGTCAAACAAAAATCCACCATTTATATCTGATGTGAATTCCAAACAATCTGCTGCAAGCCAACAATCGTTGTAACCACCCCTGTACTCCTCAGGCATAGCTTTTGTTTGCAAATTGTTGTGAGGATTTGTGCCTGCTGTGTCTGATGCCAAATGCCATTTGCCGATATATGAAGTGTTATAATCAGACTTGTTAAGACATTTTGCAAGCGCATTTTCATAATTCGGATTCATTGAAATTCCGTTTATGTAGCAGTCGTTTTCGCTTGCATAAAGTCCTGTTTGAATGCACGCTCTTGCAGGTCCACAAACGGGCTGACAAGTGTAGCAGTTATCAAAAAAAATGCTTTCATCCAACATATTGTGCAAATTTGGCGTCACTTTTTCGTTGATAGTATCAAATCTTTGCTGATCGCTGAAATATAAAATAATATTCATCCAAGTTCCCCTTAATATAATAATTATATAATATTTTACCATAGAATAGCATTTGTGTCAATACCCAACTTTTCAAATACTCACACATCAAGGCAAAAAAAACAAAGTAAAAAATTGTCTTTTGGGTTACCATTTAATAGTTAATATCCAAACAATTCATACTCACACTAAATATGCTTTCATTTTATACAAAAAGGCATTGATTTAAGCTTTATTGTTGACAATTAAAACAAATAATGCTATGCTGAAATTGTATAATTTGCAATAAATATTATGGGAGGAAAATATGTTTTTTACAAAATTTTTGTTTAAACAAATTGACTATTTTGGATATTTGCCTCAAAACACATACCACGATAAAAATGCTGTGAAAATTGCGAGTAATCAAGTTTATAATACCGAAAATGCAAAGCACTGCACTCTTGATTTGATTTGTCAAAAAAAATCATTGCAACAAAAGCAAGTTGTGTTTGTCAATCTGCATGGTGGTGGCTTTGTTGCAGGAGATAAAAAATACCGAAAATCTTTTGCAGAATATGTTACAAAGCACAATGTTAAAGTGCTTAATGTAAACTATGGCTTAGCCCCCGATTGCAATCTTTTGCAAATAATCAATGAGCTATCTGCAATATTTGATTGGATTAAAAACTATGCTGAAAGCTACGGCTTAAACGAGAATAAAATAATACTTTGTGGAGACTCTGCTGGTAGTTATCTTGCACTTTGCCTTTGTGCATTAAGCATTAACAATGAGTACGCAAAAGCAATAAATGCTACGAAAATCGATACTAAAATCGCAGGACTTGTACTTTTTAGTGGTATTTACTACCCAACAGATTCACTCGCAAGCAATATGATTTTTGGTGTTAATCATTCACTTTGGGAGTTTTTGTGTGGCGAAAAATTTGTCTCAACTGACTCTTGCAAAATGCACCCACTTTATAGCGTTATTGATATCGGTAACTTTTTGACAAAAGATTTTCCACCCGTATTTATCACTCACTCTGATAAAGATATTTTTTGCAAAGGAAACGGACAAAAACTTGTTGAAAAACTAAAATCAATGCAAATACCTTATCACGAAGTGCACTCAACAAGTAATATGCACGACTGGCAAGAAAATATGTTTACTAAAGCATCAAAACTTACACTAGCAGAGTTTGATAACTTTATGGCTGACCTTCTTTCAAATAAAATCACAACCGAAAATAATCGCTCAATAACAATTTGCAGAGGAAAAATCATTTAAGTTAACAAAAAAATAATTTTAGCACTTTGTTTTTAAAAAGCAAAAAGTCGGAATTTTCCGACTTTTTATTTTGTTAATTTTATTTTTTGTTATTTCAAACAAAATTTAATTAGTAGCAATTTATTTCCTTTCTAACTTTTTCAATTTCTGACTTACATTCATAAATATCATATTGCAATTCTTTCATTCTTCTTTTTAGTGGCGAAGTATAAAGCACATTATTTAAACTAGAAAACAAGCCTTTTACAAAAGGAATAATATTTAAAACAGCGAGAACAGCTGCGTATACCACACCAATAGGAAATAATATTATAAGCCACGCTTGTTTCCAACTTTTTGCTTTTATGCAATTCATAATTATAATCACTGCCATACAAACAAGAATTGCTATCAATCCAAAATAATTGTACAAAAATCTTACATTGCCAATGTTTAAGCCTATTATTAAAACTACAATAAGCGAAGTAATAAATATCACAATATTAGGAACAAAAGTTGAAAATTTAACTTGTTTTGCTTCACATTTTTGTTGCAAATCATTAAATTCAATAGCTTTTTTATTCAAATGCAATTTTGTTTTTATCAATTGTTTAAAACTATTTGCACGATTTTTTATTTCAACATCATCACAATTAGTCAAATATACAAAATCTGGGCTGTTATATAATTGATTGATAATGCTATCGTCACTTACAATTTTATCAAACATTTCTTGTTCATTTATGCAACCAAAATCAATCAAAAACAATCTGTATTTTGCTACTACATTATTAGGCATTTCTTTTATCACATTGACATAAAAATGCGATGCTTTCAAATTGGTTTTGTCTTCTTCAAGCAGTTGCTCAATTTTTTGATTGCAAGCTGAAATATACTCGTCCAATTCATCACTCAAATCTTCATCTGCAAGTTGCATTGCTTTTACAAATTCAGGCTGGTCTTTTAAATCAAACAAAATACTATAGTTGTTAACATTGTTACAGTGATTGATTTTTGCAAGCAATTCTTCTTTGCTAACACAATCATTGCTTGTCAATAAAAGTGCATATAGTGCATCAATATTTGATTGATTTTGCAACAAAATCCTTTGATAAAATCCTATATTATCCAAATCAATATTTTCTTTTTTCAACAAGATATTAATTTTATTTTCACAATCAAATTTAATTGATTCCAATTTTTCAGCAATGTTACCATCTGCATATTTTTGACATATAATAAAATTGCGATTTTTGACTACATCAAGGAAAAATTCACAATTGTTGCTGTCAAAAGCATTATCAAGTTTAGCTAGCAATCCATCAAAATTCACACAATTATGGTCAAGCAACATCAGTCCAAACCAAGCATCGGCATTTTCCGGATTACATTCCAAAGCCTTTTCAAAATACATCCTTGCTTTTTCAAAATTGTTCACTTCCAACTCTTGCTTTGCACGAGTTAGCAATGTACCAACAGTTGCACCTGTAGATTGAGAATTGAAATTTTTCAATCTTTCTTCCAACTCTTTTTGTGCCCTTTTCTGCTCTTCTATTTGTTTTTTGATTTCCTCATTTTGTGAATGTTTTCGGCGTTCTTCTTCCTCTCTTTTTGCTCTTGCTATTGGAGTGTGATTTTGCACAAATTTCACAATTTCAAAGTCTGCCTCTCGCTTAGAATAGTCTATCCCTTGTATTCTGCCATTGTTATCCCCCGGCAATCTGTCAATAGGCTTTCCATTGTATACTATTGTCAATGAGTCATTTTCCTTTTCCTCATTTTTAATTAGTGACTTAAATCTTGTGTATTCAT
>CAJUEA010000007.1 GCA_910584975.1 uncultured Christensenella sp.
CTAAGAAAATCGCTCTAAAAGTCGTAATGAGCGATGGTTTGAGATGTTTCGACTACGCTCAACATGACATAAGTAGCGTTTTTAATGACATTGTGCATAATAATGATAATTTATTTTATATTAATATAAGTAATCTTTGTTATAATTATGAAATTAGCAGTCGGATGTGCAGATTGCTAATTTTTTAATATTTTTTTGAAAAAACACTTGACAAATGTAAAAAAAGTGGTATAATAAAGTCAAAGGTCAAAGAAAGTCAGAAATTTTGATTATACCATAAAATGTTATGGGGATAATACTAAATGAACATTTTTTTATAGTTTGTTAATTGAAACAAGATTTTAAATGAATGTAGGAATTTACAACTTTAGGATTTTTAAAAACTGACAATTAGATTGTTTAATATTTTGACTAATAAAGATTATTTAAAATACTAAATCATAATCAAATAAAAGTTGTGTTATTGATTTTTAGTATCAATTAGCAAAACATTTTAATTTACTGTTGTTGATTAAGATAAAAAAATGCATTAAATTTTAAAGGAGGGTATATGGCAACTATCAGTGATGTTATTGAGGAATTTATTTTGAAAGCACTGGCAGATGATGACTTGTTGCAATTATCTCGTAACGATTTGGCAACATTTTTCAGCTGTGCACCAAGTCAGATAAATTATGTTTTGTCAACAAGGTTCACTCCTGAAAAAGGATTTGTAATTGAATCCAAGCGTGGTGGCGGTGGGTGCATAAACCTTATAAGATTGAATGAAGATAAAGGTGATGTGCTTAAATCAATTTATGATTATTTGCAAGAGGAAGGTTCGCTTGAATACACAAAATTTTTGCATATTTTGCAAAGGCTGGTAACAGACGGAATGATTTCAAAAAATGAAGGCGAATTGCTGAAGATTGCAATGTCAGACAAGGCACTTGCAAATCCGTTGAATATGACAAAACGACTTAGGGCACAAATGCTTAAGGAATTAGTATTGAATTTATCAAAAAGGAGTTAAGAATATGAGTGGAAATTATTATTGTAGTGTGTGTGGCAAACCTGCTACAGTTTGCAAAAAAGAAACAATCAATGGCGTAACGAAAGTTTCTTATTATTGTGATGAGTGCTTTGCACTTGTGGAAAAAGGAAATTCTTTTGACAATTTGCTTTCTGCAATGTTCAACATTGGTGGTGGCAATATACAAAAACCAAAAATGCGTGTTTGCACTTGTGGAATGACTGAAAGAGAAATTTTAAATAGTGGAAAGTTTGGTTGTAGTGAGTGCTATAACTTGTTTAGGGATATAGCAGAAAACTATGTGAACACAAGAGGATACTTATCTCACAAAGGCAAAAAACCTGCGAAAAATGGCACGCAGACTGAAAAAACCAATGTGAACTTAAAGAATAATAATGCAAAAAGTGCAATGTCAAAAATTGATAAGTTGAAGGCAGAACTTGCACTTGCAGTGAAAGAGGAAAGATTTTTGGATTGTGACAAAATTGCAAAACAGATTGCAGCCTTGCAAAAGGAGGAAAAATGATGGAAAATATTAATAACATTGTTGTTTCAACAAGGGTACGACTTGCCAGAAATCTTAAAGACATACCTTTTCCTGCAAGACTTAAAGGCAGTCCAAAAAGCAGTGAAAAAGTTATCAATACTGTAACAAGTGTTTGCGATAAACTTTTTAATTATGATTTGTTGCAAATGAACAAAATAAGCGATATTGACAGGATTGCATTGCTTGAAAGGCATTTGATAAGCCCTAATCTTGCGGCAAACACAGAAAATGGTGCCGTGTGCATTGGCAAGGATAACGGAATGAGCATTATGATAAACGAAGAAGACCACATTAGGGCACAATGTTTTATAAGAGGCTTTGGCTTGGAAGAATGTTTCAAAAAAGTAAATGCATTTGACGATAAGCTTAGCGAAATGGCTCAAATTGCATATGATGACAAGCTAGGATATTTAACTGCTTGTCCAACCAACCTTGGCACAGGTATGCGTGCAAGTGTTATGATGTTTTTGCCGGGACTTACAATTTGTGGCGAGCTTGGAGGAATTATTAACGAGGTGCAACAGGCTGGACTTACTGTGCGTGGAATTTATGGCGAGGGTAGTAAGGCATCTGGATATTTTTATCAAATAAGCAATCAAATAACCATTGGTGTAAGTGAAGTGAATTTGCTTAAAATTGTGACAAATGCTGTGATGAAAATTTGTGAGAGAGAGCAAAGTGCAAGACTTAGAATTTACAATCAAGACAAAATTGCACTTGAGGACACTGTTTCTCGTTCGCTTGGAATTTTGCTTTATGCAAAGCGCATTACATCTGAGGAATTTATGGAGCATATGGCAAAGGTTAAATTGGGTGTGGCTTTGGGAATACTTGATTTGAGTATGCCAATGCTTAATCAACTGACAGAACTTTGTCAGCCTGCAAATATGTGTCATTACTGTGGCAGAAATGTAGACGCAAACGAAAGAGATATTAAAAGAGCAGATCTGGTAAGAAATAAAATTCAAGAGAGGTGATTTGAATGGAAAAATTTAATGCTGAAAGCAACAAAATTGTGGAACAAGCCAAAGTGTTTGGTGCAAATAGTGGTGGTTTGGTTGGCACAGAGCATTTGATTTGTGCAATGGCTTATGTTGATGGCACAAATGTTCAAAATATTTTGCAAAGAGTAGGCTTTAATAAAAGTGATATACAAAAAATTATACAGCTTAACGGGCAAGTTGTTCAGCCATATTTTAGCCCACGCACTAAAAATGTGCTTAGAAACAGCGTGGATTTGGCTACACAAGTTGGCTTGAATTATGTTATTCCAGAACATATTTTGGCAATGATTTTGCAAGAGTCATCTTCATATGCCGTGAGAGCACTTGTTCAACTTGGTTGTGATATAAACACTCTTATGCTTGCACTTTCAAAATCAATAAATATTAGCAACAACATTAATCGTAGTGGCGATGGTAGTGAGGAATTTAACTTTGAAGGAGAGCAGGAAGGTGGCATAAAAAGCTTGGAAAAACTTGGTGTGGATTTGACTGCAAAGGCAGAGCAAGGCAAGTTGGATCCTGTCATTGGCAGACATGACGAAATTGACAGAGTTATTCAAATTTTGTCAAGGCGCACAAAAAACAATCCTGTGTTGATTGGCGAGGCAGGTGTCGGTAAATCTGCAATCGTTGAAGGGTTGGCAGCTGCAATCATCAAGGGCGATTGTCCTGAAATGTTGAAAGGAAAAAGAATTTTCAGTTTGGATATTTCAAGCTTGCTTGCAGGCACAAAATATCGTGGCGATTTTGAGGAGAGAATGAAAAACGCCATTGAAACAATCAAAAAATCCGGAAACATAATTTTGTTTATTGACGAAATTCACACAATGGTTGGTGCTGGTGGTGCAGAAGGTGCTGTTGATGCTGGCAACATTTTAAAGCCTATGCTTGCAAGGGGAGAGTTGCAAACAATTGGTGCGACAACTATTGACGAATATCGTAAATACATTGAAAAAGATCCAGCACTTGAGAGAAGATTTCAACCTATCATTGTAAACCCTCCAACAGTTGAGGACACAATTTGTATTCTTAAAGGGCTTAGGGATAAGTACGAGGCACATCACAAAGTGCAAATTAAGGATGAGGCAATTGAGGCTGCAGCAGTGCTTTCTGACAGATATATCAGCGATAGATTTTTGCCAGATAAGGCTATTGACCTTATTGACGAGGCTGCAAGCCGTATGAGAACACACAGTCAAGTTATGCCAAATGACATAAAAGAAATTGAGGACGAGATTACAAAGTGCGAACAAAACAAAGAGGACGCAAAAAAACAAGAATTGTTTTTGAAAGCAAACGAATATAAGGAAAGAATTGAAGTGCTAAAAAAACAACTTGAAGAGAAAAAATCAGCTTGGACAGAAAAATCAAGCAATTTGGAGTTGGCTATTGGCGAGGAAGAAATTGCTCAAATAGTAAGCAGTTGGACGGGTATTCCTGTGGTAAAAATGACAGAAAGTGAGGCTGAAAGATTGATTAATCTTGAAGACATCCTAAAAAAGCGTGTTATCGGACAGGAAGAGGCCGTGACAAGCATCAGCAAGGCTGTAAGGCGTGCAAGGGCAGGACTTAAAGATCCAAACAGACCTATTGGCTCATTTATCTTCCTTGGACCTACTGGTGTGGGCAAAACAGAGTTGTGCAAAGCATTGGCAGAGGCTATGTTTGGCGACGAAAATCTTATGATAAGACTGGATATGAGTGAGTATATGGACAAAATCAATGTGTCAAAATTGATTGGTTCGGCTCCCGGTTATGTTGGCTTTGAAGAGGGTGGACAACTTACAGAAAAAGTAAGACGCAAACCTTATTCAGTAATTTTGTTTGACGAAATTGAAAAAGCACATCCTGATGTTTTCAACCTTTTGTTGCAGATTATGGATGATGGCAGATTGACAGATTCTCACGGAAGAACAGTGTCTTTCAAAAACACAATTATCATTATGACAAGCAATATCGGTGCAAGTGAGATTGGCAAAATGTCAACTTTGGGCTTTGGTGGCAATGAAAAGCTTAGTGAGGACGAGTATGATGCAATGAGAGATAGGCAACTTGAGGCTTTAAGACGCACTATGAAACCGGAATTTATCAATCGTATTGATGATGTTATAATTTTCCACAAACTATCAAAAGAAAACATAAGTTGCATTTGCAATTTGATGGTAAGCAGTCTTGCAAAAAGACTTAAAGAGCAAAATATCAACATTAATGTTACTGAAAGTGCAAAAGAGTATATCTCTGAACATGGCTTTAACAGCGAATATGGTGCAAGACCACTAAGACGCAGTGTGCAAAAGCTTGTGGAAGATAAATTGTCTGACGAAATTTTGCGTGGTAATATTGCAATAGGTGACAATATCAATATAGATTTCAAAGACGGAAACTTGACATTTGAAAAAGCATAAAAATTATTTTTGATTTTTAAGTTATTTATTTATAATTTGAACTTGTAAATATATAAATTGCATTGTATAAGTGCTCCTTGCATAATTGATTTTGCAGGGAGCATTTGCATATTCAAAATTAAAGTAACAATTTGATTAAAAAGCAAATAATATCGATTTTCAATGTAAAATTTAGTTAAAGTGTATAGTAATTTTATGGAAAATATGCTACAATATAAATGATAAAAATACTTTGTTTTTATCAAAAATAAAGCAAACAAAGGGGGCAGTAAATATGCGTATTGAAATTATTGCAAAAAATTACAAACTTGGCGAAAAGCTTAAAGACATCATTGAAAAGAAACTTGAAAAGTTTGCTCGTTATTTTGAGGATGATGCAACTGCAAAGGTTATTCTTAGGGAAATCAATCAAGATAAAGATGCAATGGAAATTACCGTAAACTTTGGTGGTGGTAAGATTATGAGAGCAGAGGTTGTATCTGACAATATGTATGACAATATTGATTTGGTTTTGCCAAAGCTTGAGCGTCAAGTTAGAAAATACAGAACCAAATTGGGCAAAAAAGTTAAAGAAAGTGCTTTTGATATGGATGCATTATACAGCTACAGTGAGGCGCCAATTGAGGAACTTGCTGTTGGTAGGGTTAAAAAGACTGATGTAAGAAAAATGTCTGTTAAAGAGGCAATCAGTGAAATGGAATTGCTTGACCATTCTTTCTATGTGTTTATTAATGAGGCAAATGATTTGGTAAATATCGTTTATAGGCGTGCTGTCGGCGATGTAGGTTTGCTTGATTTGATTTATTGATTTGCAATATTTCAGAAAAATCTATTATTGTATACTTGAAAAATTAAAAAAACTTGATTTAGTATAATCGAATATATAAGGAATCTTGATATATTAATAAGACAAAAACAAGATTAAATTTACAGGTAAATTTGCAATTTCGTACTAGATAAAAAATAAATGTTTACAAATAAAAAATCTCTTCTTTTGGGATAGCCAATTGAAGAGATTTTTGTTTTTTTTAATCAAAAATCGGTATTAAAATGTATTTTTCAAACATCGATATAATATTAGTATTTTTAATTTGCTCTGCAAAATTATAATTATAGAGCTTTTTTGTTGTTATTTTGCTCAAATAAAAATGAGTTTAAAGCTTAATATAACAAATATAAATACAATTATCAACAATGAATGATATAGCAATAATCCATTTATTAAAAAGACAAAAGCATTTGAATTAAGTTGTAGGCATTTTAATTATATTTTTCATTTGCAATTTTTTATATGGAGAAATGATTTGTTTTTATTTTATAAAAATAAAAATGCACATTATGAATTAGCTATGTTATTCATTTTTAGCAGTTTAATTATTTTTGTGTTTGAGTTTTAAAAGCTTAAGTTTTAGATAATAATAATTTTATTATTAATATAAAAATATTAAATATGTAGGTACACCTTCTTATATTTATGCGTAAAAATTGTTAAAATAAATATGTAGTAGTATCTACATAGGAGTGAAATATGACAACTTGTGAGGCGGTTGCAAAAAGAATTGTTGCATTGCTAAAAGAGCGGAATATTACTCAATATCGTTTGGAACAAATTACTGGTGTACAGCATGGAAGTATGCAATGTATTATGAATGGAAGAAACAAAAGCGTAAATCTTAACACAATTATGATTATTGCAAAAGGCTTTAATATGTCAGTTAGTGAGTTTTTGGATGATAAATTATTTGAATCAGAATATTTGGAATTGGAGTAGAATTATGGATTACCAACAAATTATTGAAAGATTGAAATTAATCAGAATGCGCAATCATCTATCTGCTAAAGATTTAGGTAAATTGCTAGGCAATTCTTACACCTATTTTTATAAGGTTGAGGATGGCTCTATTATTTTAAGTATGCCAAAGCTACTTGAAGTTTTGCAGTTGCTTGGTGTAACAACAGAAGAGTTTTTCTATGATGATTTTGAAAACTATAAAATTGACAAAGAAATTTTGGAAATTTCTAAATCTTTAACAAAGCCAGAAATCGATACAATGTATCATTTGCTAAGAAAACGCAACACTAACAAAAAATAATTGTTGAAAAACTATTGAAAAGGTGCTTTTGATTAGTATGTTTTGGCAATTTTGAAAAAGTTTTTATAAAGTGTCTTAGTTTTATTTTTAAAAATGGAGCATTTATAGTATAAACTAAAAATGCGATTGAGATAGGGCTCAATTAAATTTAATAGTATTTTTGGAGATTTCAAAAATACTGATAATTTTTGCTGAATTTAGTGTTCAGCAATTTTATTTTTTGAGGGGTATATTTTAGGTTCGTTTTATGTCATCTCGAGCGAAGTCGAGTGATCTCAAATTGTGCTTGCTGAATCAAAGAAAAATTAATCAATATTTTTTATAATTAAGGCAAATTTTAATTTTGTCAGCAAGCCAAGGCAGAGATTCTTCCTTATTCCCCACAAAAAAGCTATTTTGTGGGGACCCCGTGATATGCTATCGCTACACTCAGAATGACTAGATTAATATTTCAATACACGCACAAAATTTAGTATGATAGGAAGGTTTAATGTTAATATCATTTAATTAGAAAATCTAGGTCTTATGTCATTTTGCTAGAGATATTTTTGCTAAAATTTGGCAAATTTTCCATATTTGTAAAATTATTTTATAAATTATTAAAAGTATATAAAAAACATTTGCTATATTATTTGCTATATGCTATAATTGCAATAGCCAAAAAACACTTAATGCTGAAATCATTCTCTGTGCCGAAAGGTTAGGGTGGTTTGGGAGGCATAAGGACGAAAAAACAGGAGGATTAAAAAATGGCAGTTGTAACTATGAAAAGCCTTTTAGAGGCAGGTGTACACTTTGGACACCAAACAAAAAGATGGAACCCTAAAATGGGTAAGTACATTTATGCAGCAAGAAATGATATTCACATTATTGACTTGCAAATCAGCGTTGGTTTGATTGAGGAAGCTTATGCTTTCATCAGAGATGTTGCAAAAAGTGGCAAGGACATTTTGTTTGTCGGCACTAAAAAGCAAGCTCAAGATGCAGTTCGTGAAGAGGCTGAAAGATGTGGTATGTACTTTATGAACAACAGATGGCTTGGTGGTACTCTTACTAACTTCAAGACTATCAAAACAAGAATTGACAGACTAAAGAAAATTGATCAAATGGAAGTAACAGGCGAATTTGATTTGCTACCTAAGAAGGAAGTTGCTGGCCTTAAAGATGAAAGAGAAAAACTTGAGGCTAACTTGGGTGGTATCAGAGAGATGAAAAATCTTCCAGGTGCTTTGTTTGTTGTTGACCTTAAGAAAGAGGAAATTGCTGTTAAAGAGGCAAAAAGACTTGGTATTCCAGTTGTAGGCCTTGTTGACACTAACTGTGACCCAGATTTGGTTGATTATGTTATCCCTGGTAATGATGACGCTATCCGTGCAATCAAGCTTATTGCAAGCGTAATTGCAAATGCTGTTATCGAGGCAAATGAGGGTATTGCATATGATGCAGAGGCTGCTGAAGCTGCTGCTGAGGCTGCTGCAAAAGAGGCTGAAACTATGGCTCAAGCTTTGGAGACAGAAGTTGCTGCTCCAGTAGAAGAGTAATTTTGGGAGGTATTCTTTTATGTTTACAAATAAAGATGTTATGGCTTTGAGAGCTAAAACAGGCGTTGGTATGATGGATTGCAAAAAGGCTTTGACAGAGGCTAATGGCGATATGGAAAAAGCTATCGAGCTACTTCGTGAAAAAGGTATGGCTACTGCAAGCAAAAGAGCTGATAAGATTGCATCTCAAGGTATTGTTTATGCTATGACTAAAGGTAACAGTGGCGTACTTGTTGAGGTTAACTGCGAGTCTGACTTTGTTGCTCGTGGCGACCAATTTAAAGATTTGGCTAATGCAGTTGCAAACTACATTATTGACAACAATATTGCTGATATTGAAACTTTGAACAATGAGCAAGCTATCAATGACCTTGTTCATGAGGCTATTGCAAAAATTGGTGAAAAAATCAATGTAAGAAGATTTGCTAAATTCAACGGAAATGTAACAAGCTATATCCATATGGGTGGTAAAATTGGCGTTATGCTTGAGGGTACTTGCTCAGAGGAGATTGCTCACGATGTTGCTCTTCAAATTGCTGCTGCAAATCCACTATATCTTGCAAAAGAGGATGTTCCTGCTGCTGCACTTGAAAAAGAAAAAGAGATTTTGAAAGCTCAAGCTTTGAACGAAGGCAAGCCAGCTGCTATCGTTGATAAAATGGTTGTTGGAAGAATCAACAAGTATTACAAAGATGTTTGCTTGTTGGAGCAAGCTTTTGTTAAAGATGGCGACAAAGCTGTTAAAAACATTTTGGATGGCACAATTTCTTCATTTGTTCGTTTTGAAATGGGCGAAGGTTTAGAGAAGAAGAGCGAGGATTTGGCAAGTGAAGTTCAGGCTCAAATTGATGCTCAAAAGAAATAATTGTTAAAAAATTTAAATTAAGGGAACACTTTTTTTGTTCCCTTTTTTTAAGGCATTAAAATTTTGGTGCTTTTTATCAAAAAATTGATATGCTTTTGCATAAATTTGGGGATTATATCAATTTAAAATGAAAATTTAAAATAATATATCAAGGAGAAAACTATGGCAAAATATAAAAGAGTAATTATTAAGTTAAGTGGAGAGGCTTTGGCAGGCGAAAAAGGCTTTGGTTTGGATGAGTCTGTTATTGATTATGTTGTAAAACAAATCAAAGAGGTTGCAGTTAGTGGCGTGGAAATTGGTATTATCATTGGTGGTGGTAACTTCTGGCGTGGCAGACAAGGTTCAAATATGGACAGGACAACTGCTGACCATATGGGTATGCTTGCAACAGTAATCAACTCACTTGCAATGCAAGATGCACTTGAAAAACACGGAGTTGCTTGCAGAGTTCAAACTGCACTTACTATTACAAGAGTTGCTGAACCTTATATTTTGCGCAAAGCTATGAGACACCTTGAAAAAGGCAGAGTTGTTATTTTTGCTTGTGGAACAGGTAACCCATATTTCAGCACAGATACAGGCGCTGCATTAAGAGCAGCTGAAATTGGTGCAGAGGCATTGTTGCTTGCAAAAAATGTAGATGGAATTTATGATTCTGACCCTAAAATGAACCCAGAGGCAAAGAAATTTGACGAGATATCTTATATTGATGTTATCAAAAAAGGTCTTAACGCAATGGATACAACTGCAATCAGCCTTTGTATGGAAAACAAAATTCCTGTTATAGCATTTGCACTTGCAGAAAAAGATAGCATTATCAAAGCTGTAAACGGCGAAAACATTGGTACTATTATCAAGTAATTTTAATTTTTTTGCTAGGTACCATTGCAAATTAACTATATTTGCACTTGCAATAATGATAGTTTAATCTAAATGTTTAAAAAATATAAAAATGACAATACCCCTTGATTTTAATCAATTAATAATGTATAATTATCTAAATAGGGTACAACAAAAATTTACGAGGTGAAATTATGGCTTATGAAAGTATGGAAATATTAGAACTTTTTGACGAGTTTGAAAGCAAAATGGATAAAAGTGTGAATAACTTGAAATATGAGTTTTCTCAAATGAAAGCTGGCAGAGCAAATGCACACATTTTGGATAAGATTACTGCTGATTACTACGGAACAGAAACTCCTATTAATCAAATGGCAAATGTAAGCGTGCCAGAGGCTAGACTTTTGGTTATTGCTCCTTGGGATGCAAGCACTGTGAAAGCTATTGAAAAAGCAATCATTGCTGCAAACATTGGTATCACACCAAACAGCGATGGCAAGGTTATCCGTTTGATTTTCCCTGAATTGACTGAGGAGCGTCGTCGTGATTTGGTTAAGCAAATCAAGTCAACAAGTGAAAACTGCAAAGTAGTTTTAAGAAATGCAAGACGCGATATCAATGATGCTTTGAAAAAAATGAAAAAAGACTCTGCAATATCTGAGGATGATTGTACAGTTTACGAGAAAGATGTTGACAAAAAGCTTGCTGAGCAAGTTGCTGTGATTGACAAGGCAACTTCTGACAAAGAAAAAGAGGTAATGAGTGTTTGAGTCAAGGCAGTACATTGGAATGCCATTTGATAAAGCAAAAACGCTTTTGAAAGATTTGGGCTACAATGTGAAAGAGGTGGAAAACACAGCTGATGACAAGCACGCATTTGACACAAAACTTGTGGTGCGAGTTGATGTCAGTGAAAAAGATGTAACTTTGGTTACAGCAAAATTTTTAATGAATATTTGAATATCTTCAGTTTAAAACAGCCTTGAAATAGGCTGTTTTTTTTGTGCCAAAAAGTATTTGGCAAAATGTTTAAAATTTTTGGCACATATTTAAGCGTTAGTTTTTATATTAATTAGTATATAATATATAAATAACCCCTTGATTATTTTGCAAAAAAGTAGTATAATTAAAATGTTTAAGTATGCATAATGTATTGTAATTAATGGTGATTAATTTTACATAAAATAGCTTTAATAAGTATTTAACATATTTAAACAAAAGTTTTTGATTTAAATTCACTTGATGGTAGAGGTATTATGGAAGAAATTAAAATTCCTGCACATATAGCTTTTATTATGGATGGCAATGGCAGATGGGCAAAAAACAAACATTTGCCACGCAGTGTGGGACATCGTGAAGGTGTGACAAGCATGAGGCGTGTGGTTGAGGCGTGCTATGCAAAAGGCGTAAAAGTTGTGTCTTTTTATGCTTTCAGCACAGAAAACTGGTCGCGTCCAAAAGAGGAAATTGAAACGCTTTTTGGTATGCTTGAAAAGTTTGCAAAAAGTGAAATTCCTAAGTATGCAAAAAGAAACTTTATAATTAGAGTTATGGGAGATTTATCGGCACTGCCACAAAATGTGAGCAAGGCTTTGCAGGATAATATGAAACTATGCGAGGGTAATGACGGAATGATTGTCAACCTTGGCATAAACTATGGTGGCAGAGATGAAATTGTTTTTGCAGTCAATCAACTCTTACAAAAAGGACTTGAGGTCACAAAAGAAAATATAGGCAAAAATCTTTACACAAGCGATTTGCCTGACCCAGATTTGATGGTTCGCTCCAGTGGAGAAGTAAGGCTTTCAAACTTTATGTTGTGGCAACTATCTTATTCTGAAATGATTTTTTTGGAGACTTTGTGGCCTGATTTTGATGAAAAAACAGTGGATGAAATAATAAATCAATACAATAAACGAGACAGAAGATTTGGGAGGGTGTGAAATGCTCAAAAGAATTGGTACAGCTGTAATAATGCTTGCAGTAATTTTTTCGTGTGTGTTTTGGCTTAGAATGTACTCACTGATTTGCACAGATATTTTGATTATGGCTTTTGCGTGGGTTGGTGGCTATGAAATGTTCAAAAGCTTGCAAAAAAAATCCGTAAACAAAGCGATTATTGATGTGAGCAGTGGCAAAAGTGTTGTGCAAGAGTTCAAATTGAAACCAATGCTTATTCCCATTGTTGTTTGTTGTGTGATTGTTTATCCATTGGTATATTTTTTGAGTGCAGCAGGCTTGTTGGTTACTTTGGTTGTTGGCACTATTTTAAGTTTGATTATTATGGTTGTTAAGCACACAAAATATTCAATCAGTGATGTTTGTGCAACTGTTTTTAATATTGTTTATCCAATCACAATAATGAGCATACTTGTGATTATGAATCACAGCGAAATGGGATTGTTCAGTTTGTTATCCACCTTTGCAGTGGTTGTTATGACGGATACAATGGCATATTTTGTTGGAGTTACATGCAAAGGTCCAAAGCTTTGCCCAAACATTAGCCCTAAAAAAACAATAAGTGGTGCTGTTGGTGGCGTGCTTGGTGGCATTTTGGGTATGGTTATTGTTTATTTGTTGTTTTGCCAGTTTAATGTGTTTGAATATATGAGCAGTGCAGGACTTATTGAGCCAGAGAAAAATTACATTTTTGCAAACATTCCTTTAAATCTTGCAGTTTTATTGCCTTTGGGAGCAATTTGCAGTGTTATTGCAGAGTTTGGTGATTTGGCAGCAAGCATTATCAAAAGAAAAATCGGCATAAAAGATTATGGCAATATTTTCCCTGGACATGGTGGGGTTATGGATAGAATAGACAGCTTTCTGGCTGTTATTCCAGTAATGTATATTGCTTTTGTTATCATTGAAATGTGCGTATAATTTGATATAAACAAATTTTAAATTGTTTTAATAAAATATTTTAGCAATTTGTCATTTTGAATTTTGAGAGTTAAGTTGCGTTTTTTTTGCAATTTATTTTAGATAAAAAAGAGGTCATATGAAAGAAATAATTATTTTGGGTTCAACAGGGTCGATTGGCAGGCAGACTTTGGATATTGTGCGAGATTATCCAAATATGTTTTGTGTTGTTGGTATGTCTTGTAACTGCAATATTGAACTTTTCAACAAGCAAATTGCCGAGTTTAAACCAAAATATGTTTATGTGAATGATAAGTTTGCAAGAGAAAAATGCGAGCTTTGTGGTGCAGTGATGTTGACCTCAAGTGAGGAGCTTGCAAGCATAGAGGAAGGACAAATTGTTGTTACTGCAATGGTTGGAATAAGTGGACTTATGCCTACTATAGCTGCGATAAAAGCAGGAAAAGACATTGCACTTTCAAACAAGGAAACTTTGGTGGCAGGTGGCGACATTGTTATGGCACTTGCAAAAGAAAAAAATGTAAATATTTTTCCTGTTGATTCGGAGCACAGTGCAATATGGCAGTGCAGTGGTTATGGAAAAGCAAAGGACATCAAAGGCTTGATTTTGACTGCAAGTGGTGGTGCTTTCAGAGGAAAAAGTAAAGAGGAGCTTTGTAGTGTAAAAGCTGTGGATGCTTTGAAGCACCCGACTTGGAATATGGGTGCAAAAGTTACAGTAGATAGTGCAACTCTTATGAATAAGGGACTTGAGATTATTGAGGCAAAACATTTGTTTGATATGCCTGTGGATAAAATTCAAGTTGTTATTCACAAACAAAGTATTATTCATAGTTTGGTTACATATAATGATAATAGTGTAATAGCACAATTATCTTATCCTGATATGAGGTTGCCAATACAATTAGCATTGACTTATCCGTCGAAAATCGACACTAAATTGCAAGAATTGAATTTGGCAGAGGTTGCAACACTGACATTTGAAAAGCCTGATATGGATACTTTTCCATGTCTTGCGATAGCAAAACAATGTGGTGCGCTAGGTGGGTATTATCCAACATTAATGAATGGTGCAAACGAGGTCGCAGTGCAAGCTTTTTTGCAGGATAAAATCGGCTTTTACGACATACCTAGGATAATAGAAAAAGTGCTTGAAAAAGGAGAAAAAACAGATAAGATTACTTTGGAAGGAGTTTTGCAAGCAGACAAGTATGCAAGACAAATTGCAAAAGAATTATTTTAAAATAAATTTTTTCCGGGAGTGTTATGGGATTGGTATTGGCAGCAGTTACTTTTGCAGAAGTAATGAAATGGATTGGTTACATTTTAATAGCTTTGTTGTGCCTAATGTTTATGATTGTGGTGCATGAGTTTGGGCATTTTGTTGTTGGCAGATTGCTTGGTTTTAAAGTTGACGAATTTGCTGTTGGTTTCGGACCTGCCATTTTAAAACATAAAAGTAAAAAATCAGGAATACAATTTTCGTTGAGGTGTTTGCCATTGGGTGGTTTTTGTGCGTTTCACGGAGAAACTGCCGATGACGATTGTGTGCCTACAAAAGACGATTTCAACTATCATAAGCCTTGGAAAAGAATTTTGGTGTTTATTGCAGGGGCAGCGTTCAACCTTTTATCAGCAGTTGTTTTGTGCACAATATTTTTTATGGCGTATGGAGATATGATGCCCACGGTTGTAAATGCTTATCAATTTGAGGATAGTGCATTGGTGCAACAATTGCAGGAAGGGGATATGATTATTGCTGTGGATGGCAAAAGTTTGTATAACACAGCTGTACCGAATGACTTGCAACAGAGAATACAAAAGTATACAGACAAAATGACTGTTACCATTGTGCGCAACGGCGAGCAAATGGATGTTGAAATTTGCATTGGCGAATATGTCAGCAAAAATTCTGATGGTGAGACAGTGAAAGCAAATGGAATTGGTATTTCTGTGAAATATCAAGAATATAAGTTTGGTTTTATCGAATCTCTTGGAAGGTCATTTGTGTTTATCGCAAAATTGTTTGGCACAATATTTACAGCAATCGGTGGTGTTATAACTGGAGTGCTTGGCATTGGCGAAACAATGGGTGGCACAGTCACTGCCATTGAGCAAATTGCACAAATTTCTCAAATAGGTTTTAGAGGAGTGCTGTTTGCAGTATGTGCTTTGTCTGCTAACATTGCAATAATGAATTTGTTGCCTATTCCTGCACTTGATGGCGCACATGTGGTGTTTACAGCCATTGAATGGGTAAGAGGTAAGCCACTTAATCGTAAGGTGGAAAACATTATTCACACGATTGGTTTGATATGCTTGTTTTTGCTTGCAATCGTACTGGATGTCGTGCATTTTATCAGTTGACTAATTTTTGTGATAAATGTTTTGATTTGAATGCAAATATTTTTTAAAAATAATGTGATATATTAGGTATAGTATCCAAGTACTATTCGAGTGAAATTTTGAATTAAATTAATTTAAAATTAAACAAATCAATTTTTATTGAAAATGTGTTTTTGGAGTAATTATGAAAGTACAAATTGGTAACATTGCCATAGGCGATGGCGAAAAAATTGCTGTTCAATCAATGTGCAATACAAAAACAACAGATATAGATGGCAGTATTCAGCAAATATTGCAACTGGAAAAGTATGGTTGCGATATTGTTAGGCTTTCTGTGCCTGACAAAGAAAGTGCTGTTGCACTCAAAGAAGTTGTTAAGGCAGTGCACATTCCTGTTGTTGCAGATATACATTTTGATTATCGATTGGCAATAAGTTCTTGCGATAGTGGGGCATGTAAGATTAGAATAAATCCCGGAAATATAGGCGACGAGAGCAAAGTGAAATATGTTGCAGACTATTTGAGAGAAAGAAATATCCCAATTCGTATTGGTGTGAATGGTGGTTCTCTTGAAAAACAATATCAACATTTGCCACTCAGTGAGGCAATGTGCAAAAGTGCTTTGGGACATATTGCATTGTTAGAAAAATTTAATTTTTACAACACAATAATATCTGTTAAATCAAGCGATGTAAGGACAAGCGTTGAGGCGTATAGGTTGCTTAAAAAGGCGTGTGATTATCCTTTGCATGTGGGCATAACCGAGGCTGGTGTTTATGAAAGAGGCGTTATCAAATCTGCTATTGGCATTGGCAGTTTGTTGCTGGACGGAATAGGTGACACAATAAGAGTAAGTTTGTCGGACGAGCCTTACAAAGAAGTTGTGATTGCAAAAGAAATTTTAAATAGTCTCGGGCTTGGAGACCCTCATGTGGAAGTGATTAGTTGCCCAACTTGTGCAAGAACAAACATAGATGTAAGTGGACTTGCGAATATGGTTGTTAATGCCACAAAAGAGATAAAAAAAAGTGCAAAAATTGCAGTTATGGGTTGCGTGGTTAATGGCCCAGGCGAGGCATCAAGTTGTGATTTTGGTGTGGCTGGCGGAAAGGATAAATCTGCAATATTTGCAAAAGGTAAAGTGCTTAAAGTTGTTGAAAATGATAAAATTATTGAAGAGATTTTGAATTTTATCAATAGTCTTTGAATAACATATTTATTTGATGAATATTTAAGATTTTTTTGTTTTATTGGATAAAACCCGTCAAAAATCGGGATTAAATGTGATAGGTTGTGAGGTGCATTGTGGAATTTTTGGATAAATTTAATGAAATTACAAAAGAAAAATATTTGCCTGTTAGGATAAGCAGTGTGGATGTGCAAAAAAAACCACCTGTTGTGCAGGTTAATTTTTTGGTGCCATATGATATTTTGGATTCCTACACAGAGGATGACAAAAAGGAAATATTGAGTGCTGTAACAAGTTTGTTGCCTGATTCAATGCAAGTGGTGGTTACTTACACGAAATCTTTTATTGATGAGGACATTGTAAAGCGTTATGTGCTTAGTTTTTTTAAGGAAAAACATCCAACTGTGCTTATTGAAAGCAGTGAAATTGATATTAAAATTGTAAATCAAATTGCTTTTATTACAATACATATGAAATCTATGTTTTATGACTTTTTCAAATCAGTTGACTTAACTGGAAATATCACACAGTATATGGCACACAAAATGTGCAACGAGGTTAGGGTTGAAATTTTGGACAGCAAAAAGGACATAGATTTTGATACTGACCTTGCAACAGAGGAGTCAATCACAATCATAAGTCGCAGACTTAGGACAAGCAATCATGAAAAAGTTGTGGGCAAAGATATCACTGCGCGTGCAAGATACATAATTGATAGCAAGGAACAAGAGGAAATTGCAGTTTATGCCGGCGAGGTTGTGGATTTCAAACGCAACGAGAGCAAAAAAACAGGTAATTCCTACTATGTTTTTAAAATTGATGACACAACAGGTAGTATGACTTGCAAGGCATTTGCAAAATATCAAGGAGAAGGTGTTTATGACCAAATTGGTATTGGCGATACAATTATTGTGCAAGGCAGAAAGGATTTGGATACTTTTTTGCACGATAGTGTTTTGCTTTGCCGTGACATAAGCAAATGTGAAATTGATAAAAGCTCCATTATTTTGAAAGAAGAATTAAAACCAGTACCATTGAGTTATGTTGCAGTTAAGCCAGAAAAGTACACCGATTTTGTGCAAGACGATTTGTTTGGGACAGGAAATAACGAGGCAGTAACGCCTTATTTGCTTGGCAAATCTTTTGTGGTGTTTGATTTTGAAACTACGGGTACTGATGTGACTGACGAAGTTACTGAGCTTGGCGCAGTGAAAATTGTGGATGGTATCATAACGGAAACTCTTTCAACTTTTGTAAATCCACACATACATATTCCTGAGGAGATAACAAAACTTACATCGATCACTGATGACGATGTGAAAGATGCTCCGGATATGTCAGATGTTATAGCAGATTTCTATAAGTTTAGTGAAAACTGCGTACTTGTTGCACACAACACACCTTTCGACAAAAAGTTTGTGGATAAATATGCAAAACTGAACGGCTTTGTTTTTCCAAACAGGACGATGGATACTCTTGCAATGGCAAGAAAAAGTGTGATTTGCAAAAACTATAAGCTTGGAACTTTGTGTGCACATTTCGGAATAAGTCTTGAGGGCGCACACAGGGCCGTAAACGATTGTTTAGCTACGGCAAAATTGTTTATCGAACTTGTCAAAATCGGAAAGTTTTAATTGATTATAATAAATTGCAGAATTTTGTCGAAATTTGTTGGATTTGATAAGTTTAATTTGTATTGCTAATGATTTTGCAATTGATTTCTATCTAAATTATTTGTATTTAATAAATTATATAAATATTTTAATAAAATTTTGAAAAATACTTGCAATATGGCGATTAATGTGTTATACTATGATAGTAATAGATTTAGCATCTAAGGAGTGGTTGAACCACTCCTTAATGTTTGTGGAGGAATTATGTCAAAAGTTATCGATATGGTGCAGGAGCATATTACAAAAGCTGTGGAAGATATTGGTTATGAGATTGTTGAAATAACTTATAAAAAATATCTTGGCGATATGAACCTTACTATTTACATTGATAAAGATGGTGGGGTTGACTTGAATGGTTGCGAGCTTGTGCACAGAACAATTGACCCGATATTGGATGAGATTGACCCAACATGTGGAGAAAAATATATTTTGAATGTGTCTTCTCCAGGAATAGATAGACCTTTGAAAACAGAAAGAGATTATCGCAAAAATCTTGATAAAGAAGTCAATATTTCTCTTTTTGAAAAGGTGCAAGATTTGAAAAAATTTGTAGCTGTTTTGAAGAAATTTGATTTGGAAAAGGGAATAATCGAGGTTGATTATAAGGGCAAAAATATTGATTTGGAAATCAAAAATATTGCACTTATCAAACCAGAAATCAAATTTTGATAAAAAATTGAAACAAGCGAACATTTATAGTCGCAATTAGATATAGTAAACAAAAATAATAAATTAAAAAAATAAAACACTAGATAAAAATTGATAATTTGTGGAGGATAATACAAAATGATTAATAAAGATTTTTTTGCAGCATTGGATGATTTGGAAAGAGAAAAACGCATTGACAAAGCAACTTTTATTGAGACTTTGGAGGCGTCTTTGGTTTCTGCATTTAAAAAAGAGACTGGCGAGGCTCGCCCTATGACAGTTAAATTGAATGAAAAAAGATGTGAAATCAAGGCTTTTGCATACAAAACTGTTGTGGAAGAAGTGGTTGAACCTGATAAAGAAATTTCTTTGAGCGATGCAAGAGAAATTAAAAAATCATATAAGGTTGGCGATTGGGTACTTTGGGAAGTTACTCCAAAGGAACTTTCAAGAATTGCAATTCAAACTGCAAAACAGGTTGTAACTCAAAGATTGAATGATGCAAGAAAAGCTCGTGTTATGTCAGAAATGACAGATAGAGAGGGTGAAATCGCCAATGCACAAGTTATCAAAATTGATGGTGACATCGTTTATCTTGAAATTTTAAGCACTCAAATGACTGCAATTATGTCTGGACCTGATAAGGTTGCAACAGAAAAATATTTGCCGGGTCAAACACTTAAAGTTTATGTTAAAAACACAAGAACAAACACAAGAGGTCCACAAGTTATTGTTTCAAGATCAGTTGCAGGTCTTGTAAAAAGATTGTTTGAAAATGAGGCTCCTGAAATCAAAAGTGGTGATATCGTTATCAAAGGTATTGTCAGAGATGCAGGAAATCGCACTAAAATGGCTGTTCACAGCGACAACCCAAACATTGATGCAGTTGGTGGTTGCATTGGTCAAAAAGGTGTGAGAATCAACGAGGTTGTTCGTGAGCTTAATGGCGAAAAAGTTGACATTATTCGTTGGAGTGAAAATCCTCTTGAGTACATTGGCAGAGCTTTGAGCCCAGCAACAGTGCTGAGCATAACTCAAGAAGATGACAAAACAGCAAAAGTTATTGTGCCTGACGATAAGCTTTCTCTTGCAATCGGCAAGGGTGGTCAAAATGTTAGACTTGCAGCAAAGCTTACAGGTTGGAAGATTGATGTTAAGTCTCAATCTCAAGTTTCTGACGAGGTTATTGAACAAGAAGAGGAGTAAGCTGTGGTAAAAAAAATTCCTATGCGTATGTGTATTGTCTGCCATAGTATGGTGGATAAGAGAGATTTGATTAGGATAATCAAAACAAAAGAAGGCGAATATTTGCTGGATACAACTTTGAAGGCGAATGGCAGAGGTGCTTACATTTGCAAAAATCCCGAGTGCTTTGCAAAAATGATAAAGACAAAGGGATTAAACAGAGCTTTCAAAGAAAATATTCCTAATGAAGTTTACGAAAAAATTCAAGGAGAATATGATAAATACTACAAAAATTAAGTCTTATATTGGATTTGCAATAAGAATGCGCAAGGCAACTTTTGGTGTTGAGGGCATAAAAACCAGTAGGCGTAAAATATATATTGTATTGTATGACGAAAGTTTGGCTGCAAATTCAAGAAAAAAATTGAACGATTTTTGCTTGAACCACAATATAAGTTGTTGTCTGGTGAACTTTAGTTTGAGTGAACTTACAAAAAGGGTTAATGTTAAAGCTGTGGCTATTGAGGATAGTTCTTTGGCACAAGCTATTGCTGAATGTATGGAGGTGCAACATGAGTGATATAAAAGAAATTATAAGCAAAGTTAATGGTATGCAAGGATTGAAGGAAAAAACTATTATTGCTTTGCAAAAAGATATTAGAGATTTGAAAAACTTAATGAAATCTATCGAAAGTGGTATGCAGGAGAAAAAAATGCAAATCAAGGAGAAGGACCTTCTTGACACTGTTGCTGTAAACGATAGTGTGGAACAAATTGCACCTAAGGAAATCATACAAGAAACTGTTTCTGCTCCTGAAATTAAGGCGGAGGTTGAAAAAATTGTGGAAATCACTGCTGTAAAAGAGGAAAAACCAGTTCAAACTGAAGTTGTTGAAACAAAAAAAGTTGAGGCAGTAAAACCTCAGGAAACACAAAAGAAAAATGTGTTTATCCCTAACAGCGACAGGCAATACAATAGGCAAAACAGACCTTTTGATGGACAAAACAGAAATAGGGATAATAATCGCGATAACAAAAATCGTGATTTCAGCAGAGATAACAGAAATAGCTTTAATAAAGATGGCAAAACAGGTTATAATAAAGATAACCGAAATAATAATGCTAACAATGGAGCAAAGCCATTTAATAAAGATAGAAACAACTTTAATAGATTTGATGCTCCACCTGCACCAATAGTTAAGGAAAATACTCAAAAGAAAAAGAAAACTTTTGAAAAGGATGAAAATAAAAAACAACTTAATAAGCGCACTTTGATTAAGAAAGGTTATGTGGAAAATGGCTTTGATAATTATGATGATGACGGCGTTGTTAGAATCCATAAACAGAAAAAAGCTAAAAAGGTAAGTGATTTTACTCCAAATACAGTGAAAATTGAAAATGCTGTTGTGGAAAGTCAAATTATACCAATCAAAACACTTGCTGAAAAAATTGGTATTCAAAGCACAGAAATCGTTAAAAAGTTGTTCTCAATTGGTCAACTTTGCAACATCAACAGCAGTATTGATTTTGATACAGCAGAGCTTGTGGCTATTGAGTTTGGCATAACTCTTGAGTATAAGCCTCAAGAAACAGCAGAAGATATTTTGATTCAATCTGTTTTGGAGCGTGAGGTTGAAGGCGAACTTGTTAAACGCCCTCCAGTGGTTACAATTATGGGACATGTTGACCATGGTAAAACTTCACTTTTGGATTATATTCGTAAGTCAAAAGTTGTAAGTGGCGAGGCAGGTGGTATCACTCAACATATCGGTGCTTACACAATCGAGCTTAATGGCGAACCTATTACTTTCCTTGATACACCAGGACACGAGGCATTCACTTCTATGAGAAAAAGAGGTGCAATGGTTACTGATATTGCAATTATCGTTGTTGCAGCAGATGATGGTATAATGCCACAAACTGTTGAGGCAATCTCTCACGCAAAAGAGGCGGGAGTTGATATTATGATTGCAATCAACAAAATGGATAAAGCTCAAGCAAATCCTAACAAAGTTATGGAAGAAATGGGCAGATATGACTTGGTTCCTGAGGACTGGGGTGGTAGCACAATGGTTTATCCTGTCAGTGCAAAAACTGGTATGGGTGTTGACGATTTGTTGGAAGGTATTTTGTTGCTTGCAGAGTATAAGGAGCTTAAAGCCGTTAAAGATTGTGGCGCAAGTGGTACAATCATCGAGGCAAGACTTGACAAGGGCGTTGGTCCAATTGCAACCTGTTTGATACAAAATGGTACTTTGAAGGTTGGTGACAACATTGTTGCAGGCACAGTAGTCGGCAAAGTTAGAGCACTTATTGATAACAACGGAAAGAAAATTAAATCAGCAGGACCAGGTATTGCTGTTTCTGTACACGGACTTTCTGATGTTCCAAATGCAGGTGATCAAGTTATTTGTGTTGCAGATGACAAGCTTGCTAAGAAGGTTGCACAAGAGAGGTATAACAAAGAGCGTGAAGAAATGCAAAGCAAGAGCAAAGCACGCAGCTTGGATGATATGTTCAAAGGTGTCAGCAGTGGCGAGAGAAAATCACTTGGCGTTGTAATTAAAGGAGATGTTCAAGGTTCAGTTGAGGCTGTTAAACAAGAATTTATCAAGCTTGGCGAAAGTGTTGCAAATGACAATGTTGTGCTTACAATTATGCACGCAGGCGTTGGTGCAATCAACGAGTCTGATGTTATGCTTGCAGACACAGGCAATGCTGTTATCGTAGGATTTAATGTTCGTCCAGAGCCAAAAGCAAGATTGCTTGCTGAAAAGAATGGTGTTGATATTAAGATTTATCGTGTAATTTATGATGCTATTGACGATATTCAAAAAGCACTTAAGGGTATGCTTGCTCCTGTATTCCGTGAAGAAGAGCTTGGACACGCTGAAGTTCGCGAAACATTCAATATCACAAAAGTTGGTACAATCGCTGGTTGTTATGTTACTGATGGTAAAGTTCAAAGAAATGCAAAATTCAGACTTATCCGTGACAATGTCGTTATTTATGAAGGTAGCATATCTTCAATGAAGCGTAATAAGGATGAGGCAAAAGAGGTTGCTGCTGGATATGAGTGTGGTATTGGTTTGGCAGGATTTAATGATATTAAAGTTGGCGATATTATTGAGGCATTTATTTTGAAAGAGGAAGAAAGATGAGCAACAGAATAGAAAGAATTAATGCTGAAATCAAAAAACAACTTGCTCCAATTATCAGTGAGGAACTTTCTGACCCACGCATTAAAGGCATGGTAAGCATTGTGAAAGTGGATACGGATAGTGACTTGTCTGTTTGCAAAGTTTATTTGTCAGTTTTAGGGGCAGATGGCGAGGAAAAACAGGTTGTTGAGGCTATCAGTAATGCTGAAGGATATATCAAAAATATCCTAAAAAAGCGCGTTATTTTAAGAAGTTTGCCAGAGCTTAGATTCTTTTTGGATGACAGCATTCAATATGGAATAAAAATCAGTCAGATTTTAAATGATATAAACAACTAAATTATTGCAAAAATTATCATAAACTTTGATAAATTATATTGCTTATGTCATCTTGAGCGAAGTCGAAAGATCTCGAACTTGGCTTGTTGAGTAATGTTAAATATAACTTTTAAAAATATTTTTAAATTAGAAATATAATTATTAAAAGTCATAATAAAATGTTGCATTTTATAGGCTAAATAAATATTTATGATAAATTTATTGCAAAACAGAGGAATAATATGAATTTTCAAGAGGCTATTTCCGAGATTAAAAGAGCAAACACTATTGCAATTATATCTCACATTAATCCCGACGGCGATACTGTCGGTTCGTCGCTTGCGATTTATAAGGCAGTTGAAATGTATGGCAAAAAACCATACATTTTTTGCGATGACCCTATTGCAGGAAAGATAAGTGTGCTTGAAGGAAAAGAAAACTACAACAAGGAAACACTTAAAAAATATGACTTAGCTATTGCTGTAGATTGTGCCGATATGGAAAGAATGGGTGCCAGTATAAGCGAGTTTAGAAAAGCAAGGCGAAAAATGGTTATTGACCACCACAAAACAAATTGCAGATATGGAGATATCAATTTGCTTGATATCAACAGTGCTGCGACTGCACAAGTTACAACTTTTTTGCTTGACGAATTGGGACTTCTTAATGAGTCTATTGCAAGGCTGTTGTATAGTGGATTGGTTACAGATAGTGGTGGATTTAGCTTTTCAAGTGTAACGGCTGATACTATGAAAGCAGCAAGCATATTGCTTAAATTTGACATAAAAGCACACGAAATATGTGAGCATTTTATGAAAAAAATCAAATATGATGTTTATAGACTTAAGTCAAAAGTGTTGAACAATGCTAAGTTTTATGATAATAACACAATAGGAATTATCACATTTACACAAAAAGATTTTGCAGAGACAAATACGGATACCACTTGTACTGAAGGAATAATAACTAACATAATCAATATTATTGGGGTCAAAGTTGCAGTTGCAATCAGTGAAGTTGGAAAAATGAATTACAAAGTAAGCATAAGAACTGGCGAAGATGTTGACTCAAGCAAAATTGCATTGATGTTTGGTGGTGGTGGACATAAAAATGCTGCTGGCTTAAGAATTAATGGTTTTTATGAAGATGTTGTGGAAAAACTGCTTAAAGCAGTAAGAGACGAAATATGTTAGGCGTTTTTAATGTGCTAAAGCCAACGGGGTGGACATCTTCTGATGTGGTGGTTAAAGTAAGACATATTTTGCGTGAGTACACTGGTGATAAAAAAATAAAAGTTGGGCATATGGGTACACTTGACCCAGCAGGCAGTGGCGTTTTACCAGTTTGTTTTGGAGCTGCGACTAAGCTGTTTGATTACTATGTGGGCATGGATAAAATTTATCGCACAACCTTTACTTTTGGCAAAAGTACGGATACTTTGGATGTTTATGGAGTGGTAACCGAAAGTGGGGGCAGAGTGCCTAGTATCTGTGAAATCACTGCGAAAATCGGTATGTTTTTGGGAAATATAATGCAAATACCTCCAAAATTTTCACGAATTAGTGTGAATGGGGAGCGTGCTTGCGATGCTGCAAGAAAAGGTAAAGATATTCAAATCAAGCCTCGAGAGGTATCAATCTATGCAATAGAAATTTTAAGTTTTGATGATGGAGTGCTTGCATTGGATATACATTGTTCAGGTGGCACATACATAAGAAGTATTTGTCGCGATTTGGCTCAAAGTCTTGGAACTTGTGCGTATATGTCAAGCATAATAAGATTGCAAAATAAAAGTTTTTGTATTGAAAATGCTGTTACTCTTGATGAACTAAAAAATGACATTGAAGGAAGTACAATTTCTTTGGACAAGCTTTTTTGTGATATGCCAAAAGTGAATATCGCAGGCAGTGAGGCAACAAAGCTTTTGAATGGTGCCAAGATTGGCAAAAGAAATATTGGTGGCGATTATATCGCCGTAATTAACGATAAAATTTTTGGTGTTTGCGTGGACGGAAAGGACAATACAGAGGTTAAAGTTAGGTTATGGAACTGATTGATTTTAATGACAAATGTGACAAGCCACTTTGTTTGGCGCTTGGTTATTTTGACAGCGTGCATAATGGGCACAAAATGCTGCTTTCAAAATGTGTGCATAGTGATTTTCTGCCTGCTGTTTTCACATTCAAAAACAATCCACAAAGTCAAATTTCGGGAATGAAAAGGCAATGCTATACCTTTTTGGAAAGATTGCAAATTTTTGAGAGAATTGGCTTGCAAGTTGTGATTAGTGCAAACTTTGACAAACAATTTATGAATTTGCATGCAGTTGAGTTTTTGGATAATCTTACTAAAAATTTGAATATCAAAAATGTTGTTTTTGGCACTGATTACACTTGTGGCGTAAGGGCAGAGTTTAAATCGCAGGATGTTAAAAAATATTTTGAGAGTAAAAATATTCAAGTGGAAATTGTGGATTTGCTTATGGGTGACAATGGCAAAGTTGCTTCAAGGGAGATAAGGGAACTGCTGAAAAACGGCAAAATTTGTGAAGTTAACAAGCTTTTGCCATATCCGTTTTTTGTGAGTGGAGTGGTTGAAAAGGGCAGAAATGTGGGAGGAAATGTGGTTGGTTATCCAACAGCAAATATTCCTTTCCCAGAAGATAAAGTGGAGCTTAAAGCAGGCGTATACAAAACACATATTTATGTTGATGGAAACAAATATCTAGGGCTGACAAATGTGGGGGCACATCCGACTTTTGAAGATTACAATTTCAATTTGGAGAGTTTTGTTATTAGTTTTGAGGGAGATTTGTACGGCAAAAATCTTAAAGTAGAATTTTTGGAATATTTGCGTGGAGTTTGCAAATTTGAAAGTGCAAGTGCACTAAAAAAACAAATTGATACCGATTTTCAGCGTGTTTTGAGTGAAAAAACAAAAGATTAATAAATTATTTTGACTAATTTTTATTGTGTATTAGCAATGCAAATTAAATTGTATTTTTAAAAATCATGTGTGATTGTTGATTTTTAGCAATAAAAAATTATTGGGCAAAAAAAATAAAAACAGAGGTGTTTTATGATTAAATTTGGACCTAGTGGAACAGGTAGCTTATTTGAAGAAGAGGGATTTTCAAAAACAATAGATGTGCCAGCTTGGCTAAAAGCAAAGGGGCTTGATTTGTACGAGTATTCTTTTGGCAGAGGTGTTCGTATGGGCGAGGAAACTGCAAAAATCTATGGTGCAGAGTTTGCAAAGCACGGCATTGAAATTTCTGTGCACGCTCCTTATTTTATCAATCTTGCAACCTGTGAGGAAGATAAGGCTGCAAACAATCACAGGTATATAAAAGAAAGTTTGATTGCGCTTAAAAATCTTGGTGGCAAAAGATGTGTTTTTCATCCCGGTTCGCCACTTAAAATGCCACGAGGCAAAGCAATGGATTTGCTAATGCAAAGGCTTGATACTTTGCTTGCAGATTTGTATGAAAGTGGATTGTCTGACACTATGCTTGCCATTGAAACAATGGGCAAACAAGCTCAACTTGGCGATGTGGATGAAATTATTCGTATGGTAAACAGAGATAAAATGCTTTATCCATGCATAGATTTTGGCCATCTTAATGCAAGGACTGGTGGCACCCTTAAAAGCTATGACGACTATAAGGCAGTTTTGGAAAAATTTATTGACGGAGTTGGCTATGACAAGGTCAATAATATGCATGTGCATTTTTCAAAAATTGAATATTCTGCCAAAGGAGAGGTAAGACACCTTACATTTGAAGACGATGTTTATGGACCAGATTTTGAACCACTTGCACAAGCGTTGATTGATTTGAATTTGAGCCCTTATATCGTAAGCGAATCTGCTGGCACACAAACGCTTGATAGTTTGTATATGAAAAATTACTATAACAGCTTGTTGAAGTAATGATAAAAAATATCACTCTTGTGGGGAGTGATATTTTTGTTAAAAGCGAATATTATTTTATCTAGTATTTGTGATAAATGCAAGTATTAATTTTTTGTTTCAGGGATTTCTCTTATTGCAATCAAATTGCCATTAAAATATATTTCCGTCTTTTGTGTGTAGTCTGCTTTTGTATAATTGCAAATAATTTTGTCTTTTTCGTTATTGATTTCTAAAGTATAAATTCCAATGCTGTTCAGCCAATCGCTAAACTCGTCAATGCTTATGAAGGCAACTGCATAGCTTGTATATTGTGTGCCATTTAATGTGATTTGCTCGTCGATAAATCTGTGGACTAAGTGTTTTGGAAAAACTATTCCTTCCACGCTCATATTGTCCAAAATATAGCTGAAATTTGTTTCTTTTGTTTTGTTGTGTAACACTGCACGAGCAACAATTTTCCCATTGCTTTCCTTGAAAAGGTATGCAAAGTTATCCTTGATTTGATATTTAACATTTGGGTCATATTCGCTTGCTTTTTCACACAATTGTTCAAAAGATAAATCGCTATCAAATTTTTGATAATAGTGATTGGGATAAACTTTTTTTACTTTAATCGGAATAGTAATAGATTGATTTGAGTTTAAACAATCTATGACTGCAACTTTATCAAGATTAGTCAAAGCCGGAGCAGACCAAGTTGCATACCAAATTCCAATGCCAACAAGTGTAGCCACTATCAAACAAGCAATACTGACGATAATAATGATAAATTTCTTTTTTGATATTGGCTTTGAATGACCATTAATTGTGTCGCGTTCTTCTTCCATATTTCCCCCTTATATGTTTTGAAGTTTCTTATGAATTTATTGTAACATTTTTTTTGTGATAGTTCAATATTGATTACAAACAATTTACTTGCACATCATTTTTTTGATTCAAAGCATTAAATTGTAGGAAAAAGTGCTGTAAATTGCATAATGTATGCGAAAAATAAGCATTATTATATATAAATTATAAAAAAAATATTTACAAGCTAAAAAAAATATGCTATAATGCTTTTATATGGTAAGATATAACAAAATTTTTGATACTTTTAATTTAGATGGAATTTTGATTGCAAATAATTTTAATGTCAAATATGTCAGTGGGTATTCTGCCGATTATTGTTTTGTTTTGATTACCAAAAATGCTAAATTCTATTTTACCGATGGTCGTTTTACCATTGAGGCAAAAAGAGATTTAGATAAAAGCTTTCAAGTGGTTGAAATTAATCCTTCCACAGCAGAAGAGATAATCAGAAATGTTATTTGTGAAAACAAGATTGAAAGCATTGGTTTTGATAGTGATTTGAATCATTATGATTATTTGTTTGTTGTAAACAATTTATTGAAAGATATTAAAAAAGTTGACATAACCAAAGATATTGAAAGTTTGCGTGCAATAAAAAGCAAATTTGAAATTGAATGTATTACAAAAGCACAACGCATTGCAGAAAAATCTTTGGAGCAAGTTAAGTGCGAAATCAAAGAGGGTATGACAGAACTTGAGCTTTGTGCTAAGCTTGAGTATTATATGAAAATAAACGGCAGCAGCAAGCCAAGCTTTGATACAATTGTTGCTTTTGGCGAAAACACTGCGATTGCACACGCAAAGCCATCTGAAAGAAAACTTAAAGTCGGTGATGTGATTTTGATTGATTTTGGTGCAACTTACAATGGCTATTGCTCAGATATGACAAGAACTTTTGTTTTTGGAGAGTGTAGCGAGGAAATTGAAAAACTATATAACATTGTTCTTGGCACAAATGAAATTGCAATAAATTGCATAAGGTCGGGGATTCCTCCACGAGAGGCAGACAGAGTTGCAAGAAATTATTTGGGGTTGCATAGGCTTGAGCCTTACTTTAACCATTCTTTAGGGCATGGTGTTGGGCTTCAAATTCACGAGTATCCAACTTTGTCTTCTCGAATTGTTTCTGACGAAAGGTTGCAAGATGGTATGGTTGTTACAATTGAACCCGGCATTTATATTGAAGGGCTTTGTGGAATTAGAATTGAGGATATGATTGTGGTTGACGGCGCGAATGCTATCAATTTGACCACTTCAAATAAAAATTTAGAAATTATTAACAATTAATTTACTGGAGGTAAATATGGCTACAATTTTAGCTGGTGATTTTCGTAAGGGAATTACATTTGAAATGGATGGAAAGGTAATGGTTATCGTGGACTTTTTGCATGTAAAACCTGGAAAAGGTGCTGCATTTGTTCGTACAAAAATCAGAGATGTCATTAATGGCGGCGTGATTGAAAAGACATTTAACCCTACTGAAAAATTTGAACTTGCACACATCGAGAGAAAAACTCTTGAGTATTTATATACAGACGGTGAGTTGTATTATTTTATGGATCAAACAACTTATGAGCAAACTGCTTTGAATCAAGAAAGTTGCGAAGATGCTCTTAAGTTTATCAAAGAAAATATGACTGTTGACATCGAGTTTTATAAGGGCAAGGCTTTTTCTGTAAGTGCTCCAAACTTTGTTGAGTTGCTTATTACTTATTGTGAGCCTGGTGCAAAAGGCAACACTGCAACAAACGCAACAAAGCCTGCAACACTTGAGACTGGTTACATCATTCAAGTTCCTCTATTTGTTAACGAAGGTGATACTATTCGTATTGATACAAGAACTGGAACTTATATGTCAAGAGTTTAATTTTTGATATAAATTTGCTGCAAGTATCAAAGCTTGCAGTATTTTTTTGAGATATAAAACTTTATGAGAATTTTAGGAATTGACCCGGGAATTGCTATTGTCGGATATGGAATTATTGATGTGGAAAGAGGCAATTATTCGGTTGTGGATTATGGCGTAATAACCACTCCGAAGGAAGAAAACACACCAACAAGGCTTTGTATGATTGAAAAAAGTTTAATTAAACTTATTGAGCAATACAAGCCCGACAACATAGCACTTGAAGAATTGTTTTTTGCAAGAAATACAACCACTGCAATCACTGTTGCAGAGGCTAGGGGCGTTTTACTTTTGACTGCGACCAAGTATTGTGGCAAATTGTTTGAATACACGCCATTGCAAATCAAACAAGCAATAACGGGCTATGGCAAAGCAGATAAAAATCAGGTGCAACAAATGGTTAAAATGATGCTTAAGTTGAAGGCTGTGCCAAAGCCAGATGACGCTGCAGACGCATTGGCTGTTGCAATAACCCACGGTCAAACAAACAAAATGGCAAATATGTTTAGAATTTAACAAGAGATTTGTTTTGCAAAATTTGATTTTGACATACCACAGCTTACAAATTGTGATTGGAAAACATAAAAAACTTGCTAATTAAGGAGATAAAATGTACGCATTTATAAGTGGAGTGATTGATTATATCGACCCAAATGGGTTGGTTGTTGTTGACAACAATGGCATTGGTTACAATATCAATGTGTCTTTAAATACTTTGGCTGGACTTCCTTCAAAGGGCGAAAAAACAAAAATATACACATATACTCACATTAAAGAGGATGCTTTTTCACTTTTTGGATTTTCCAGCCTTAGTGAAAAAAATATGTTTATTAAACTTATTGATATCAGTGGTGTGGGACCTAAAATGGCACTTGGCATTTTGTCGGGTATAACCACAACAGCACTTGCAGTTGCTGTTGCAAACAACGATGTTAAAAGTTTGTCAAGCATTAAAGGTGTTGGCAAAAAAACTGCTGAAAGAATTATTTTGGAACTTAAGGAAAAAGTGGATATTTCCTCAAGTGATTTGGTGGGCAGTAATGTTACTGTCAATATTAGCAGCTCAAAGGAAATCAACGATGCTATTGAGGCATTGGTTGCACTTGGCATAAGCAAAAATGATGCAATTCGTGCAGTGCAAAAGGCAAGTGAAAGTGCAAAAGATACAAACAGCATTATCACACTTGCACTTCGCAGTATGGCATAAAAAGGAGGCGTTATGTTTAACTTTGACGAGGATGACGATAGGCTTATAACAAGCACAAAACACGCCGATGATAACGGTGAAAATTGCCTTAGACCAAGAAATATGACTGAGTATATTGGTCAAGAAAAAATCAAAGGCAATCTTGAGATTTTTATCAAAGCAGCCCTTAAGCGTGGCGAGGCTTTGGATCATGTTTTGCTTTATGGACCTCCAGGACTTGGAAAAACAACATTGTCACATATCATTGCAAACGAAATGAATTCTCAAATTCGCGTTACATCAGGACCTGCAATTGAAAAAGCAGGCGATTTGGCTGCAATTTTGACAAATCTTTCAGATAATGACATCCTTTTTATTGACGAAATCCACAGGCTTAACCGAAATGTTGAGGAAGTTTTGTATCCTGCAATGGAGGACTATGCGCTTGACATTATCATTGGTAAAGGTCCTTCTGCAAGAAGTTTGCGTATTGATTTGCCAAAGTTTACTTTGATTGGTGCAACCACAAAAGCAGGTATGCTAACAAGTCCGTTGAGGGATAGATTTGGCGTGAATTTGAGGTTGGAGCTTTACACTCCCGATGACTTAGTAAAAATTATCAATCGCTCTGCAAAGCTTTTGAACATAAATATTGATGCAGATGCAAGTTTTGAAATTGCTAGGCGTTCTAGAGGTACTCCACGAATTGCAAACAGATTTTTAAAACGAGTGAGAGATTTTGCAGAAGTTTTGTCAGGCAGTGGAAAAATTGACCTTGCTATTGCAAAAAAAGGACTTACTCTTATGGAAGTTGACGATATGGGCTTGGATTACAGCGACAGAAAGATTTTGCAAGCAATGATTGACACCTTTGGTGGTGGTCCTGTGGGATTGGATACTTTGGCTGCATCTGTCAATGAGGATAGCAATACTATTGAAGATGTTATCGAGCCATATTTGATGCAAATTGGTTTTGTTGCAAGAACTCCACGAGGTAGAATTTGCCTTAAAAAAGCATACGAACATTTGGGCAGAACAATGGATGCTGAAAAGGAACAATTGTTTTTGCAATATGAAAAAGAGGTGCAAAGTAAGGATGAATAAAAGTGATTTTTATTATGATTTGCCTGAGCAGTTGATTGCTCAAACACCTGTTTATCCAAGAGATTGTTCAAGAATGCTTGTGTATGACAGAAAAACTGATTTCATTGAACATAAGCATTTTTATGATGTTATTGACTATCTTCAAAAGGGAGATGTGCTTGTTATCAACAACACAAAAGTTATCCCTGCAAGGATATATTGCCACAGAGAAGGCAAAGAAGAAGTGATTGAAGTTTTACTTTTAAAAAGAATTGACTATAATCATTATGAGTGTATCACAAAGCCTGCAAAAAAACTTAAGCTTGGCACTAAAATAATTTTTAGTGATAAATTGGTGGCTGAAGTAAAAGAGATTGGCGAGCAAGGTATTAGGATTTTGGAATTTTTCTTTGAAGGTGTTTTGGAAAATATTTTGAATGAAATTGGCACAATGCCATTGCCACCTTACATAAAAGAAAAACTTGAGGATCAATCAAGATATCAAACTGTTTATTGTAAACAATCAGGCTCAAGCGCAGCACCAACGGCAGGCTTGCATTTTACTGAAGAACTTCTTGACAAAATAAAAGCAAAAGGCGTTGAAGTTGCAGAAGTACTGTTGCATGTCGGATTGGGCACATTCCGTCCTGTAAAGGAAGAGGATATTTTAAAGCACAATATGCACAGTGAGTATTGCGAAATTGATGAAAAAAATGCGCAAATTATCAATAATGCAGTAAAAGACGGCAGACGAGTTATTTGTGTGGGCACAACATCCGTGAGGACATTGGAAAGTTTGGCTGACGAGTGTGGATTTGTGAAAGCCGAAAAAATGGATACAAACATATTCATTTATCCGGGATATAAATTTAAGGTGGTAAAAGGATTGATAACAAATTTCCATTTGCCTGAATCCACTTTGATTATGCTTGTGTCAGCCTTTATGGGCAGAGAGAATGCACTAAATATGTACAAAATCGCAGTAGAGGAAGAATACAGATTTTTCAGTTTTGGCGATGCAACACTTATTATTTAAAATTGTTTAAGTTTTGAATGATATAATTTGTAGATTTGGTTATGTGTTGTGATTTGGTTGGATATGCCACATTCTATTGTGTGATAAATAATGCCTATCAAAAAAATGTCAAAAAGCTTAAATTGGAAAATAATAGAAGAGCAAATATCATTTAATTACAAAACGGATAAATTAGGAGAGATAATGTTTAAATATGAAGTTTTAAAAGTTTGCAAACAATCGGGGGCGAGAATAGGAAGATTGACCACACCTCACGGAGTGGTGGAAACACCTGTTTTTATGCCTGTGGGAACAAATGCAACGGTTAAGTCGTTAACCCCAAAAGTTCTTGACGAGATTAATGCAAGCATAATTTTGAGTAATACATATCATTTATATTTGAGGCCAGGACACGAGCTTGTTGCTAAAGCAGGTGGCTTGCATAAGTTTATGAATTGGAACAAGCCTATTTTGACTGATAGTGGTGGATTTCAAGTTTTTTCACTTAGCGATATGCGAAAAATAACTGACGAAAGCGTTACTTTTAAAAGTCATTTGGATGGTTCAAGGCATGTGTTTACACCTGAAAAGGCAGTGGATATTCAGCAAGCACTTGGTAGCGACATTATGATGGCGTTTGACCAATGCACAGGCGACGGCACAAGCAAAAGTGATGCAAGGCGTGCACTGGAGCGCACTATGAGTTGGCTGGATAGGTGCTACAAGCACAAAACGCGTGAGGATCAGCTGCTTTTTCCAATAGTACAAGGTAATATGTACAAAGATTTGCGTGAGGAGAGTGTTGAAAGAATTTTGCCTTATGCACAATGTGGATTTTCTATCGGTGGACTTTCTGTTGGCGAACCTAAGGAAGTTATGTATGAAATGTTGGATATTTTAAAACCACATTATCCAGAAAATATGCCAAGATATCTTATGGGTGTTGGAAGTCCAGATTGCTTGGTTGAAGGCGTTATGCGTGGTATTGATATGTTTGACTGCGTACTACCAACTCGAATGGCAAGAAATGGTGCGGCATTCACTAGACAAGGAAATTTGACTGTAAAAAATGCAAAGTACAAAGAGGATTTTTCGCCTATCGACCCAGAATGTGATTGCTATTGTTGCAAAAATTTCAGTCGTGCGTATATTAGACATTTGCTTAATGCAGGCGAAATTTTGTGTGGAGAGTTGCTTTCAATTCACAATTTGCACTTTTTGATTAAGCTTATGCAGGATATGAAAACAGCAATTTGGAATGATAGTTTTGGCGATTTTTATCGAGAATTTACGCAAAAATACAATTGGAGTGTAAAATCTAAGTAGTTTTTTAAATTATTTTGTATTATTATATTGCTTAAAATTGTTTTTTGTTGTATAATAACTAAGATATACTGGAAAAAGTTGGTTATAAAATTTTTTTAACACTAACTTTGTTATATCAGATTTTTTTAAGGAGTTTATTATGTTGAATTTATTGTGTGCTGAGGCAAGTTCTAGCAGTTGGATTATGCCTGTCGTGCTTATCGTTATGGTTGTGCTTATGGTTGCTATGACTTATTTCCCTCAAAAAAAGAAGAAAAAAGAAGCTCAACAAATGATGCAATCTGTTAGAGTAGGTAAAAAGATTAAAACAATCGGTGGTTTTGTTGGCGAAATTGTTAGCATTGATGAAAAAAATGGTACAATGGAGTTGAATGTTGGTTCTAAAACTGCTCCTGTTATCGTTGTGGTTGATAAAGGTGCAATTTATACTGTTCTTAATCCAGATATTCCTGTACAAGAACAAAAAGAAGTTAAAGCAGATGAAAATGATGTCCCAACTGCTGTAACTGCTGATGATGCAGAGCAAGATGCTGTTGTTGCTGAGAAGGCTGCAGAGAAAAGAGCTAAAAAAGATGCAAAGAGAAAAGAAAAAGAGCAAAAGAAAGCTCAAGCAGCAGATGACAATGAGCTTATTGATATCGCAAATAACGAAGTTGAGGCAGAGGAGAATGCTGCTGAAGAAGACTCTCGTTTCGCTATTCGTGAAGGTGAGGTTGAGCACTAATCATTTAATATGATAAAAGCTTTATAGTAATAAAGTATATTAATTTATAAGATAAGATTAAAAAAAAGAAACTCAATTTTGAGTTTCTTTTTTTATGCCTATTTTGTTAATTCATTCTTATTTATATTTCAACCATAATCAAAGCATTGTAAGTTGTGTTTTCTTCTATTATTAATGTTTTTTATAAAATACGCAGTTAATTGTAATTTTATTGTATATTATTTTTGTTTAATTTAAAACTTAATAATTTATTCATATTATGGCATTATTTTTAGATAGCAAACAAATTATGCTTTTTTATTCACAATACTTTCGATATTGATAATGTTGTAGCCATTTTCATAAGGAAGATCATTTGCAAAACGAATTGTTGCACCACTGCGCTTATGAGTATATTTGATTTTAATTTCATTTACTTTTTGTGGGATAGTGACAACTTGCTGACCAAAAGCTGTAAGCAACTTTGTTTCCACTTCAATCTCTTTGCCATCTGCAATAATTTGCAATTGGTATTCACATGGTGCAGCCATACCGAAATTGTTAATCATAAATGATGTTTTACTTGGATACAAAATCAAATTGCTAACACCAAGGTTGTATCCCAAATGATATTGAAGATAATTGTAAACAGATATTTTTTTATCCACAAGCATACTTTCCAAATATGGAAGAGTGCTTCTTTCAAGTTGTTGTTGTGTCAAATATTCTGTTTTCCATTTTTCCAAATGATATGTAATGTTTTTGTCATTAAAATCTTCTTTGTAGTTATGTGTTACGCTTAAGGTTGTCAATCCATAGTCTGCAACTTGTTTTACAAGATTAAGTGAATCTATTACTGGAACTGTGGTATCTCGTCCCCAAGGCATTTCTCCGTCTGCTATTGTGTACTTATTTCTGTTTTGCAAAACTTTATATTGAGGGTCATTCCAACTCATCATACCCCATTTGTGATCCATACCAACAAGAAAATCGTCGTGCACAGAAAATCTTTTTTCGTATTGCTTTGGAACTTGAGATAAAAATTCTGGAGTTCTAACCATTATAAAAATCTCTTCAGGTATAACTTCGCAAAGCTTTGTCATTAGCTTTTTAAAATTGTGGTTAGAATAGTGATCTCCGTGACCTTCTCCCCAAAGTCCAATCAAACCAAATTGCATTGCATAAACTACATCATTAAAAAGTTGTTTATTGTTGTTTACAAATTCTCCAATTTGATCAAGATGAGAAAGAATTTGTTTATCTTTTGCAGCATTGTTTTCATTGGATGTATATTCGTATGCAAATCTCAACAAAATACGAATATTTTTGCTTTTTAAAAACTCAAAATAAGATTTAAGTTGATTGATTGCAGTTTCATCAAGATCTCTGTTTTTATATTCAGTAAGGTAAATATAGCATTGCAAAATATTGATATTGTCTTCGCTGTAAAGCTCCAATTGCTCGTTTACGCAGTCAATATAATTTTGATTGTTGCCTGGATAAGCTTTTTCAGTGCCAAGAGTGTAGTAAACTTCGCCTCTAAAACCTCTGTCTTGATTTGCCAAAAGGTCGATATTTTGAGCGCTAAGTTTTAAATTGTCAATCACAGCGTGCTGAAAATAGTTTTTAACGGTTGGGTATTTTACTATATTATATTTATTTGAAATGCAACCTGCCAAAATTATTGGTGTGCAAACAGCAATTGCAACAAGTAAAGATAATATAACAATCATGTAAGCTTTCATAATAGCTCCTATATTTTTAATATTTAAATATACATTATTATACAACAAAATTCAGCGTTAGTCAATACAATGCTAAATTTTTACAAAAATCCACAACATTTGTAATAAAAAATTAAAATGGTTGGTTATAAAAAAATATTATAATGTCGATTTTTGTCTAATAATGTTTTTTTTATGGAAAAATTGTCTACAAGTCGTGGAAAAATATTTGCAAATATCTTGACATTGTATTTTTATTTATGTATAATGATATAGCATTCAAAAGAGGTAAAGTATGTTAAAATTTGCAGAGAATCTAAAGTATTATAGAAAATCTATTTCGGTTACACAATCTGCTTTTGCTGAAATTTTAAATGAAAAGCTTAAGGAAATGGAACTTGCAATAGATTACAATAATAAAAGCATTAGTATGTGGGAAAAAGGGGATAGATTTCCTGATAGCCCGCTTGTTTGGGTTGCTCTTGCAAAGATTATGAATGTAAGTTTGGATCAGATGATGCTTGAGGACATTTCAAATCTTGGCAGTCCAATTGTTGTTAAAAATGATTTGAAGGCAGAACTTTGCAGTAGCCATATGAAAAGCGTTTGCTCTGGCGATTTTGCTACATTCAATTCAAAATCAATTGTTATGGATATTGATGAATATTTGGGTGGCGATTTGTATCATGGTATGTTTTATGTGCTTAGCAGTGTAAAATCAATAAATGGCTATCAACAAAAGTACAACATTGAAAGTTTAAAAGCAACATCAGATTACATAAGAAATTTAAGAAGAATTCAGTTTTGCAATGAAAGAAGTTTTGTAAGCGATATTATTGCAAACGGTGGCAGCAAAGGTGTTTTTACCTCTGAGAGAATCTCTGATGTGTGGGACGGATTTTTTGATTGCTTGAAAACAGTGGAAGAGTTTGACACAAAATCAATGTATGACGACGACAAAAATCATATTCTAACCATTGTGGAATACAATGCACACATTAAAAGAGAAAATTTTGAACAAGCACTTAATTTGCGTGGAAATGACTTGGAAAGAGCAATTGCGAAACTTATCATTCGCAACAAAAAATTCTATCTTGGTGTAAGAATGGCAAGAGACCTTATAAAGTAATATATAAGATAATTTAAATTTAAAAACGACATAAAATGCAAGCAACTTGGTTGCTTGTTTTTTTGTTATTATAGCGTAATAAGTAAAATTTAAATTTGATATATAAATAAAGTATATATTTATTTGTTTGTGATTATTGACAAATTGCTTAAAAGTGGGGTATAATTAATACAATAAAATCATAATTGGGTTATTGTTTGCAAATTAAAACGCACGCGGTTACAAATAGTGAAATTTGCTACAATTATCAATTTTCGTGGGTGCATAATGATAAAAAATGTTGTTTTTGATATGGATGGGACAATTTTAAATACTATTGATGATTTGTATATCAGTGTGAATTATGCATTGTCAAAATGTGGTCATCAAACAAGAAGTATGAGTGAAGTCTTGTCTTTTGTTGGCAATGGCGTAAAAGTTTTGATTCAAAAAGCATTGCCAGAAGGGTATTGTGAGCAAGATTTTGACAAATGCTTTTCTGTGTTTATGGAGCATTATAATATACATAAAAATGACAATACAGCACCCTATGAAGGTATTCTTGATTTGATGAAAGTTCTAAAAGAAAAAGGTGTGCAAATGAGCGTTGTATCAAACAAGTTTGATGCTGGTGTAAAGGAACTTGCAAACAATTTGTTTGAGGGATATTTGCCTGTTGCCATTGGTGAGAGTGAAAAAGTGCAGCCAAAGCCTAACCCAAGTGGTGTGTGGTATGCTTTGCAACTTATGGGGGCAACAAAGGAAGAAAGTGTTTATATTGGCGATTCTGAGGTGGATTTTCAAACTGCTCAAAATAGTGGCTTGACATTTATTGCCGTATCTTGGGGTTTTCGTCCAAAAAAATTACATCAAGATTTGGGTGTCAAGTATATTGCAGATAAGCCAATGGATATTGTAGACATTTTAAGTCAAATTGAATAATTTTTCAATTTAAAAAAGATTTTTAAGTTATTTAAAACTTGCAATCAAAAGGAATCGATTTTTTTGATTTGCAAAATTATGTTAAAATATTATGGAAAAATTCGGACTTTTAGGAAAAAAATTAGGGCATTCTTTATCTCCGTTTATTCACAACATTTTGTTTGAAATAAATGGTGTTAATGCACAATATAAGCTTTATGAAACGGACGACTTGAAGGAGTTTTTTAAATCAAACAAGTTGGACGGCTTTAATGTTACCATTCCGTATAAAAAAGATATTTTTAATATGTGCCAAAGCTTGCACAGCAGTGCACAAAATTTGGGTGCAGTCAATTGCGTGGACAGAGGCTTCGTTGGATACAACACTGATGTTTATGGTTATCGCAAAAGCGTGAGCGAAATTGAAAGCGATTTTTCAGCAAAAGTGTTGCTATTGGGTTGTGGTGGTGTAGGCAGTATGATTGCAAAACAATATGACAGCAAAAATTTGTGGGTTGCAATCAGAAATTTGACTGAAGAGAGAGTGCAGGAGATAAAAGACAAATTTGATGGCGTGAATGTTGTAGATATTCAAAATATTCCAATTGATAATTTCGATTTGATTTGCAACAGCACACCTATTGGAATGTTCCCGGATATAAATTCTTCCCCAGTAAGTCAAAGGGTGGTGGGGCAATCAAAAGCTGTTTATGACACAATCTACAATCCTTATCAAACAAAATTATTGAGTTATGCGCAAAATGCAAATGTGAAATACAAAAATGGTTTGGATATGCTAGTATTTCAAGCAGTAAAATCTCATTTTTATTGGTATAATGGGCAGTTTGAGGAAAGTGATATTGCAGAAATTATTCGTTTGACCAAAAAGGAGCTTGACAAAAGATGATTATAGCTTTATGTGGATATATGGGGTCAGGAAAAACGACTTTGGGAAAAATGCTTGCAAAAGAATTGAATTTTGAATTTTGCGATACTGACGACTATATTGAAAACACGCAAAATATGACAATACCACAAATTTTTGGAAAGTACGGAGAGCAGTATTTTAGGGACTTGGAGTTTGAGGCACTTGTTCATTTTAAGGATAAAAGTAACATTGTTTTATCACTTGGTGGAGGACTTCCCATTGCAGACAAAAACAAAACTGTGCTAAAAGAAATGTTTGTAGTTTACATTGATAGTCCTTTTGAGGATTGCTATAGCAGAATAGCACTCAGCAACAGACCTATTGTAAAACAAAAATCAAAAGAGCAGTTGAAAGTGCATTATGAAAGTAGAATTTCACATTATAAAAAAGTTGCAAATTTAATTTGCGAGGGCAATGACTTGCAAAAAATGAAAGAACAAATTGCAAAATTTGTAAAGGAGAAAATATGAAAATATTGTTGATTAATGGTGTAAATCTTGATATGCTTGGCGTAAGAGAGCCAGATATTTATGGTGCAAAAACATTGGAAAAGATAAACTCTGACTTGTTGCAGGAGGCAAAAAAGCTGAATGTGGATATCGAGTTTGTTCAAAGCAATATCGAGGGCGAAATTGTTGATTATATACATAGTGGCAGACTGTATGATGGTATTATTCTTAATGCAGGAGCATATACGCACTATTCAATAGCAATAAGAGATGCGATAAGCAGCATTAGCACACCTTGTGTTGAGGTGCATTTGAGCAATGTTCACAAGCGTGAGGAGTTTAGACACACTTCAGTAATATCAGCTGTGTGTGTGGGTGTTATTGCAGGTTTTGGCGAAAAATCTTATAGCCTTGCATTGCACGCTTTGGCAGATAAAAAATAAATATTTTTTGGCAAAATACAAAAATTAATTTTAAATGAGGAAAATTATTATTGTATTGTTGTAGTTAAAATCTTAATAATAACAAACAATATGGAAAAATAGAGTATAGGCAGTTATACTCAAAATTAAACAAACAAAAAGCTTATGAGAATTATAAAAATTAATACGACACCTTCATATGATGTACTTGTTCAGCAAGGATTGTTGAGCAATGTTGGACAACTTGTAAATAAAATTAAAAGTTATGATAAAATTGCTATCATAACTGATGATGTGGTGCAAAAGCTTTATTTGCAATCTGTTGTGGATAGCTTTAAAGGCTTTTCCAATCAAATTTGCACTTATGTTTTTGCCAATGGCGAAAGCAGCAAAAATTTGATAGAACTTGCAAAAATTTATGATTTTTTGGCAGACAACCAAATTACAAGAACAGATTTGATTATTGCTCTTGGTGGTGGTGTGTGTGGCGATATGGTTGGCTATGCAGCAAGCAGTTATTTGCGTGGTGTGGATTTTGTTAATATTCCAACCACTTTGCTTAGCATGGTGGACTCTTCAGTTGGAGGAAAAACAGCTGTAAATATTCCAGCAGGAAAAAATCAAGTGGGCTCATTTTATCAACCAAAACTTGTAATTTGCGACACAAACACCTTAAAAAGTTTGTCAGAGGAGTTGATTGCCGATGGCGTTGGAGAAATTGCAAAGTATGCAGTGCTTGAGGATAAGGGGCTTTTTGATTTGTTGCTATCAGGCGAATTTTTTGAAAACATAGAAGATATAATTGAAACTTGTGTGAAAATCAAAGATGAATATGTGAGCATGGATGTTTTTGACAAAGGCAAAAGACAACTTTTGAATTTAGGACATACTTTGGGTCATGTTATTGAAAAGGACAGCAAATTTTCTTTGGCACATGGCAAGGCAGTGTTGATTGGACTTTATTACATTGCACAAAAGTTTGCTGGGAGTAGGGATATCAAAAAAATATTAGAGAGCTTAGAGCAAGTTGCAAAAAAATATAATATGCCAATAACTTACAACTTAACAGCAGATGAGCTTTGGAAGATGGCAGGCAACGACAAAAAAAGACACGGGGATTTTGTGACAATCGCAAGGCCATATGCAATAGGCGATTGCAGATTGGAAAATGTGAAAATTGGCAATCCAATCAATTTTACAGAGAAAATTTTTGACAATGCTTTTGATGTTGAAATCACACCAAAACAATTGAGTGGAATTATTGACCCACCACCATCCAAGTCACATTTGCACAGGCTTTTGATTATGTCTGCATTTTGTGGTGCAATGACTGAGGTTAAAAATGTTACTTTCAGCAATGATATTTTGGCAACTTTGAAAGCATTGAGTAGTTTAGGTGCAAAATTCAAAATAAACAAAAACTCAGTTCAATTTAATGGATTATTTTATGAGTCAAGTGCAAAAATTGATTGTGGAGAGTCGGGTAGCACACTAAGATTTTTTATTCCAATATGCAGTATGCTTGGCGTTTCCACTCAGTTTGTTGGCAGCAAAAGACTTGGCGAAAGAGGTTATGCAGATATTATTGAGGCTTTTGAAGAGCAAATTAAGTTTGACAAAAAAAGTGGTTTTCCACTTAATATAAAAGGCGAATTTACTGGTAAGGATATTGATATCAATGGAAATATATCTTCTCAATTTGTAAGTGGTATTATGATGGGTGCCATAATTGCAAAAAGGTCAGTAAATATACATTTGACAAGTGAGCTTGTATCTCGTGGTTATGTAGATATGACTATTGAAGTTATCAAACAATTTGGCAGTGATGTAAAGCAAACGGAAGATGGCTTTGAAGTAATTTGTAAAAATAAAGTTTCTATAGGATGCGAATTTGTGCCAGAAGTTGATTACAGCAATTTGGCTTTTTGGGAAGTTGCAGGAGTGCATTTGCCACTTGCAAATGACAATTCAAAACAGCGTGACAAAATTGTTCTTGATATTGTAAGGCGTGCACAAAATGGTGTTGCAATGGAGATTGATATCAATGATATTCCTGATTTAGCCCCGATTTTCGGCGTGTTATTGGCAAGATTAAAAGGCAAAAGCGTGCTTAAAAATTGTGCAAGACTGAAAATAAAAGAATGTGATAGGTTTGCTGCAACAGCAGAAATTCTTAATAAGTTTGGTATTAAAGCAGTCATTTGTGGAGACGATTTGGAAATTTATGGTGGCACCATAAAAGGTGGCGTAGAGGTGGATAGCTACGGCGATCACAGAATGGCAATGATGGCAGCAATTATGGCATCATTTGCAAAAGAAAAAGTTGTTATAAAAAATGCACAAGTTTGCGCAAAAAGTTATCCTGATTTTTGGGAAAAATATCTTGCTTTGGGAGGAGATATAAATGTCATCAACATTAGGTAAAAATTTGGAAATAAGTATTTTTGGCGAATCGCACGGAGATGCGATTGGTGTGGTTATAAGCGGACTTCCAAGTGGAGAGGTTGTGGATAAAGATATTATCAATAGGTATCTAAAAAAGCGTGCAACTGGCAAGGATAAAACTATGACTGCAAGGGTCGAGGCTGACGAAGTGCAATTTTTAAGTGGTGTTTACAATGGTTATACTACTGGTACACCTCTTGCTATGGTAATTTACAACGGCGACCAAAGGAGCAAAGATTATTCAAACATTGCCACAACTGCAAGACCTTCACACGCAGATTACAGTGGATTTGTTAGGTACAAAGGATTTAATGACATAAGAGGTGGTGGGCATTTTTCAGGCAGGCTTACAACTCCTATGGTTATGGCAGGCAGTTTGTGTTATGGCATTTTGAAAAATAAAGGTATTGACATCTGCGCAAATATTTTTGAAATTGGTGGCGTTAAAGGTGAAAGACTTGGTAACAGATTGAATAAGACAACTTTTGACAGCTTGAGGGAAAAATCAATTCAAGCAATAGCAAATGAGGACAAAATGCGTGAGGAGATTTTGACTGCGCGCGAAAATCTTGACAGCGTAGGTGGCAGAATTGAGTGTGTTGTAACAGGAATAAAAGCAGGTGTTGGTTCGCCAATTTTTGACGGAGTGGAAAACAACATTGCAAAAGCAATTTTTGGTATCCCTGCAATCAAGGGTATTGAGTTTGGTGAGGAAAGTGAACTTAGAGGCTCTGTTTACAATGATGTTTTGCAAATCAAAGATGGAAAAGTGAAAACTGCTACAAATCACGATGGTGGAATAAATGGTGGAATAACAAATGGTATGCCAATTGTTTTTGCAGTAAAAGTTAAGCCTACTCCAAGCATTAGTCGCCCTCAAAACACAATTGATTTTAAGCAAATGAAAGAGACTGAAATCAAAATTGTAGGCAGGCATGACCCTTGTGTGGTGGCGCGTGCAGTGCCTTGTGTGGAGTGTATGACTGCCATTGCAGTTTTGGATATGGTTATGGAGAGCAAAATTTATGAATGAACTGGAAAAATTGAGAGAAAAAATTGACGAACTTGACAAAATAATTGCCACTGCTTATGCACAAAGATTGGATGTGGTGCATAAAATAGGTGAGTATAAAAAAGTCAATAATATTGCAGTGCTTGATAGTGGCAGAGAAGAGCTTGTTTACAACAATGTGAAAAATTGTGCAAAAAACTATCAAAAGGAAATATGCGATTTGTATCAATTTATTATGCAATACAGCAAAAACAAGCAAAGTGCAAAACAATAATTGTATAATTTTTGCAAAATATTTAAAAAGTTCTTGCAATGCACAAAAAATTTTGTTATAATGTTATCTAGTGAGGAATGGGAATTTTTCACGATTAAATTGATAATAATATACATTTTTGAAAAGGAGTATAAAAATGACTAAGAACAAGAAAGTTTTAGAGTATGTTGAGTCAGTTGAAAAGCTTTGCAATCCTGATCAAGTGGTTTGGATTGACGGCAGTGAAGAGCTTTACAACAAACTAACTAACGAGGCTTTGGCTACTGGCGAGTTGATCAAGCTTAATGATGAGCTTTTGCCAGGTTGCTATTTGCACCGCACAGCTGTTAACGATGTAGCGCGTGTTGAGGGAAGAACTTTTATTTGCAGTAGAGAGCAAGAAAATGCAGGTCCTACAAATAACTGGTGGAATCCAACAGAGGCTTATGACAAGTTAAACAGCATTTTGAAAGATGCTTACAAGGGCAGAACTATGTATGTTATTCCATTCTCAATGGGTCCAGTTGGTTCACCTCTTGCAAAAATCGGTATCGAAATTACTGACTCTATTTATGTTGTATTGAATATGAAAATTATGACAAGAGTAGGTCAAAATGTTTTGGATGCTTTGGGCGATAGCAATGATTTCGTTCGTGGTACTCATGCAAAATGCAATATTGACGAAAATGACAGATATATCTGCCACTTCCCAGAGGATAACACAATTATCTCTGTAAACAGTGGTTACGGTGGAAATGTACTTTTGGGTAAAAAATGTTTTGCTCTTCGTATTGCTTCTTTCCAAGGTCGCAACGAAGGTTGGATGGCTGAGCATATGCTTATCCTTGGTATTGAAAAGCCAGATGGCAAAATTTACTATATGGGCGCTGCTTTCCCAAGTGCTTGTGGTAAAACAAACTTGGCAATGCTTATCCCTCCAGAAGGATATAAGAAAGCTGGTTACAAAGTATGGTGCGTAGGCGACGATATCGCATGGATTAAACCTGGTAAAGATGGCAGACTTTATGCAATCAACCCAGAAAATGGTTTCTTCGGTGTTGCTCCTGGTACATCAATGAAATCTAACCCTAATGCTTTGCAAGCTACTAAGAAAAACACTATCTTTACAAATGTTGTTTTGAACAAAGAGAACAACACTGTTTGGTGGGAAGGTATGGATAAAAATCCTCCAGAAAATGCTATTGACTGGAAGGGTAATGAGTGGAATGGTAAGACATCTGATGTTAAAGGTGCTCAACCAAACAGCCGTTTCACAGCTCCTGCTGTAAACTGCCCATGCATCAGCTCTGAATTTGAGTCTACAACTGGCGTTCCAATGAGCGCATTCATCTTCGGTGGTCGTCGTGCAAAAACTACTCCACTTGTATACCAAGCAAGAAACTGGAATCACGGTGTATTTGTTGGTTCAATTATGTCTTCTGAGACAACTGCTGCTGCAACTGGTGCAACAGGCGTTTTGAGAAGAGATCCAATGGCTATGCTACCATTCTGTGGATATCATATGGGCGACTATTTCGGTCACTGGATTGAAATGGGCAGCAAAATCCCTGCTGACAAACAACCTAAGTTCTTCAATGTAAACTGGTTCCGTCAAGATGAAAACGGCAACTTCGTATGGCCTGGTTTCGGCGACAATATGCGTGTTCTTGACTGGATGATTAAGAGAATTGAAGGCACTGTTGACGCTAAAGAAACAGCTATCGGTTTTGTTCCATATGCAAAAGATATCAACCTTGAAGGTTGTGATTGCTCTTTTGATACTTTGGAATCTATCCTTGAAGTTGACAATGCTGCTTGGGCTAAAGAGGCTGAGGGTATTAAAGAGTTCTACACTAAATTTGGCGATAAACTTCCAGCAGAGCTTGCAAAAGAGTGCGACGAGCTTATCAAAAGAACTAAGTAATTTTTAAAATTATTTGAACTTTTAACAATTAAATGAAATAAAACAAATTTAAGGCTACCAATCGGTAGCCTTTTATTGTTCAATAATTTGACATTTTGTTTGACACAAAATTTTTAAAATGATATAATAATTTAGTAATAATAAAAACAAATAGAATGTTTGTGGTTAAAAACTATTTTTTGTTTAAATTATAATAATTTTAAAAATTTAGTTTTAATTAACTTAAATTTATAAGTTAGATATGAAATTGCAAAAAAGCAAATAAAAAGCTTTATCAAAAAATTAAGGAGAATTATGTCAAATTTGCAAAGTTTTAAGTGTAAAAATTGTGGTGCTTTATTTCAAGCAGCCACAAATGAAAATGGTGTGCTTAAATGTGAGTATTGTGACA
>CAJUEA010000008.1 GCA_910584975.1 uncultured Christensenella sp.
AAACACTATTGAATTATATCGGTGGAAATGCTGATATGACAAAATACTTTTAAAAGATAATCGGACTGAAAGAAATTCTTTCAGTCCGAGTTTTTAGTTAGTGCCATGTTGAGCATAGTCGAGGTATCTCGGACTATGCTTGCTTATACCACTACAAAAATGCTATTTTGTGTGGGGTATTTTTATTTGTAAGGATAATGTTTTATTTTGCTCAATAAACGGAGTTGGAGATTTCTCCTTGTACCCCACAAAAAGATTATTTTGTGGGGACCTCGTTAAGCTCGAAATGACATTATTTCTTGTCATTCTGAGCGAAGTGTAACGCAGTCGAAGAATCTCGGATTATGCTTGTTGAGTGATTTAAAAGGTTCCATTTTTATTAGTTAGCATGCAAAGTTTGAGATGTTTCGACTACACTCAGAATGACATGAATAATGTCATTCCTTAAAATCTTGAAATGACATTGCGATTATTGCTCAAAATGACATGAACTTTAGTGTTTGACATTATAGCGACATAACAAAGTTTATGATTACAGAATAAGAATATATTTATTATGGGGGAGTGTATTGGTTGACTATTTGGTTAATGTGTGATAAAGTAGTTACATATTTAAGGATTTGGTATGCAAAATAATAGATTAGGTGAGGACAATTTAATAAAAGTATTTGCTATTAATGTATTGCCAGCTATTGTTGCGATGGTAATTAATGGTGCACAACCGATTATTGACGGCTTGTTTCTTGGCAAGTTTGCGGGGCTTAATGCTATGGCGAGTGTGAACATTGTTGGACCATTTATGCAAGTTATTTTTGCTGTTTCTTTTATTGTTTGCACCGGTGCAATCAGTTTGATTGGCAGGAGTTTGGGTGCGAGCAGAGAGGATAAAGCTTGCAGTGTATTTCGCACCGCAGTGATATCCATAACTGCAATTTCCATTTTAGTAGCGATTTTCGGCAGTGTTTTTTCAAAAGGGATTGCAAAAATGCTTAAAGCGACAGATATTTTGATTGATGATTCTGCCACTTATGTTTTTGTTATTTCTTTTTTTGCACCAATAATCAGCAATATGTATTTGACAGGTTTTGTGGATAGAACCATTGAAAAGCCTAATCAATATTTGTATGGAGCGCTGGTGAGTCTTGCCGTAAATTGCCTTTTGGATTATTTGCTTATTGGTGTGTGCAAAATGGGGACAATGGGTGCTGCTCTTGCAACAGGAATATCTTATACTACTGCGCTTTTAATTTGTGCTGTTCCTTTGCTGAAAAAAAGCAGCATTATCAATTTTTACAAAGGCAAAATCAATTTCAAACTTATGTTGCCGGTGGTTGCAAATGGTTCGTCAGAGGCAGTTGTTTGTGGTTCAACGGCAATATCAGTTTTTGTTTTTAACTCTGCCTTGCTTAATATTGCAGGAGAGAATGGAGTTGCAGCATTTACAATAATAAACTATATTTCCACATTTGGTGCTCTTGCTATGTTTGGAATTTCTGACGGCATAAACGCAATTATCAGTTATAATTATGGTGCAAACAAAATGAAAAGAGTTGCAAAAACTTTTTTATCAGCTTTGGCGTTTAATTTGCTGATTGGTTTGATTGTGTTTTTAATCGTATTTTTTGCAGGGGATAAACTTATACAAATGTTTTCTTCTGATCCGACAAAGGATGCCGAATTTATTAAAATGGCGTTCAATGGAGCCAAAATTTATTCTGTTGCCTTCTTTATGATTGGCTTTAATATTGTCAGTTCGGGATTTTTTACTGCAATTGGTGGCGCGTTAAGTTCTGTTTTGATTGCAGCAAGCAGAGGCATAGTATGGATATTAGTAGGCATTAATACTTTACCAAAAGTGTTGGGAATAGACGGGGTTTGGTGGACTTTTTCTTTTGCAGAGGCTTGCACAATATTGTTGACTTTAATTTTGTTTGCAATATTTATTTTTAAAAGAAAGCGATTGAATAATCGTGCGAAAATCGAGGTTAATTGATTAAATTTTAATCTGAGAACATGGTTTTTGGTCTATTTTGACAAGTAAAATTGCAACAATTGTGCTGCACAAAAAACACATTAAGAGCATATTATTTGTTGAAAAATATTTTTTGCTTTGTAAATTTTGCAAAAAATTTTAAAAAAATTGTTGACAAATAAAAAATCTAGTGATAAAATACAAATATAAATTTAATAGAGCAATGAGAGGGACAATAATCTTTTTGTGGGTTTTCAGAGAGTTGCCGTGTGGTGCGAGGCAATACAAAGCGTAAGATTTAATCACCCTTGAGCTATATCCCTGAACTAAGAGTAAGGAATATCGGTTTTCCCCGTTATAGGAATTCGTATTGATTGATACGCAAAGTGGCTGACTATGTCAGCAAGAAGAGTGGTACCACGGGTTATATCTCGTCTCTGTTTTCAGAGACGAGTTTTTTGTTTTAAAAATGATAGTTGAAAATAAAACTAATTATAATTTATAAACTGAAAAATATTTGCTATTATAATTTTAAATATAATTTCAAAATTTGATTGTATTATTTTAAAGGTAATAATGTCTAATAATAAATAAAGAATATTAATTACCTTTGAATATAAACATATAATTTAACTTTATAACATTTAATTGTTTTTTAGAAACAAAGTTGCAATTGCTTAAATGAATTTTTTAATACATTTTGACAATTCGCAACAACAATAAGTGAGGTGTAAAATGACAGAACTTTTGTACAAAAAATTTATTAAAGAAACTTTGGACAGCAAAGGGAACTTGAAAGATATTGAGTTTGACTATCCTGACAATTTCAATTTTGCCTATGATGTCGTTGATGCATTGGCAAAAACTAAGCCTAACAAAAAGGCTATGGTGTGGCTTTCAAAAAACAAAGAAGAACGAATTTTCACATTTGAGGATATGAGCAAGTATTCAAACAAAGCTGCAAATTATTTTGCGTCTTTGGGTATTGGCAAAGGCGACAAGGTTATGTTGATTTTAAAAAGACATTATCAATTTTGGATTTGTATGATGGCACTTCACAAATTGGGTGCAGTTGCTGTGCCTGCAACAAATCAGCTTATGAAAAAAGATTTGGTTTACAGATTTAACAAGGCACATATCAAAGCAGTTGTCTGCACACCAGATGATTATGTTGCTATGGAAGTTGATAAATCAGTGGAGAGTTGCCCAGAGCTAAAAATCAGATTGGTTGTAAACGGTAATCGTGATGGTTGGAAAAACTTTGACGATGGTATGGAAAAGGCAAGTGCTCATTTTGAAAGAAAAGCTACAAAAGTGGGCGAGCCAATGTTGATGTATTTCAGCTCTGGCACAACAGGCTATCCAAAATGCGTTGTGCATAATCACACTTATGCAATTGGTCATATTGTAACAGCAGCGTGGTGGCATTTGGTTAAAGAAGATGGTTTGCATCTTACAATTTCCGATACTGGTTGGGGTAAGGCTGTGTGGGGTAAATTGTATGGTGCATGGCTTGCAGAAACTTGCGTTTTCACATATGACTTTGACAGATTTCATCCGGATGACATTTTGCCTTTGTTCAAGCAATATAACATCAAAACTTTTTGTGCACCACCTACAATGTACAGATTTTTTATAAAAGAAGATTTGTCAAAATATGATTTATCATCACTTGAGTACTGCACAATCGCGGGTGAGGCACTAAATCCTGAGGTTTATAAGCAATTTTATAATGCAACTGGCTTAAAACTTATGGAAGGTTTTGGACAAACAGAAACAACTCTTGCCATTGCTAATCTAAAAGGTATGGAGCCAAAGCCTGGCAGTATGGGCAAGCCTAATCCTCAGTATAAAGTTTGCGTGCTTGACAGCGATGGTAAGCGTTGTGGTGCAGGTGAAGTTGGAGAAATTTGTATTGATATTTCACAAGGTCGTCCTGTTGGCTTGTTTATGGGATATTTTGAGGATGAGGAGCAAACAAATGCTGTAATCACAAATGGCTATTATCACACAGGCGATATGGCATGGCTTGATGAGGATGGATATTTTTGGTATGTTGGAAGAACAGATGATTTGATTAAGTCAAGTGGTTACAGAATTGGACCATTTGAAATTGAAAGTGTACTTATGGAACATCCAAGTGTTTTGGAATGTGCTGTTACAGGTGCGCCTGACCCGATTCGTGGGCAGGTGGTTAAAGCAACAATTGTGCTTGCGAAAGGCTATACTCCAAGTGAAGAATTGAAAAAGGAAATTCAAAATTTTGTTAAAAATTTGACAGCTCCTTATAAATATCCAAGAATAATTGATTTTGCAAATGATTTGCCAAAAACAATCAGTGGTAAGATTAAAAGAAAAGATATCAGAAAGTAAAATCTAAATTATATTCATATATGCAGAATGGCTATTCAGAAAATTTTTGGCTATTCTGCATATAAATTTTTGTAAATTAAAAATAATTTTGGGAATATTTAAAAAAGTTGCAAAATTAATTGACTATGGCTTGGTTATATGTTATATTATAAAGGCACCTGCGTAAGGGTGTAATTTTTTTGGAGGCGTTTATTATTATGAGAACAAGAATTACATTGGCTTGTACTGAGTGTAAGCAAAGAAATTACGACGATTATAAAAACAAACAAAATACAACTGAAAGAATTGAGCTGAAAAAGTATTGCCCATTCTGCAAAAAACACACAGTTCATAAAGAAACTAAATAATTTTTAGGGGGCATTCTTTAATGAAGAGCAATAAAAAAAATAATCAAACTATCAGTGCTCCATTGAGTGCTGATACTTTGGAAGAAAACAGCAGTAATTTGAAAGCTGAACAGAATTCAACTGCGGTTGCTCCGTCAAATAAAAATAAACAAAATAATAAACTTAAAAACAAGGGCGAAAATGGCTTTGTTAGGTTTTTCAAGAAAATAGGCCGTGCTTTCAGAGGTATGTTTGAAGAACTTAAAAAAGTTACTTGGCCAACTTTTGCCTCAACTTTAAAGTCAACATGCATAGTTTTGGTTTTTGTTGTTATCTTTTTGGTTGTTTTGATGGGTATGGACGCTTTGTTTGGATTTGGATTTAATTCACTTATCGGTATCGGTAGTTAAGGATAACGGGAGAGAGATAGTTATGGAAAATACACAAAACACACAAGCTCAAAAGCCTCAGTGGTATGTGCTTCAAACTTTGTCAGGATATGAAAAAATGGTGCAAAATAACCTTCGCACTATGGTTGAAAACAACAATTTGCAAGATTACATTGTGGATGTTGTGGTGCCTGAGGAAGAGGAAATTACTGAGAAAAACGGCAAAAGAAAGGTTGTTATGCGTAGAAAATACCCTTGTTATGTATTTATCAAAATGGTTTATACAAAACATGTTTGGTATATGGTAACTCAAACTCGTGGTGTTACTTGTTTCTGTGGACCACAAGGCAGACCAGTTCCTATTACCGACGAGGAAGTTAAGCGTAATCAGCTTGAGCGTATTTCTGAGGAAGAGTTGGAATTTAAAGTTGGCGACCAAGTTGAAGTGCTTAGTGGCGCTTTGAAAGACTTTATTGGAGAAGTTAAGGAAATTAACTTTGAAACTCAAAAGGTTAAAGTTATCGTTTCAATGTTCGGCAGAGAAACACCAGTTGATATTGAATTTATTAATATCAGAAAAATTAATGCGTAAGGCAAACAATATTGATTTATAAATATTAATTAATTGTATTTAAACATTAAAGTATTAAAATTTTAATCAATATAATTCAAATTGATTTCGTTCGCTTTTGCGATAGAAATATATTGGAAGAATTGCAAATCCTAAATAGCAATTCGTTATAACCACGCTATGTGTAGTCAAGGAGGTAAAGACTATGGCAAAGAAAATTACAGCAGTAGTAAAACTACAATTACCAGCAGGTAAGGCAACTCCAGGACCACCAGTAGGTTCAACACTAGGACCTCACGGTATCAATATTCCTGGTTTCACAAAAGAGTTTAATGAGAAAACAAGAGGACAAGAAGGCTTAATCATTCCAGTTGTTATGACAATTTATGCTGACCGTTCTTTTGAGTTCGTATTGAAAACTCCTCCAGCAGCAGTTCTTGTTAAAAAGGCATTGAACATTCAAAGTGGTTCTGCAAAGCCTAATAAAACAAAAGTTGCTACTATCACTGAGGCTCAACTTAAAGAAATCGCTGAACAAAAAATGCCTGATTTGAATGCAGCAGACTTGGATGCAGCTATTTCTATGATTAAAGGTACTTGTCGCAGTATGGGCGTTAAGGTTGAAGGTTAAAAGGAGGAGTAACTATGAAAAAAGGTAAAAGATATTTAGAAGCTGCAAAGCTTATTGAAAAAAATAAAGCATACGAAGTAGAAGAGGCTATGAAGTTGGTTTTGCAAACTGGCACAGCTAAATTTGACGAAACAGTTGAATTGCATATGCGTTTAGGTGTTGACCCTAAGCACGCTGACCAACAAGTTCGTGGCGTCGTTGTTCTTCCAAACGGAACTGGTAAATCTGTTAAAGTTTTGGTTATCGCAAAAGGTGCTAAAGCTGACGAGGCAGCAGCTGCTGGTGCAGATTATGTTGGTGCAGAAGAAATCATTGCAAAAATTCAAAACGAAGGTTGGATTGATTTTGATGTCTGCGTTGCAACACCTGATATGATGGGTCGTGTTGGTAGAATTGCAAGAATTTTGGGACCAAAAGGCTTGATGCCTAACCCTAAATCTGGCACAGTTACTATGGATGTTACAAAGGCTATCAATGAGATTAAAGCTGGTAAAGTTGAGTACAGACTTGACAAAACTGCTATTATCCATGTTCCTGTTGGCAAAAAATCTTTCGGTGCAGAAAAGCTTATCGAAAATATGAATGTTGTGGTTGAAGCTATTCAAAAAGCTAAGCCAGCAGCAGCTAAAGGTACTTATATTAAGAGCGTAAGCATCGCATCTACTATGGGCCCTGGTGTAAAAGTTAACATTAAGTAATCAGCAAAACTTTTTATTGAAGTTTTATGAAAAATTGGTTTGGTGTGTGCTTTGCAAATTAATTTTGGCAAAGCCCGCAAAATCAGTTGACTAAATGTGTTTTTTATGTTAAAATCAAAAAGTTAATAGATACCGTAGACAGTGAGTTCCAAATTTTTTGGTATAATGTTGCTCACCGAGGTGTGAATTAGATTGTTTATCTAAAGTCTCAGCTTGCGTTTACGGTTGAGACTTTTATTTTTGTATTTTAGTGTTGTTAAAGGTAATATTGTTATGCAATATAAAAATTGCAACACATAAGATAATGATTAAATTTTTAGGAGGTAATCATGTCAGTAGCTAAAGATCTTAAAGCAGAGCAAATTGAGGCAATCAAAAAATCTGTTCAAGAGTCAAAAGCTTTTGTCCTTGTTGAGTACGAGGGTATCACAGTTGAGCAAGACACTAAATTGAGAAGTGATTTCAGAGCTAACAATGTTAAATACCAAGTGCTTAAGAACAGACTTGTTAAGCGTGCTTTAAATGAATTAGGTTTCAATGAGTTTGATAACTATCTTGAAAAAACAACTGCTATTGCTTTTGCTAACGGCGATGAGCTTGCAGCAGCAAAAGTTGTTATGGATAACGCTAAGGCTGTTAAAGTTTTAAAGCCTAAATGTGGTTTGTTGGATGGCAAATTTATTGACGCAAATGTAGTAACCCAAGTCGCTAGTATCCCATCAAAGGACATTTTGTTGTGTCAATTGTGTGGTATGTTGCAAAGTGGTATCTCAGGCCTTGCCAGAGCTATATCAGAAATTGCAAAAAATAAAGAAAATTAATTCACTATTATTATATTTTTGGAGGAAAGAAAAATGGCAGATATCGCAAAGATGATTGAAGAAATAAAAGGTATGACTGTTCTTGAGCTTAACGAGCTTGTTAAAGCTATTGAGACAGAGTTTGGTGTAAGTGCTGCAGCTATGGCTGTTGCTGCTCCTGCTGCTGGTGGCGCTGCTGCCGCTGCTGAGGAAAAGACTGAGTTTGATGTAATTTTGAAAGCTGCTGGTGCAGAGAAAATCAAAGTTATCAAAGTTGTTCGTGAAATCACTGGTCTTGGTCTTAAAGAGGCTAAAGATATCGTTGATAACGCACCAAAGACTATCAAAGAGGCTATCGCTAAAGAAGCTGCTGATGAAATCGTTGCTAAGTTCAAAGAAGTTGGCGCTGAGTGCGAAATTAAGTAATTTACCCGAATTTAATCAAAAAGAAAAGCATCTGAAAAGATGCTTTTTTTTGTGCAAAATGAGAAATCATAAGCTTTTATATATTGATATTTATAATGTGTTGAAAAAGATTATATATTATTGGTTAGGCAATAATGCTGCTGTAATATTTGTTGGAATATTATTTGCGTTAAGTTTATAATTTTGTTAGCAATAAACGAACTTTGTTATGTGTTTATAGGTATTAATTCTATAAAATAAATATACTTGCTTTTTTATTACTGCTTTGTTATAATAAAATTCAATAAATAACAATTTGGAAGTGAGTTGAAAATGGAAAATATTCAAAGAGAAGAACTTGAAAGGCTAGTTGGCATTGAAAAAGTCAATATTTTTTATGATATTGTTGACACAATAACATTATTATATGATATGGAACAAACTTGGAATAATGGTGGTAAAAATTGGACTTATGAATATAAGTTTAGAAAAAGTGGTAAAACTTTGTGTGCATTTTATTTTAAGAAAAGCACATTAGGTCTTATGATTATTTTTGGCAAGGACGAAAGAGCCAAATTTGAAAAGATAAGAAACGAACTTTTACCAGTTGTAATTGACACCTATGATAATGCTCAAACTTTTTATGATGGTAAATGGGTTATGTTTAATATAACTGATTATTTGCTAATAGACGACATAAAAAAGTTGCTTTTCATAAAAAGAAAGCCAAACAGAAAATAGTTTTAAATTAGAATTTGTTGTTTAAACAAAAAAGCACACTATACTATGCAGAAGAAATAGTGTGCTTTTTTACTCGCAAATTTTATGAAAATCTCCGTTTGTTTAGATATTTTATTATCGTTAATTGTTTTTTATGATGTCAAATCAATCGAAAATAGTATGATTTAAATTTTAAATTGTTGTTCAATTAAGCACCTGCAATTCTTGGCATCCACATTTTTCTTGAGCCTATGCGTTCGCTTATAATAGCAAGCAAAATTTCAATTTTTTCATTTGTATAGCTGCTATCATTCCATAAGTCATTGCCATTTTTGCATAAAAGTTTTGCTGTTTTTGTTTTGCTATCAATAGTAATTTGATAGTTTTTTATTTTTGCATCCATTTTGTCAGTTTTGTCTTTTGCCATTTCTGCACATAAGTATCTAAACAGCATATCAATTTTTATTTGCCTATATTTATCGTCATCCCAAAGATTGTTGTGTTCGCCTTTATCTTGGGTTAAGTCGTACAATTCGCCGTAATTTCTGCCTTCATAAACATTGATTTTGTATCTTTCTTCTACATAACTTACAATGTGCATAACATGTGGTTCGTGGCGATTTTCGCATATTATGTAATCTCTTTTATTTTTTGTAGCGTCTTTCCACACTTCAGATTGATTTACGCCTGACATCGGTTGTGGAATATTCAAATTGCACAAATCCATTAGTGTTGGGGCAATGTCAATAAGAGATTGCAGACTATTTGACCTTTGTCCTTCGGGTATTACATTTTTGTATTTGACAATCATTGGCACACGCAACAAGTCTTCGTAATGGAAAATGCATTTGTGCACAAAGCCGTGTTGCCCAAACAAATCGCCGTGATCGCAAGTGAACACGATAATTGTGTTATCCTCAAGCCCTAATTGTTTGACTCGTTCCAAAATTTTGCCAATATATTTATCCATAAAGCTTACCATGCCATATGCATAAGCAAGCTTTTTCTGCTGTTTTTTCTTGTTGAAAATGTGCCTATGCAAGCCATGAACACCTTGACCAGATTCTTTGTACTCTGCAAGCTTTGGCACCTTTTTGAATACCTCTTTGAAATAAGGAGGATTTTTTTCGTGTTCTGCAAACGAAAAATCAGGAATTTCCATATCTTCTGCCTTGTACATTTTGTTCCACGGGCTTGGCACTAATTGTGGATAGTGTGGGTCAGGAAAGCTTGCCCACAAGAAAAATGGTTTGTCATTTTCTTTATATTCCTTCATAAGAGCAGTTGTTCTCTCTGCTATCCAGTTGTTGTAATGATATTTTTCAGGAATTTTCCATTTTCCCATCTGCTTTTCAAGCATTTTTCCACGAGGCTTGAAAAAGTATTTTCGCCAGTTTTTGCAACCATTGTCCTCAAGCCAAGCAACATAATGCTGACCAACCCAATGTTCTGCAGTGTGATTTCTTAGCAGTTCAATGTGTTTGAAACCATAAAAATCTTTGTCAAAGTTTCGCCAAAAATCAATATCCCACATAAATTCAGGAGTTTCAATGGAAGGAAATTCTTTTGTCCCTTTTGTCGGTTGAAAATGTGCTTTGCCAATAAGTGCTGTTTCATATCCGTTATCTGCAAGATATTGTGCCATTGTTGGTGTGCTTTCGGGCAATTTTGTGCCAAGTGACCAACATCCATGCTCAGAAGGGTACATTCCTGTCAAAATACTTGCACGAGAAGGCGAACAAGTTGGATTAGGGCAGTAGGCTCTGTCAAAAGACATTCCCTCATCTGCAAGTTTATCCAAATTTGGTGTTTTCAGTATTTCGTTTACTTTGCCAAGCATTGAAAAATGCTGTTGGTCTGAAGTAATCAAAAGTATGTTTGGTTTGGTCATATTTCCCCCGACTTAAATTTTAATATTTTAGAGCGTAATGAATATTAATCAATTATGCTTGGATTTTGCTCAATTATTTTGTTGTATTCCTCATAAATATCATCAAAACAAAAGATTTTCAGTTTTTTGTGCACCTTGTCAATTTGCCATTGCTTTATGTTGTAAATGTGAAAGAAAGGTATCCATTTTATGCCTTTGTTGAAGTGTTTTACAACAGTATCAGCAACAGGTGTGCGTTGTTCGTTAAATTTTCTGTCCAAAATCAACATTTTTGTTTTACTTTTGTACAATGCTGATTGGTCAGGCATTTTAAACCATTTTGTGTTTACAAGTTGACGGCATTTTTCAAACAAATGATTTTCAATTGCAAGTTTTCTGTTAAACAAAGTCACTCCTGCATTAAAATAATCTTTTGCTATCCAAAATTTGCCCATATAGTCAAGTGCTGCTGCAAATTCGTAGTTTTCTATGTCAATGTTGTACAAAAGTGAAATATCATTGCACGCCATAATGTCACTGTCAAGATACAAAATTTTGTCAGGCAATTCTAGCTTGTCGGTAAGCAACCTTATCAAAGTGTAAGGTGTGTAGTCATTGTTTTGATTTTTCCCTGACAAAAGCTGTTTGAAAATGGATGTTACATCCATAAGTACAACTTTGCTGTTTGGATTGACTTTTTTTACAATTTCGTCCAAAAATTCAGCTTGCTTTGGTGTTATGCAAACAAAATTTTCTTTTATTTCTTGATAGTCCAAAGTTGTCAGATAAATTGTCAAATCGCCTTTGTAATGCTTTAATATTGACAAAGTTGCAAGCAAAATGCCTTTAAAAATGGCTTTGTTGCCTGAAAACATAATATTAACCATTTTGTCTCCTTATTTATTGCTTTTCGTCATTTGTAATTGTTGATTGATTATCCTCTTTAGGGACTGTAATCTCTGCAAAATCAATATTGTTTATGTTCAGATTTTCTGTTAAGCTGTTGTTTTCAATATCTATTATGTTTGTCAAATCGCTATTGCTGTCTTGTGAATTGCTTTCCGTGTCAGTCATCTCATTTTCTTGCTCAAGTTGCAAATTGTTTGCTAATTTGATTGTTTTTTCGTATTTTGTGGTGCGTTTTTCCAATATTAAATAGAAGATAAAGCTTAAAAGCATTAGTCCATAGTAGGTTAGTATACGCCACAAAAGCATTCCACTTGCGCCTAAGTCTTTGGTGATTCCACTTGCGATAAACACAAAAATTGATGTGAAAGCAAATTCAATTCCACCACTTCCACCCGGAGTAGGGATGAATACGCATGCAGTAATTGCAAATGAAGTGCCACAAATTACAAAAAACAAATCAGTGTAACTGACAGCGATGTTGAATGCACGCAAAACATAAAAAGTTATTGCATAGTAAACAAACATTGTGATAGCCCTGACAATAAAGCAACCTAAAGCCGTCCATTTATACTGAAAAAGTTCCTTAAATGCTGATTGCGTATCCTCACAATATTTTTTAAAACCTTCTATTGACGGGTTGACAACTTTAGATAAAAATTTGATTTTTCCAAGTTTTGTTAGCAATAACACCAAAAAATTAGCGACTTTTTTGCTTGTTGCAAGCAAAAGCACAATGGCAAAAGACAAAAAGTTCATCACAAAGCCGATTATCACCACAGGCAAAAGACTACCAACAGCAGTAACAAGCTTTGGATATATCGCTAAGGATAACAAGGCAAACAGATTTGTAACGAACATATGAATGATAAAATTCATTATTAAAATGCCAGTTGATGCAGATGCTTTAACCCCTAATCTTGAAAAAGAATACACTTGAAAAGGTTGTCCACCTGTGGCAAAAGGAGTAATTCCGTTAAAAAAGTGTTCAGTATTGCCTATCAAATATGTGTCAAGCAGATTTATATCGCATTTTTTCCTTTTGGTAAGCATACACAAAGTAATCGGTGACAGCGCAAAGTACAAAAGTGTCAAACCGATTGCAGCAAAAAGATATCCAATGTTTATTCTGCTAAAAGCGTTTTTAATCTCATTAATGTCCGTTGTTAAAAAAATGATTAAAAGCAAAATAAAAATTGTAATAGCAAGTCCTAAAATAATTTTATTTATTATGCTTTTCACGCTATATTTGTTTTTTTCTTTTTTTTCCATAAAATGATTATACCATAAAGAGTAGGAAGTGTCAATAATTGTTGTTTAAACACCAATTGTCAGTGTTTGATTTAAGCAATAAAATTTTGCTTAATTTGCCGTAATTTATGTAATACTTTGTAGATTTGATACTTATAACATTTATAGTAATATTATTGCCCAAACTTTTGAAATTCAAATTTGTTTTTTAATAAATGCAAATATCTGCATTTTAATAAAATGTGAATAGCACTAAAAAATACACCCTTAAGTATTAAACTGCAGAGTGTATTATATTGATATTTTAATATTAATTATTTCTTTTCTCTTGTGCCGTATTTTTCAATAACATAGTCAAGGTCTTTGTCGCCTCTGCCTGACAAGCAAACAAGCACGCTGCCCTTGTTCATTTGTTTTGCAAGTTTGATTGCATAAGCAACTGCGTGGCTGGATTCTATTGCAGGAATAATTCCTTCCAGTCTTGAAAGCTCAAAGAAAGCATCAATTGCTTCCTCGTCGTCAATTGTTTCATATTTGACTCTGCCAATTTCTTTTAAAAATGCATGTTCTGGTCCACTTGAAGGGTAGTCAAGTCCACTTGCAACAGAGTAAACTGGAGCAGGTTCGCCATCTTTATCTTTCAGCATAATGCTGTTGAATCCATGCATAACACCTTCTTCGCCATAAGTTAGGCTTGCAGCGTGGTCGCCAAGCTTAGCACCTCTGCCAAGTGGTTCAACACCAATGATGTTAACTGGGTCATTAAGAAAAGCTGTAAACATACCAATTGAGTTGCTTCCACCACCCACGCAAGCCACAACATTGTCAGGAAGTTCACCAGTCATTTGCAAAAATTGTTCTCTTGCTTCAATGCCAACAACGCTTTGGAAATCACGCACCATGGTAGGGAATGGGTGAGGTCCAAGAGCAGAACCGATGCAATAAATGCAGTCTTTATATTCTTTGCTGTAAGCTGCAAAAGCAGCATCAACAGCCTCTTTCAATGTTTGAAGTCCGTCAGTAACCTCTACAACTCTTGCACCAAGCACTTTCATTCTTGCGACATTAGGAGCTTGCTTTTTAATGTCAACAGCACCCATATAAATGTCGCACTCAAGCCCAAAATAAGCAGCAGCAGTAGCCAATGCCACACCATGTTGTCCTGCACCAGTTTCAGCAATAATTTTCTTTTTGCCCATATATTTAGCAAGCAAAGCCTCTCCCATACAATGGTTAAGTTTGTGTGCTCCACTATGATTTAAATCCTCACGCTTAACATAAATTTGAACATTGCCATATTTGTTTGACAATCTTTCACAATGTGATATTGGTGTTGGTCTGCCTTGAAATTCTCTGCGGATTCTTCTAAGCTCGTTTACGAACTTGGATGATTTGCAAATTGTGAAATATGCATCAGTAATTTCTTGCATTGCTTGTTTTAGTTCATCAGATAAATAAGCCCCACCATATTTGCCAAAATATCCTGCCTCATTAGGGTAGTTTCTGTGATATGTATTAAAATCTATTCCGTTAAAATTCATTTTTCTGTCCTCTCTTTAATCAATTTAATTTTGTTTTGGATAAAATTTTTATCCGTAATTTGTGTGATAAAAGTTTTTTAACTTTATTTTGTTATTGGAAATTTACATGTTTATTTGTTTGATATTATGTTTTAAAATCAAATTTTATTAATGGATTAATAAAAGTAAAAATTCCTAAAAATTTGCAATTAATTTTACTGCATTTTTTCAAATAAGCTATCGAAAATCGGTATTATTTGATTTTTTTAACAAAAAAACGCAATATACCAAAAGCAGAGTATATGCGTTACAAACTAAAACGGCGCCATCGCCTTGATAAAATTTTCATAATAACTATTCTCCTCTAAACTAAACTATTCTATCCATAATGTCCCTTGCATTATGCGATTTTATGTTTTTATTATAACCTCAATATTTGCATATGTCAATATATTTTATGCAGTTTTTCAAAAATATTTGCTATTTAAATTTTTTTCGTAGTTCGCATTTTGATTGTTTAAATATTTCTTTTGAAACAACAAAATACTTTTTGAATATTCTGCAACTTAAAGACAAAAGTCTTTTATAATAGTTTGTCCTCTGTGTAGGGCACTTGTTCCTGAACGAGCAAGTTCAATAATGTCATAAGGTCGCAAAACATCAATAAAAGCATCAATTTTGCGTGGGTTGCCAGTTAGTTCCAAAACCATTGCGTTTTGACTTAGGTCAATTGTTTTTGCTTTGAAGATTGATGAAATCTCAATGATTTCTGATCTTTTTTCTGGTGTTATTTCCAATTTGATAAGTAGCAATTCTCTAAGGATAGAGTTGTCCTCTGCAAGTTCAGTAACTCCGTTTACTTCAATTTGCTTAAGCAGTTGATTTTTTAGTGCAGTGATTTGTCTGTCATCTCCAAAAAGAGAAATTGTCATTCTTGAAAGATTTTCGTCTTCTGTTTTGCACACAGATAGACTTTCAATGTTGTAGCCACGCCTTGAAATAAGTCCTGAAATGCGAGTTAAAACACCCGCATTGTTTGAAACAAGCATTGATATGTAGTGTAATTTATTGTTCATATCGACCTCATTATTAATAAGCTTTAATATGTTAATAGGTTGTTTCTTATTAAAATTACTATGATTTTTCAGCAAATTTACTAAGATAACATTTATTTTTTGTTAATATGTCTCAAATCATCGCCGTCAAGATATAGCAGTTTAGACATATTTTTATTGGTAAGTCTTGAAAAAACTCTGTCGCCATATTTGTTTTGAATTTCTTCGTCCGTAAGATTAGTTGCAATAATAGTATGTTTGTTTTGTCTTTCTGTTAGCAGTAGTGTCAGATATTCAATGGAAACATTTTTGATTATTGGTTCTGTGCCCAAATCGTCAATTAAAAGCACATCTGTCTCAATCAAATTTGTCAAAATGTAATCTCTTTCTTTAACATTTGTTGTGTGATATTTTAAAAACAAAGAGTTAAGATTAAATGCAGAAAAATATTGAGAACTTATGCCTTTGTCCAAAAGCTTATTGATAGTGCAGCTTAGCAAACAACTTTTTCCTACACCAACTTTGCCACAAATCAAAATGTTTTTAAAGTTGTTGTTTGGAAACTCATCACAATATTTTTCCATTGAGTCATAAAGCTTTGCCAAAGTTTTTGATTGCTTGCATTTTATTTCTGCAATTTTGTTGTTTTTAAAAGTGAAATTAGGCAGACTATCAATTCCAGATTTTTGCCTTAAAATTTGCTTATAAAGAGAGATAAAACAATTGCAATATTTGCCATCTACAAAGCCTGTATCACAACAAGTAGGGCAGTGTGCAAAGCTTTTTATATTGAGATTTTTGTTTTCAAATTCAGCAAGTTGTTTGTTTAATGATTTATCTTTTTTTTCAAATTCGGAAAAGTCTTGATTGTTTGCAAGAGCTTTGCTTAAGGCTAAAGTGTTCAACTTTATATCTTTTGTAAGCTGTGCATATTCTTGATTTTGAGCAAATTTTTCTTTGGCTGAGTCCAGCTTTTCCAGTGTAATACTGAGTCTGTTCTCAAGCAACATTTTTGCCTGATTAAAAGCTTTTATATCCATAATTAAAAGTCAAAATTTGACTCATCCTCCTTGTTGAATAAATTGTCCAATTCCTCTTTTGTGTAAATATGTTTATCACTGATAATTTGTGAATTATTGGAAATAGTACCGATTTTTGACGGAATAATTGCGATTTTTTCACAATCTTCAATGCTTTTAACATTGTTTTCTTTATAGCTTGCAATCAAGCTGTTAAGGTAAGCAAAGCTGAAAGATTTCCCACAAGATTTTTTTGCTGCAAAGTCAATAATCTCATCGCTCATACCCCAAATGTTTGTCCAAGTATTGTAGTAGTCTCTGTCTGCATTTGAGATCATACGAGAAGTGCCAATCAAATTCAAAATCTCTTTTATTCTGCAATCAATTTGTTTTTTAATTTCAAAATAGTTTTGCAATGATTGTGCTGAAACAATGCCTTTTGAGTACAGGTCATTTATTATGCTGTTCATACTTTCAAGCCCTTTGATGTTTCGCTTTAAGCAATAGTTTGCAATCAGTTTAAGTCCGTCTGCCTCATATCCTTTGCCAAGCCAATTAGTGATATATTGCTCCACAACAGTGTCAATGTTTTCATAATAAACGCCAATTGTTTTGTTTATGTTAACGGCAAGGTTGCGAGCATATTCAATATATTCACTTTGTTGTTTGATATCTGCAAGGGTAAACAAGCCAAGCCTGTAAAAATTGTCAAGCATATTGTCAAGCTTTTTGATGCCACCACGCTTTTTGCAAAGTTTTGCTGCGTAGAGTATGCTTTCCAAATCATATCCCCAAGAGGTTGTCCATTTTATCAAATATTGCTTATCTTCAAAATCAGGTGAGGACTTAAGTCCCAATGCGAAAAATACTGCACGCATATTTTCAGATTGAGCCTCCATTTCCTTAAGTTTGAGTTCCACCTGTTCAATGCTTTTTATTCCTTCGTTTGCCCAAGCTTTTGCAACTGTCAAAATGTAATTTGAGTTGATGTTTTGTCCTTTTGAATTCACACAATATTGAGCAATAAGCACCATTGCCTCTTTGCTGATTTTGTAGTCCTCAACAACTTCAATATATTTTACCAGTTCATTTGGAGTAAGGGGTCTTGCCAAAATCATATTTTCAATTTGACTGATAAATTGTGAATATTTATCCACACTATATTTGCGAGGCTTGCTCATTATTGTTTTAAGTGGCAAATATTCAAATTCCAAAGGATTTTCATTTGTGATTTTAACTGCTCCCACGCTTTCCCAATATTTGATTGCGTTTGCAATTTGACCTTTTTCCACCCCAAGTGCGAGACTAACACTCTCTAAAGTGTTGCCAATGGTTTTTTGATTTGCACACAAAGTTAGGCTATACAAATAAACTTTTATGGCAATTTCATCAGCATTTGGCATTAAATCAGTAATAAACATATTGTCTATTATTGTGCTGTTGTTTATCATCGCATCTTGGCTTAGTGCAGAAAATGGCATATTTTTCCTCTCAAAATTTTTTCGTTTATTGCAAGGCAAGTTATTTTTTAGCCTTGGGACAAAATTTTATGCTACAAAATAAATAAAATTATGTCTTGACAACTCACCCTTAATGTTGTATAATATTTTTGTTTAAATATATATTTAAATAAAATAGTGTGTTTAGTTTGCAAAAAATAGCATAAATTAATTAAAAAAGCATTTGTTAATTTTTCTTGTTTTTTGCTGCACATATATTGTAACACAAAATATTTGATTTGCAAAGTGTTTTTTGTTTATTTTGCATTAGGAGGTTTTGTAATATGAAAAAATCTGTTGTTTTAATGGCAGCGTTGTTGATAGTTTTGGTTGTTTGCCTTACAGGTTGCAACACTAATTTTAAATTTGAAAATTTGGGATTTGTGACAGAAGAGGTTGAAGAACTTACTGTTTGTTATGGAAAGGATAGAAAGCCTACCTCTAATGAAGAAAAAATCGGCAGAGTAATTGAAGAGCTAAACAGCCTTGACATTGAAAAATGCAAAGAAAAAGTTGAGGAAAATGTTTTTAATGATAGCGTTGTCGGCAAAATTATTTTCAAGTTTAAGGATAAAGAAGGCACTTTTGTTATGACTTTTGTGGAAACAACTGTGAATGGTGCAAAAACATCTTTGCTTAAATGTGAAACAACTGACGGCTTGAAAATTAAAAAAATGCCAAAAGACATTTATTATATGAGCAGTGTTGAGGCAACAAATGCAATGCTCAACAAAATTTTTGCAAATTATATGTGATTTAAAAAAATTTGCTTAAAATAATATTGAACCAAAAAACATAATTTCGCTATAAAGTGAAATTTACTGAAAATTTATACAAGATATTTGCTAGCCTAAATTATATGTGAAAATTTCACAAGTTTAATTGTGGCTTTTGTTAGGGAAATATAGGAGAAAATATGAAAAAATTTACTAAAGTATTTTTTATTATCTGTTTAATGTTTGCGCTTGTTTTGTCACTTGTGGCATGTGCAACAGGCACAACAGGTAAGGACGATCAGGGAAGATATATTTTGGCTGCCCCTGAAATTTCTATTGAAAACAACCTTATCTCTTGGAAGAAAAATCCAAAAACTGATAAGTATGGCGTAAAAATCAATGACGAGGAAGAGATTGAAATCAATCGTAATTCTTATACTTTGCTTGGCGATAAAGATGCAACAGTAAAAGTTCGTGCATTGGGAGATAATGTGGATACTGTTAGTAGTGAATACAGCAATGAGGTAAGTTACAAGGCAAAGTTGCAACTTGCAAATCCACAAATGCCAACTTACGAAATTGTTGGAGATGACATTGTGTTGAGGTGGAATGCCATTGAAGGTGCAATTTCCTATCAAATAGAGCAAACACACACTTTGTCAGACAATACAAGTGTGGGTAATGTTGTAAGATATTCCAGCAATACAAACTCCTATACAATTGCAAAATCTACATTCGCTGCACCAGATATTTATTATTTTAGAGTACAGGCTGTGGGAGATGACAATTATAGAAATTCAAATTATTCAGAATTATTATCATATGCAGTAACTCAAACTTTGGAGGCTCCTGCACCAAGACTTGGCAGCAGTAATATCAACTGGAACAAAGTTGACAAAGCAACAAATTATGTGATTTATCTTGAAAAAGTTGTGGAGAGTGGCGAGAGCAAAAGAATAGCTGTAAACACTGTTTCAAGTGGTACAACAAAATATGATGAGCCAAACTTTGCAACTGCAATTGAAACTTATAAAAAAGAAATGGAAAAGCAGATTAGTGGCACTTTTGACATTACTGGTAGCTATAAAATGTATGTGCAAGCAGTACATTCTTCTCATCCAGAAATTTATTTGAGTTCTGCAATCGATGAAGTTAAAAAGCTTGAGGGCGAAGGCGATAGCGCAACAACAAAAGACATTGTTTTCAGAAAACCAGGAAAAGTTGAAAATATTAATTTAAGAATTGATACCATTGGCGAGGGCGATGACCGTAAAAATGCTGAAATGTTATATTGGCAGGAAATTGAAGGCTATGACAAATATAGAGTAAGATTTTATACCAATGAAAAAAGTCTTGTTTCCGAAGAAATAGACATCACAAAAGATGAAGGTGCAACAAGAGCAAATATTACAGGAATTTTTGACAGAAATACTGATCATATCGGCAAAGTTTACAATATTTCAATAAGCACAGCATCAAAATTTGCAGAAGGTTTGTTGGAAGGTGAGGAAACTTACTGGATGAAGGACGCTGACAATAAAATGGAGTATTGTCCAAAACTAAACGAGCTTGAAGTTGAGGGAACTGGAACATTTAAGGATTATTACAGAATTTCCACAATAGGTGGCTTGCAATATATGCTTGAGCATACAAAAGCAGGCAATGACAGCAACAACTATTATTTGACAAAAGATATTAATGGTGGTGGAAGTACAAATTGCAATTTTTATTTCTATCAAGATAGTGTGCTTAAAGGTACTTTTGATGGCAATAATAAAGTGATTTCAAACATAAATATCATTGTTGAAAGTGATGGGGCAGCTATGCACTTGTTCAAAACAATTGAAAGTGGTGCAGTTTTCAAAAATGTAACTTTCAATAATATCACAATTCAAACTCTTGAAGGCAAAAGATATACAAGTGTATCATTGGTTGCTGGAACAAATAAAGGTATTATTGACAATGTGCATATTATCAACAGCAAATTTCAAACTACTTGTGAAACAGCTGGTTTTGCAATAACAAATGACGGCGAAATCAATCATTGCAGTCTTTACGATACAGATATTATTGCAAAAGGCTACACAGAGCCAAAAGATGAAAATGCAAATACAAGAGCAGATGAAACAGCAGGAACTGCTTGCAATGTTGCAGGTATTGCATTGACAAACAACAAAATAATTTTCAATGTTAGCATTTATGAGGCAGAAATTACTGCAACAACAAAATTTGCAAACATTAAGGCAGCTGGTGTTGCTGTCACAAACAATAGTGCGGCAAGCATAACAAACAGCTTTGTTCGCAGTAGCTTGGTTAAAGCTGTAACATCATCAGGCAGCACACAAATGTATTCAATTGTTGGTGGTTTTGTAGCTGAAAATAGTGGTAAGATTAAGGAAAGCTATCTTGCTCACAACGGCAGTACAAGCAGAGCAGTTGAGGCAAACAATGTTGCAAATCCTCAATCTGGTTCACAAAGACTTTCTATTGCTGGCGGTATTGTTGGCAGAATGAGCGGTGGTAGCATAAGCAAATGCTATGTTTCATATGCAAGCATTATTGCAGAAAACAAGGCAAGTGGTATTGTGGGTGAAGTTACAAGCACTTTTGCAAGCAGTGACGAGTTTGTAATTGATAACAGCTATGTTTATCGTATTACTTTGTATGACGCAGTTCAAAAAGAAATGGTTGTAAATGACAGCAGTACAAAAATTGATTCTGCAAAAATTCAAAATGTTTATTGTGCAAAAATTGAGCAAAACTCAAGTGCAAAAACTACTCATGCAACAAATGTAAGCGTTTCAAATTTGATAAATCAAAAACTTGAAGGCTTTGTGGTTTACTTGTCATCAGCAAGTGAACAACCATTGTTAAAGCATATGATGTATGCAGATAGGTACAAAGCAACTTATTCAAATAGCGCAAAACGCGACAATGATGTTTATGTTGTAATTGATACAAACAGACAAGATTTGTGTCCTATTAAATATGAATCAGATTTGTCAATCTACGGCAAAAAAGTTGATGTTTATTGGAGAGTATTTACAATAACTGAAGGAGAAGGCGAGAGTGCAACAACATATGAGTTGACTTTGTTCTTGCCTAAATATATAACTGTAAGCTAAAAGGAGCATATATGAGCGAATGTGATGGAAATTGTTCAGGTTGCAGTCAAAAAGGTGGCTGTGACAGCGTGCTTAAAAAACTTGAACAAAACAAAAACAGCAACATAAAAAAAGTTATAGGAGTTGTAAGCGGCAAGGGTGGTGTTGGCAAATCACTTACCACCGCAAGTTTGGCTACAGCTTTTAGGGCAAAAGGTTATAACACCGCGATTATTGACGGAGACATAACAGGTGCATCTATCCCTAATATTTTCGGTTTGAAAAGTGGGATTGAAAGCGATGGCGAAAGTATGATTCCAGCAGTTACAAAAACAGGAATTAAAGCAATAAGCATAAATTTGTTGCTTGAAACACCTGATAGTCCTGTTGTGTGGCGTGGTTCTATGCTTTCAAATGTGCTAAAACAATTTTGGACAGATGTTAGATGGGGTGATGTTGATTTTATGTTTGTGGATATGCCTCCGGGAACTGGTGATATTCCTTTGACAGCTTTTCAATCTTTGCCTGTTGATGGAATTGTTATTGTAACATCTCCACAAGACTTAGTTTCTATGATTGTCAAAAAGGCATACAATATGGCAAGATTAATGAATATCCCAATCTTGGGTATCATTGAAAATATGAGTTATATTGAGTGTGGCGATTGTGGTAAAAAAATATATCCTTTTGGCGAAGGTAAAGCAGATGCTGTGGCAGAGGAGTTAGGTGTCAAATTGCTTGCAAAAAATCCTATTGACCCTGCGATTGCAAAAGCTTGTGATGATGGCAAAATTGAGGATATCAGTTTGCCTAGTTATGAAAAAGCAGCGGATTTGATAATCGAAATATTAAAGTAAGCAAATCTTAGCCGAGGCACTATTGTCGAGGCTATTTTTGTATTATGACTAACAATTTATTATATAGTATTTGCACATTCAAAGCAGAATAATTTATATAATGAATAAATATATTTATTTACTCTGAGAAAATAAATAACTCGTATAATGATATGGTAATATATTATTTTGTAGCAAAATTTTTGCAAAAACTTTTATGATTCTAAAAATAAAAATGGCAGATTTTATTGGAAAGGTGTGATATGAAAAAACAAAAAGAAAGACAACCTTTAACGCTAACTGATGTGGATATCAACATCGGTCTTAACGACGAGCAAATTGCAGAAAGAAAACAAAAAGGGTATGTTAATGATGTGAAAATCGGTACATCCAAATCTTATTTTAGCATTTTTGCAGGAAATATTTTTACATTTTTTAATTTGATTTGTTTTTTGGTGTTCATTTGGCTTATCACTGTTATTGAGGATTTTAATGGTGTTAAAAATTTGACATTTATGATAATAATCACTGCAAATATCGTTATTGGTATTGCACAAGAAATAAGGGCAAAACGCACAATGGATAAGTTGTCGCTTTTGTCATCTCCTGATATCACAGCACTTAGAAATGGGCAAGAGATTTCAATCAAGCTCAATGAAATTTTGCTTGGGGATATCGTAAGACTAAAGACAGGTGCACAAGTGTGCTCAGACAGCGTTATTCGTGAAGGAGAGGTTGAGGTAAACGAGGCTTTGCTTACAGGTGAATCGCAGGCAATAAAAAAGGGTGTTGGCGACAAATTGTTGTCAGGCAGCTTTATTGTAAGTGGAAGTTGCGTGGCAGAGACAACACACATTGCAGAGGACAATTACATACAAAAACTTGCTATGGATGCAAAGCAGTTTAAAAAGGCAGATTCTGAGCTTTTGCATTCTCTAAAACAAATTTTCAAATTGATTTCAATCATCATTTTTCCAATAGCCATAGGTGCTTTTTTCACAAACTGGAATGATGCATTGCTTGACATTGCTTTTTCAAAAGGACTTGAGTTTAAAGACACATTGTTTTATGCAATAGGACATATGGGCAGTTTTAGTGGAGCAGAGCTTTACTCTGCTTATCGCGTTGCAGTAACTCCGACCAGCACGGCAATTATTGGTATGATTCCTGCGGGATTGTTCCTTCTTACATCAGTTGCGCTTGCTGTTGGGGTGGTAAGGCTTGCAAAACACAAAGCCTTGGTGCAACAGCTTTATTCAATTGAAACATTGGCAAGGGTGGATATGCTTTGTTTGGATAAAACAGGCACAATCACTGACGGCACAATGAGCGTCAGAAAAATTGAATGTGCAAAAATCCCAGAGGAAGAAATTTGCAAAATCATATCAAGTATGCAATTTGCTTTGGGCGAGAGCAATCAAACAGCAGATGCATTGGTCAAGTATTTTGGAAAAGAGGAGCATTTTAAGGCAACAAGCGTTATTCATTTTTCTTCGGAAAGAAAATGCACTGCCGTTAAGTTTGAAAACGAGGCATTGTATGTGCTTGGTGCTCCTGACTTTGCAACTGATATGCTAAACAAAAATATTCAACAAGTTATTGAGGAAAACTCAAAACTTGGTTTCAGATGTTTATTACTTTGCAAAAATGGTGCCTCATCCGACAATGTGGAGGTTATTCCTGACAGAAACACTCCAGTTGCAGTGATTGTAATTGAGGATAATATAAAAGAGGATGCTCCACAAATTATTGATTATTTCAAGCAAAATGGTGTGGATGTAAGGGTTATAAGTGGCGATAATCCTGTTACTGTAAGTGAAGTTGCAAGGCGTGTGGGTATTGTAAATGCGGATAAATATATAAATCTGCACAATATGACGGATGAAGATATTCGTGAAGTTGCAATGGATTACACTGTGTTTGGCAGGGTAAATCCTGCACAAAAAAAGCTTTTGGTGCAAATTTTCAAGGAAAATCATCACACTGTTGCAATGACGGGTGACGGAATAAATGACATTTTGGCGCTAAAAGAGGCAAACTGTTCAATCGCAATGGCAAATGGTTCTGAGGCAACCAGAAATGTGGCACAAATTGTGCTTATGGATAGCAATTTTGCAAGTATGCCAAAGGTTGTTGGCGAGGGCAGACGAGTTGTAAACAACATTGAAAGAGCCAGTGCTTTGTTCCTTACAAAAACAGCTTTTTCAATTTTGTTCCAAATAATTTTGATATTTATGGGAATTGAAATGCCACTTGAGCCAATTCAATTGTCATTTATAAGCTTGTTCAGCATTGGTGTTCCTTCCTTCTTCCTTGCATTGGAGCCAAACAACAGAAAAATCAACGGACGATTTATTGTCAATGTCAGCAAACGAGTCATTCCAGCAGCTGTGGGAGTTGCTGTCAATGTGTTCTTGCTTATGATTTTGTCACAAATTACAGATGTGGTGCAGATTCCTGAAAATCAACTTAACACAGCAGTGCTAATCAGTGTATTTTTGACATTCTCTATCATCTTGTTTGATGTGTGCAAGCCGTTCAATGCAATGCGTGTTATTTTGTATGGTGCTGTATCATCAATAGCAGTTATGTGCATTATATTTATGCCAATGTTAAATGATTTTTGGGATGGAAAACTAAACTTGTTTATGTTGCAATCAATCACTGATCCAACAACAATATTTATGATTTTCACATTGTTACTGATTACAATTTACACAATAAAAGTTGGCAATTTCATTGCAAATCAGTTTAAGCTTGACGAAAAAGGAAAGGTTTACTTGGACAAGGAGATTTGGGAAAAGGCAAAGGCGCTTTTCAAAAGGGAGAAAGAAAACTAATGACAAATGTTATCACTGAAGCGCTAAAAGATTTGCCACGATCTTTAAGACAAAAGAGGTATTATGAAAGGTTAATCATCAGCAAGTATAAGATTAACGGCATAAAAACTTCTGCCTTAAAAAAGTGTGCAGAAGAGCTTGCAAGAAAAGTGAAATTGCAGGATTTGTATGAGATAGTTCCACAAAATTATGAGGAACTTACATTGCTTGGACTTATCATTGCATATCACGATAGCTGCATTGAAGAAAAATGTAAAGCACTTGATTATTATTTAAGTTTTAACGATAACTGGTCAAGTTGCGATACTGTAATGTTTGTGATAAAAGATACAGGAGATACTTATTTTAATTATCTGTTAAATTTAGTTGGCAGAAATGACTGGTCAGTAAGGTTTGGTATGACTGGACTTATGACAAATTTTATGGATAAAGAGCATTTGGGTGCAATTTACGAAAGATTACATCATATCAATTATGGCGATTATCAAATTGATATGGCTGTCTCTTGGTTTTTGGGTATTGCGCTCATAGATTTCCCTACCGAAACAATAGAATTTTTTGAGTCAGCGCCACTATCATTATTTTTGTTGCGTTTAACAGTGCGAAAAGCAAAAGACTCCAAAAATATTAGGGAAGATGTAAAAATAACAATAGAAGAAGCGTTGAAGGATATATTATGCAAAAGGGCGATGTGTTAGAAGTTAAAATTGAAAGAGTTGGCATGGATGGCGAAGGCATTGCAAAGCAGGACGGAATGGTTATTTTCGTCCCCTTTACTTTGGTTGGCGAAAAAGTTAAATGCGAGATTACTTTTGTAAAAAAGTCTTTTGCCACAGCAAAGGTTATCAAACTCCTTCAAGGCTCAAGTTTCAGAGTGCAACCATTATGTCCACATTTCAGGCGTTGTGGTGGTTGTGATATGCAACATATAATCTACGAAAAACAGCTTGATATAAAGCGTGAAAATGTGGTAAATTGTTTGAAAAAGTATGCAGGAGTGCAGGTTGATGTCAACCCTGTTGTGCCATCAAAAGATGTTTATTATTATCGCAACAAAGCTCAATTTCCATTGTTTGAAAAGGATGGCAAAGTTTGTTTAGGGTTCTTCAAGGAAAAATCTCACAACTTCGTGCAAATAGACAAATGCTATCTTTTAGGGGATTGGTGCGACAAGTTTTGCGAGGCTTTTTTGAAGGTCTCAAATCAATTAAAACTTACTTGTTACAATGAAAAAACACATTCTGGATTACTTAGACATTTGGTGCTAAGAAAGCTTAATAACAAGGTAAGCGTGACAGTTGTTGTCAATGCCAAAAAATTTGATTATGCAGAAAAATTTGTAAAAGAACTATCAAAAATCGGTATTAAATTTTCTTTTTATGTATCTTTCAATACAAAACAAACTAATTTGATAATGTATAATGCCAATGTTTTTTATGGTGACAAAGATATTCAAACAGACATTTCTGGAGTAAAAACTTTTGTCAATCCAATGTCATTTATGCAAATCAATGACTATATTCGTGATGCCATCTATTCCAAAGTTAAAGAGCTCGTTATTCAAAGCTCAGTGCGTATTGTTGTGGATGCTTATTCGGGTGTTGGTGTGCTTACAAACATTGTGGCAAGCTGTGCAGATAAAGTTTATGGGATAGAAATTGTTCCCGAGGCAACTGCAAACGCGAATCAACTTGCAAAGTTGAATGGCAACGAAAATATAATTGTTAATATTTGTGGCGATAGTGCAGTGGAACTTCCAAAACTAGCACAACAAATTAATTTGCAACTTGCTCATAACCAAACAAGTGAGGTGGATTTATGTGTTGAAAAAAGATTGAATAAAGATGTTTTGCATTGCAGCCAATCACAAAACAAAAACGAATTATCCTCAAATGTAAAAAATGTTTTAAATAATCAAGAAAAAACAAATTCAATCAACCAAAAAGATGTTGCAAGTAGTGATATGGGAAATTGCCAGTCGTTCATAGAGCAAAATTACAGCACAACTGAAATGTCGCAATCAAAAAGTAATCAAAATGATTGTGTAGTGGATGAAGAAAATGCAATTGTGAGTGACCATAAAAACAAAACAACAGCAGAAATAAGCAGTTGCAGTCTATCTGAAAATAATGTTAATAACAAGAAATTTATTCAAGAAAACAAAGATAATTTTGGCAATTTCATTGTCATTCTTGACCCACCAAGAAAAGGTTGCGATATGCCAGTTTTGCAAGGCTTGTTAAAAGCTCAACCAGTAAAAATTATATACATCTCCTGCAACCCTGCAACCCTAGCCCGTGACCTCGCCACCCTAAAACAAAACTACAGCATATCCCTAATCCAACCTTACGATATGTTCCCAAACACCTCCCATATCGAAACTCTGGTTTGTCTCGACCGAAAAGATAGTTGATTTAAAATATAGATTATTAGATATGATAAATTAACAAAACAATAGCATTATTATATAGTTATATATTGCAAAAAAGTCGGAATTTAAAATAATTCTCGACTTTTTTTTAATGTAGGTTTTAACAATAGTTAAGTTTACGACTTTTCATTATTGCATAATTGAGTGTATAAAATCGCTAATTTCCTGCCATGCTTGTTTGCTTTCTTTTAAAAATGGAGTAAGATACTGAAAGTCATGCCACATTCCATAATATTTTGTCATTTTGGCGTTTATTCCGCATTGCAATGCTTTTTCGTATAACACATCGTTGTCACTTTCGGAAGTTTCGGCGTCTCCACATTGTATTAGCATTGGTGGAAAGTTATCAAATTCTGCATATGCAGGAGATAAATATTTATCGTAAGGCGAAGTGTCTCCTATGTATTTTATAGTTCTTCTAATGTCTTTTTCATGTTCTTTAAAAATTTGATTTTTAGGTAAAGCATATAACGGGTCTCTGTAACAATTTTTTTCATAAGAACTGCCTGTTGCTGCAAGGTCGATACAACAAGATACGGAGACTATGGCCTCTGGCAACGGAAGATTATTGTCACGAAGTCTAAGGCAAGTTGACAGAATAATATTAGCACCAAAACTATCGCCCACTGCGATAATTTTTTTGTCTTTAAGAATTGTTGAAATGAGGTCCACATAAGCTGTGTAACATTCATTATGCACAGAAGGATAAACAAGATTTTCTCCTGTTTTATAGTCGATAGAGTATACTCTAGCATTTGAAAGTTTAGATAATTTTTCTGCAACTTTTCTATACATACTATTCATTTTTTGAGTGCTACCTCCACCATGAAAATGCACGATAGAATAATTCTCATTAGGCTTGTTTGGTGATAAAATTTCAAATTTTGAACCACCAATTTCTTTTATTTCAAAACGATAACCTTTAGGTGGATTGTATTTTTTATTTTTAAATTTCACCGAACGAGATAGTGATAAATGATTTTTGCGATATTTATAAGTATATAATCTTATAATCCAGCTTGTGATTTTTGCACCAAAAGACATCATAATTGTGTTAACCTCTTCTTCATATTTTTTACAAGTGGATTCATAATGAATTTTACAAGCATTCCTGATTTTATATAGCTATATACTTCATGAAAAAGTCCATAAAAAGCACACTTAGCATCACAATATTTGCTTGCACCATATTTTTCAATATATGCTTTGCGCAGATAGAACCATTTGCCACTTAGATTGTCAAACTGAAATAGGTCATATTCAAGGTCTGCATACATAGAATTTAATGGGTCGATAAATCCACTTAATTTGAGATTTTTGTCAATCATCATATTTGCAATGTTAAAATCTCCATGAATTAAAGAGGCTTGTGACACTTCTTCAGAGAATATAATGTCAAACTTTTTCCACGCAGCACGCATTGTTTCAATGACTTTTTTAGGAAGTTCGCCACCAGCGAACATTTCTTCTGCTTTATTCAAAATTTGCTTTGCATAAGGTTTATAAAAATCTAACCAGCAGTTATACTTAGGAGATAAAGTGTCGCCAAACTTTTCGTTTTTACAACAATGAATATCGTGAAGGGCAGTGACAACTTCATTTGCAAACTTCTTACGATTTTTCTTGGATTTTAAAAGTAATTTAAGCGAAAATACGGCATTGCTACCTTCTATCAATTCCATTCCATAACAATCGACAGGAATTTCATTGTTTGCTTTTTGAGAAAATATAACTTTTGGAAATTTTACAGAACAATTTGCAGCAAGTAAATCAAGGTCATAAACTTCTTTTTCCAGCATATCTTGCGCTCTTAAAAATTTGATGACTATTTTTTTGCCATCAATGAAAACTATCTTGTAAGCTCTGCCGAAGGAGCCACCTCCAAGATATTTAACTTTTTTGACTTCTTGCCCAATTTGCTCAAACGCAATTTGTTGTGCATATTGCGCAGCAGTTTTTTTGTCAAGAGCGATTACTTCAATTCTTTCAACTTTCATTTTTTCCTCCCTTATAAAAAAAAGCGTGTTTCTATTTGAGAAACACGCCAAAAACGCACCTCTCAATGTTGCTACACATTCATCCAATCAAAGGCGAGAGAGTACGCTTTTAACTAAAGTACTCCCTTTGAAAGGATATTCAAATGTGTAGCATAATAAGTATAACATATTTTGCAAACAAAATCAATATGTAACTATAAAATTGATTTATTTACAGTGTGATTTTCTAAATATGTATGTTTCGGCTTGCCTTTAAATATAACATAAGTTTTAGATTTGTGTTTATTATTTTGTATGATTTTTTTATTATAGTTTGTTTCTATAATTAAATTTGCGTAGCACTTGTTTTTTTCTTTGGGAACTTACTTCGGTATAAATTTGTGTTGTAGCAACGCTAGCGTGACCAAGAATTTCTTGCACAGAACGCAAATCAGCACCATTTGATAATAAATTTGTTGCAAAAGTATGTCGAAGGTAGTGTGGGGTAGATTTAGGATTTATTTTTGCTTTTGTTATATATTTTGTATAAATATTTTCTATTGACTGAGTTGAAATTTGTTGGTTATATCTGTTGGTGAATAAATAGCGAGTTGTTTTAATTGATTTTTGCTGTTTAAGAAGGGTAGTAATGCGTCCCCAAGTAATGGAAGAGGATATATAAATAAGTCTTTGTTTGCGACCTTTGCCATGAATCAATATTGTGTGCTCATGAAGAATAATATCATCAAAGGTTATAGCTGAAGCTTCTGCAATACGAATGCCAGTGGATACTAAAAGGTCAATAAGTGCAGCATCGCGAATATATTGCAACTTTTTGAAAGCTGACAATTCGGATGAGTCAATCTCAAAACAATTAAGAAGTTGTTTGACTTCATTGACGGATAAAGTTTTTGGCAGTTTCGTTTCTTGCTTAAATTTAAATTTTAGCTTGTCAAATGGCGAGTTGTTGATAAGTTCTTGCATTGCTAAAAATTCATAAAATACTCTTAAACTTATAATTTTTCGCTTTATAGATGTATCTTTAAGTGACAGGGTGGTGGATAAAAAATTGATATAATCGCAAATGTCAGGATTAAGATAATCCTGCGTTTTACGCATAAATTGCCTTATGTCAATAGCATAAGCACGCAGCGTTTTTTCAGATAAATTCTTTGTAGTTTTAAGAAATTGCATATAGTTTTCAATAATATTCATAAAAGTTACTCCTTTTTTGTCGTTTAGTATTGCAAATTATATCATATTATGGTATAATTTGGTAGAAATAACTACTTATTATTGTGAGGATGATATGGCTCTTTTAGATACTCAAGAAATCGCTGTAAAAAACTTAAAGGAACAATTTGCTAAATACGACAAGATACAATTTGTTGGTGAAAAAGGCTATGGAAGAACGCACACTTTGCATTCCATGGCTGACGATTATTATATTGTTGAGGTGGAAGGGGGAAGTGGGAATAACTCTTTGCAGAGTATAATTGACGCATTATATAAATACAAAAATATCGTTAGCACACTAGATACCAAGTTTAGCATAGGATTTAGTGGAAAGGTGTTATTTTTAGGTGTGGATTCTCATAAAGTGAACTTTTTTTCGCAAGAAAGTTTAATAATTAAATTTTTAAAAAAATTGTCTACATATCCAAAAAGAAACAATCCAAAACCTATTGTGATTGCGATTAAATTGAGCGCTTGCGATAAGTGCATAGATAACTTTTTGCATTTTGCGTTAAAGAAACTTAATGCTAAATCGGACATACTAAAAGTAGTTTATTTAACTTCCGTAAATCAATTAATAGACGATATTCCTGCTGTATATTTATTGCCCTTAACGGAGAGTAAGTTGCCGAATAAAGAATTATTGGCAAACCTTAATTTGCGTCCGGAAATCTTAAAAACTTTAAGCAAGGATGAGATTGATTTTATTTTCAATATCACAATGAATAATTTTCACGAATTAAAAAAAATTGTGAATGAATTAAATGCTAACATTATATCATTCATTAACAAAAGTGACAATAAAAACACATTGTCTAGCATAATTGACAAGTGTATTGAGGCTTCGGGGCTAAGCAGGACAAATGATATAATGAAATATTGTGCATATGCTAGCATGGAAAATGCTAAAATCACCCAAAATGCGTTGGAGTATTTGGTTGAAGTTGAACAAAATCAATTAAGCAAAGAGATAGAGTGTGCAAAAAATCTTAATATCTTGAATAAGCAAGATGACTATATTAGCATATTGTTAGAGCTTGTTAATATGATAGTTGTAAATAAGTCGATAAACAATAAAGAAGCTATCTACGAGCGATTTAACAGAATGTTATCATATATGTATCCATCAAACTATAAGATAAAATATAGATTTATGAGCAAAATTGATGAACAAAAAAGCCATTTAATATTAATGCAATATCTATTGCAAAAAATTAGACATAGAACATATGTTCCCCAAGCGAATGAATTGCCACAAGATTTGAAAGATTTTGTGTCAAAATACGCAGTTGCAGTAAACTATAGTATTCAACTTGAATATGATAAAACAATAGATACTTTAAAAAATTATTTAAATGATAGTAGAAGCATAGTAAGTGCTGAAGCAAAACTAATTGTTGCACAAGCTTATATGAAATCTCTTGATGAGGCAGAAAGAAGCACAGCACTTGACCTATTGTCAAGCATTGTTTTGAAAAATTGTGATGGAAATTTACGATATCGTATCATAATGTGCAAATTATCTGCTTTGATACATAAAGGCAGATACTCAGAAGCTAAACAAGAATTTGAGAATCTGTCATTGGAACTTGTGAATAAAATTGAGCACTATTCGAGCCATGAATTGAGGTATAACTACAATGTTTTACTGCGAAAAGCAAATATGGTATACCATTTTCAATTAGCGAAAGGGATGATTGAATTGTCAAAAAATTACTTTAAACAAAATCAAGAAAATTATACAGATTATTTTTACGCATTGTGCAATGCACTTGCTATCCATTTAGAAAATATGAATTTAGAGCTTGCAAAAGAGGATGTGGAGGATTTTGAAGCGTTAAAATTCCAGTATGGTGGGATTGCGTTCAAAAGGCAATATATTTTTGACAACAATTTAATTTTGTACAAATATTTTGCAAAAATTCAAAATGCAAAAGAAACAGCTGACCAATTTAATACATTGCTAAAGCAAATGAATGGCAATGCTGATAGATACTTGATTTCGTGTAACTATGCAGTATTCAAAGCTTTAGCTGGAGATGTTAAGGGAGCATACGACTTTATAGAAAAAAATTTATCTATTGTGAACGACAAAGAAGGTATATATGCGTATAGGGCTATTGTCAATTCAACTATTATGGAGTTTGTGCTTGATAACTCAAACAAGGATGAGTTACTAAAGCGAATTAATTCATTGCACTTAGAAGATGAACTGCCTAATAAGTCATTTAAAGTAATTGAGCTGAAAAACATTTGCAAAGTTATTACAAATAGCAACTGCACTACTATTGAACAATGGATGAAAGAATTCAACGCCCTTATGCCTAAAAATAGACCTCTTAACATATATGAGCAAGGCTTTATGATTACTCCATTATATAATTGGGACGATGATTAATATTTCACGAATAATAGTCTAGTTTTACCACTTACGTGATATAGTTAAGCCTATAATTGCTAAAACCATATTTTTATATTCACCCAAATTTAAATGTTCAAAGCCTTTGTATACGCTAGATGTTTTTGTTAAGTGTGGGTTGCAATTTATATCCGTAACATATGCAGTATTGTTATTATCTATGCGATAATCAATACGGCTTACTCCTTGCAAATCTAAAAATTTAGCTATAGCAATAGATTGTTGTTGTATGCTTGCAGATAATTCGCTAAATTTATCGTCAAAATTGTACAATTTAAACCCACCATAACAACGAATATCATTAGACAATACTTTATTGTTTAATTTATAGTCATCATCTATTAAAATGCCGGATGGAGGCAAGCAAAACACTTTTTCTCCATTGTAAAAAATCGGAACTTCCACTTCCATACCTGGTATGCATTTTTGAACCAAAACAGGTTGCTGATAGGTGTTTGCTATAGATAATACATCATTGAAACTTTTATCGGAATATACAAAAACAGATTTTTGAGATTCCATACCAATACTAGATGATTGGTTGCACAATTTAGCTATTACTTTTTCCCCTCGTGTTGGCTCCCCTGCAAGCCAACAACTTGTTTTATTGTTGAATAACCAACTATCTGGAACATTTGCAATATCTTTAATACATAGTCCCCAATAATATTTTTCACGTGCAAAACTGCAAGCAAAACCATTGCTATTAGTATGAATAATGTCATTCATCTCGCAAAATATTGGAATCAACGATTTTCTGCCTTGAACAAGCCCCTTTTGAGCAAAATTAAGCACAATGAATTTTTTTGGATAATTATTTTTTATCCTCTTATTTAACACATCTTGAATAAAGTCCATTTCATCAAAATAACATAAAGTTTCAAACCCAACTTTTTGCAGAGTAGATGATATTTCGTTAAACTGAGTTAAAGTATAGTACTCGTCAGTAACTGAAGTTTTTGCATTGAAATCATTAAAATTCTTTGTTATTCCAACAACATTACCAACAATAATTACAATATAATTTTCACACTGTTCTTTAGCATTTGCAATCAATTTTTGAACAAATTCTTTTTCCTTATCAAATCTATAATCACTCTTTATATTCATATCATCCTCACAATAATAAGTAGTTAACATTATGAAATTTATAAAAGATAGAACATTTTTTGATAGGAATTTTTTATAGAAAAGTTTATATAGTATAATTGAATGTTTAAAATGCTTTGTGCAAATAATTGCAAAGTGGGATAAATTATGGTATAATTTTAAAAAATTAATTAGACGGGTAGGGAATAGATGAAAAATAGTAAATTATTGAGGCGATTTGTGCCATATTATCGTAATTATTGGCGAATAATGCTGGTTGATTTGTTGTGTGCGACGCTGACTATTGCATGCGAGGTTATTTTTCCATTGTTGATAAAAGACATTACGGATAGGGCAATAACAAGCATAGCAAGCGTTACTATTCCGTATGTATTAATTTTGGGGGCAATCTATCTTGGATTGAGAATAGTGGATACTGCAGCAAACTATTATATGCAATATGTTGGTCATTATATGGGCAGCTTGATTGAGGCAGATATGAGGCGTGAAATGTTTTCACACCTGCAAAAAATGTCGCATAAATACTATAACGAAACAAAAATTGGTCAACTAATGTCACGCATTACAACGGATTTGTTTGATGTTACAGAATTTGCACATCATTGTCCAGAGGAATTTTATATTGCAGGACTTAAAATTATAGTTTCATTTGCAATATTGTGCACATTTAATGTGTATATGACACTGATTATTTTTGCAATGATTCCGATAATGCTTGTGTTTTCCACTTATTTCAGCAAGAAAATGTATTCAGCGTTCAGACAGCAACGAAAATCTCTTGGGGACATAAATGCTCAAGTTGAGGATAGTTTGCTTGGCATTCGCGTTGTAAAGTCGTTTGCTAATGAAAATGTGGAAGAAGCAAAGTTTGAAAAAGGAAACAAAGCATTTTTGAAAGTTCGCAAAACGACTTATAAAGCGCAAGCAGGTTTTCAGGGCGTAACAAGGTTTTTTGATGGGCTTATGTACATTGTAGTGGTAATTGCAGGAGGTTTGTTTTTGGGATATGGTATGCTTGGTATTGGCGAGTTCAGTGCCTCTTTGTTGTTTGTAAGCACATTGTTGCAATCCGTTCGCAGGATTGTAGAATTTTCAGAGCAATTCGGCAGAGGGATGACGGGCGTTGAAAGGTTTTTTGAAATTATTGATACCAAGCCTGAAATTACTGACAATGCAGATTGTATAGAATTGGGTGAAGTTCGTGGAGATATAACTATTCGTGATTTAACCTTTGGATATGGGGATGACGATACTAAAGTGTTTCATGGGTTAAATTTGGAAATACCAGCCGGAAAAAATATTGCAATTATTGGTGCAAGTGGCAGTGGAAAAACTACGCTGAGCAATTTGATACCACGATTTTTTGAGATTGAAAGTGGCGAGATACTTATTGATGGCGTGGATATTCGCAAGATCAAATTGAAATCATTACGAGAACATATTGGCATTGTTCAGCAAGATGTTTATATGTTTTCGGGCACTATTCGTGAAAATATTGCTTATGGAGATCCTAATGCTACCGAGGAGCAAATAAAGGCCGCTGCAAAGGCGAGTGGAGCAGATGAGTTCATTGAACATTTGCCACAAGGATATGACACTTTTGTTGGAGAGCGTGGGGTTAAGTTATCTGGTGGACAAAAACAGCGAATTAGTATTGCAAGAGTATTCCTTAAAAATCCACCAATCTTGATTTTGGATGAGGCGACAAGTGCACTTGACAATGAATCAGAAAGACTGGTTCAAAAATCTTTGGAAAGCCTTAGCGTTGGAAGAACAAGCATTATTATTGCGCATAGACTTTCAACAATAAGAAATGCAGACGAGATAATTGTTTTGGATGCTGAAGGCATAGCAGAGCGAGGCACTCATGAAGAACTGATTGCCAAAGGTGGTATATATTACACAATGTTGAATGTTTAAACTGCAAATTGAATTTGTGTATAATTGTTATTAATATGGACAAATTTCTATTTTGTTTTAAACAATAAAGGATGTTAAAATTGTGTATTGTTTCATGGGTATTTTTACTTGATGAATACAACTTTTATAAAATAATCAATTGAAATTCAATATTAAATTAGAAAAACAGCACTATAAGGTTTAAAAAATATAGTGCTGTTTTGTCACTTAATTGTTAATAATTATAGTGATAATAAAATGATTTTTGCTTGCATCATTGGTAAATTATTCCAAAGGTATTGAATTAAAAACAATAATATGATAGAATATTTATATAATGTTTATTCCAATTTAACAATTATATGCAAAAGCAAGTTATTATAAAATTTTTGGTTATAAAAAATAGTCGACTCTGGTTAGTCGACTGATCCAATAGGATGCTTAAGGTAAAACCTTATTTGAACGATTGTTATTTTGAATAATTTTATTATACATTATTTTAATTTGAATGTCAAGTTTTTTTTTAAGGAAGGAGAAAATTTTATGAAGAAATACTTTTTAGGGTTAGATGTTGGAACAGAAAACATTGGTTACGCACTTACTAAAGATTATGAAGTTATGCAAGTAAATGGGAAGCGCACCATGGGAGTATTATCTTTTGAATCTGCAAATGCTGCAGTGGATAGGCGTACATATAGGGCGACAAGGCGTAGATTGAATAGGCGCCGTTATCGTATTGCGTTACTTCAAGAACTATTTAATGATGAAATTATGGCTAATGATAAAAATTTTCTAAGGAGACTTGGGGATAATGATTTGTACCTTGTGGACAGAAATGTCGAAGGTAAATATTCTTTATTCAATGATACTGATTTTAATGATATAGCGTATTATAAGCAATATCCAACAATATATCATTTGCGTGAAAAACTTATGATGGAAGGTACAGATGATATCCGATTGTTGTATCTAGCAATTCACCATATTATTAAGTACAGAGGGCATTTTTTACTTGCTGGGGAAGTTTCCACAAATGAAGTCGGTGGCGTAAAACAATTGGAAGAATTGATTAATAAATTAAATAGTAAACTAGATGAAAATAATGATGAAAATAAGAATAATGATAATACTTGTTTTTTTGACAAGTTTGCAACAACGGCTTTGAGTGATGTGAAAGATTTGATTTGTGGCACTGGCGACATTACAAAAAATATGCTAAATCAAATTACAATAGGCAAAAAATACATTTCAAAGAGAGATAAAAAAAATAAGCTTAATGAATTGTTTGGTGTTTCTTCTAGTAAAACATCAAAAAAAATTATAGATATTGTAATGGGTGGTAAAGTTAATTTAACAGAGTTGTTTGGCAAAGAGTACTATGAAAAAGAAGAAGTCAAGGGTTTTACAATGGCAGAAGAGTGGGAGTCAATTGAAGATTTGCAATTGATTAAAGATAATATTTTGCATATTGATATTATTGATACAATCAAACAAATTTATGATTGGGTAACACTTAATGAAATGCTTAAAGGTAAACAATCTTTGTCAAGTGCAATGGTTGAAATTTATGAAACGCATAAGCAAGATTTGCACGATTTGAAAGAATTTATAAAAGATTATGCTCCAAATGATTATGAGAGAGTTTTTGGAGAAATAAAAAATGAAAAAGGTAAAATAGATAATAGTATTTGCAACTATAGCTGTTACATAGGTGGTGGTAGGTATAATGGGGATAAGATTGGTGCAAACGGCAGGTATGGAAGTACTTGTACACAAGAAGATTTCTATAAATTTATAAAAAAGATTATTGAAAGCGTTACAGTTGAGGAAGCAACTGCTTTACAGGATGACTTGCTTGAAAGGATAGCTAATAAGGATTTTATGCCAAAAATTGTTTCAAAAAACAATTCTACTATACCATATCAACTAAATATGATGGAACTTGATGGGATTTTAGATAAGGCAAGACAAAATCCAAAATTTACTTTTTTGAATGATGTAGATAATGGTTGGACTATTGCTGATAAAATAAAATCACTTTTATCATTCAGAGTGCCATATTATGTGGGACCAGTGAAGGAATATGAAGATAATGATAACAACAAAAGGTATGCTTGGGCTGTAAGGAAAGAGTCCGGCAGAATTACTCCTTGGAATTTTGATGATAAGATTGACAAAAAACAAAGTAATGAGATATTTATTAGAAGGATGACAAATAGATGCACCTATTTGAAACTTGCTGATACCTTGCCTAGAAATTCTATTTTGTTTTCAAAATTTATGTGTCTAAATGAAATTAATTCTATGAAGATAAATGGTGATGCTATTTCTTGTAAAGAGAAGAAAGCAATTTTTGACAATGTATTTTGCAAGAAAAATCCAACAATTAAAAATATCAAAAAGTATTTGATAGAAAATTTTGGATATGAAAAAGGTATAGTCTTGAGTGGTATTGATAATGAAATCAAATCAAGTATGAAAACCTATATTATATACAAAAATAAGCTTGGTAATAAGGTTGATGCAGATCCTAATATGATTGAAAGAATTATTTTTTTGTCAACAATTCATGAGGATAGCCAAATGTTGGAAAAATCGATTCGTGAAGAATTTGGTGATAAATTGACTGAAGATGAAATCAAGGCTATTAAAGGTTTCAAGTTTAATGGTTGGGGTAGTTTGTCAGCAGAGTTTTTGACAGGATATAAAAATAATGGCATCAAATTAATGTTTGATGGAGAAATGCTTGATATTATTGATATAATGTATGAGTACAACTTGAATTTGCAACAAATTATTTTCAATGAAAAGTGCAATTTTTCAGAAGCATTAGAGGCATATAATTTAGAACATAACATTGTAGAGGACTCAAATATAAGTTATAATAAAGACATCGCGGATTATCCTTGTTCTCCATCTGTCAAAAAGTGTGTTTGGCAATCATTTAAACTGGTCAAGGATATTGTGAAACAAACTAAAATTGTGCCTGATGTAGTATTTATTGAGTCTTGCCGTGAAAATAATGATTTTAAGAAAAATCAAAGAACAAGCAAAAGGCGTGATATGATTGTTACAATTTATGATGAAGCACGCAAGAAAATTAATGAATTACAAAGGGATAAAAAGGCAGAATTCTCAATGCAAGAGCTTGAAGGACTTAGTGAAGATATTAATTATTGCCAAAAGACTTTGGATAATTATTCTGATAGTGAATTGAAAAAAGAAAATTTATATTTGTACTTTAGGCAACTTGGAAAAGATATGTACACTGGCAAAGCTATTGATTTGAATCAAGTTTTGTCTGGTAATATGTATGACCATGATCATATTATACCTCAGGCAGTGATTAAGGATGATAGTTTTACAAACTTAGTTTTGGTTGCTAAAAAAGAAAACGCTGAGAAGTCAAGAACTTATCCACTTGAATCTCAATTTAGACAAACAACTTTGTGGAAAAAACTATACAAAATTGGGTTACTAAGCAATGAAAAATATTCAAGACTTATCCGTCAAACACCAATTACTGATGAAGAACAAGAAAAGTTTATTAATAGGCAATTGGTTGAAACAAGTCAAACTGTTGTATTATTAAGGGATTTGTTGAACAGATATTTTGCGAGCAAAAATGTTGAAGTGGTGTTGTCAAAAGCAGGTAATGTATCTATGTTTAGAAAAGAATTTGATTTAACAAAATCAAGAGAAGTTAATGATTTTCACCATGCTTGGGATGCATATTTAAATATTATTGTTGGAAATATTTTGAATAAAGAGTTCAATCATAATTGGTTCATTAGGCAAGATAACGGAAAAGATAAGTCATATAACTTCTTGCGTGTACTAAGAAAACAAGCAACTGCAAATAACAACGAAATACTGAATATTATTGAGAAAACAATGAATAATATCGATTTTCAAATGGTTAAATTGCCAGAAGAGAAAAAAGGCAACTTCTATTCAGAAGTGTTAAAAACTCATGAAAATGATAAAGATAGCAGTTTAATACCAATGTGCGATAGCAAAATTGTGGGTGGCAAAGAGATTCATCCTAAATGCGATACAACTAAGTATGGTGGTTACAAAACTGCAAATACTGCATATTTTATTCTTGCGGATTCGATTGATAAAAAAGGTGCAGTTCAAAGAAATATTGTTGCTATATCTATTTTTGATGATGCGAGAATTAAAAATGGTAAAATAACTTACAAAGAAATTTTTGAAAGAATTGGCTTAAAGGATGGTAAACGCGCAAATGTTGAGGGAATGAAAGTGCCTATCATAAAAACGGGTTCTTTGTTAGATTTTGGTGCTTATTGCTTGAGATTAGCAGGAATGACAGGGAATCGGTTAACTTTTCATAATGCAAATCAATTATTTGTTAGTAAAGATCAAAATAGGTATATCAAAGAATTGGGCATATTAGTTGACAAAGTTGTTAAGGAAAGCAAAAAGGATACTAAGGAAGATAAGAAAGAGGCAATGGCACTAGAAATTATTGAAGAAAGTATTAGACGAAAAAATAATCCTGACAATAAAAATTCCAACATAATTGTAGTCAATAGGAAAGATAATTTGAAATTGTATGATTTCTTTGTGTATAAATTGTCACATAATCCATATAAAGATATACCTACATATAGCAGTTTGCTTGATATTTTGCAAAGAGGAAAAGAAGACTTTGAACAAAAGGAGATTTATGCTCAAGTACTCCTATTATTTAATATAATCAAAGCTTTCCAATGTAATGCACAAAAAGTTGATGTTAGTGCTTTATCTTATGTTAACAAGAAAGGTATTGCTACAAAAGGTGGGGCTGGACAATGCAGTATTGCAATAAATAGTGATATTACTGAAATTGACAAATTGATTTTGATTAATCAGTCTATGTCTGGACTAAAAGAACAAAGAATACAGCTTAATTTGAAAAAGGTGGACAAATGAGTTTTAGAACTATTGTCATAAAAAATAGGTGTAAATTAGATTATTCTTTAAATTATATGGTTTATCGTGGAGAGGTGACAAAAAAAGTACATCTTTCTGAGATATCTATGTTAATTGTTGAATCGACAGCTGTTTCAATTACTGCAGTTTTAATAAATGAGTTAATTAAAAATAATATTGCAATTGTATTTTGTGATGAAAAACATAGCCCAAAAAGTTTAACTTTAGGTTATCACAACAATTATCATTCTGCAAAAAATATTGCTATTCAAGCTACTTGGAAAGAAAATGTAAAAATAGATGTTTGGACAAATATTATCTATAACAAAATTAATAATCAAGCAAAATTGTTGCATAAATATAATCTGGATAACAAATTGTTAATGTTATATTTAGAAGAATTGCAACCTGGCGATAGTACAAATAGAGAAGGACATTCTGCAAAAGTTTATTTTAATTTGCTTTTTGATATGTTAAGCAGAAGAGTTCCATCTTTTTATAATTATGCACTTAATTATGGTTATGCTATTTTATTATCAGCATTTTGCCGAGAAATTATTGCAAGTGGATATATAACTGAGCTTGGGATATGGCATCACAATGAATTCAATCATTTTAATTTAGCCAGTGATTTGATGGAAACTTTTAGAGTTATAGTTGATGATATGGCATTAAAATTAGATGAGAAGGAAACGAATTATAAAGCAAAAATGGCAAATATTCTTAATGTCAAGGTTTTTATTAATGGTAAAAATGTTTATCTTGATAATGCTATTCAAATTTATGTGAAAAGTGTGTTAAGCTATTTATCTAATGGTAAAGGAGAAATTTCGAACTACAAAAATTATGAGCTACCGATTTATGAGAATGATGATAATGTTTGACTTGCCAACATATAGTTTGCAAGATATGCGAGAATATAGAAGATTTAGGAAATTTTTAATTGAAAATGGCTTTATTATGATGCAAGAGTCAATTTATACAAAGTTATTATTGAATGGTACATCAGCAACTCTAATGTCGAAACAAGTGAGAAAAGCTGTGCCTAAGGATGGATTAGTTCAAATGTTGGTAGTCACCGAAAAGCAATTCGCAGGAATGGAACTGTTGACAGGTGAGTTAAATAGCACTTATGAAAATAGTGACAAGAGGTACATAGAGTTATGATTGAATTTATGCATCCACTTATAAATTCTGTATTTAAAATTAACTTAAATTTTGTTAATAATATCGTTATTGAAAGTCCTAATTTTCTTGTTTCAGTTGTTGAAGATATTCAAAGGTTTTTAAACAAAGTAGAAACAGAAGCAAGGTTCTTGGAGAATAATGAATTGTGCAAAAAAATTGACAAGATATTTATGATAACAGATCTTTTTACAATTGATTTTAATAATAAATCTTTGCAAAATACATTGATAAAAAGATTAGTGAGTTTGCTTAATGGTACAGAGTATCAAATTAATGAAATATATCAGAAATCATACGAGGTTTTGCACAGATGTTTGTGTGATTTAAATATAAGTGTTGATGTTGTCTCAACATTTGATAAATCAGCTTTTGTTAAAATGTTTGCACCAACAATTCAGTGTGATTATCAGAATTTACTTGATAAAATTGTATCTTATGTTAATATATTGGTTGAATTAATTGATTTAAAATGTTTAATTGTTCTTAATTTATATGAATTTTTATCTAAAGAAGAGTGTGAACAATTCTTTTATCATTGCAAATGCAGAGATGTAGCTGTTTTAGTGCTTTCATCAAGAAAAAAATATGCGTTTGATGATGAACAATTGCTTTTGATTGATGAAGATTTGTGCGAAATTGTTGCAAAATTGCACAATATATGATACAATATTCTTATATATAATAACATGCTTTCTTACTACTTGAAATCAGATTTTTTTAAATTTGAGGTTTGAGAGTATTGTTATTTTGAATACCACTAAAAGATGCACTTGAGCGTGAGTTGTTTTATGCTCGTTTGAGAGTATTGTTATTTTGAATACCACTAAAAGCTTCTGCGTCTCACTTTTAACACCTCCTTTGTTTGAGAGTATTGTTATTTTGAATACCACTAAAAGAAGAAAAATTCTCAGTAGGGGGCAACATACGTTTGAGAGTATTGTTATTTTGAATACCACTAAAAGGATGTTAAGTTAAAGGATTTTGGCATTAGTGTTTGAGAGTATTGTTATTTTGAATACCACTAAAAGACAATACAGGAGGAGAAGAAAATTCAGAACGTTTGAGAGTATTGTTATTTTGAATACCACTAAAAGTTAATTATGTCCATATTTTACTCCTAATTTGTTTGAGAGTATTGTTATTTTGAATACCACTAAAAGTTATATGAACATAGCATCTATGCTTGATTAGTTTGAGAGTATTGTTATTTTGAATACCACTAAAAGAGAACAATTGTATGTTTAATTTCGTCATCTGTTTGAGAGTATTGTTATTTTGAATACCACTAAAAGTTCCAATTTTTATCAATAACAGCAGACTTATGTTTGAGAGTATTGTTATTTTGAATACCACTAAAAGCTAAAAGACACACGAGGAATACTACCATAAGTTTGAGAGTATTGTTATTTTGAATACCACTAAAAGAATTTTAAAAAGGTGGTCCTATGGAACATAGTTTGAGAGTATTGTTATTTTGAATACCACTAAAAGGACCACTCTATTAAAGTAATTCAGATTGCAGTTTGAGAGTATTGTTATTTTGAATACCACTAAAAGGCTCTATTCTCGTGTAAATCAAGCCTTATTGTTTGAGAGTATTGTTATTTTGAATACCACTAAAAGATTTAAAATCATTGAATTTGCTGACAGCTCGTTTGAGAGTATTGTTATTTTGAATACCACTAAAAGAAAAAAGTATTACAGTTATTGTTGAAAGCAGTTTGAGAGTATTGTTATTTTGAATTTCATTAAAAAAGTTTGAATTAATTTAGTCATAACAATAAATATATAAATTTATAAAAGCATATTGACTATTTTAAAAAGTTTGCTATAAAAATGATAAATAATCTTTATATATATGTGAATGTAAAATTTTGCATATATGGATGTTAAGCTAAATTGAGAAATAAACTTTTGCAATAATTTAATCAAAAAAATATTGTTCAAAATGCAGAAATTACATAGAATTTACAAGTTTATAAAATTTGTGTAAGGAATGTAAAGATTTAGAAGCGTAAAAACTAATAAAAATCATAAATTCAGCAATGAAATAGAAATAATTATTCTGTTTTGTTGCTGAATTTGCGTTTTCAGAAAAATTTACAGATAAAATATTACACAAGGGATATTTTTAGAAAAACAACAATATTTTATATATATTTAAAGTAAATAGAAAGTTAAATTTAAAGATAAAAGTAAATAATTAGTAAATTAACTTCTGATAATGTGAAATTCATTTGTTTTAATAAGTTGAATATGTTAGAATTTTCATGTTAAAACGATTGGTTATGAGTTGAATGTTGAAAATATTTTTTGGTAAACTTGATTAAGTTGTTTTATAATATATTAACATCTAGCATATAATTTTTTATTTTAACAAATAAATTGAGGCTAAAATGATGTGTTTTTAGTATTTAATAATTTTGATTGTTTGTGAATGGTAATTATTAATGTAAAAACAAATCAACGAGATGGGAAATGAAGATAAGAAGAATCCTTGTGGTAATATTTGTTGTAATGCTTATGAGTGTAATTGCTGTTGCACTAAGTGGTTGTAAAGATAAGGATGAATTGGGAGAAGAACCTCCTGTAGCAAATGTGCAAACTCTTGAGTATAAGTTAAATAATGACGATACTTACAGCGTGATTGGAATTGGAAGTGCTGACAATTCAGAGAAAATTGAAATACTTGAGGAGTATGAAGGAAAGTCAGTCACATGCATAGATGAAAAGGCTTTTGTGGATTGCATTAATTTAAAAATCTTAAAAATACCTGCAAGCATAAAATATATTGGAAGAAATGCATTGGAAGGATGTAGTAATTTAGTAAGTTTAACATTACCGTTTTTGGGAAGTAGCATAAATGATATGCCTAATGCTAAATTGAGCTATTTATTTGGCGATGATAATATTGTTGTGAATTTGAAGAAAGTAGTATTAGCAGGTGGGCATATTGGAGAAAAGGCATTTTATCAATGTGAAAGTATTGAAAATGTTACAATAAGTGATAGCACCTATGAGATTGGAAATTATGCTTTTTATGCTTGTAACAATCTTGAGGCAATAGTAATACCAAACAGCGTCAAAACAATTGGGAATAATGCTTTTGAGGGCTGCGCTAAACTAAAACGCATAGATATTCCTTCAAGTGTAAGCACAATTGGTGGGTATGCATTTAAAAATTGCATTGGAATACAAAGTTTGACTCTTGAAGAAGGAGTCCATGAAATAGGAGAATTTGCTTTTGAGCAGTGCAGTAATCTTGCTGAAATATTAATTCCTGATAGTGTAATCCGTATTGGTATAAGTGCCTTTTCAAGCTGTACAAATTTGAAAAAAGTGGTTATAGGAAAAGGTTTGACCACAATAGAAAATGGAATGTTTAACGGAGCAATCGCACTTGAAAGCTTGGAAATAGGTGCAAATGTTGCGAAAATTGGCTTAAATGCTTTTAACGGATGTGGCAGTTTGAAAATATTGTCATTGCCTGCAAGTGTAAATGAAATTGCAAATATGGCTTTTATGAATTGCACAAGTTTAATTGAGATAAATGTTGATGAGCAAAACACAACTTTTAAAGGCGAAGGAAATTGTTTAATTAAGGGGAATGTACTAATTTTAGGTTGCAAATCGAGCGTAATACCAAATGGAGTGGTTAGAATAAAAGAAAACGCATTTAAAAATTGTGAAGGCTTGACAAGCATAAACATTCCAAGTTCCGTTGAGGAAGTTTCAAGTCAAGCATTTGTTGGTTGCAATCAATTGCAAAACTTTGTTGTGGATAGCCAAAACACTAAATATAGAGCAGAAAGCAATTTTTTGATAGAGATTGATAGTGCATATGGCGATATTTTGTTGTTGGCGGGAAATAGTGAAGAGACTATCAGACGCATACCAAATACAATTGCAATCATAGGCGAAAGCAGCTTTCAAAACTGCGCAAATTTAACAAACATAACCTTGCCTTCAAGCATAACGGAAATAAAAAATAATGCTTTTGCAAATTGTAATAGTTTGACAGATATAGTATTTGAAGGTTCAAAAGAAGAATGGATAAGCATTAATAAAGATAATTGGTGTAACTTTGAAAATTCAATAACAATATCTTGCGCTGACGGAAAACTTGATCAGTTTGAAAATGAGTTGGAATAACATATTTTATATTTTTTGTTATGATATAACTAATGTTATTCGGAATCTATATCCTGTCATCTCGAGCGAAGTCGAAACATCTCTGACTATCGCTCATTGCGACTTTTAGAGCGATTTTCTAGAAAGAAAATCAGCTCACTTGCAGTCGAATTCGCTTTTTCCGACCAAACGCAAAGTTC
>CAJUEA010000009.1 GCA_910584975.1 uncultured Christensenella sp.
AAAATATTTTTAAAAGATAAACGAGGTAAAAGGCAAAACTTTTACCTCGTTTGCTATTCCCCATAAAAAATGTCATTTTGTGGGGTAGTTCATAAGGATAATATTTTATTTTGCTCAATACACAGAGTTTGAGATTCTTCGACTACACTTCGTTTCGCTCAGAATGACAGAAAAAGAATTGCACTTATCAAATTATGCTTGTGCTTGTGTCATCCCGAGCATAGTCGAGGGATCTCGGACTATACTTGTTGATTATGATTAAAACATTGCCTTATTAAGTCCGACCAAAGTACAGCGAAGCGAGACTTTGCGTTTGGTCGGGAAAAGCGAATTCGACTGCAAGTGAGTTGATTTTCTTCTAAGAAAATCGCTCTAAAAGTCGTAATGAGCGATGGTTTGAGATGTTTCGACTTCGCTCAACATGACATAGCCATCGTAAATCTAATCAAATTATTTTATTTTCTTCTTGTTGAAACTCCACATAATAATCATAATGTTTGAAAATGTTTGCTTTTTTCAAAATAATTTTTACAATATCGCCATTGCAAACAACGCTTTCAATTAAAACATTTTGCTCATTATCCTTATAATAAATGTTATATCTGCATCCATTTTGTCCGTTAAATTCAATGATATCTTCAAATAAATTGTTTGTCAATGTGAAGTCTACAATTTCATAAGGCAACATTTGTGGCAAATTGTTTATGGAAAATATTCCTTGAATAGCATTTTCACTATCACAATTCAAAGTCTTCACAATATGCTCGTTATACAAAACATTTTTATCTACATACATATTTACAATACTATCTGGCTTTTCAAAATCATTTGGCAAATTGATATTATAAACAAAATTTGCATAATCTTTTACGCTTAAAGTAGGATAGCTACTGCCACCATGGTGCTTATCAAGATAGTTATCTGCTTTTGCTCCATCCCACGCTATAAAAGTATTTTGAGTGGTAATTGCACAGCACCAAGCATCTGTATTATCGCCATTATTGTTTGTTGCAGTGCCTGTTTTGCAAGCAATTTGATATGGTAGCGTATTAAGTTTTTTGCCTGTTCCAGTTTTTGTAACCTCAAGCAAGTTGTCAAGCATAAGATAATTTACATCACTATCAACCACTTGTGTAGCATTATTCGAGCGATTGTAAACAACTTTTCCATCTTTATTGATAATTTGTTTTACAAATTTTGCTCTTTCAAAATATCCACCATTTGCAATGCTAGAGTAGCAAGCTGCAATATGCAATGGAGAAACAGAGTTTGAACCAAGTGCCAATGACAAATTCTTAAATTGTTCTTTTATATTAAAATCATATCTTGACAAAAACTCAACACATTTCTGTATTCCAACTTCTTTAAGCAATTTTACGGCAGGCACATTATATGAATGAGCAACACAATCCTTAACGCTTACATATCCATGATAAACATTGTTGAAATTTTGAGGAGAGTAGCCATTTATATTTATAGGTTCATCCAAAATTTGCGATAGTCCAAAAATCAAATTATTTTCATAGCACGGCATATAAACGCTGAAAGGCTTGATAAGCGAACCTGCTTGCCTTGATATGTTGCTGTCAACCAAATTCAAATTTGTAATATACGATGTCACTCCCATTGTTTTGTTATCAATGCTTGCCCTAACATAATTACAATCATTTTGATAGTTATTAATTTCCCCATACATATTTTGTTGCAAGTCACTATCCAAATAAGTTACAATTTTATAACCACTATTTGCAATATCTTTTTCATCCATATTTAAAAGCAAAGTACTCTCAAAAATGGCGTTATTTATAAAAGATTTGTATATTTTATTATGAATTAAGCCGTTTTTTAGAATAATTTGCGTATTTTCGGCATTTGAAATCAAATTTTCATCATATGTCTTATTATTTCTTAAAACAGAAAAAATTACCTTTTGTCTTTTGTTTGCACCCTCTATATTTGTGATTGGAGAATTTTTTGAAGGGTTTTTTACCACTCCTGCAAGTATTGCTGACTCAGCTAAATTCACATCATTTGGTTGTTTATCAAAAAAAGATAAGCAAGCATCATGTATACCATAAATACCACTACCAAAATAAATATTGTTCAAATATTTTTCCAAAATTTCATTTTTTGAAAGTTGTTTTTCAAGTTTTAAAGCAAGCCTTATTTCTAAAAGTTTTCTTTTAAAAGTCTTGTCATTTGTCAAATGTGTATTTTTTATCAGCTGTTGTGTGATAGTTGATGCACCTTCTTTTAAGCTTTTGCTTGTAACATTTTTTACTGCAGCAGATAGCATTCTTTTCATATCAATTCCCTTATGGTTAAAAAATCTTTTGTCTTCCACACTAACAAAAGTATTGATAATATACGGCGATATTTCAGAAATCGGCGTATAATTGTTGTTTTTGAGTATAATTTGATTGTTTTTACCATCATATATTTGCAAATCACGAAAATTTCCGTCCAATTTTGTTATATCAAGTTCCACATCATTTGTAGAAATGAAAAAATATGAAACCCCGATAATTGCCATAAGAATTATGATTGCAAGCAAAATCAGCAAAGTTATTCCTGTAATTTTTAAAGCTTTTTTCATAGTTTACCTCTTATTTATTTTGCGACTTTTTTATTTATTTATTATAAATAATAAAAAACACTTGAAAAAATCGCAAATATAATGTATACTTTATAAGTAGAATTTTGCAAAATTTTGCAAAATTAATTTAAATAATTATTGATAATTTTAGCAATTTTGTTTGCTTTTGGAGGAATTTGTGCTTTACAAAATCAACACTTATGGCTGTCAAATGAATGTTCACGAATCAGAACGCATTGCAAAAAGCCTTGAAAATCTTGGATATAGTTTGGCAACAGAGGACAATTATGACATAATTGTCTTCAACACTTGTTGTATTCGAGATACAGCAGAACAAAAGATTTTGGGGCATATCGGTAAACTGAAAAAAATTAAAAGAGCAAATCCAAGGCTTATTATTGCTATTGTTGGGTGTATGACTGCACAAAATGGCAAAGCGCAAGAGCTTTTGAAAAAATATCCTTTTATTGACATTGTACTTGGTGCCAACAATTTAGAAGAGCTTGAAAATGCAATCATTAATTTGCAAAACAAACATAAAAAAACAATATCTGTGCCAATGGACGAAAAACCTCAAATACCTGAAGACATTGAATATACAAGGACATCCATGCCAAATGCTTGGGTTAATATTATGTATGGTTGCAACAACTTTTGCACATATTGCATTGTGCCATATGTAAGAGGCAGAGAGAGGAGCAGAAAGCCAGAGGCGATTATTAAAGAATGTGAACAACTTGTGAAAGATGGATATAAGGAAATCACTTTGCTTGGGCAAAATGTAAACTCTTACGGCAATGATTTTGCAGAAAAAAGCATCGATTTTGCAGGACTTCTTGAAAAACTTGCACAAATCCCCGGAGACCACAGAATCAGATTTATGACCTCGCATCCAAAGGATTTGAACGAAAAAGTCATTGACATTATTGCAAAATACGATACCTTATGCAAAAATATTCATTTGCCTATTCAATCGGGGAGCAACAGCATTTTAAAGGCAATGAACAGACATTATACAAGAGAAAATTATCTTGAAATTGTCAAAAAAATAAGAGAAAAAATGCCTCTTTGTGGAATAACAACGGACATTATGGTTGGGTTCCCGGGGGAGACAGAGGGAGATTTTGAGGATACTATTGATATTGTTAAACAAGCTAAGTTCAGCGGGGCTTTCACTTATATTTACTCTCCAAGAAAAGGCACTCCTGCTTGTGAAATGGAGCAAATACCTTACGATATCAAATCAGCAAGAATTCAAAAATTGATAAAAGTTCAAAATCAAATTACAAAAGAATTGAGCAAAAATTACGAAGGAAACATTTATAGAGTGCTAGTTGAGGATGTAAAAGAGGACGGCAATCTTTGTGGAAGAACTGATTGTGGCAGGTTAGTTACTTTTGCAGGCGATAAGGCTTTTGTGGGCAGTTTTAAAAATATTTTTATCACAAAATCTCAATCTGCATCACTATTTGGAAGGATTACGGAGGAATAATAATGGCAAAAAAACTTTCACCAATGATGAGTTTTTATTTGGAACTTAAGGAAAAATATAAGGACGAAATTGTTTTATTTCGTCTTGGTGACTTTTACGAAATGTTTTTTGACGATGCCATTAAGGCATCAAAAATGCTTGATTTGACATTAACAGGCAGAGACTGTGGACTTGAGGAGCGTGCACCAATGTGTGGCGTGCCATATCACGCAATTGACAATTACATTGCAAAATTGTTGGCAGCTGGCGAAAAAGTGGCAATTTGTGAGCAATTATCCGACCCAAAAACTTCAAAAGGCTTGGTAGAAAGGGATGTTGTAAGGGTTATTACTCCAGGAACCGTCATTGAAGACAGCATTCTTGACGAGAAAAAAAACAACTATCTTGCAAGCATTATTGTTGACGAAAGTGGTTCGGCTATTGCTTGGGCAGATATTTCTACAGGCGAATTCAATGCTATGGAAATTAGCTGCAACAACAATATCATTGAAGATATGCTTGTCACAATCAATCCTTCAGAAATCATAACAAATTCAACATCATATGAAATAATTTGTAGCATTCCATCAGTGAGATTGGGCAAATTGCCAAAGCCTTACTGCTATATTGATAGTGCATTTAATTACGGAAACGCATACAAAAAGTTGACTGACAGCTTTAAAACGCAAACATTGCAAATTTTTGAATGTGAAGGCAATCGTCCTATTGTTTCGGCAGCTGGTAGCCTTATGGAATATTTCAGCGATACTCAAAAGCGAGCATTGTGCCATATCAATGGACTTAAATTGGTAAAAAACAATCAATTTATGTTTTTGGACACTGCTACAAGACGAAATTTGGAAATAACACAAAACTGCAGAGACAGCAAAAGATATGCGTCTTTACTTTGGGTAATTGACAAAACAAAAACCTCAATGGGTGCAAGATTGCTTAGAAATTGGCTAGATCAGCCATTGATAAACAGTAAAAAAATCAACGCTAGACTTGATGGTGTGGAAAGTTTAATCAACAATAACCCTTTGAGAACCGAACTGGTTGAGTCATTGTCAAAAATTAGGGATATTGAAAGAATTGTTGCAAAAGTTGCCTACGGAACGGTCACTCCAAAAGATTTGTACAGCCTTGGCGTGACATTGTGTGCGTTGCCATCCATTAAAGAGTTGTTGAAAAAAGAAAATTGTCCAATTATCAGCAAGATTGAAAGGAATATTGATCCTGTTACTGATATTGCAGAGCTACTTATAAAAGCAATTTCACCCGATTCAAAAAGCCTGTTGCGTGAAGGTGGATTTATAAATAGCAACTTTAACGCAGAATTGGACGAACTTAGAAACGCAAAAGCAAATGGCACAGTTTGGGTACAAGAGCTTGAGGCAAAAGAAAAAGAACTTACGGGAATCAAAACTTTAAAAATACGCTATAACAGAGTTTTTGGCTATTATATTGAAGTTACAAACAGCTATAAAGAGCAAGTTCCGTTTAGATATGTCAGAAAACAAACTCTAAGTGGTGCTGAAAGATATATTACAGACGAATTAAAACAAATTGAAGATATTGTTTTGGGCGCAGACGAAAAAGCGATTGAGCTTGAACAAAAAATATTTGCTGAAATAGTAAAAGTGATTTCAGAAAATGCTGCAAGCTTAAAGATCACATCAAATGCAATTGCATCGCTTGATACACTTATTTCTTTTGCAGAAGTGGCTTTGGAAAACAACTATTGCAAGCCAACAATCAATGAAAAAATTGAAGGCATTAGCATTGTAAAAGGCAGACATCCTGTTGTTGAAAAAATTATTGGACTTAACAACTTTGTTGCAAATGATTTGAATGTGGATAGGCAAGATAATCGCACAATGATTATCACTGGTCCAAATATGGCAGGTAAAAGCACTTACATGCGAAGTGTTGCAATCATAACTTTGCTTGCACATATAGGTTGTTTTGTTCCTGCAAGCGAAGCACAAATTAGTATTACTGACAGAATTTTTACAAGAATTGGTGCAAGTGACGATTTGGCATTTGGACAAAGTACTTTTATGGTGGAAATGACTGAAGTCGCAACCATATTGAACAACGCAACAGACAAATCATTGCTGATTTTGGACGAAATCGGAAGAGGAACATCAACTTGCGACGGACTTGCGATTGCTTGGGCTGTTATTGAATACATAACCAACAATTTCAAAACAAAAACCTTGTTCAGCACACATTATCATGAGTTAACAGAGCTTGAAGGCTTGCTTGTGGGAGTAAAAAATTACAAAATAATGGTTAAAGAATTGCTAAATCAAGTTATTTTCACTCACAAAATCACAAGAGGTGGAGCAAACAAAAGTTTTGGTATTGAAGTTGCAAGACTTGCAGGTATTCCTCAATCTGTGCTTGACAGAGCAAACACAATTTCCCAAAAATTGGAGCAAAATGAAATTGTTAAGGATACCAACTCAATTTTACTTGACAGCAAAGAAATCTTTGAAAAAGACGACATAAAACAATTATCATTTTTCCAAAACTCTTTAAATGACGAGATTATTGATAGATTGAAGGAAATAGATACTGACAATATGACACCATTGCAAGCATTGAGAGAGTTATCCGACTTGAAAGAAAAAGTTAGAAAGATTAAATAATTAAATTGTATGCGATTATTATTTAAATTTTAATTAAAATTTTTCATTTATTGATTGCTAATTTAAATAAGAAATATTATATAAAATGCATTTAAGATAAATATAGTCAATTTATTAAAATATTGAATATAAAAGCAATATTCGAATACTAAGGAGGCAAAAATGCAAAAAATAAATTTATTGCCAAGTGAAATTTACAATAAAATATCTGCTGGAGAAGTGGTTGAAAATCCTGCAAGTATTGTCAAAGAGCTTGTTGAAAATGCTATTGATGCAGGCAGCAATAATATTGTTGTTGACATTGTAAATGGTGGAATTACAAGTGTTATTGTAAGCGATAACGGGCACGGAATAAGCAAAGATTACATAAAAACAGCATTTTTACCACATGCAACATCAAAAATTGCAACAAGCAAAGATTTGGAGAATATTGCAACACTGGGATTCCGTGGCGAGGCATTGCCATCAATTGCTGCCGTTAGCAGTGTGGAAATTAAAACAAAAGCAATTGACGAATTTGTTGGAGTTAAATATACAATTAAAGGTGGAGTAAGTGGAGAAGTTAGCGAAATTGATTGCAACAATGGCACAACTATTGAAGTAAGAAATTTGTTTTTTAACACGCCAGCAAGACAAAAATTTCTTAAAAAACCAAAATCTGAAGAACACGAGATAACAGCAATAATTCAAGGACTGATTCTTGCAAATCCAAATATTGCAATCAAATATGTTGCTGACGGAAAAGTGATTTTTAATTCAAACGGAAAGGGATTGGAAAATGCTTTGTATGCAATTTATCCAAACTCAATCACAAAACATATGGTATATCTTGAAAGCGAAAAATATGACATAAAAGTGCAGGGGTATATTGGGCTACCAACTTTGACAAAACCAAACAGAAATTATCAAACTACAATCGTAAACGGAAGATTAATTTCAAACAGTACAATTTCAACAGCAGTAAGTCAAGCGTATGGCAATATGCTTATGAAAAGATGTTTTCCTGTTTTTTGCTTGGAAATTATTATGCCTTTTGATATGCTTGATGTCAATGTAACACCAAGCAAAACAGATGTAAGATTCAGTGACAGCAGAAGTGTTTTCAGCAGTGTTTATCATGCTTGTCAAGATGCTTTACACAAAAACGCCAACTTTTTTGCAGTGCACAATGAAGAAGAAAATTTAATACAAAATGAAGAAAAAAATGAAAATTATTCTAAAAACAGCATTAATTTAGAACAAAAATACAAAAATAATTCTAAAATAGAGGAGTTTTCAGAACAAAAAAGTGAATTAAATGAAATCATTGATAAAATTGCAAACTACAATAAAACTGAAAAAACTGAAAATATAGTTAGCAACAAATCTGTGCAAACATCAAAAAATATAAGTTTTAGTAATGCTGAAAATACAAAGTTAAATGACGATAGCAATAATGTGTTAGCTGATATTGCAATCAATAGACAAGATATATCAAATAATATTAATAGTGAAAATAAAAATGATATAAGAGTTGAGCAAAATAAAATTTGTAATGATAACATATCTAATTCAAATAAACAATCAAATGATTTATTGAACAAATTCAGCAATATTACAACTGACAAAAAATTTAGTATGCCTGATAATTCTGCAATTTTGCGTGCAGGCGATACAAACGGAATTTCATTTAATTTTAAGCCACAAGTTGTAAAAAGCAATTTGTTTGATGAAATTGAAGAGGAATTTTCGGTATCACACAAAATAATCGGACAAATTTTTAATTGTTATTTGATTGTGGTAAAAGGTGAAAATGCTTATTTGATTGATCAACACTCTGTGCACGAAAGATTGATATATGACAAGCTGATGGCACAAATTGAAAGCAAAAATATTGCTAGTCAACCGATGTTGACACCACAAATTATTCAATTAGCGCCACAAGATAGCATTGTGATTGAAAATTTGCTTGAAGACATAAGAAAAATTGGCTTTGATATTGAAGAATTTGGAGATTTTACTTTTAAAATCAATAGCATTCCAATTATTTTTAATAATTTTAATGGTAATAAATTTATTAATTGTTTGCTTGAGGAAAAATATACCCTTAAAAATATTGATGTAAAAGAAATTTTGCACAATGAGCTTGCAAAAAAAGCTTGTAAATCTGCCATTAAAGCAGGTCAAAAGTTGAATGACATCGAAATAGAAGAACTTATAAAAAAAATTGAGCAAAACAAACCGATTCAATGTCCTCATGGTAGACCAACTGTAATCAAATTTTCACGAAAAGATATTGATAAATTGTTTAAAAGGATAATATAAAATGCAAAAAATTTTAGCTATTGCAGGTGCGACAGCAAGTGGAAAATCTAAAGCTGCTGTAGAGCTTGCAAAAAAATTGAATGGTGAGATAATTTCAATGGATTCTATGCAAATTTATAAGCATATGGACATTGGAACTGCAAAAGTTACTTTGCAAGAAATGGAAAATATACCTCATCATATGATTGACATTGTTGAGCCAAATATGCCTTTTTCCGTATCTGACTTTGTTAAACTGGCAAAAGACAAAATCAATGAAATTACAGCTCGTGGTAAACTTCCAATTTTGGCAGGTGGTACAGGATTGTATTTTGAAAGTTTGATTTATCCGTTCAATTTTGGTGGTGCAAAATCGGATGAGGATATAAAAAGCAATCTTTATAAGCAACTTGAGCAATTTGGGGCTGAATATCTGCACAAGAAACTTATGGAAATTGACCCAATTGATGGAGCAAAAATTCATCCAAACAACACAAAAAGATTGATAAGAGCGCTTGAAATATACGAAATTACTGGAAATACAAAAACAAATAATTCAACAAATAAGCAACTTTTGTACGACTTGGATATGTATGTGTTAGACTGGGATAGAGAAATTTTGTATGACAGAATTGAAAAACGCGTTCAGATAATGTTTGATAATGGTTTGCAAAAAGAAATTGAAAATTTGCTGAAAGTCGGAATAACATTTGATATGCAAAGCATGCAAGGCATTGGTTACAAAGAATTTGCCAGTTATTTTGACGGCAAATGCAGCTTAGACGATGTTAAAAATGCAATAATTTTGAATTCAAGACATTATGCAAAAAGACAAATAACTTGGTTCAAGAGATATGATTTTGCAAAATTTATTAAGTTTGAAGATTTGATTGCAAAATTTTAATAGATATTTAATATTGTTATTTAAATTATAAAATTAATTATGACCAAAGAATTATTATTTTTATTCTTATACTATATAAATTCTTATTTGTTTATTTATAATTAAGCATAAAAATCGTGAAAGCTGAAAACTAAAGGAGATTTTATGAATATTGATTCAAAAGTTTTATCAATAATTAACAATGCAGAAAACAAACTGCAAGATTTTTATAAGGAATTGGAAAACACAGCTTTTTTAAATCAAAAAAAAGTTTTGGAGGCTTTTCAAAACAATAATGTTGCCTTAAGACATTTTAGTGGCACAAGTGGATATGGTTATGACGATATTGGCAGAGACACTTTATGCAAAGTTTTTGCAGATATTTTTCATTCTGAGGCAGCAATTGTATCGCCACTTATTGCATCTGGCACACATGCTTTAACACTTGCTTTGTTTGGAATCTTGCGACCTAATGATAAAATGCTTGCAATTTCAGGCTCGCCATATGACACATTATTGTCAGTTATAAATGGTAAAAATATCGGTTCACTTAAAGATTTTGGCGTAAAATATGAAGAAATCTCATTAAAAAACAATAATTTTGATTTTGAGGCAATTGAAAAATCAATCAAATGCGAAATTCCAAAACTTATCTTTATTGGAAGATCTCGTGGCTATGAATGGCGTGATGCATTGTCAGTTGAAAAAATTGGAAAAGCTATTGATTTTATTAAAAATATTGATAAAAATATCGTAGTAATGGTTGATAATTGCTATGGCGAATTTATGGATATATTAGAACCTACTGATGTAAATACAGATATGATGGTTGGCTCACTAATCAAAAATCCTGGTGGGGGCTTGGCTCCAACTGGTGGCTATATAGCTGGAAAAGAAAGTGTTATTGAGCAAGTGGCTTTCAGATTGACTTCGCCATCCATTGGTATGGAAATCGGATCATACACTGGTGGTTATAGACAATTTTATCAAGGCATATTTTTAGCACCTCACACAACAATGAATGCGACAAAAGGCAGTGCTTTATTTGCTCAAGTTTTTAGCGATTTGGGGTACGAAGTTTGTCCTGAACCAACTGCAAAATGCAATGATACAGTAAGATCAATTAAATTTAACACAAAAGACGAATTGATAAGTTTTATCCAATCCATTCAAAAAGCATCGCCAATTGACAGCAATGTTTTGCCTATGCCTTGGGCAATGCCCGGATATGATGACGAAGTTATTATGGCTGCTGGAACATTTGTTGCAGGTGCAAGCATTGAATTGTCTGCAGATTCTCCAATCAAAGAGCCTTATATCGCTTATGTTCAAGGTGGTTTAACTTACGAACATGTCAAACTTGCAGTCATTATGTGCGTACAAGAATTGCTTGCAAACAAATAATTTTATCTTTTTTTCAATTTATTTTGCAAATAAAAGCTAATAAAAAATGTCATTTTGAGAAAAAAATAAGAGTTAAAAAAGCTCTTATTTTTTTATATTACAATAAATATTTGTTCAAATTTGCAATAAAATCAAAGATTTCAATCTTAAATATAAATTTAATCTCACAATTTTGTAAAAAACAATATTTAAGATTAATAAAGTTAAATAAAAAGTAAAAAATTGATTGATTTTTTAATTTAAAATGCAATATATTAAAGTTTTAATTAAAAATATGCAAAATAAAATAAAAATTAGACATTAAAAATCGAACTAAAAGACTCAAATTTTCCTTGTAAAAATCGTATATAAAACTTAAAATTTACACGACAAAATTCAGAACTTAAAGCTCAAATTAATGCTGCAAAAATTAAAAAACATTGATATGAAAATCAATGTTAAATAATAAAATTTTTTATAATATATTTTGTTTAAAATTTTGCAATAATTTGCAATAAAAATATTATTTATAATAATTAAATTGCAATTTAATCTTCAAATTTTGAAGGTTTTTCACGAATTTCAACTTGCTTTGATGCCTCTTTTTTGATTTCTTCGCTAATGTCAGCATAGTGCTTTTTTGTTACATTTACATCTTTATGTCCCAAAAGTTCAGCAACAACATAAATATCCTTTGTTGAACGATACAAATTTGTGCCAAAAGTGCTACGCAATTTATGTGGAGTTATATTTTTTAAAGGAGAGACGATTTTTGCATATTTTTTCACAAGCAATTCAACACTTCGCACGGTAATGCGTTTGTTTTGCAAACTTAAAAAAAATGCATTTTCATCTTTTTGGGCAGCATTTATTTGCTGACGCTTTTCAAAATATTCCAAAAGAGCAATGGAAACATCGTCGTTAAAGTAAAGGATGGCTTGATTTCCACCTTTTCGAGTAACTTTAAAAGAATTTGTGTAAAAATCAATATCTTCAATATTTATTCCAACAAGCTCACTAATACGAATGCCAGTGCCTAAAAATAATGATAATATTGCAATGTCGCGCAATCTGTTGACCTCGTGATAAACTTTTTGCTTTGGAGAAAGAGAAGTTCCGTTGTCAGCTATGTTCAAAATGTCAAATACTTCTTGTTGCTCAAGTCTGATTATAGGCTTTTCGTGCAGTTTTGGCATATCAACTTTGGATGCAACATTGCCATCAATCAAATCTTTATTGTACATATATTTGAAAAAACTGCGAATAGAGGCAAGTTTTCGTGATTTTGCGGTCAGAGAATTTGAATATTCTTTGCCATGATAAACATAATGCGTTAAATATGAAATAAATTTTTCAATATCAAAAGCCTCAATTCTATTAAGGTGTTTTAAAGTAAAAGTATCTTTATCTAAGCCGTAAAATTTACGCGAATTTGTGTACAAATAATCAAAAAAAATCAACAAATCACGAGCGTATCCCAAGCGTGTCAAAGGAGAGGTAGTTGTTTCAATACCAATAAAAAAGTCTTCCACAAATTCAGGAAGTTCAAATAACAATTGTTTAATTTTGCTTTCAGTATCCAAACGACGCTCATCAAAATAACTTTTTTCCATAAAAATATTATAGCATAATTAAGAAAAAATTTCAATACATTTCGCAAAACAAAAAATTAATTGTGTAATAAATTTTGAATTTAAAGGGAATAATAAATATAATTAATTAAACATTAAATTAAAATATTTGGCAATACAAATTTTTAATTTTATAATAATATTGCAAAAAATATTCATTATATTTTAATCAAAAATCTTATAGCAAAAAAATAATAGCGATAATTACATTAATAAATTAAAATTGTTACTATAATAATTAAGAGAAAATTAATTTAAAATGAAAAAATTAAAATATGTGCAAATATTAATATAAATAAAGATTTAAATAAATTAATAAATCTACATATGATTATAAATTTTTATTAAAAATCAATTTATATTTGTAATAAATGCAAAATTTAATGTTAAAAATCGCTTTTTAACCCATTACATTTCGTAAAACTTGTCTTTTGCGAATAGTTGCAAATGTATTCTTCCTACTAAATTTTTACAAATAACCTGCTAAAAAGTCAAGTAAATCAAGGTGTTTTGAATATTTATCCCCTAAATATACATATAGATGAAAAATATTTTTTCGCTATTAAATTTTTTTTCACGATTTGATATTTTTTGCACCTTCACTCCCCTTTTATTATGAAAAACGGCTTAATTGATAATTATTTTTGTTATTCTATTGACTTTTTAATAAAAATATATTATAATTTAATATGTTAAAATAAATTTTATTTATTAAAATTTTTAATTTGCAAAAAAAATAAACTAATAAAGTGAATTGATATTGTACTTTAACATTTGATTCACTTATCATTAAAAACATTCTATATAAAAAATAACAGAATTTTAAATTGAGCACAAGCACTGCTCTTGCTAAACTAAAAGGAGGTTAACATGGATAACACTAATATTGATTTGATTAGAAGTCATATGGACACTATAATTTTGAGAACACTTCAAAATAGTGACAAATACGGCTTGGAAATTTTGAATGAAATCAAAAGTCTTAGTGATGATTTGTATACCGTTAAGCAACCTACTTTGTATAGCAGTTTAAAAAGATTGGAGGCTCAAGGCTTGGTACTATCCTGCCCAGGTGAAGAAACAAAAGGAGCTAATCGTACATATTACAGACTTACTGACGAAGGCAGAGCTTTTTTGGAGGCAGATCAAAGTCAATGGGAATTTGCAAGAACAATTATTGACAAGTTATTGTCAGACAAAGTATTTGACAAAGATGCTGAAAAACCTTTTGAACCATCTGACTACAGACCACTTACAAAGCGTACGAAAAAAGAAACTGAAGAAAAAGTTGTTGTTAAATATGTTGAAGTTGAAAAACCTGTTTATATTGACAGGCACACGGGACAAAGAATTGACAACTACTCTCCTGACCAAAACAACGAAGAGGATTTTAGCGAAAATGTCAATAGTTTTGCAGTTTATGACAATCAAAACGATCCTTTGCAAGAGACAAAAAGTTATTCAGTAGAAAATGAAATTGTTGAGATTAATAAAAACACTGCTGAAGAAATAGAAAAGTTTGAGGAAAATCAGGAAATCGCAGGCGATATTATTGAGGAAAATCAACAGATTAAGAATAACATCCAACAAGAATATACTTTTGAAGAAAGCGACCTTGAACTTAATGATGAATATAATAATTATCACATAAGTAACACTCAAATTACTGAAGATGACTATTATAGTGATGATTACAAGCCTAGTAGTAGTGGCAAGTTTTCCTCTCAATCACAAATAAATCACAATGATTACATTGACAATGACATTGACTATATCGGAATGATTGAAGATGTAATTTCTAGTGGCGAACAAACAACTGATACAAGCAAAAATGCACCTACATTGATTGAAAGTTATGAAGGCGAAATTACAATGGCAGAGCTAAAACAAAGCCTTGCCAAAAAAAATATAACCTTAAAGAGCTATCAAAAAAACAATTCAATTACATACTACTCTGGTAAATTTTATTATTCAAATAAGTTATTGCGAGATTGGTCATGGATAACATATGCCCTTTATTTGTTGTTTTTGATACTATCTTATGGATTAGGCAAAGATAACGGAATTCAATGGACATATATATTAGGCTTTGCAATTGGTGGAATTGTTTTACCTGTTGTGTGCACTTTCCTTTGGAGTAAATCTCCACTAAGAAAAAAGCGTAATAATCTGACATTAAACAATGCGATGCTGAGTGCTTTTATACTTATGATAGCATTTTTTGTATTGATTTTGATTATTGCATTTTTTGCAGCACAAATTGATACAACAAAACCGACAGAATTTGTTCCCGCATTAGTAGTTCCAAGCTGTTCACTTTTGTTGTTACCACTTGCAGTTGTAATTTATGCAATGTTGTTTAAAATCAAAAACTATCACTTGAAATAATATAAAATTGTGAAAATTTTAGATAATATTTTTAAACCTTAATTAAAGATAAAAAATCGCTCAAAAATGAGCGATTTTTTTCTTTGTTGAAATATTTTAATAATTTAATTGAGATTTCTTGATATTATTATAATCTAAGAAAATTACTCTAATAATTCAATTATTTTTTGTAAGATTAATAATATCATGATTTTATAATTATTTTTGTCACTAAAGTTAAATTAAATTATATTAAATGCTTATTGATTAATTTATCAATTTTAATAAATGTCGTATAATTTTAAATTGTAATTATAAATTTTTAAGATATTCCAGCTCAAAATCATTTAAATATCTATATCCACCACGAGATAATCCACCCAATCGCAACTCTCCGATAGCAACGCGTTTCAAAAAGATAACTTCTCTTTCAACTGCCTCAAACATTTTTCTTACTTGACGATTTCTGCCTTCGCTGATTGTTACTTCTAGCCTTGAAATTCCGTTTGAGTATTCAAGCAATTTGACTTTTGAGCGCTTTGTAACACTTCCATCCACCATAACGCCTTTGCGTAATTGTGCAAGCTTGTGCTCTGGCATTTCTCCATTTACTTTTACCAAATAAGTTTTTGTGATTTCAAAACTTGGATGAGTTATTTTGTTGGCAAGGTCTCCGTCATTTGTTAAAAGCAATAGTCCTTCTGAATCATAGTCAAGCCTTCCAATAGGAAAAAGTCTTGGAGACGAAATATCAACATAATCAAAAATTGTTTTTCGCCCTTTTTCGTCGCTTGTTGTTGTAACACAACCCTTTGGCTTGTTGAACATAACAACCACGCATTTTGTGTTTTGTTTGCAAATGATATCATCAACCATAATTGTATCGTTGTAAATGTTTACCTTTGTGCCAAGTTCTGTAACAACTTTGCCGTTTATTTTTACTCTTCCATCTGCAATAATCTGATCTGCACCACGCCTTGATGCAACACCACACTCTGCTAAATATTTGTTTAATCTTTCCAGTCTTGCCATACAATCTCCTATTTGCCTAAATTTATAGTCAGATAGAAAATTATCATACACTATTTTTTAAGCTACTATTAAATAGTATAGATTTTTTTGACAAAAAGCAAGTGTTTATCGTTAAAAAATTTAATTTCTCCAACAATTTCGCCTTTTTGTATGTTTTCAGGTAAATTTTCCAACAATTTTATATCGTATGTGATGTTTAGATTTTCATTTTGCATCGCAGCAAAAACAACATCTTCAGCAACACTCAAATTTAAAATTTGACCACTTGAAGATTTAACCTGTGCAAAACATTGATTTGCTTTTGCAATAACAACGCTTTTTGTCACAGCAAAACCTCTATTTAAGTTTGCCATACTACTATTCCACATATCATAATGATTTAAAACGACGCTTACAATAGTAACTCCATTTCTTTTGGCCGCTGAAACAAGGCAACGACCTGCTTTTTTTGTAAATCCTGTTTTTACGCCAATACAACCATCGTATAAGTTTAGCAACTTATTTTTGTTTACATAACATTTATTTTCGCCTGTTTGCAATTGAAATTTGTATACTTTTGTACTGCAAATTTTTGCAAAATCCTCATTTTTTAGCCCTTCACAAGTTATATATGCTAAGTCATAAGCACTTGTATAATGTTCGTCGTCATGTAAGCCGTGAGGATTGACAAAATGTGTGCTTTTCAACCCCATTTTAACTGCTGTTTCGTTCATAATATTTGCAAATCCTTCAATACTAGCACCTAAATATCTTGCAATAGCCTCGGCAGCGTCGTTTCCTGATTGCAACATTAAGCCATAAACCAAATCAATAAGCTTGTATTTTTCCCCTTCTTTCAAATAAACACTAGAGCCTTCCACACCAACAGCCGCTTTTGGAATTTCAACAATATCGTTCAATTTCCCACTTATACACGCAATATATGCTGTCATAATTTTTGTTGTTGATGCCATTGGCAATTTGCTGCTTGCGTTTTGTCCATCAAGCAAAATATTTCTGCTACCTTCCATAACTGCATATGAAGAGCTAACTTTTTTTTCTGCACCTAGCACGCTATTTTGAGTGTTAATTTGATTGTTTTCAATATTGTTATTGTCAATTTTTGAAATTCTTACAACCAACAATATTGTACTACAAATTACTATTGCTGCAAAAATTGCGATTAAAATTGTATTCATTATTTTTTGTCTTTTATCAGTTTCATGCCCGCTTGAATTAAATCTGACCATTTACTATCTCCTTGACTTTCGTCTACACTAACAAATTTTACGCTGTTTTTTTCACTTACTAAAAAGCCGATTGGTTGCATATTTACACCAGCACCACTTGCATTTGCGTGTGGGAGTTCTCTTTCTGCATCATACACACTGCCATATTCTCCACCACCTGCAACAAAACCAAAAGTGATTTTTGATATTGGCACCACAACCAAATCGCCATTTACAATCGGCTTTCCAACAATATTGTTGCTATCAACAACGCTTTTTAAATTTTCGATTGTTCCTTCAATTAATTTATCAATTTGCATAACTTACCTCATATTCTTTCTTAACTCTTTTTGCAAAAATATTTTTTATGATATCAATAATGCCTTTTTTTATCACTACATTAAGCACAAGCGTACTGTTATTATCCCTAAAATCAGGTAATACAAAACTATCATAATGCTCAATTTCAATATAATTTTCGGATAGATTTGCCACCATAGCCGTGATATATCCTACAACTTTGCTGATATAAAGCCCTTTGACACAGTCCTCACTACTACCAACAACTAAAGAATAACTGACGCTGTATATTGTGATTTTTTTAAACTGTTTTTTTGCTTTCTTGTCAGATTTTTTAATTATTATTTGCTTGTCTTTTCCACCATTAATTTTGTAAAAAAGTGTCTTATTAAACAAATTTAATCTGAAAGAAATCAAATGCAAATTACCCGGCAAAATCACTTGTGCAACACACTGCATTTTTTCAAAGTTGAAATACACTCTTACATTGATACCAAAAAAAATACACACTAAAAGTATTGTAATCATACAATTAGTGTGCAATATTTGTTTTTATTTATTCATTTATCAAATTATTTTGTAAATAAAAAACTTAAAATTGGAGCTTTAAGCTCAGATTATGTATTATTAATTTTATAAATTCTATTTGATACGCATTAAATTAATTTGATTTATTCAATAACTTCAAATTGTTCGCCATCAAGGAAGTCAGGCATTTCTTCAATTCCATTCAACATTTCGTCAATAATACTTGCCTCATCAAGAGCTTTTTCAATGTTTTTCAATTTTTCCAGTCTTTCTTTTTCTTGACTATCGTCATAATTATTGTTGATTTGGTCGTCATTAATTTCAATATCACGATAAAGTTGAGTTTGTGATTTGTTGAACACTCCCAATTCCTCAAGTCTTTCAAGCACAGCTTGATAATCTGGCAATTCAGAAATTTCTGACAACTGGAATTTTTTAAGAAATTCGTCCGTTGTACCATACAATACTGGTCTTCCTACTGCATCTTTTCGTCCAACAACTTCAATCAAATTAACCTTTAAAAGCAATCCAATCGCATAATCTGCTGATGTTGCTTTGATTTTTTCAATTTCAATCCTTGTAATAGGTTGTTTGTAAGCAATAATTGCAAGCACCTCAAGCAAAGTTTTTGAAAGCTCTTTTTCCTTAAGTGGCGTTAGCACTTCAGCAACAATATCTCCGTAATTTGTGTTGGTAGAAAACTGCAACTTTCCATTGAAGTCCAAAAGCAATACTCCACTTGCTCCTGAATATTTTGCCTTTAACTCTTCAATGCTTTTGTCAAATTGTGCTTTTTTTACATCAGGCAACAATGCCATAATATCTGCTTTTTTTCGGCTACTGCCGGATGCAAACAAAATTGCCTCAAGAATTTGTGTCAGATTGTCCATCAAAATTATCCTCCTCGCTGGCCATTGCAAGCACTGTGTAATCAAACACTTCTGGATCACATTCACTATTGATACCAATCATAATATCTCCATCTGCATCCTCTTGAATTATGCATGCAAACTGCTTGCTGCACAGCTGTAAAAGTGCCAAAAATGTATTTATTATTTCCGACTTTGTCACAACTTCGTCAAAAATACTGAAAAAACTTATCTGTTTTTTATCTATTAATTCATTTACCAAAAACTTTAGCTGTCTTGCAACCGTATATTCGTCTCTTTCAATTTTTTTGACATCAATAATTTCTTCTTCTTTTGTAAAATTAAACAAAACTTTTGCATAAGCTTCCATTAATTTTTCAAGATTAAAGCCTTTTATTGTAACCCTTGCATCTTTATCTGAAAAAACAGGTTCACGATAAAATCTGTTTATTGTTTCGTTTTCCTTCATTTCTTGTGCTTTTGTTCTGAACAATTCGTGCTCAATCATCAGTCTTCTGATTTCTTCTTCAGGGCTCAAGATATCTTCCTCAACAACTTCCTCTTCTTCCTCTCTTGGCAGTAATGCTCTTGCTTTAATTTCAAGCAATGTTGCCGCCATAAGCAAAAAGTCAGTTGCACTATCAAGGTCAGTTGTATCAATACTATCCACAAAAGCAAGATATTGGTCGGTAATTTGGCTGATTTTTAGCGTATAAATATCCAGTCCATTTATCCTAGCTAAATGAACAAGCAATTCAATCGGTCCGTCAAAATCGTCCAAGTGAAAGATTATATCCGAACTTGCATGGTTGTCAAAAATGTTGTTATTATTATTTTCTGTTCCCATAATTGTTATCTTTTTTATTTATTTTGCTTATTTTAAATTTTTGTTGTAATTTAATATGTTATGTTAAAAACTACACCTTATGATTAAATTGTTTAACTAATAATTTATAATAAATAAGTTTCAAGTTATTTTGCTTTTTAGCATATAAAAGCAATTTTTATATTTGATTTGATACAATTACATTTTGTCATAATTTATCTTTTAAGTTAATATAATTCCTGCTATGCTGAACATTAATGATTCAACGCCACCTGTAATACTGCCAACAAACAATCCAATTATGTCAAAATACACGAATATTCCACCAAATCTTGATGCAAGATTGCTGATAATAAGCAATGCAAACAATATCATTGAACCATATCTTCTCATAAACATACAAAACTTGTTTGTGCTGCTTGTAAATGATTCTACAACATGAAAGCCGTCAAGTGGAAAAATCGGCAACAAATTAAACGCCATTAATGTCAAATTAATTGTTACACCATACAAAAAGAAATAGTAAAATAACTTGTAAAAAATCATTGCAACGCCTGCTGTAACTCCTACAGCACCACTTATTGCAAACATAATCAAAAGCAAAACAAAGTTTGCTATTGCCAAAATTAAATTCATTGAAACTCCAGCAATTGAAACTGTGAAAATGCCTTTTCTTATTTTGTTAAAATTGTTTGGATTGATTGGCACAGGCTTTGCCCAACCAAAACCGACAAACAGCAACAAAAGCGTACCCATAATGTCAAGGTGTTTCAAAGGATTTAATGAAAGCCTGCCCATTGATTTTGCAGTGTTGTCACCATTCCAATATGCAACCATTCCGTGAGAAAACTCGTGCATAGTAAAAGCAATAACCATTGCAAACAAAAAAGCAAAAGCCATTAAAAATTTATCTTGTATACTTAATCCCGAGTTGAATAAAATATTAAACATTTACTTTCCTAATTTATTTTATAGCTCAAATTGTTTATCATTTTCACAAGCAATTTTTGCTATAAAAATTTTTATCTATTTAAATTTTCCTACTTTTGTGTTTTGTACAATATCAATTATAATTACATTTTTCACTGAAACAAACAATTATCAAAATTTAAAAAAATCATTTTAGAAAATCTGGAATGTTGTCATTTCTTGTTATGTCCTCAAATGTTTGAGGTTTTACGGCATAATCAGATTTTCCATTTTCCACCATAACCACAGGAGGAATAGCATTTCTGTTGTAGTTGCTTGCCATACTATAGCCATATGCACCGGTTGTAAACACAGCAATCAAATCGCCTCTTTTTGCCTTTGGGAAATTGATATTTTCAATGATAATATCTCCACTTTCACAACATTTGCCAGCTATTGAAACAATTTCTTCTTTTTTTGAATTGCAATCTGTTGCAATAACAGCCTCATACTCTGCTTGATATAGTGCAGGACGAATGTTGTCAAACATACCACCATCAATGCATACATACTTCTTTATGCCTTTTATATCGCGGATATTGCCAACAGAATACAATGTGATACCACTTTCGCCAACAATAGATCTTCCCGGCTCAACCACAAGTCTTGGTTTGTGTATCCCCTTTGATGAAACAGCATCTTTAATTGCAAGTGCAATAATGCTAATATAGTTGCAGTAGTCATCCAAAGTATATTTTGGATCATTTTCAGTGTAATGTACACCAAAGCCCCCACCCATATTAAGTTCTGGAACTTTGTAACCTGTTTGCTTATCAATTGCAAGGATAAAATCTGTCATAACATCAACTGCAAGTCTGAAAGCACTGCTATCAAAAATTTGTGAGCCAATGTGACAATTTACACCATTCAAATGCAAATTTTTGCATTGCATAATCTTTAAAATTGCTTGCATAGCATCACCATTTTCAATTGAAAAGCCAAATTTTGAATCGATTTTTGCAGTTTGAATATAGGAATGTGTGTGCGCCTCAACACCCGGATTTGTACGAATGTTAACTTTTTGAACAATGCCTTTCGCAGCACAAATTTCATCAAGCAAGTCAATTTCTTCAATATTATCAATAACTACAACGCCTATATTATTGCTGACAGCATATTCAAGCTCTGAAACAAGTTTGTTGTTGCCATGAAAATAAGCTTTTGAAATGTCAAAACCACTGCTTAATGCAGTATAAATTTCTCCACTTGACACAACATCAATGTTCATATCCAACTTTTTCATAATGGCATAAATCGCTTTGCAACTGAAAGCCTTTGATGCAAAAGCAACATATCCATATCCGTCATAACAATTTGCGATGGTATCCTTAAATGCTTTGCAAACTGACTTTATAAAATCAACATCCATCACATAAAGAGGTGTGCCATATTTTGCTCGCAAATCACTTGCCTTTACTCCACCAATTACCAACTCGCCATTCTCGTCAGGCATCATACTTTTTCTGTAATTCATATATATCCTTATAATCTTTATTTACGCATAATTATTTATTTTAATAATTATAATTATTTTAGCATTTTTTTTGCATAATGTCAAGTTAAGCGTATATAAAATACTATTTACAATTAAATAAAATATATAATATATTTCACTATAATTTTATATATTTTGTGCTGTTTAGCAATTAAATATTATTTGTCTTTCACTTTTGCTTGCACAAAAACATATAATAAATCTTGCATAATTTTTGCATAAAAAATTGCCACCAAATGGTGGCAATCATTTATTATTTTTAGTGAGTAAAGATAAATAACAAGATAAATATTACTGAAATAATTATTGTTGCATATTCTTTTTTCAAGTAATAAGTTTTTGGCAAACCTTCTTGTTCTTCAGTCTCAGTTACATTTGCATCTGCAATAATTTCGCTTTGCTCTGTAATGTTTTCATTGCTTGCAACTTCGTTGATAACATTTTCATTTGCGTCAGTTGTAGCAACAACTTTCTTTGCCTTTTTCACAAACTCTTTGCCAATACCAAAGTATTTACCAGTGCCAAGCATAATCAAGCAGTGAGAAATCAATCCCAAACCAATACCATAACTGATGTTGTAAGTGAATGCCATCATAGCGATTGTTAGGAATGCAGGAACTGCAACGGCAGCATCTGAAAAATCGATATTTTTAACACTGCTCATCATCAAAACACCTACATAAATAAGTGCAGCAGCTGTTGCACAGCTAGGAATAATTTGAGCAAGTGGAGTCAAAAACATTGCAACAAAGAACAATCCAGCAGTAACCAATGATGTAAGACCTGTTCTTCCACCTTCAGCAACACCTGCACTTGACTCAACAAATGTTGTAACAGTTGTTGTACCAAAAATTGCACCAGCACAAGTTGCAACAGAGTCAGCAAGCAAAGCTTGTTTCATTCTTGGCAAAGAACCATTTTCATCTAGCATATTTGCTCTTTGAGCAGTTCCAAGCAAAGTACCAATTGTATCAAACATATCAACCATTGCAAATGACAACACGCCAGTGATAATTACAAGTGCAACACTTGCAGCATCTTGCCCACTGAAATTCCAACCACTAACAAATACTTGACCAACCAAATCTTTGCCCCAAGATGCAAATGCATCACCAGGATTTACAAGCATAGCAGCCCAGTCAGGGAAATTAGCAACTCCACCAAAGCCACCTGCATAACCAAATACATAGTAGCACACTGCACCACCAAGGATACCCCAAAGCATAGCTCCTCTAATTTTCAATTTGCTCATTACAGCAATTGCAATAAATGTTAGCAATGTAATGATTATTGGAAATACTACTGCAAAACTATAACCATCTGCAAACACATTAAAACTTTGCAATTTTACAAGTGTTGAAGCATCAGCTACAATTGCACCACAATTTTGAAGTCCCAAAAATGCAATAAACAAACCAATACCAGCAGGGATAGCTTGTCTTACAGACTTTGGAATACTTTCAACAATTTTTTCTCTTACGCCAACCAAAGTCAACACAAGGAACAAAACACCAGAAATCAAAATGATAAATAAACCATTTGAAACTGACATATTTGCACAGCCTACGCCAACAATTGTAAATGCAAAAAATGCATTAAGTCCCATACCAGGAGCTTGTGCAAATGGATATTTTGCATACAATGACATCATAAGTGTTCCAACGATTGCACCAAGTGCAGTTGCAATGTAAAATGCACTGCTTAGTTTGCCATCAGTGGCACCCAAAATGCTAGGATTTACCATTAATATGTACGCCATAGCCATAAAAGTGGTAACGCCTGCCATAATTTCAGTTTTGAAATTACTACCGCTTTTTGAAACGCCAAAAAAATTGTCTAATCCAGACAAAAACTTGTTTTTAGGCTTGCCACTTGGCATTGTTGCCACAGCTTCACCTGCGTTTTCAGCTTGAATTTCAGAGTCTGAAACATTTTGTTCAACTTCTTGAACGATTTGCTCTTGTTTCTCTTCCATATCTTTCTCCTATATATTATTTTATATTTATATTTTAACATATTTTGCTCATTTTTCCCAACACAAAAACAAAAAGCATTATTGCAATATTTTATATGCAATATAAAAATTTTTAAGAGCTGATTATAAAAGTATTTTTTACTCTAATTATAGTATTAAAGATTAAGTGAAATGCTAATTTATGTTTGAACAAGCAATGTTGGAGATTCCTCGACAAGCTCGGAATGACAATGTTCGTGTCATTCTGAGTGGAGGGATAGCCGTAATCGAAGAATCTCAAACTTGGCTTGCATACAATAAATAACAATATTTTTCTATACACATTAAACATAAATTGCTAACTTAAAATGTCAAAGGCATATGTAAAAAATGAATACTTTGCCATTAATCAATAGCAAAGTATTCAAAAGACATTATTAATATATGAGATATTATATTAATCAATAAGTTCGTTGATAAAATTAGTTGCATCAAATTTTATCAAATCATCAATTTTTTCGCCTACACCAACATAGCAAACAGGCAATTCTTGTTCACTGCTGATTGCAAAAACAACTCCACCTTTTGCAGTGCCATCAAGTTTGTTCAAAATAATGCCATCAATGTCAATGATTTCGCCAAAAGTTTCCACTTGTGCCACTGCATTTTGACCAGTTGTTGCATCAAGCACAATGTATGTTCTGTAGTCACAATCTGGATATTCCCTATCCACAACTTTATGAATCTTGTTAAGCTCATTCATAAGGTTCTTTTTATTATGCAATCTGCCTGCAGTGTCAATCAAAACAACATCGTCTTTTCTTGCTTTTGCACTGTTCACTGCATCAAAGACAACTGCCGCAGGGTCACTGCCTTCACTTTGCTTAACAATTCTTACTCCCGCTCTTTCTGCCCACACTGTTAGTTGGTCACTTGCAGCTGCACGGAAAGTATCTGCTGCCGCCAAAACGACAGATTTTCCTTGTGACTTAAAGTATTTTGCAAGTTTTCCAATAGCAGTAGTTTTTCCCACACCATTTACACCTGCAACCAAAATTACAAGTGGATAATCATATTCAGGGATTTCGTAGTCAATTTCCCCAATCATAATTTCCTTCAAAATATCTTTTGCCTCAGAAGTGTCTTTCAAACGATTTTCATAGCACGCATCTTTAAGCTTATCAATAATCATTTCCGTTGCAGTAACTCCAACATCAGCACTTATCAAAGCCATTTCAAGTTCGTCATAAAAATCGTCATCAATGGCACGACCTTTGAACAATTCATATATTCTTCTGCTAAAATTCTCTTTAGTTTTTTTAAGTCCGTTGCTTATTTTACTAAAAATTCCCATAATTCTCCTATTTTGCTATTTATCAAAGATAATTTTAATCTTCACTCACGCTCTTAACAGCCTCTGACAATTCAACTGAAACAACTTTTGAAACACCACGCTCTTCCATTGTAACACCGAACAATCTATCAGCTTGCTCCATTGTTGGTTTTCTGTGGGTAATAACAATAAATTGTGTGTTGCCAACAAATTTTTTCAAATACTTTGCAAACAAAGCTGCATTACCATCGTCAAGTGCCGCCTCAATTTCATCAAGCAAACAGAATGGCATTGGCTTTGTCTTTAGGATTGAGAACAAAATTGCAATTGCTGTCAACGCCATTTCTCCACCACTCAAAGCAGAAAGGTTCTTTGTCTTTTTACCCGGCAACATTGCAACAATTTCAACACCTGCAGTAAGTGGGTCTTCTGCATTTGGGTCAAGCATTAACTTACCACTACCACCACCAAAGATTTCTTTGAAAGTAATTTCAAAGTTCTTTGCAATTTTTTCAAATTCGCTGTCAAAAATGTCTTGCATTTCACGGCTCAAATCACGAACAATACCAAGCAAATCGCTCTCTGCCTTAAGCAAATCGTCTTTTTCAGTGCTCATTACAGTGTATCTTTGGTTAAGTTCCTCATACTCTGCAATTGAACTTGGGCTGATTTCACCAAGATTTTGTATTGCACGCTTAATTTGATTAAGTCTTGTCAAACTTTCGCCGTCGTCATATTCTTGCATTTTCAAAGGCAAAGCAGTTTCGTACTCCAAATCGTACTCTTCTTTGATTTTGTTTGTCAAACTTTCAAATTGAACCTTTAATTTTTCAATATTGCCTTCTTCTTTGATTTTTTTGTTGCTTGCAGCTTGCAACTTGGTATTATTATTGTCCTTATCTTCAATAATTTTCACATTTGAATCATTCAAAAGATTTTTTTGAGATGTCAAAGCAGAAATCTTGCCATCAATCTCGTCAACTTTTGCTTTGTCAGCCTCTGAAAGCACGGCATTATTAATTTGATTTTCTGTATCTGCAATGTAAACTCTGACTTTTTCAAGATTAGTTTTTGCATTAATAAGGTTGTTTTCTGCCTCAATCTTTTGGTCAATTTGATGGTTGATATCATTTTCACAAATAGTAAATTGGTTAGAAATACTTGACAAGTTTTCTTTCATGCTAGCAAGCTCTGCTGAAAGCACACTTCTCTCGTCAATCTTTTTGTTGATTGTTTCCCTTGATTTTGCTTTTTTGTCGTCAAAATCAACCTTTTGGCTACTGATATCTGTTTTCAACTTGCCAGCACCGGTCAATTTTGCCTCAATTATCTCCAATTTTTCACACAAAGAATCATATTGAGTGCGTTTTTCAGTCAAATCCTCAATATATTTGTCAAGCAAATCTGATATGTAATCAACCTTTGAAGTTGCAGTGTTAAGTTGTACTTCTTTGTCAATAAGTTGTTGGTTAAGATTGCTAATCAAAAAGTTAAGTTTTGCTACATTACTTGACAAAATTTCGTAACCTTCAGTTGATTTTTTAAGTTGGAATTGAGCGTTTTCAAAATTTTTGCAAATGTTTTCAAACTCTCTCTCTCTTCCTAAAATGCTAACAACATCGTGTTTTCTTGAGCTACCACCAGTGATTGAACCCTGTGGGTTGAAAATTTCTCCCTCCAAAGTAACAATTCTTATTGAACGATTGTATTTTTTTGAAATCAAATTTGCATTGTCATATGTATCGCAAACAATGGTTGAGCCAAGCAAGTTTTTAAACACGCTGTCATAAGCCTTGTCATAGCCAATCAAATCACACGCAAGCCCGATTGCACCTTTTTCCTTCAACGCGTTTGCTTGCTCTGCACTCAACAATCTTGCACGCAAAGAGTTGATTGGCAAAAATGTAATGCTACCCATTTTATTTCGTTTTAGCACTTCAATGCAATATTTAACATCATCTGTGTTTGCTGTTACGATGTTTTGCAATGAGCCACCAAGTGAAACTTCAATGGCTGTTTCGTACTCTTCAGGCACTTTAATAAGTTCTGCAACCACACCAAGAATTTTGCTGTCAAGCACTCTGTCCTCTTTTGTGTACTGCATAATTTTTTTAACAGCCATTTGATAGTTTTCGTATTGATCTTTTGAACGAATGAACACAGTTTTTTGCATTTCATAAGATGCAACCGAACCTTTAAGTTTTGTGATATTGCTTTCAAGAATACTTAATTTTTGATTGCTCTCATTCAAATTCTTTTTACATTCATTTACTTCACGATAAATGTTGTTTCTATCTGTCAAAATAAGATTTTTTTCAGACTCCAAGCCTTGTTTTTCTGCCTCAGTATCTTCAATAGTCTTCTTTAAAACAGAAATTTCTTCCTCTTGTTCAAGCTTGTCCTGTGACAAATAATCATAATCTGTCTGCAATTTTGTGTAGTCAACATTGGCGTCAGACAACATTTCAATGGCTTTAAGCATTTCTTCTTCAGAACGCTCAAATTCAGCATTTCGTCTGTTGATTTCGTCAGTCAAACTCAACAATTCAGCCTCTTTTTGTTCAACATTGCTTTTCAAAGTGTTAAGTTTTGTTAAAATATCATTTTTCTTTTGACCAAAAGCCACAAGCAATTCTTCACAATCGTCAATCTTGCTTGAGTATTTTGCAATGTCTTGCAAAAGGTTTTGTTCCTCAGATTTTCCGTGACTCAATCTTTCTTGCAAAGTTTCGCCTTTGCCCAATTTTTCTTGGTTTGCAACCAAAATTCTTGTTCTTAACTCTCTGTATTCATTCAAGTCATCTTCAATTTGACTTAAAGTGTGCAAATTCTTTTGATAATTCTCGTCATTGTCCTTAATTCTTGAATAAATTAGTTCAATTTCTTCAGAAATACCTTTTATTATTTGATTGATTTTGTCAATTTCACTGTCATTATTTTCATAAGCATACAAAAAGTGATTTACTTCCAGTTGCTTTTGATTTTCATACAATTCTTGATATTTTTTTGCATTTTCTGCTTTCTTTTGCAATGGTGTAAGCTGACGCTCAACTTCGTGAATAATATCTTGCAAACGCTCCAAATGGTCTCTTGTTTTTTCAAGTCTGTCTTCTGCATCATCCTTTCTTTTTTTGTATTTGCTAATACCAGCTGCCTCTTCAAAAATAGCACGCCTGTTTTCTGGCTTAGAGTTGATAATTTCTGCAACACGACCTTGTCCGATAATGCTGTAACCATCCTTACCAAGTCCTGTATCGCGAATGATATCCCTCATATTTTTAAGCAAAATGTTTGTGCCGTTAAGCAAGTATTCACTTTCGCCTGAACGATATAGCTTTCTTGTAAAGCTAACCTCATCAAAAGCAAGTGTTTTAAAGATCTTTTGACCTGTATTGTCAAAAACAAGAGTTACCTCGCAGTAGCTCATTTGTGAACGCCTTTGTGTGCCTACAAAAATAACATCCTGCATATTTTTTCCACGCAGTTGTTTTGCAGATTGCTCACCAAGCACCCATTTTATCGCATCGGAAAAGTTACTTTTACCTGATCCGTTTGGTCCAACAATTCCAGTAATGCCGTCATTAAATTCAATGACGGTTCTATCTGCAAATGACTTAAATCCATAAAGCTCTAATCTTTTGAAATTCAATGTTCTACCTCACACTTTGCCACTTTTAATAATATTTTGTATCTAAATTATTTTTGTTTTTCCTTATATCAAAATGTAAAATTTAAAAAGCAACTTAAATTTTCATAAAATTGAAATTCCACTTTTCAATAATTTCACACAAAAATTCACAAAAAATATTTAAGCACTTTTTTCATTGTCCTAAAAAATCAAAGTCAAAAAAATACGCTTAAATATTCAAATTTTTATTGCTGAAACAACTACAAATATTTTAGCACATTTTTATATTTTTGTAAATAAAAAAAGCAAAATTATTGCAAAATGCTTTTTTCACTTTGCAATAAATCAAATTTAACACATTTATGTAAAATTGAAAGTAATTTTATTTTATGCTGTCAATCAAAGCTTTCATTTTTTGTTTTTGTTGTGGGGACATGTTTGGAGCCATCATATTATAAAAATTTTGCAACATTGCAGGACTTAAATTGCCAAGTTGTTTTTGTTTGTAAACTTCTTTGTAAAACTCGTCAATAAGTTGATTTTCCGAATAGCCACTATATTTGTTAAATTGACTTTTAACATCTTCTTCCACATCTTTTTGAGTAAACTTACCATTTCCGTTGTTGCAGCCACCATTGCACTTGCTTCCAGATTGATTGTTGTAACCTTTAAAATTTCTGATATTTTTGCCCATATTGCCTCCTTTAATCACTATCTATTATATGTCAGCATATATTATATTGTGATAGGAGGTATTTATGTTTGACCCTCAAATGTTAATGAGTATGTTTGGAAATATGTCAGGTATGGGCAATCTAGGAAATTTGGGCAATATGGCAAATCTTGGCAATATGTTCAATTCAGGTGGTGGCAATAGCGAGCAAGATGGCAATCAAGGTAACCCTATGATGAATATGTTTGGCAATCCCAATATGCTATCTGGACTTATGCAAATGATGAACAACAATTCAAACAGTGCTCCTCCTTTAGGCAAAAATACATACATAAACAAAGTCTCAACCAATAGCAATGTCAATTCTGAACTTTACAAAATTATCAAATCGGCAGAAAGTATAACTTGATATGAAAATTATTATTCTTCTTGTAACTTTGGGCTTTGTTATTGCTGTTGAAATGGTGGATATTTTGCGCTGAATACATCTGAAAAATATTTTATAAAATTTATTATATTAATTCCATTAAACAAAAAAATCACACAAAACTTCCAAAAGTATTGCGTGAATTTTTTATCATTTGTTAATATATTCTTTTTTGATAACTTTGCTTAATTGATATATTTATTCAGATAAAAACATCAATAACTATTCAAAAATCGATACTAAAATCAATTTTTATTAAAAATCAATCTGCCACAATTAGGGCACTCTACAATTTGTTTGTTCTGCAATTTGATTGTCAAATCGCTTGAAATATCCATACCACATCCAAGGCAAGATTTAAAATCTTCAGAGCTTGAAACAAGCACAGGCATCTTTTTATTTTTTCTTATTGCGTTGTATTTTGCAAGCACATTTTCAGGAATTTCGCTTTGCAATTTTTTAAGTTCAGCAATATAAACTTTTGCCTTATCCTCAATTGCAATTTTAATTTTTTGCATATCAATTTTTCTTACTTTGATAATGTCCTCAAGCTTTTTCAAATCTTCCAAAGATTTCTTGCTGATTTCAATGCATTCGTCCATTTTCTTTGACAATCTTGTAAGTTCCCTTTCTATGTTCAAAAGCTCTTTTTGAAATTGAGCAATCTTCTTTTCGTATTTATCAATTTCCTTCAATTCCTCAAACGAATCAAAAACATCATTCAAGCCATTCATTTCTTCAAAGATATTTTTGTAAGTTTGTTTATATCTATCGCAAATTACAGCCACTTCTTCAGAATCACGGATACTTTTCAACATCTCTTCTGTTTTTGTTTTATACAAAGACATTGCTTTGGCATAATCTTGTGCAGGCTTGCTTTGCTTAAACTCCATTTCACAAGCATAAACTTTTTTATCAATATCTTGATAATCCAATATTTTTTGTAATTCCATACAAAACCTCCTTAATTCAAACTAACATATTTATATAAATTGCTAATTTTATTTTCAAATAATTTAAAAATAATTTCCACAAAAATTATCTCGCTTTCAAAATGCCCTATTTGAATAACATTGACATCTTGTGCCAAAAGCTCAATGATAATATTGTGTTTTAATTCACTTGATATAAATGTGGCAATATTAAGCTCTTTTACTCTTTTCACCACTTCATCAATTCGTCCACCACTGCCACTTATAAAAGCAATGTTTTGTTTTTTGTGATTTTTTCCATCTTTTGCGATATAAATTTTAGGACAACTTTCTTTTGTAATTTCTTGCAAGTTTAGCAATAATTTGTCTAAATCCCCATTATATTCGCCATAAATGCCTAATCCATCACTCAAAAAACGATTTGCTTGCACACCTAACAATTTTCCTATTTCAAAATTTATTCCCTCTTCAGACATATCCATATTGGTGTGAGCAGAATAAACATTTATATTGTTTTTAATGCACTTGGCAACCAAATTGCCTATATAATCGCAATATGTAATTTTTTTTAATGGCTCAAATATTGCAGGATGATGTGTGATAATCATATTACAATTATTGTTAATGCAATAATCAATGGCACCATTTGTTAAGTCCAAACAAACCAAAACACCACTAATTTCACATGATTTGTCGCCAATAAGCAAACCGACATTGTCCCATTCCTCTGCAAGAGTCAAAGGTGCGACATTTTCAATCAAATTTGCTATTTCATAAACTTTCATACTATCTCCTTGCAATAACACATTAATTGTTGTTTGCAACACTCAACAAATTCAATTTTTGGATTACAGCAAATCTATCTTCTTCCTTTTTTATTGTTTGCAACAATTTTGTCAGATATTCAGTGGTATGAGTAGAAAATAATTTAAAATCCTCCCCTTTGCCACTGCCAAATTGCACCTCAAACTCAGTTGGATTATAAACTCCTTGTGTACAAACGATTATGTCATAAAACTTTGAGTCGGATAAAACTTTGTAGTCTTTGACAGCTTTCAAATTGTTATTTTTCAAATAAAGTCTAACTTTATCGGAATTTTTTTGTGGAGATAGCACATAAAAAGGATATTTTTTATTACTATCTATAATTTTTATTATTTCTTCTCCACCCATTCCGGAAATTAAAATGACATCAATATCAAAATTTTTAATTGGTGCAAGACCATTTCCAACAGTTGTGTAATAATTTGTTAAATTCAATTTTTTTGCAGTTTTTGCTGCTTTTTCAATGCTTTTTTTGCTGATATCACTGCCAACAACAAAATTGCTTGGATTATTTAATGCGTAATTAATGCTGACAATGCCATGGTCAGCACCAATGTCAGCCAAATTTATATTTTTTGGAATTTCTGAGAAAAGTGCAGTCATTCGCTTATCCAACTTCATCGGTTAACATAGTCCTTAAGTTTTTTTGTACGACTTGGGTGGCGTAATTTTCTTAGAGCTTTTGCCTCAATTTGTCTGATACGCTCACGAGTAACATTAAACTCTCTACCCACTTCTTCCAAAGTTTTTGGACGATTGTCATCAAGTCCGTAACGCTTTCTTAGCACTTCATTTTCGCGTGGTGTCAAAGTGTTAAGCACTTGCAACAACTGCTCTCTAAGCATTTTTGACTCAGCTGAATCACTTGGAGATGTTGCATTGCTATCCTCAATGAAATCACCAAGATGGCTGTCTTCTTCTTCTCCGATAGGTGTTTCCAAAGAAACTGGGTCTTGTCCGATTTTCAAAATTTCGGCAACTTTTTCCTCAGTAAGTCCCATTGCCTCAGCGATTTCAGCCGTTGAAGGCTCTCTTCCAAGCTCTTGCAAAAGTCCACGCGCAACACGATTTGTTTTGTTGATTGTTTCCACCATATGCACAGGGATTCTGATTGTTCTTGCTTGATCTGCAATCGCTCTTGTGATAGATTGTCTTATCCACCAAGTTGCATAAGTTGAAAACTTAAAGCCTCTTGTGTAATCGAATTTTTCAACTGCTTTCATAAGTCCAAGATTGCCTTCTTGAATCAAATCAAGAAATTGCATACCTCTTCCTACATATTTTTTTGCAATGCTGACAACAAGCCTCAAGTTTGCCTCGCTAAGCCTATTTTTTGCATATTGACAATCAGCCTCGTTTTCACTTGCCATCATAATTGCAAGATTGCGTTCTTCCTCAGGTGTCAAAAGTGGCACTGAGCCAATGTCTTTCAAATACATTTTAACATTATCATCAGTAATGCCATCGCCCATTATTTTGTCCAAAGAAACTTTTTCCTCAAGTGTAAGTTCCTCAACAACAATGCCAGCCTCATTAAGTTTTTTGTGCATTTCGTCAATATCTTCCGGGTCGATAATGTACTTTTCACACTTATCAATAACCTCATCACTTGACAATTTGTTGTTTTTTGTTTTTGCCAAATCAATAAGGTTAGCTAAAGCAGCCTCAAGTTTTACTTCTCTTGTTTTTGGTTTTTTGTCCTTATTTTCCATTTTTCCTCCGTTTTAACTCAACAATCCTGCTATTGATTTCCGCAATTTGATTGCGAAGCAGATTTTGTTTGTCAATATTACTTTCCTCTGAATATTGTGAAGTCAATTCTTGCATTTCTATATCTAAAAAGTCGATTTTTAAAGTATTAAAGCAGTCATTTAGCATTTGTTCCTTACAGTCATTAGGGATTTTGTCAAAGTTACCCTCGTAAATATGCTTTGCCTCTCCGTTACTTTCCAACTCTTTCAACATATTAATATTCAAAGTAGTATTGTTTGTTTTAAGTTCTCTTGCATAGTCATAAATGGCTATGTGTTCCTTATCCTTAAGATAAGGCGAAATATCTTCATTGATATAGTCAAGCGCGTCATAAGCAAAAATTGAATATATCAAAAATCTCGCAGCTTTATAATATTTATTTGTGCTTGGTTTCAAAGTAAATCGCTGTTCTTTTACATTCTCAACTGCTTGAGTTTCCTTATATCCGTTGATATTGTCCTCAAACTTGTCCAGCTGTTTTGCTAAGCTTGTTGCCGATAATCTGCTAAGCTCTGAAATCATTGGCAAGTATGCCTCTCTTTCCACCATTGTGGCAAGCTCTGTTAAAACTTCAAGTGCTTTGACTGCAAATTTACCTTGTCCTTCGGGCGTAGTCAAATCAAATTGCTTTGCAACAGTTCGAATTTTGTATTCAGTTGGAGAAATTGCCTGTTCCACAAGCTCCCTAAACTTACTCACACCATATTGCTTGATTATATCATCTGGGTCAAGCCCTTCAATAAGTCTCACAACTTTTACATTCAGCCCTGCATCTCGCAAAATATCAATGCCTTTATATGTTGCTTTTTGGCCTGCGTTATCTCCGTCATAACATAAATAGATATTATTATTATAATATTTTAGCATTTTGGCTTGCTCGATAGTCAGTGCTGTACCCATTGAAGCAACCACATTTTTAACGCCTGCTTGATACAAGCTTATAACATCCATATAACCTTCAACAACAATAACACAATTGAAGTTTTCTGTAAGCTTGGCTTTTTTCAATGTATGTACGCCAAAAAGTTCATTTCGTTTTTTAAAAATCAATGTTTCTTCAGTGTTTTTATATTTCATAAAATCCACACTGCCCAAAGCTCTGCCACCAAAGGCAACAACATTGTTTAAATTGTTGAATATTGGAACAATCAATCTGCCTGCCTCAAAATCGTAAAGTTTACCATTTTTTTCTTTTGCAACGCCACTCTCAATCATTTCATCATCTGAAAAACCTTTTGCGCGCAAATACTCAATCAATTCACTATAACCAGACGAATATCCCATTCCAAAAGTTTTGATTGTTGATTTTGTAAGCTTTCGCAAATTCAAATATTCAACAACTTCACCAGTTTTTTGTGCAACAAGATTGTTATGATAAAAAAGTCCTGTCTCTCGCATTAACTGATATAATCTTTCTTTTTTAAGCCTTTCTGCCTCTTTTTTTTCTTGATTAAAGTTACTGCTAAATTTTGGCACTTCCAAGCCTGCACGATTTGCAAGAATTTGTACTGCCTCCTTAAAATCAACATGCTCAACCTGTTGAATAAAAGAAAAAACATCTCCAGATGCGTGACATCCAAAGCAATAATATGTCCCACGCAATTCATCCACAGTAAAAGAAGGAGTTTTTTCGTTGTGTATAGGACATCTTGCCCAATAGCGTCCGCCTTTTTTTTCAAGGTCAACATACTTTTGAGCAACATCCACAATATTCGATTTGTCTCTCAGCTCTTGTAAAAAGCTTGAATAATCGTTGTACACCATTTTCTCCTGATTTACTATATATTTTGCACTAATTCGCTTTAATTATAAATTATTAAAAAGCAAAAAAGATTGATATTGAATTTAATATTGCTAAAGAATATGCTTGTCTACACAAGTATTTTTTATATAATTTATAAATTCCAACAATTTGGAACAAACAAATCCTCAAATGCCTTAACTGCAAATGTATCTGTCATACTTGCAATATAATCGGTAACAGCATTATCTTTACCCCATTTATCAATCAGACTTATGTAAAAAGCAGGCAATTTATCAATGTTTTTCATATAGTAATCATACAAAAATTCAATCATTTGATTTGCTTTTTGCTCTTCAATTTTTGCCTTAGGATTGAAATATACACTTTTAAACATAAAGTCTCGCAATTCGTCAGCCATTTTGTCAATTTGTTCAGAATATCCAACAAAATTTTTGCCATAGCTGTTTTTTACAATATCGCTAACCAAAGTGTTGATTCTTTTTGCCTTGCTATCGCCTAAAACGTCAGTTATGTGTTTAGGAATGTCATTTTCAGTCAAAATACCACCCAAAATTGCATCCTCAATATCGTGATTCATATATGCAATTCTGTCAGCATAACTTACAATTTTGCCTTCAAGTGTAGATGGCTTGCCACTTTTTTTGTGGTGCAAAATGCCATCTTTAACCTCAAAAGTCAAATTTAAACCTTCCCCGTCATTTTCAAGAAACTCCACAACTCTCAAACTATGCTTGTTGTGCTCAAAGCCACTTGGATTAAGTTTGTTAAGCACATTTTCGCCACTATGACCAAAAGGAGTGTGTCCCAAATCGTGTCCAAGGCTTATTGCCTCAGTCAAATCCTCATTAAGACGCAATGCCCTTGCAATAGTTCTTGCAACTTGCATAACTTCCAAAGTATGTGTAAGGCGTGTTCTGTAATGATCGCCTTTTGGAGACAAAAACACTTGCGTTTTATGTTTTAAACGCCTAAAAGCTTTGCTGTGAATAATTCTGTCTCTATCCCTTTGAAATTCAGTTCTCAACAATGAAGGCTCAACTTCAAATTTCCTTCCAGCAGTATTTTCAGAATGACAGGCATATTCACTAAGATATTTTTTTTCGAATTCATAAATGTGTTCTAACATACTTTTTCCTTTTAGATTATTTTATTACTTATCTTCAATATTATCGTTTGATTGTTCAACATTATCATTTGAAATATTGTCATCAATTTCCTCTTTATGCAAAGATTTTTCTGACTTTTTATCTTCTTTCTTATCGTCCTCTTTATCGTCATCCTTCTTGAAGAATTTGTCAATAAAAGTCTCGTCTTCTTCCTCTTCAAAGTTTTCCAAAACTTTAACATAAATTTTGGTTACTTTTTTAGGGTCGGCATCAATAACTTTTATTGTAAGATTATGAAAATCAAATTGCTCATCAACACTTGGGATATAACCAAAACAATCGATAACCCAACCACTTACTGTTGTAACCTCAAGTTCGTCGCTGTCATATTTTTGGTGGAAAGTGTCAAACATATCCTCTATGTTACAACCACCGTCAATTTGATATTCATTTTCGCTAATTTGAACAATATCCTCAACCACTTCATCATGCTCGTCCCAAATTTCACCAACAAGCTCTTCCAAAATGTCCTCAAGCGTAACAATACCAGCAGTGCCACCATATTCGTCAAGCACTACTGCCATATGCGCCTTTGATTTTTGCAACATTTTAAGCACATTTGACAAAGTAGAGTTCAAAGTTACCCAAATAGTTTGCGACATATATTTTTTGATGTCAAATTCTTTTTTAAAGTAGTTTTTGTAAAAATCTTTCTCGTGCAAAACACCAATTACATTGTCAATATCCTCTTCAAATACTGGCAATCTTGAAAAACCATTTTCCAAAAACAAATCTCTAAGCTCGTCTTTTTTTGCGTTTGCCTCAACAGCAATCACATCCACGCGTGGAGTAAAAATATCCTTAACTGTAAGTTCATTAAACTCAATGGCACTTCGAATAAGTTCTCCTTCATCTTTATCAATGCCACCTTCAGTTGTAGCCTCATCAACCATAGTAATAAGTTCAGCCTCACTCATTGCAGTGTTTTCATTTGGCTTGAACATTTTAATCAAAAGCTTTTGCCATTTAGAAAACAACCAAGTAAACGGAGTGAAAATCAAGCACAAAATCTGCAAAATTGTTGCAACACGAATTGCAAAGCCTTCGCTGAACTCTTTTGCAATGCTTTTTGGAGTAATTTCGCCAAAAATCAATGTAATAACCGTAACAACAATAGTTGAAACTGTTGCAGCCAAGTCAGGTTGAGACTTAATAATTTCTGTAAACAACAAAGTAGCTATTGTTGCGGCAGCAATATTGACAATATTGTTACCAATCAAAATTGTAGTAATCAATTTGTCATAGTTATCCACAAGCAACAAAGCTTTTTTTGCGCCCTTAGAGCCTTCGTTTGCTTTGTTCTTAAGCTTGATTTTATTCAAGCTGTTATAAGATGTTTCACTTGCACTAAAAAATCCAGACAAAGCAGTTAAAACAATAATTCCGACAATATAACCTATACATTGGGGGGACATATTTTTTAATTCCTCTTTTTTGTTATGATATAAATTTACCTTTCAAAGGTATTGTTTTTTATAATTTTTTGCAACAATTAATGATTAATTATTATATTTTATACGCTAAACAACAGCTAATTGTTAATAAATATTCAAATTTTTAATTAAAAATGCCTAGTTTTTGAGATAATAGCAATATTATATAACCATTTATTTGTAGTTAACTAATCAAGTTGTACATAATTTGTCAATTATTTTCTGTCGTCACGAGCAACATACTCTTTGTATTCGCAAACAGCATTGTAACCTGGACGAATAATTTTTCCGTTGTTAGACAGCTCCTCAATTCTGTGAGCTGACCATCCTACAACCCTTGCAATAGCAAAAATCGGAGTAAACAACTCAACAGGAAGTCCTAGCATATTATACAAAAATCCTGAATAAAAGTCGATATTGCAACTTACGCCTTTGTATATTGAGCGTTTTTTACCAATAATTTCAGGCGCCAATCGCTGAATTTTTTCATACAAAGCATATTCACTTTGAGCGTGTTTTTCACAAGCCAATGCTTTGATATATGATTTTAAAATATCTGCTCTTGGGTCAGACAAAGAATAAACAGCGTGTCCCATTCCATAAATCAAACCACTCTTGTCAAATGCTTTTTTGTCAAGCAATGCTTCAAGATATTTTGTAACACTTTCGTCTGAATAATCAGGCAGATTTGCTTTCATATCCTCAATCATTTTTACAACTTTAATGTTTGCACCACCATGTCTTGGTCCTTTAAGTGAGCCAAGTGATGCTGCAATTGAGCTGTATGTGTCTGTGCCGGAAGAACTTACAACATGTGTTGTGAAAGAGCTGTTATTTCCACCACCATGCTCTGCGTGCAATACAAGACAAATATCCAAGAGCTCCGCCTCAAGTGGTGTAAACTTGCCATCTTCACGCAAGATATACAACAAATTTTCTGCAATGGAATATTCAGGATTTGGTTTTCTGATAAGCAAACTTTCAGAATTGTAGTAATGCTTATAAACATTGTAACCATAAACAGCAAGCAATGGAAACTCTGCAATAAGTTGCAAACATTGCCTTAAAACATTTGGTATGCCGATGTCATCTGGATTGCTGTCATAAGAATACAAAGTTAGTACTGACCTTGACAAAGCAATCATCATATCGTTTGTTGGTGCTTTCATAATGATATCACGAACAAAGCTGTTTGGTAATCTTCTGAATCCACCTAAAATTTCAATAAAATTTTTAAGTTCGTCATTATTTGGCAATTTTCCAAAAAGCAACAAATATGCAGTTTCTTCAAAACCAAATCTATTGCGACTGCCTGCAAAACCATTGACAATATCCTCAATTTTGATACCACGATAATAAAGCTCACCTTTGCAAGGCACAGATTTGCCCTCTGCATTTGTTTTGCTTGATATAATGTCTGAAATTTCAGTCAGACCAGTAAGAACACCTTTACCATTAATGTCCCTTAGTCCTCTTTTAACATCATACTTGTCGTAGTACTCACTTTTGATATATGTACTTTCTTTTGCCATAATTGCCAGACCTTTAATATCGTCTTGCACTTCACTTAAAAACTTCTCGAAATCTGTCATGCTGCCTCCTCACAAAACTATTCTAGTGTATTATAACACACTTTATTGTAAAAATCAATAGATATTTTGATTTTATTTATAATATTTATAATTTTATATAATAAGATTTATTTATAAAAATTCACGCAAAACACCATTTTTAGCTTGTAAAAACAATTTAAAAATGATATAATGTAAGCATATTTATACAAATGATCTTGTAAAATTAATTTTTACAATAGATATTTTCAATCAAAATTATTTGCAAAATTTACAAGTTAATATTATATAAATGCACTTTTACAAAATTAAAAATTATAAACTCAAAAAGGTAAATTTAGTTATGGATAACTACACACTAATGAAATTATCAGAAAAAATGGACGACGACGGGATTGATATTGCAGATTTCGACCCCGAAGAACTTTACGAAATTGCTGACGACGCAGAGGCTTTTAAGCAAAAATACAAAGAATTTTACACTGATATAAAACTTTCTATCAAGGAGGATTGGTAATGTCTGAATTTATCGCAAAAAAAATAATTAAAAAACAATCCCCTGATAAACAAACTGATGCAAGACTTCGCAATTTGATTGGAGTTGTAGCAAGTTTTGTTGGAATAATTGCAAATTTGCTTATTGGTACTGCAAAGCTTGCAGTTGGCTTGATTTTTTCAAGCATTTCTGTTGCAAGTGATGGTTTGAATAACATTTCAGATACGGCCTCCTCTGCTGTAAGTATGATAAGTTTTAAAATTGCAGACAAGCCTGCTGATAAAAAACATCCTTTCGGACACGCTCGTGCAGAATATCTTGCAGCAATGATAATATCCTTTTTCATAATAATGGTTGGCATTGAACTTATAAAATCGTCTATTGAGAAAATCACACAAAACACTGCTGCAACTTTCAGTTATATCACAATTGGGATACTTTGCTTTTCAATTCTAGTCAAAATTTGCCTTTTCATTTATAATATGGCAATGTACCAAAAAATCAAATCTGCTACGCTGAAAGGTGTTGCCATTGATTGCATAAGCGATTGTGCAGTAAGTTCTATTATTTTGATTTCAACAATTATTTCTCATTTTGTTGGAGTAAATCTTGATGGTTATTTTGGCGTTGTGGTTGCGCTATTGATTATTATTCAAGGCTTTAAGCTTATGATAAGCACATTCAACCCTTTGCTTGGCGAAAAAGCAGATAAGCAAATGGTATCCGATATTGCAAAAAGCATCCAAAACTATGAAGGTGTGCTTGGCATTCATGATATGATTATCCACAATTATGGACCAAACAGATTTTTTGTAAGCGTGCATGTTGAGGTTGATTGCATGCAAGATATGCTGAAAAGTCACGAACTAATTGATAAAATTGAAAGAGAGCTGACAACTCAAAGCACTCAACTACTTATTCATATGGATCCAATCAACAAAGATGACGAACAATCAAACAATTATAAAGCAATGATTGCAGAACTTGCAAAGCAAATTGATGAAAGAATTACAATTCACGATTTTCGAATGGTTCAAGGAACAAACAGCAATAATTTAATTTTTGATATTGTTTTGCCAATGGATTTGAAACTTTCAGATGAACAAGTAAAAGAAAATCTTTCACAAATGGTACACTCACAAGACACTACTTGCAATCTTGTAATAAATATTGATAAAAACTACACTGAGTGTTAAAATCTAGAAATTAGCAAAAAAAATCACGCAAAATGCGTGATTTTTTGTTATATTAGCAAATTTTTTAAAGTTACTTTAATTAAAAAAATCAAATTTATTGAAAATTTCACAATATAATTAACAAACAATATTATTTATTTGCAAAGCATTCGTTAAAAAATCAACTTTTACTCTTTGGATTTTTTGCAAAGTGCAGCCAAACCTTTAAATGGATGACCATTGAAAATTGACACAATGCCTTGAATTTTTGTTTCAGTCAATGCACCACCACTTGTTTGTCCAAGTTTGAAAAGTGGATTTGTTCTCATTTGCTCATAGCTCATCATAAAGCCACTTGTATCTTTGCCTTCACCTGTTGCAAGTGGCAAAATACCTCTTATGCACCACAAAATGAACCTAGCAAGCAAGCTGTGTTCTGCAATTTCGCACAAGCAATTTTGATCTGTAAACTCACCTTTTTTCGTTTTTTGCTTAACAGGCAAAATTGGTGTTCCATAAATTTTTTCAAACTTTTCATAAGAAAATTCATTGTTTTGAGGAATGTACTCAAGCATTTCTTTGCTGTCTCCAACACATTTGTCACTGCTTGCAACCTCAATTTCTATTGTTTCAACAATTTCTTCGCTGTTTTTTGCAAGATATAGTTGATAAGCACCACTTTCAACAAGATAATTGTCACTCGCTATATCAAAAATTTCAAAAGAATGCCTATCAAGTGTAATTTCAATATTTTTTTCCTCATTAGGTTGCACAAATACTTTTTTGAAGGCTTTTAATTCCTTAAGAGGACGCAAATAAATTGAATCTTTTTTACCAATAAAAATTTGAATTACATCACTGCCGGCAACTTCTCCGATATTTTTTATTGTAAGGCTGATTTTTCCACCTTTTTCAATATCAATCTGCTTGTCTACTACAAAATTTGAATATTCAAAGCTCGTATAACTTAAGCCAAAACCAAATGGATAAGCTACTTTTGTTTTTGTGATATCGTAATATCTATATCCCACATAAATACTGTCAGAATAATATGTACGATCTGCGTCGTAGTTAAAATTATGATAGCTGTTGCAGTCAGCAAGCTTGATTGGATAACTTTCTGCTAGTCTGCCACTTGGATTAACTTTTCCGTAAAGAATATTTGCGCAAGCCTCTCCACTGGCACTTCCTGCAAGATACATATTAAGTATTGCGCTTACTTTATACCTCCAAGGCATTTCAACTGGAGAGCCGGCAAACAAAACAACTACAACATTATTATGTAATTTTGCAACTTCTTCCACCAATTTATCATAAGTTTGTGGCAAATTCATATGCTTTCTGTCAAGACCTTCCACTTCCATATTGTCAGGCAAACCTATGCAAAGCACAATTTTATCATAATTTGCAGATTTTGCTGCAATTTTTGCAATCAAATCGCTGTTATCTTTGATATACTTTTCATGATATCCTTCCATATAGTCGTATTTAATGCCCGACTCATTCAAGCTATCCACAAGAGAAGTTTCATAAAAAGGAGTAATATGAGAACTTCCACCACCTTGATAACGACTCACTTTTGCCATATTTCCGACTATCAATACTTTTTCATTTTCTTTAATCGGCAATGTTTTATTATCGTTTTTCAAAAGCACAGCAGAGCTTTCTGCAATTTCTCTTGCAAGGTCATAATGTTCTTTTTTGTCAAAGCCAAACTTAACATCATTTATATATTTGTACCTATCCACGATTTTAAGGATGTTGGTGGCAGCTTTATCCACAAATTTTTCGTCTAATTCCCCATTTTTTACGGCTTTTACAACTTTTTTGTCATTTACGCCATTTGAAGAAGGCATTTCCAAATCCAAACCTGCCTCCACGCCGT
>CAJUEA010000010.1 GCA_910584975.1 uncultured Christensenella sp.
TTGTCATAGCGTGTGGCAAAAAACAATTTGTCATAATCCAAGCTATCTCCACTTACAATAGGTGCAACTGCATCATAAAAATGCAAATTGTCGCTGTTTCCAATCAATTTTGCAATGTTTTCTGCAAGTTTATCAGATGTCAATGGACCACTTGCAATGATTGTTGGCACGCCCCTATCAATTTCAATATATTCAGCATCAATTCTCTCAAAGTTTTCAAACTTGTTCAGTTCTTCTTCAACAAGCAAAGAAAATTGCTCTCTGTTTACAGCAAGTGCTCCACCTGAAGGTACTTTTGCCTTTTCTGCACATCTCAAAAGTAGACAATCTAATCTTTTAAGTTCCTCTTTAAGTGTGCCACTTGCAGTGGAAGGTTCCGTGCTTTTCAAGCTGTTGCTACAAACTAATTCGCAAAGATTTGTCGTATTATGACAAGGTGTTTGTTTGACTTTTCTCATTTCATAAAGCTTTACATTATAGCCTCTTTTAAGCAGTTGATAGCTTGCCTCAGAGCCTGCTAGTCCACCACCAATAACACGAACTTCCATACACATCCTTTTGATTATTGTTTTTTCTTTTTTATCGGTATGATATTTTTGCAATTTGGATAGTTCGGACAAGCATAAAACTCGCCATATCTACCCGATTTGATAACCATTTTTGCACCACAATTTTCGCAAATTACATCTTCACTATCTGTGTTTTCATTGTTTTGAGCAAGGCTTTCATTCTTTATATCATTTTCATAAGCAGATTGATTGTAAAAAATTGTGTTTTCTGGAATTTTTTCTGCATCAATATCTTCTTTTGCATTGTTTTCTGCATTTTTCATTCGCTTAACTTCATTAACTTTCAAAATCTTATTGCAATCTGGATAGCCACTGCAACCGTAAAATTTGCCATATTTGCTATTTTTTAGTACCATAGGCCTTCCACAATCAGGGCACAAAACTTCGTCTGCATTCTCGCCATTTTCTTGTGGATTTCCATCAGTATATGGCATAATTTTTTTGCAATTTGGATAATCTGAACAACCAAGAAACTTGCCATATTTTCCATCACGAATTACCATAGGTTTTCCACAATCAGGACATTTAATATCTGTCATAATTGGCTCAATTTTAACCCTTTCGCCATCGTTTGCTTTTTCAAGATTTTTCAAAAATCCTGGATAAAAATCAACAATTATCTTATGCCAATCAACTTCACCATCGGCAACAATATCAAGTTTGCTTTCCATATCAGCAGTAAACTTTGTATCCATGATGTTAGGAAAATATTTTACAAGTTGGTCACACACTACAAAGCCAAGCTCTGTCGGTTTCATATATTTACCTTCTTTTTCAATATACTGCCTCTTGTAGATAACGCTGATGATTGTTGCGTAAGTTGAAGGTCTTCCAATGCCGTTTTCTTCCATTGCTTTGACAATTGTACTGTCAGTGTATCTAAGTGGTGGTTTTGTAAACTTTTGTTCTTTTACAATGTCTTTCAAAAGGATGCTTTCGCCTTCTTCAAAGTTTGGCAAAGTGTCTGATTGAACATCATCCTCTTCCTCTTTTAAAATGTTGTAAACTTTTGTAAAGCCTGCAAATACCAATGTTTTTCCTTTAAGAAGGTAGCCATATTTTGTGCCGTTATATTCACTTATTATGTTTACGGTCAATGTATTATACTCTGCAGGAACCATTTGAGACGCTAAAAATCTGTCGTAAATCAACTTGTACAATTTCCATTGTTCAGTCTCAATTTTACCCTTTAAAAATTCAGGAGAATAATCCAAATTGATTGGACGAATAGCCTCGTGTGCATCCTGTGCATTGCCTTTTGTAGTGTAAACATTTGCCTTTTTTGGATAATATTCTGAACCAAAATGTGTGTTAATAAAGTTTTTTGCCATAGCAGTTGCATCGTCACTAATTCTTACACTATCCGTACGGATATAAGTAACAAGTGCATGCAAGCCTTCGCCTTTGATATTAACGCCTTCATAAAGTTGCTGAGCAATTCTCATAACTTGTGTTGCAGAAAAATTAAGTTTATTTACAGCATCTTGTTGCAAAGTCGAAGTTGTAAAAGGTGGATTAGGCTTGCTAAAACTTTTGGCACGCTTAACATTGCCAACATACCACTCGCCAAGTTTTGATTCATTTTCAACAAGCAATGCTTCAGTTTCATTTTTAATTTTTGTTTTTTTGCCGTTTTTATCATTAAATTGAGCTTTATAAAAACTTTTATTGTCAACTGAAATATTTGCAAAAATGTTCCAGTATTCTTCTGGTTTAAACGCCTCAATTTCACGCTCTTTGTCGCAAATCATTCTTAAAGCAACTGATTGAACTCTACCTGCTGACAAGCCTTTTTGAATTTTCTTGGACAAAACAGGCGAAATCAAATAACCAACCAATCTGTCAAGAACCCTTCGTGCTTGTTGCGAATTTACAAGATTCAAATCAATATTTCTTGGGTTTTCAATAGCTTTATTAACTGCTTTTTTTGTTATTTCATTAAAAACAATTCTAACATTGTCTTCTTTGATATCCAAAATATCTTTTAAATGCCAAGAAATAGCCTCTCCTTCACGGTCGGGGTCGGTTGCAAGATAAATTTTTTCACAATTCTTAATTTCTTTTTTAAGTTGTTTGATTGTATTTTCTTTTTGTGGATACACCTCATATTCAGGCTCAAAATTTCTGTGTACATTCACACCAAGTTTGTCAGCTGGCAAATCACGAACATGACCACCTGATGCCAAAACTTTATAGCCCGAGCCAAGATATTTGCATATTGTTTTTGCTTTTGAAGGTGATTCAACAATAACTAAATCCATTAAACTCTCCTTTTACTTAGGTTGTAATTCATAAAAATTTCCGGGTAATTGTCTGATAACTTTTGCATTGATAAGCCCTTGCAATGACACAAATAATGAACTGATTTCAACATTTGTTTTGCTCAAGATTTCTTCCAAATGCAATTTGCCACAAGCAAGTTCGTTCACAATGTTTTGTTGCAAAAAATCAAGCTGAATAGCATCAACAATCATCTCCCTTTCTTTCATATTAAATTGTTTTAATATATCATTTACATTTGTAGCCATTATTACATTACTACAATTTTTTATCAAATCATTTGTGCCTTTGCTTTGTTCGGAAAAAATATTTCCTGGCACAGCATAAATTTCCTTTCCCATCTCCAAGGCGATATTTGCTGTGATAATCGAGCCCGATTTTTCACTTGCCTCAGTAACCAAAACTGCATCACTCAATGCACTGATTATTCTGTTTCGTTGTGGAAAATTATAACTTAACGGTTCAATTCCAAGTGGAAATTCCGAAAGAATCAAACCTTTTTCTGCAATATCCAAATACAAATCTTTATTTTCCTTTGGATAAACAACATCGATACCACATCCAAGCACTGCAATTGTATCGCCATCATTTGCAAGACATTCTGTATGTGCTGCTGTGTCTGCACCTCTTGCCAAGCCACTGACTATGCAAAAACCATTCAATGCCAGCTCTCTGCTGAATTTTTCCGTAACATCTTTGCCGTATCTCGTAATCTTTCTTGCTCCAACAATTGCAATGCACAATTTGTCAAGTAATTCTATATTGCCTTTGTAATATAAACATATAGGTGGGTCAAGCAAATCGTCTTTTAGCTTGTTAGGATAATTTTCACTTGCAATAGTGAGAGCTTTAATATTTTTTACTTTCAAATCATTTATGATTTTGTCAACATAGCTATCTTCACATAAAAGCGCAAGTTGATTGTAAACTTTGGTATCAATAATTTGAATTATATCTTCTCTGCAACTTTTAAAAGAAGTGTACATTTCACTTGGAGACATAAACAAATCCAATATCAAAAGCTTCTTTTTTGTGCTGATATTGTTAAAATTGTTAAGCCATATTAAAGCTTTTTCGTCTTGATTATACATATAACTCCTTGATTAAAAGTTTGCAAAATGATTGACAATTTATTCCCAATATTTTCTATCCAAAGACCTATATTGAATTGCCTCTGCAATATGTCTTGTTTGAATATCTTTGCACTCCTCAATGTCTGCAATAGTCCTTGCAACTTTGAGTATTCTTGCATTTGCCCTACCAGACAAACGAAGTTTTTCAAAAGCCACTTCCATAAGCCTTTCAGCCTCTTTTGGTATGGCACAATACTGCTCAAGCATTGCATTTGTCATTTCAGAATTGGTAAATATTTTTGTTCCTTTAAATCTTTCTCGTTGAATTTCTCTTGCTGCCTCAACACGCTTTTTTATCTCACAACTAGACTCTGCTTTCACTTTAGAGCGTAAATCGTCATAACTCACGCTATCCACTTCAACTTGCAAATCAATTCTGTCCAAAAGTGGTCCAGATAATTTATTTACATATTTATGTATTTCATTTGGCGTACACTTGCAAGGATTGGAAGAACCATAGTTGCCACAAGGACAAGGATTCATACTTGCAACCAACATAAAGTGACAAGGATATTCCAAAGTCATTTTTGACCTTGATATGACAACATTGCCGTCTTCCAATGGTTGCCTTAAAGTTTCCAAAGTTTTTCGTGAATATTCAGGCATTTCGTCCAAAAACAACACACCATTGTGTGCAAGACTTATTTCACCCGGTTTGCAATTTGCTCCACCACCTGTAAGTGAAGGAACTGTTGCCGTGTGATGTGGCGAACGAAATGGTCTTGTTTTTACAATTCCCAATTTTTCGTCAAGAGTGCCTGCAATGCTATGAATTTTTGTAACCTCAATTGCCTCTTCAAATGTCATATTAGGCATTATTGTTGGCACACATTTTGCAAGCATTGTTTTGCCAGCCCCTGGTGGGCCAATCATAAGAATATTGTGTCCACCTGAAACACTAATTTCCAAAGCACGCTTTGCCATTATTTGACCTTTTACATCTGCAAAGTCAACTTGGAATTTGTTTGTATCATCACAAACAACATATTCTCTGCTTTCAATTGGTTGAAGATTATTGTCGCCTGACAAAAACTGAACAACTTCCCTCAAATTTGACACAGCATAGCATTGTGCTTTGCTCAAATAACTTGCCTCATTTGCATTTGCAGCAGGGATAATATATTTTGTGTAACCACTCTCAAGCCCTGCAATCAAAGTTGGTAAAATTCCGTTTATGTGCCTTACGCCACCATCCAAAGACAATTCGCCAAGAATGATATAGTCTTTATACGCAAGAGTTGGCAACTGCTCAAATGCAGCCAATATGCCAACAGCTAATGCGAGGTCAAAAACAGGACCTTCTTTTTTCAAATCAGCAGGAGCCAAATTTATGGTAATTCTTTTTACGGGATAGTTATAGCCCGAATTTTTTATTGCAGAACGAATTCTTTCTCTGCTTTCTTTTATTGCAGTATCAGGAAGTCCAACCATATCATAGGATGGCAAACCTGCATTAATGTCAATTTCTATATCAATTTTGTAGCCTTTAACACCATTCAATGCAAAGCTATTTGTTTTTGCTAGCATTATTTTTTCCCTTGAAACAATTTTGTAATTTTGCCTATATTTCTATTGCAATTATCCTTGAACTCTTCAACTAAGCTCTCTGGCAATGGTGGAATTTCTTTTTCCACACCATTAAACATGATGTCATACATTACCCAAATCATATAAACAACAGTTGCAACAGTAATCAAAGAACCAATGATATAAAGTGCATTTAGTGCGTAGAAACTGTGCAAACCTGTTCCGTCAAGAAAAGCAAAGTTGATTGCACCACTCTTTGTCAAAATCACTGCTGAATTGATAAAGTTTAAAACAGACAAAATTCCAAACACTTTGAATACGCGTTTTTCCATTTTAAGTCCTGCATAAATCAACAACAATACTAGTCCTATCAAAGTGTATTCTACCCTTGAGCCTACACCAAATACAGCCCAAAGAATAAATGACATTGCAGTCAAAAGTATAAAGTCAAGTCTGTTTCTTGTTTTTGCATAAAGATATACGCCAAAAATAATAAACAAAATTGCAATCATAATTATGATTATTGTCATTGCAATATTTGATGCAGATTGACCAAGCCCAAATATAGCATAGAAGTTAAATGAGCTGTTTGATATCAAGTTGTTTGCTTTTATTCTTTCAAGCATTTTTGCAAATACCAAAAGAACTCCTGCGTTTTTGCTTTCTTTTCCGAAATATGCAGTTGCAAATGGAATTGATAAACAGTAGAATACAACCAAACTTGCAAGAGATGCAATCACAATTGGCAAAATTGCCTTTCTATCCTTAATGCAATAGTATATCTCATAACCTATTACAACAGGCAAAGCAATCAACATAAAGTTATTGAACATCAAGCCTAAAGTGTACATAATAGGAACATAAACATGCTTTTTCTCAACCATAAAGTTGATCATTGCCACCAAAAATGCCATTGAAACACTGATATTCATACCCCAAACAACTGATTGAGTGAACATTGCAGGAAGTAGCGCATAAATGCCAGCAATTACAGAGCTATATTTAAAGTTATAATTACTTGCAAGCATTTTATAAATCATATAGCAAACTGCCAAATCTGCAATGATGTTTGGTATTCTTATTAGCATTGAAAGACCAATTGAATTTGCAGTGAACTCAGCAGCATTTCCTATCACACCAAAGAATCCTAACAAATATAGCCAACCCGTCGGCAAATATGTGTTGTGTATTCCATACAATTTTGATGGTCCGTCTTGAGCTATTGTCAGTGCAATTTCAGCATAATCGGTAATTGTATCGCCCATACCAAACACTGTCAACACCAAAATAAATCTGACTATAAATGCTGATACCAAGGTATAAATGAACACTGCCATTGGCGATGTGAAAACTTTTTTAAGATTACTTGGTTCAAACCATTCCTTTGCTGTTTTTTTCTTTTTGACAATTTTTGCATCCTTGCTGTCGTCTGAAGTGTTATCTTCTTGTTTATTATTCTCAGAAACAGCCACCTCGTCAAACAAAGGTTCGTTGTCTGTATATTTTTTGTTTGTTTGCAATTTTCTGATTGCGTAATAAGCACCAACAACCAAAGCAACACCAAACAAGCACAATAGAACAGTATAGACAACTCCTCCAACCTCATTATCGGTTACGGCACTGCCAGGAGTTAATTTTACAGCCTCCACACCAAGTGGCAAATCTTTTACTGCCTGAATGGAAATATTATCAAACTCTATTGTACCAGTTGCTCCACCCAAATCTTGTCTGCCAATACCTGCAACAAAGGTGTATTTTGCAGATTGTCTTGGAGTGAAATAAATTTCGTGACCTTGTTGCCAGCCATTTGAAGATGAAACATTAAAAGGTGTAAAATTTTTGTCCTCTAAAAAGCCAAAATAGCCTTTTACAGCTGTTGTATTGCTACTTTGAGAAGTAATTGTTCCACTGACATTGTAGTCAAATTTTAAACGATATTTTTGACCAGCATACAATCTGATTGAAGTTTTCAAATATGCAGTAGCATAATCGGAAGTTGTTATGGAAATATATCTATCTCCATACAATTGTTGCTCGTTACTTCCAGTAGCTGTTTTTTCCGTTTTAAAGTTTTTTGTTTTGTCAGCTTTTCCGTCCTTGTCAATATATACAAACTCCCAGTTATCAAGCCTGTTATTGTCTTGATTTATAGTTTCAAAATTGCCATTTGAAAGCAATTCGTTACCGATTTTGTGACTACAACCGGTAAGCACAAAAGCAAGCACAGCAATAACAACCAAGCAAATTAAAAATGTTTTGCGAAACCTTTTCATTTTGCACCTCTTATTTTTATAATAATATTATAATAAAACATTTTAAACTAAATAGCAACCCTTTTTATTTATTTTTACAAATTTAACCAAATTAAATTCATATTTTTTACAATTTTACATATATTTATCAACAAAATTTGTGCAAAATAAAAATAATAGCCACATATTGACTATTATTTTAAAAACTATTAATTTAATTTTACAAGTTAAGCAGCTAAAATACGATTAATACTTCAAATAATTTCTCAAATATAAAGACTATTTGAGCAAATTTAAAGCACTTTTACTATTTAAAGATTTGCAATCTTAAGCAATCAGATTATTGTGCTGGAAAAGGTAAAATCAAACTTTGTTGACCTTGTCTTTCGTGTCCTTTAAAGAAAACAGCAACTGTATTTGGTCCAACATGAGCGCCTATCAAGCAAGTTAAATCACAATATTTAACTTCAAGACCTGTTCTTTCTGCAAGTACCTTTCCAATGTCAATTGCATCTTCCAAACAATCGCTATGTGCCATAATCAAAAAATCATTGTTTGGTATGATAATGTTTTTCATGACCATATCAATCATAGCTTTAAATGCCTTTTTAGAGCCACGAACTTTGCTTACAACATTGATTTTTCCCGAATAATCCAAAGACAAAACTGGCTTAATACCAAGTATTGTGCCAATAGTTGCCTCAATTGCATTAATTCTGCCACCTTTTTTAAGATGAGCCAAATCTTGCACAACATAATAGTGAGAATAGCACAATTTATTATTTTCGCAATATTCTGCAATTTCATCAATGCTTTTGCCCTCTTTTTGCATTTTAACGCAATCATAAAGCATAATTCCCAAAGCACCACTGCCACACAAAGTGTCAATTACAATCACTTTATTGTTAGGAAATTTCTTTTTCAATTCATTTACAGTTGATGCAAAGTTTTCAAAAGTTGAGCTTACACCTGAAGAAAAGCATAAGTGCAATATGTCATTGCCCTCGTTTAAAATATTGTTAAACTTGGTTATTGCATCAAATTGATTAACTTGAGAAGTTTTGCAAGTAGCCCCTGCACGCATTTTGTCATACAATTCTTTTGGAGAAATTTTTGTGCTTTCCAAATCATATTCAACGCCATCAATACTTACAGGCATTACTACTCTTACAATGTTGTTGTCTTCAAAAAATTGATTATCAATATCGCATGTATAATCAGTTGTAATTACAAATTTATTCATTTTTTCTCCTTTGATATTTAATATATCAAATTAATATTAACACAAAAATTTAAATTAGTCAATGTAAAATCAAAATAAAATTGATTTTGTATCAAAATTTAATTTTTTTAGTAATTTACCACTTATTTCACATATTCAAAATTATTTGTGTAATAATTATGTTTTACAAAGTATTTTTTATGTAAAGTTTTTTATATAAAACTATTTAATTTGTAACACAATTTTAAATCAATTAAAAATTACAAAACAATAATTATTCATTTTTATGAATAGTATATGAATAATTATTAAAAAATATTCATTTTATACAAAATAATCTCCGCAAGTGCGGAGATTAAATTTGTTTGATTACATATTTTTAGAATACTTTAATTGAATAAATATTTTATATTAAAATTGATTTTAAATAATAATCAATTAAAGCTTACAAATGAATTTTAAAATTACTTTTTCTCAACAAAAACTTTTTTAAGTTTTGCAAAACGAGGAAGACCATCTTCAAGTGGAGCTTTGCAGTCACCTTGAATCAATGGCAAAGCATATTTAACAAATTCGTCTGAAACATCAGTGCCATTGTTGATAATCCACTCTGCTGGAACAGTTTTTTCTGTGTTTGCAGCAAGCTCAAGTGGCATAGCCTTGTAGTTGCATACATAGTTGCCGTCTTTGTCATAGCTACGCTCAAAGATAACCATTTTATCAGTTTGACCACTAACTGCAACTTTTACAGACTCACGACCTGCATTGAAAGCCTCTTCAACATCCACTTTACTTGCAAGGTGTGCACCACATCTTTGCATCAAGCTAAACTCGATAGCTCTTGTTTTGCAACCAAACTTCTCTTTGCAGATATTTGCAAGCGCACTGCCAACACCACCAAGTTGAGCGTGTCCGAAAGAGTCTTTTGCAAGATTTTCAGCAAACAACTCAGCAACAAGAGTGCCTTCAGCATTTTTAATACCTTCACTTACACAAACAAGGCATTTGTTTGCATTTTTCTTCATAACAGCATCAACATCGCTTACAAATTTGTCAATGTCAAATGCAACTTCTGGAAGATAAATCAAATCTGGACCTAAGCCTTTGTAGCTTGCAAGTTTTGATGCAGCAGTAAGCCAGCCAGCATTTCTTCCCATAACCTCGATTACAGTAATCATTGGAGTGTCATAAACACTTGCATCAAGCTTAACTTCCATAGTAGTTGTAGCAACATATTTTGCAGCAGATGCATATCCTGGACAGTGGTCAGTACCAAACAAATCGTTATCGATAGTCTTTGGAACACCAATTACTCTGCACTCCCAACCGCTGTTTGCCATAAATTTAGAAATTTTGTTGCAAGTATCCATACTGTCGTTTCCGCCATTATAGAAGAAATATCTTACATTGTATTTTTTGAATACCTCAAGCAATCTCTTGTAATCAGTATCGTCAACACTGGCATCCTTAAGCTTATATCTTACAGAACCCATTGCAGAACTTGGAGTGTTCTTCAAAAGCAAAAGTTCCTCTTTAGACTCTTTTGAAATATCATAGAATTCCTCGTGAAGAATACCTCTGATACCATGTGCAGCACCATAAACTTCTGTGATGCAATCTTGCTCCAAAGCCTCGATAAATACACCGGCAGCACTGCTGTTGATAACTGATGATGGACCACCTGATTGTCCAAACATACAAGCACCTTTTAACATAAATTTTACCTCCGTAACTTAAAAAATTATAAACTTAATATATTAATTTGCTCATATAAAGCATTATTAAATTTTCTCTTCATTTTTACCGCTTCCACAATATCGTAGTCGATAATTTCGTTGTTGTGAATTCCAACAGCTCTTTGTGACTTGCCTTCAAGCAGCAAATCAACTGCACGAATTGCAAATTTTGCAGCAAGTTGTCTGTCCATCATTGTTGGCGAACCACCTCGTTGGATGTGTCCTAGAGTTGTACATCTGATTGAAAGCTTTGGACTAATACCTTTAAGCATAATCTTAAGCTCTTCAGCATGACATACGCCTTCTGCAAGAATAATAATGTCAGAATTTTTACCTTTTGCAGCATTTTCAGTAAGTCTGTTTGAAATGCCAATTATGTCAAGTGGAACTTCAGGAACAACAACATTTTCTGCACCACCACATAGTGCTGTGTACATTGCAATGTCACCACATTTTCTACCCATAACTTCCACAATGCTGATTCTGTCGTGAGATGTCATTGTATCACGCAAGTTGTTGATTGCACTAAGGCAAGTGTTAACTGCTGTGTCAAATCCCAAAGTGTAATCTGTATATTGTAAATCGTTATCAATTGTGCCTGGAATACCAACAGTGTTGATACCAAAATTTGTTGTCAAATCTTTTGCACCCATAAGGCTACCATTACCACCAATGACAACCAATGCGTCAATATCATATTTTTTAAGAGTTTTAACAGCTTTTTCTTGTCCTTCAATTGTTTCAAACTCAGGACATCTTGCTGTCCTTAAAATCGTACCACCTCTTTGGATAATATCAGAAACAGACCTTGAGTTCATTTCCTTAACTTGATCTTCAATCAAACCACTGTAGCCTCTTTCAATACCAAAAACTTTTAGCCCTTTTGCCAAAGCATATCTTGTAGTTGCTCTAATACAAGCATTCATACCAGGAGCATCGCCACCACTTGTCAATATGGCAATATTTTTAATCTTTTTGCCGTCTTTATTAACTGCTTCCATATTCATACCTCTATATGCTGAATTGATTTTTATTTAAAATATGTTTTCAATAAATGCTATTATGAAAAACTTTGTTAAATCAGCTTATTTTTGCTCTTTATTGTATTTTTCACTTTCAATCACACCAAATTTTGTGTAAACTTTTGCATTTCCTTTAATTTTTATCAAAGAAGTTTTGTCAGTAAATTGCATAATAAGAACTTCGCCATTGTCAAGCTGCTCTGTGTGATGCGGACGAGTATCCGAACCTCTTGTCATCCCAATAACTTGCACGCCAGATGTTTGTGCTTTAACAGCAATATATTCACTTCCGTTGTTTTCGTTTGATATTTCCATAAAAACTCCTTTTATTAAATACACATAAATACTAATATATTTTTTGATTTTTGTCAAGATAATTTTAGATTTTTTAGCAGCTTAATGCAAAATAATTGTAATTTTATATCGTTATAAAGCAATAATAAATTATTCTAGCAGTAATATTTATAAAATTATTTTTTAACATTAGGCTAAGTTATCAAACTAATTTATAGTTTTCCTCGCCTACAATGCCTGCAAGTTCGCTGAACATCGCCTCTGTATTTTGTACTCTAACTTGGCATTTCATTGCTTGTCCTTGATACTTCAAAATAACAGGTATCATGCCAGGATATGCTTTAAGCACGCTAAGCACGCTTGACAAAGTGCTCTCCTCATTATCTGCGATATTTATATAAAGTTTTGCTGCTTTTTTTTCTTGCACTTGAGGAGCAGAAGTTTCATCCAAAAACCATTCTTTAACACCTCTTGCCACAATTTGTGACCTGCCTGAAACCTGCAATTCTCCTTCAACTTTGACAATTTTATCTTTAACAAGCAAATGACGATACTTATCAAATGAAGTTGGAAAAAACACCAAATCAATTGAGCTGTGCAAATCCTCAAGTCTTACCATTGCCATTGATTTGTTTGACTTGGTAACCCTTATTCTCACATCAGTTATCATTCCACCTAAGGAAACTGGCTGTTTGTCATACTCTTTTATCAAAGCACACAAATCGCTATCTTCATTTTCCTCTGCCATTTCGCTGTCTTCTGCACTTTCTCTTTCTGCATCCAAAATTGGCTTTATGTCATGCAAAGTAAAGCTTTCTGTTGCATACTTACTTCTGTATTCGTCAAGTGGATGTCCTGACAAATAAATGTTAAGCATATCTTTTTCGGCAGACAAAATATCATTTTTAGGATATTCGTTGATTTTTACCATTTTGTAGCTACTGCTTTCTTCCTCGCCAAACAAATCGTCAAACAAAGTCATTTGTCCTGTGTTTGTGATAGCTTTATCATGGTTGCTCACTGTGATAATTTGGTCATAATTGACGATCAAAGTTGCTCTTGTTTCGCCAAAACAATCTAATGCTCCAGCTTTTATCAAAGACTCAAGCATTCTTTTGTTCAAAGATGTTTTGTCCGATCTTTTAATCAAGTTTTCCAAACTTTCGAACTTGCCATTTTTGTTGCGCTCTTCCACTATGGTTGTAATTGCACTTTCTCCAACATTTTTAATTCCCATCAAACCATAACGCAAACCACCATTTTCACACTTGAAATATACATCAGAAATATTTATGTCAGGTGGATAAATTGTAACGCCACTACTACGCAAATATTCCACATACTTTGCAATTTCGTCTTGGTTGGTAATTCTGTTGTTGATTACAGCCGCAATAAATTGAACTGGATAATATCTTTTTAAATACGCTGTTTCATACGCACAAACTGCATATGCAGCTGCGTGTGATTTGTTGAAGGCATATGATGCAAAACTCATCATATTGTCAAAGATTGCATCAGCAACTTCTTTTGGCACGCCTCTCTTAATACAACCATCAACAGCCTTTTGTGCAGGAGCAACCAAATCGCCTTTTTCATTGTAAACAGCCTCTTTTGCAGGTGCTCCGTTAATAAAATAATCTCTTTCTTTTGCAAGCACATCAGCTTTTTTCTTTGCCATTGCACGACGAACTAAGTCTGCTCTTCCGTAAGTGTAACCTGCAAGCACTTGAACAACCTGCATAACTTGCTCTTGATATACCAAGCAGCCATATGTCATATTAAGTATTGGTTCAAGCTTTGGATGCATATAACTAATTTTTTCTGGATTATTTTTACTATCAATATAGGTCGGAATACTATCCATAGGACCGGGACGATACAAAGAAATTCCCGCAATAATATCCTCGAGAGATTGTGGCAAAAGCTGTTTCATAAACTTTTTCATACCTGGAGACTCAAGCTGGAATACAGCGTCAGTTTCTCCTGAACCTAAAAGTTCATAAACATTAGGGTCATCATAACCCAACTTTTCAAAGTCAACCTCATTTCCTGTTGTTTCCATTATGTATTGCTTTGCCTTTTTGATATCTGTAAGTGTTCTCAAACCCAAAAAGTCCATTTTAAGCATTCCTACTTCTTCAACTTCTTCTTTTTGGAATTGAGTTGTCACATCATCGCCACTTTTTTGCAATGGAACAAAGTCAGAAATAACCTCTTTACAAATAACAACACCTGCCGCATGTTTTGAACATTGCCTTGGCATACCTTCAAGCTGCATTGCAATATCAAGCACCTTTTTCATTGCAGGATTGTTGTTATAGGCATCAAGCACCTCTGGGATAATTTCATCTTGAGTTTTGCCAAAACCAAGTAAGTTTTCAAGCTTAACTTTACCACCAGGAATAAGTTTTGTAAGTGCATTAACATCAGCAAGTGGAATATTATATACCCTTGCCACATCCTTGATTGCATTTTTTGTTGCCATTGTGCCAAGCGCCAAAATCTGACACACTTTTTCTGCACCATATTTTTCAATAACATAGTCAATAACTTGACCACGCCCATCCACGCAAAAGTCAATATCAAAATCGGGATTTGAAACACGCTCTGGATTCAAAAATCTTTCAAAAAGCAAATTGTATTTAAGTGGATTTACATTTGTAATACCAACTGCATAAGCGATTATACTGCCTACGCCACTACCTCTGCCTGCACCAACTGGAATATCGTGATTTCGTGCATAAAATATGAAATCCCAAACAATCAAGTAGTATTCTGCAAAGCCCATTTTGATTATAATATCAAGCTCGTATTCTGCTCTTTCTTTGATTTCTTCTGTAATTTCGCCATATCTTTTTACCAAACCTTCATATGCTAAGCTACGCAAAAACTCAGCTGGTGTTTGCCCGTTATCTGGTGTATATGGAGGCATTAAATCTTTCTTTTCAATTCTTACATGGCATTTTTGTGCAATTTCAAATGGTGTTTCAAGCGATTCGGGACACCAACTGAAAAGTTCATACATTTCCTCATATGTTTTAAGATAAAATTCGTCAGAGGAAAATTTCATTCTCTTTGGGTCGTCAATAGTCTTTCTTGTTTGAACGCAAAGCAAAACATCGTGTGCCTCTGCATCAGATTTTTCAAGGTAATGAGCATCGTTTGTTGCCACAACTTTAACGCCAATTTCCCTTGCAATTTTCACAAGCAAAGGATTGCACATCTTTTCCTCAGGTATGCCATGGTCTTGAATTTCAATGTAAAAGTCGTCTTTTCCGAAAATATCACGCATTATGATTGCGTATTCTTTCGCTTTTTCATAGTTACCTTCAATCAAATATTGAGGAATTCTTCCACCAATACAAGCACTTGTTGCAATAAGTCCTTTGCTATGCTCACGCAAAAAGTCAAGATCAATTCTTGGCTTATAGTAAAATCCTTCCGTGTACGCAAGAGAATCAAGTTTTACAAGATTTTTGTAGCCTTCATTGTCTTTTGCAAGCAACAAAATATGAAACATTTCCTTGTTTGTTTTGTCGTGCATATTGTCGCAAATATAAAGTTCACAACCAATAATTGGCTCTATTCCTGCTTGCAAACAAGCTTTTTGAAAAGTGAAAACACCAAACATTGAACCATGGTCAGTAATAGCACAAGCAGGCATATTTTTTGCAACACATGCTTCAATCAATGGATGTTTTTTTCCGTTGGTAATGCGGCAAGCACCATCCAACAAACTCATTTCTGTATGTACATGTAAATGTATAAAGGGCTTTGACATTATCTCTCCTTATTCTCTCAAAGTAATTTAAACTTTTTAATCAAAAGCAACTAAAAATTTATTATCATTTGTTTTGACTTAATCGTTATTTTTGAATAGCATTTGCAATTTCCATAATTTTTCTGAACCTGTGATTAATACCACTTTTTGATATTCCACCACCAACTTCTTCTGCAATTTGGTCAAGTGAAAAATCTGGGTTGTCCAGTCTTATTTTTGCAATAACTCGCAATTTTTCAGACAAGTTTTCCAAGCCAATCTTACTGTCAATCAATTTTATGGCTTGATATTGTTTTTGTCCAGCAACAACCGCCTTGTCAATGTTTGCAATAACACAGTTTCTTTCCCTGTTTGTCTTGTTACGGACAGAGCGTGCCACCATAATATTGTTTATCTCAAGCACTGCATCACTACAACCACAATATGCCATAAAATCGCTTATCATTTCACTTTCGCGAATTTGCAACATAAAATTTTCCATTCTTTCAAATTTTTTAAACAAAATGTCATAACCAGCAAAATATTCCATAACTTCGTCAGCAATATTTTCGCTGTTAAATCTAATTTCCAATGAATAACTTCCGTCATAAATATCGCTATTTTCATTTTGTTTTACTGGAACACTTATGTTTGCACTGCTTACGGCAACACCAAGCATATATGACTTAATTTCCTCTTCTGTTTTGTATTCATTAATGCTGTTTGTAAAACTTACTGCAATATCGCCATTATATTTGATAATTTTGGTGCTTTGCGCTATATCTTTTGTTATGTTTGCAGGCAAATTCAAAGTGTAAATAGTTTTATTTAAGCTTTTATCTTGACTGATTTTAATTTGAATTTCCACATTATATAAAACTTTTATGCGCTCAGCAACTTTCAAAATCAAATCATAAAAATCACATTCTATAACAAGGTTGACATTTTGCTTGCAAATGTGAATACTGCCAATCTGTCTGAAAACACCTGCCAAAAAAGCAAATATTTCACTATTACTTGCAAAGTCTGTAGATAAAATTTCTTTTTTAAAATTTTCGTTAAAACTCATTTTTTTACCTGCTTTTGAATTTAAATTCACAAAATTCGCTGTTGATAATTCTTTTTGGGTCAACACTGTACTTGTCAACAATCGCAAGTGCTTTGTCAATATTTCCAATATCTTCTGGCTTGTGCGCATCGCTGTTTAATGTAAGCATTACATTTGATGAAAAAAGTGCCTCATAATCTTCTTCTGTACAATCACTATGTCTTGATGACACCTCAATTGCCACTCCGTAATCACTTGCAGCTTTTGCAACTTCTTTTATATTCACCTTCAAATGATAATTAATATGAGATATGATATCTATAGGCTTCGACTTGATTAAATTGACATATGCTTTTGTGTTTTTTGCAATCTGTTCTTTGGTTGGATTGTAAATTAATTTTGAATAGCTGTTGTAAAAAATATCAAAATAATCGGTAAACTTGTCCGCCCACACAGGCTTATGAAAACCACATAATATTATGTCAAAATTGTTTTCAAATCCTGTGGTAATGTCATAGCCTCCGTCAATGCCTGTAATGTTAGATTCAACACCAAAAAGCAAATGAAAATCGGGGTATTTTTGCAAAATTGTATTAATTTCCTCTTTCTGTTTCAAAAGATTTTTTTCGCTTACACCAAAAATAAAATGCTTACTGCCATGGTCAGTAATAGCAATAGTTTTCAGTCCTTTATTTATTGCTTTTTTAACATTGTCCTCAATACTACCTTTGCCGTGGCTGTATGTAGTATGAGTATGGTAGTCAGCAATTATTTTGTATTTAGAATATAAATTCTCCAAAGTATTTTACCTCTCTTTCCAATCTTATATTGTACTTTTCATAAACCTTATCACTACATAAATTAACCAGTTTTGCGTAATCAGTGGAATTTGCATTGCCACAATTCACAATAAAATTAGCATGCTTTTCCGAAACTTTGCATCCACCTATCGTGACACCTTTAAGTCCACAGTTTTCTATGTAATAACCTGCTCCGTTATTGTCATATTTTTTAAATACAGAGCCAAGTGAAATATCATTTGGCTGACTTTGTCGCCTTTTATTTTTATACAATTTCATATTGTTGGAAATAAGCAATCCATTGCTTGGTTGCAATTCGAAAGTTGCAGACAAAACAACCATATCACTTTTTCCAAAAAGGCTAGAGCGATAACTAAAGCCACACTCCTCATTTGAAAGGATAATAACCTTTCCGTCAGTATAAACCTCTGCACTAATCAATATGTTGCTTATAAAACGCCCAAAAGCACCAGCATTCATACACACGGCACCACCAATTGTTCCGGGAATACCACTCAACTCTTCCATACCACTAAGGCAATTTTCTTTGGCGATATTGCAAACTTTGGCAAGTGACTCTCCAGCATTGGCAGTAATTTTATTGCCATCAACTTGAATGCCTTTTACATTTGTTGTGACAATCACATCCCCAAACAAACCATTGTCAGAAATCAAGCTGTTTGTTGTACCACCAAAAACAATAGGAGTTTCAGCATTTTCAAGACTAACAATCATATTGCTTACACTATTTGGCATAATTAATCTTTCAATTTTTCCACCTGTTTTAAAAGCACAAAAATCTTTTGCCAATTTATTATAACATATTGTTGCCCCACTTGCAATAATTAAATCATATTTTTTCATATTCCACCTCAATTTAATATATTTTAAATTTTTAAAATATATGCGAAATATATATATTTTAGCAAAATAATTGACTAACAAATCATTACTTTTAAAACGCAAAATTCCACAGCACAACCTGCTGTGGAATTTAATTTTATTTGAATGTTTAATGTAAAATTTGAAAATAACCTTACGAAAATCGATATTATTTTATAAATTCGTTGTAAATACTCTCGATTGTTTTTTCATAGTCACAAGTAGCAACGCCAACAATAATATTCATTTCAGAGCTACCTTGATCAATCATTCTGATATTGATATTTTGTTTTGCCAAAGCATTGAAAATTCTGCAAGCTGTACCAGGCTTAAAGGACATATCGTGTCCAACAGTTGCAATCAAAGAAAAACCTTTCAAAAGTTCAATATGGTCAGGGTTGATTGTCTTTTTAAGTCTGTCAATAATAACTTCTTCCTTTCCTGCAATTTCGCTGTCGCTTACAACAATGCTCAATGTATCAATACCACTTGGCATATGCTCAAAAGAAACGCCATAGTACTCAAATACGCTCAAAACTCGTCTTGCAAATCCAAGTTCGCTGTTCATCATTGATTTTTCAATAAACACAATGCTATAGCCTTTTTTGCCTGCAATACCAGTGATGATATTTTGATTTGTGCTGTTACGCTTTGCAACAATCATTGTACCAGGATGTTTTGGCTCAAATGTATTGCGAATGTTGATTGGAATGTTGTTGTATCTTACTGGGAAGATTGACTCTGGATGCAAAACATTTGCACCCATATATGCAAGTTCTCTCAATTCACGATAAGACAATTCTGCAATGTGAGCAGGATTTTTAACAATTCGTGGGTCGCAAATCATAAAGCCATTTACATCTGTCCAGTTTTCATATACACTTGCATTTGCAGCTCTTGCAATAATTGCACCTGTAATATCTGAACCACCTCTTGAAAAAGTTTTGATATTTCCATTTGTGTCAGAACCATAAAAACCAGGGATAACTGCTCTTTCCACATCTTTAAGTCTTTGGCGAGTAAGCTCGTTTGTTGTTTCTGCATCAAAATCGCCATTGCTGTTAAATTTAATCAAATCCTTAGGGTCAATAAACTCAACACCAAGTTTGCTTGCCATAATAATTCCACCCAAATACTCTCCGCGAGATGCAGCAAAATCACTTGAACGATATTTGATAATGCCATCATAAACTTCATCCAAATATTTGTTTATGTCAACATCCAATTTCAAATCCTCAACGATTTCAACATATCTTTCACGGATTTGGTCAAAAGTTTCTTTGCACTCACCATTAAGCTCGACTTCGTGATAGCAAGCATAAAGCATATCGGTTATTTTTCTGTCATTGCTGTTTCTTTTGCCAGGAGCAGAAACAATAATATAACGCCTTTCTTGGTCGCTGTTGATAATATCTGCAATATTGTTGATATTATCGCTGTTTGCCATTGAAGTACCACCAAATTTACATACTTTAGTATTCATAATATATCTCCAAAATTATAATTAAATTAAAAATATTCTGCAAAAACTAATAAAACGGATTTTTACAAAATAATGCTATTTATGAAAATTATTTTAACAATTAAATGAAATGTTGTCAAGAAAATACAAGTATTTTTATTCAATCATTTGATTTTTTTACTTTCCAAATAGTATCTTTTATCTTCTGCATTTCCCATAGAAAAAGATTTTCTTGGCAAAGCACCACGCCTAAAGCAATAGTCAAACAATCCATCTTTACTTATCGTTGGCATAAAAATTCCCACTGCATTATGCTTTTTAGCAAGCTGTGTTAAGCTGTTATCTCCGTGTATGTAGTCTTCAACAATTTCTTTATGATTTTGCTTGTAATCATCAATAAAATCTTGAATATTTTTGATTGCATCGCTTGGATTTTCTGGAACACTGGCAAAATAAGTTTTTCCGTCAAAAATGACTTTAATCTTGCTTTCCCCTTTCATAGCTTTGCAAAAGCTATCCACAAAATCAAAACTTGCACCTACTAATAGTCTATGTATTGGTTCAAATTCAAGTGATTGATCATAAATATTTACTATCTCAACCAAAGAATATCTTGCTTTGTGATTAAGTTTTTCTTTATCAGAAAGATTTTGTTTAATCAAATTCCAACATTCTTTTGCTGTTGCAAGTGAGTGGTTTCCATCACCAACAATAAAAGCAATGTTGCCATCATTATTATATTTTTGTTTAATAACTGAGCTATCTGCCAAGCTGTTAAGTTTTCTTACGACATCCTTGCTGTTTGCAACTTTAAACCCTCTTATATGTCCTCCGTTCATATTCAAATCAAAGTCATAAACAACTTGCATATCTTGTTTGTCAGCATACAATTTTTCAATTATTTCGCTTTTTTTGTCGTCAATCAACATCATAATGTGAGGCATTTCAAGTTCTGCATGTTTTCTTATTTCAATTCTTGCAGGCAATCTTGATGTCACAGTTTTTTCAGTAGCTTTTATATAAGAATTATTTTTGTCTGTGTACTCATATTGTTCCAAGTCAATTTCGACCATAAGTCCAAGTCTAACTTTACCATTGTTCAAAGTACGCTCAACAAGAATAATGGAATTAAGCTCATAAAACATATCACTATTCAAATAATTTAACATATTTTGATTAATTTTTTTGATAGCATCATCAGTGTTTTTATCAAGATAAACTTCTGGCAAAATCAAATTTAATGCAGATGGGCTGTCGCCCACTTTTTCAGCAAGCTCAGCCCAATACATTGGTTCGCTAGAAAATTGGTCGCATGCTATGCAAGACCATTTGCTATAATCGATATTTTTGTTTGGCAATAAAATATTCGGAACTCTAACAAGATTCATTATTACCTCTTTTTAGCCTTTTGTTTTGAATATTTGATACCAAAAGCCTTTTCAATTTCGTCAGACAATTTTTCTGGTGTCATATAGCGCTTAATTTCGCCGTGTCTAACAGTACTGATTATTCCTGTCTCCTCACTTACAACAATTGCAAGAACATCGCTTTCTTCAGTAATACCGATTGCTGCTCTGTGTCTTGTTCCAAGTTCTTTTGAAATATCTTCTCTTTGAGATAGTGGCAAGAAACAACCTGCAGCCAAAATCACATTTTCTTTTACGATAATTGCACCATCGTGCAAAGGAGCTTTTGTGTTGAAAATACATTGCAAAAGTCCATCAGAAATTTTTGCATTAAGCATTGTGCCTGTTTCAAGTAAGTGTGAAGGAACAACGCTTGGAGTGATAACAATCAATGCACCTGTATCATTTTTGCTAAGTGTTTGACAGCCTTTAACAATTTCATCAACTGCTTGCCTTAAATCGTCCTCACTGTTGCCGTAATCATAAGTATCTTTGCTGTCATGCCATCTTGCAAATCTAGTAATGCTGGATTTAATGTCTTGTTGATAAGTTGTAATGATACAGAAAATTAAAACAATACCACCCCATCTTAAAACTTGACTTGTGATAAATAATATATTTATGGAAGTTAAAGCAGACGCGACACAAGCACCAATATATGCACAAACATATACTGCTACAAACAACGCCATTTTTAAATTGTTACGACGCTTAAAAAACCAAAGCACTGCAACTGCTGCCAATATTATAACAACTAAATCAATAATAGCATAGTAACTTAAGTTGTTAAGATAATTTTTCAAAACCTCCATAAAACACTCTCCTATACATTACTGCCTATATTATAAAATATTTTAATAAAAAAATAAAGTAAATAAGACTATTTTTTTAAAATTTTTTAAAAAAGCCACATTTCAGCCAAAATCATTCTGAAAATCAAAAGAATAGAGCTAATATATCAAAAAAATAAGCGAACATAGCCTGCTCACTTAAATTTTCTGCAAAAGTAGACAAAAACAAAACTTATTTTCTTTCATTCAAATAGCTTTCCATTTCTTGGAACCAAGATTCCAAATCCTTAAATTCTTTGTACACAACGGAAAATCTTACATAAGCAACATCGTCAATTTTTTTAAGTCCAGCCATAACCATATTTCCAATTTCGTGACTAGTAATTTCTTGTTGCAAAGAGTTTGTAACTTTCTTTTCAATTTCTGCCACAAGCTTATCAATTTCCGTAATAGGCACTGGTCGTTTTTCACAAGCTTTCAAAATACCTGTTTTGATTTTATTGATGTCAAACGGCTCTCTAACGCCAGTTTTTTTGACGATATAAATTGGTAAAGTTTCAATTGTCTCATAAGTTGTAAAGCGTTTACCACAAGCCACACACTCACGCCTACGCCTTATGCTTACGCCATCTTCACTAAGTCTGCTGTCAATAACTTTATCCTCTAAACAATTACAATTTGGACATTTCATAGTCTTTCTCCAAAATTTTAGATATGAAAATTAAAAAGCAATGTTAAAGAAAATTTGAAACTAAAATCAATAGACAATGCAATTGAAAAAAGCTTTTTTCAAATTATCTAAAAAGTACAAATGTGTTGTACACTTTTTTACGATTACTTTTGTTACATTATATCAAAAATATTGCAAATTGTAAATATCTTTTTTTAATTTTACAAGCATTTTTTGAAGAAATCTTTGCAAAATATTCAAAATATCATATCAAAAATCACTATTAATGCACTTTAACTGGAATGACTTTCACACAAAATGTTAATCATTGCAAAAGGATAAATAATCAGTTTAACGCAAAAATTAGCTGAAAATAAAAAATTTTTTTAATAAAAACATTTTTCTACACAGCTAAAATTAAATTTAACATTCAAATTAAATCGCTTTAATTAATTGTCGTCAGAATCGTTAATTTTTTGGCTTGTAAGCTGTGCAAGAATGGTATCTTCGCCAATCTTTGTGATACATTTCCACGGAATAAACAAGCTTTCTCCAGATGCCACCACCCGAATAGCTTTTCGCTCTCCCGGAACCACAAGTCCAACCACTTCTCCTGTGCAAGTGATTACCATATCAATTATTCTGCCCAATTTTTTGCCGTCAATTGTATTGACAACTTCTTTCTCTCTAAGCTCACAAAAAGTTATATCATTTATCATACTATATTAAATGTTTTTACACTTCAAAATATGACATAAAAATTTTATTTTATCACAAAATTTATTTTTTAATCAATAAACAAATTGATATTTTATTATTATTTATATTTGCATATTTATATGTAACTGCTTATATTGATTGTAAAATATATGGCGTATGCATAAAAATAACCAATCAAAAATCGCAATTAAAAACTTTTGATTGGTATTATTTTTAAATTATTATCGTTTATATTTTTTATTTTAATGGCTTAATGCAAACAAATTATTTAAAGAATATTACATTAATGCCTTCATTTTTTTGAGTGCCAATTTTTCAAGTCTGGAAACTTGGGCTTGTGAAACACCAAGCTTTTCTGCAATTTCCATTTGTGTTTTATCAAGATAATATCTTGCCTTCAAAATTGCTCTTTCTTTTTCATTAAGCGTAAGAAAACTTTGCTTTAAAAGCATTTTTTCATTCCATATATCTTCGCACTCGCCTTTGTCATAAAGCTGCTCAAAAAGGGATAAAGAATCCTCCTCGTCAGAAAAAACATTTTCATAAATACTTATAGGTTCGCTGACTGCATTCAAGGCACAAGCAACCTCTTGCTCATTAAAATTGATTGCCTCTGCAATTTCTGCTAAAGTAGCATTTCTTTGACATTTTGTTTCAATAGCCTCTCTTGCCTGCAACGCTTTGTATGCAATATCTCTTGCGCTTCTTGGCACTTTAATGCTTGAATTATCCTTCAAATATCTTTTGATTTCGCCTGTTATCATTGGCACTGCATAAGTTGAAAATTTAACATTGTATTTCAAGTCAAAATTACCAATAGCTTTAAGCAAACCAATAACGCCAACTTGAAACAAATCGTCACTATTATGCTTGCTGTCAAACCTTTGAATTAAAGACAAAACCAATCTTAAATTTGCCATAATAAATTTGCTTTTTGCGTCCTCGTCATTTTCCAGTTTGATTTTCAAAAGCAGCTCATCAGCCTCTTTATTTGTGATTTTGGGCAGTTTTGCAGTGTCCAAACCACACACTAAAACTTTGTGCATATTCCCTCCTTCGTACAAAATCATAAAAAGCAAACTATACATTTAAAGCAAAAAATGTATAAATTTACCAATTATAATTTTCCTTTTACTATTATGTCGAAAAACGCACAAATTATACAAATAAAATAAAAAATGATATCTTTTTTCAATTAGATACCATTTTTGACATATTTTTTGCAATAAATGTATTTGTTAAATTAATTGTGATTATCTTTTTAAATCTAATTTTCTTTACATAAGTATTACATTTTTTCATTTAAACCATTTTTGCTATTTCTTTTTTAAGCTTAGAAAGCACCTTTTTTTCCAGTCTTGAAATGTAAGATTGAGAAATACCCATAATGTCTGCAATTTCTTTTTGAGTCTTTTTTTCAATTCCTAGTATGCCAAAACGCATTTTGATAATTTGTCTTTCACGCTCAGGCAATTTGTTTGCACATTTTGCAAGTGCCTCTGTTTCAACAGATTTTTCTGCATCATAAAAAACCTCGTCAGGGTCAGTGCCCAAAATGTCGGAAAGCAAAAGCATATTTCCTTCCCAGTCCACATTCAAAGGTTCATCCAAAGAAATATTATTTTTAATTTTATTGTTTTTTCTAAGATACATCAAAATTTCATTTTCAATGCACCTTGCTCCATAAGTTGCAAGCTTGATTTTTTTACTGTTGTCATAAGAATTTATTGCCTTAATAAGTCCAATTGTTCCAACAGAAATCAAATCTTCAATATCAATGTTTGTGTTTTCAAAGCGTTTTGCAATGTAAACAACCAATCTCAAATTGTGCTCAATAAGTTTGTTTCTTGCATCCATATCACCTTGCATCATTTTTTCAATAACCAAGGCTTCCTCGTCTGCCTCCAAAGGTGCAGGTAAAGCATCTCCACTACCTATGTAATGAACTTGTCCGCTACTATCAAAACCCAACAATTTTTTCAACATTGATATAACTTTTTCAAACATATTTCACCTCAATAAATATCGTTATGTAATAATATTTTATAGCCACCACCCAGCTTGTTAAACACACAATAAACGCTGTCATAGATACGGTTGTCAACCACTACTTGTTCCAGTTTAAAAACATCTGCATTTTTACTGCCACAAATTGTATCAATATCAATTGATCCAACAGCCTTCTCCTCACATTTTAATGATTCATCCATAACTATTACGGGATAAATTCCCTTGTAATACAAAGTATTTCCACTGTCATAGTACGCTTGCTCGCGTATTATTTGTTTGTCCTTGTTAATTATAACTCTTTTCACATTGCCCTCCGATATATGTTTTTTTTGAAATATTTGCACTGCCTTACGACTAAACGCCAAAACTAAAATAAAAATTGTACTCATCAAACCTATATTGATATTGGATGGATTTGACATTGTCTCCCTAAATGGTTGCCACATATTCATTATGCCTGTAAGCACTCCACCAAATGCAAAAGAATAACCTAAGAAAACGGCAAACAAAATCAACAATTTTTTAAATGACAATATTTTAGCAGCAATCAAACAAAGAATAAAGGCAACTGCAATTTTAATCACAATGTCGCCCGTAAAACTTATTAAAGGAGAAAAAAGTGCATAAACAGCCCCAATAATTCCCGCCAAAGCAAGTCGCCATAATTTTATTTTGCGTTTTGCAGTAAGCAAACTAATGTAAAGCATTAAACAATCAATAGCAAAATTATTAAATAGCACACATTCAATATAAATTATCATAACCACATTATAAACGCCTTCTGTGCACAAAAAATTTCCTATTTGTCGAAAAAATTGCAGTTAATGTCGCTATTACAAAATGCACCAAATTTGAATATCAAAGTTTATTTTTATATCTACAAAATAATATATTCACTAGTTGTCCCGAATTTGCCAAAAATTACGACATTTATTATTTATATTTAAATATACTATCTAAATAATTTTATCTAACATTATTGTTTTATAAAAAATATTATGATATAATAAAAATATAGTATTTTATAACACAAAACAAGGAATGATAAATTGAATATTTTAACAGAAAATACAACAATTTTTACAGAAAATTTTACTGATTTATTTATAAAAACAAATTTTAATAAAACTAAATTTGCAAATGAAGTTGGAATTAAGCATTCACAAATTGAACATTATTTGCAAGGAACAATTCCTACAATTAAAAGTGTGGTTAAAATTTGTGATTATTTTAACTGCTCCATTGATTACATGGTTGGTTTAAACAATAATTTTAAATATGAAAACATGAAACAACGCTACACCTCAAATAGCTTTTATCCAGAATATCAAAGACTGTTAAAAATTAATCATACAAATCATTTTCGCTTGTCAAAAAATAATTTAGTTACTGAAACAAGTTTAAGCAGTTGGAAAAGAGGCTGTTTACCAAAATTTGAAGTTCTAATCAACATTGCATATGAGTTAGGTGGTTCAATTGACAAAATGCTTGGAAGAATTGAATAAACACAAAGGCAAATTTATATTTGCCTTTTTTATTTTTAGTCTAATTTTGAAATTGGATATTGAAAATACAATTTGCATATGCTATAATAAAATATAGGTATGATATGAAAAAGAATAAAGCTTTGAAAAGTGAATATTATGTGGATAAATCTTATGAAAAAAAGCGATTGACTATTGTTGTCAGTATCGCCAGTATTATTGTGCTTAGTGTTGTGATATTCTTTTCAATTTTCTTTACTGTGAAATTTGACCTTGATGATAAAATTGACGATTTTTTTGCAAGTTCGGATACAATCACATATAGTCACGACTATTTTATAACTTGTGAAATTCCATCAAGTGTTGCAAAAGACATTGTAAAAGAATATTATAAAGGTGTTAAATTTAAAAACAATTCTGATTTTAGATTTTATGCAGGCTATCATCTATACATGTATTGTGGCGATAAAAAGATAACAATATCTTCCGTTTTCATTGATTTTACTGATAAAATATATAGGTGTTACAATCCAGTGCCAACTGGCTCATATGAGGATTTGACAAAGCTTTATGAAGAACTTGACAAACACTCTGTTGTAATAGAAGACAGACGAAATGAAAATTTAGATGAGCAATAAAAATAAAAGGGACAAGATTGACTCTTGTCCCTTTTGATTTTAACTTTTGTTTTGCATTACTTATTGATAACTTCTTTAAGTTTTGCAGCCTTACCTGTTCTGCCACGCAAATAGTAAAGCTTAGCTCTTCTAACTTTACCAGTACGAACGATGTCGATATGATCAATCTTTGGAGAATGGAATGGGAATGTTCTTTCCACACCAATACCGAATGAAAGACGACGAACAGTGAAAGTTTCACGAACGCTACCATTTTTACGAGCAATAACAACGCCTTCAAAAGCTTGAAGTCTTTCTTTGTTACCCTCTTTGATTTTGAACCATACTTTAACAGTTTGACCGATTTTGATATCAGGCAAATCAGTACGAAGGTTCTCTTTTTCAATTACATCAATAATATTACTCATTTGACCTACCTCCTATTACGCAGTGTTCATATGCTTAGAGGAACACCCGAAGTCTTAAATATTTTAGCATATATATTATATAATTGCAAGTGTTTTTACAATATTTTCAGCATTTTTTAAATTTTTACAAAAATTTTAAATTTCAAGCAATTAATTTAGCCAAAAAGCGTCCTCAATATGCTCAATTTCCGTTCCAACAATGCTTATCACATCAAATCTGACTTGAATGTTAAAAAGATGGTTGAAAGATATATATTGTTTTGCTGTTTGAATTAGCATTTTGATTTTTTGCTTTGTCATTGCCTCAAGAGGATTGCCAAATGAATAATTATTTCTTGCTTTTACTTCCACAAAAACAATCAAATCGCCGAATTGCGCAACAATGTCAAGCTCTCCTGCACCTAAATGCACATTTCTTTCAATTATTTTGTAACCTTTGCCTTGCAAATATTCAGTGGCAATATTCTCTCCACTATTACCAATATTTTTTGTGTTCATCCCACGCATAACGAACCTTAAACAAATTTTTTGATAAAACTGCGTCTGTGTATTGGTGTCGCACCAAACTCTTTGATTGCAGAAATATGAGCTGCTGTGCCATAGCCTTTGTGCTTTTCAAAAGAATATTGAGGATATTTTTCAGCCATTTGCACCATTAGATTATCTCTATAAACTTTTGCTATTATGCTGGCAGCGCCAATACTATAACTCAAAAAGTCGCCTTTTATTATGTTTACAACAGGGATGTCAATATCAAGTTTTAGTGCATCAATCAACGCAACATCTGGTTTGATACTAAGCCCTTCCAAAGCATTTTTCATACACAATTTTGTTGCCTCTAAAATATTAATTTCGTCAATTTTTTCAGGCGAAATTTCCTCAATATTGTAGCAAATTGCTTTTTGCTTAATCAAATCACTCAGCATATTTCTTTTTTTTTCACTAAGTTTTTTACTATCGTCAATTCCTTCAATCAAATCATCAATAGGCATAATAACGGCTGCACAAACAACAGGACCAGCAAGTGGACCTCTGCCCACCTCGTCAACACCAGCAATGTACTTATAGCCTTGTGACAAACATTCAAGTTCGTATTTTAGTTTTTCTTGCAAACTTAATTTTTCCATAATTTTCCTTTGTGTGTCTTTTTATTTTATATTAATTATTTATATCATTATATATGTCTTTATATATCTTTATAATATTGTTTTAATCTACTTAAAATACAAACTTATAATTGTTCTGCCTTTTCAAGCATAATCAAGCCTAATTTTCCTTTTCTGAAATCGTCAATTATTGTTTTTGCAAGGCGCTCTGTGTCAAGCACACCACCTTTAAGCAAAAATCCACGCTTTTTTGCAATATACTCCAAAGCTTGTGCATTATTTTCAGGCAATTCAGTCAACTTATATCTTTGCATAAAGTTTTGCAAATTATTCTGCCTGTTAAATTCAATCATTTCTTCTGCAAGTTCCAAAATATTCAAAATATCCTCATTAATACTACCAACAAATGCCAAATGCTTTGCATATTCTTGATTTTCAAATGACGGCCAAAGTGTTCCAGGAGTGTCCAAAAGCTCCACACCTTTTGTAAGCACAACCCACTGTTTTCCACGAGTTACACCTGGTCTGTCGCCTGTGATTGTCCGTTTTGCCCCACACAAACTATTTATCAAAGTGGATTTACCACTATTAGGTATGCCAACAACCATTGCTCTTATACTTCTGTTTACACCTTTGTTTTGATATTTTTCAATCAAATTTTTATTTAGAATTTTAAGTCCATCAATAACTTTAGAGGTATTTCCCGTTGCACTGTTACAAATTACAACTTGCATATTATTTTCTTTAAAATACTTCAACCATGCTAATAAATGTTCTTTTTCAACCAAATCTGCCTTGTTCAACACATACAAAATTGGTTTACCACCTGCAATTTCGTTTAATTTCGGATTAAAAGACGCCGCTATGCACCTACTGTCAAGCACATAAATCAAGCAATCAACCAATTTCACATTTTCTTCCATCATTCTCAAGGCCTTTGTCATATGCCCGGGGAACCATTGAATATGCATTACTCTTCCTCCAATAAATCAGGTCTTTTTTCCTTTGTTATTCTAAGTTGCTCATTATATCGCCACTTATCAACTTCTTGATGATTACCACTCAAAAGCACATCTGGCACTATCATTCCTCTGAAATTCTGAGGCCTTGTATATTGTGGATATTCCAAAAGTCCATTTGAAAAACTTTCTTCGTTGGTTGACTCACTGCTACCAAGCACACCATCCACATATCTAGCAATAGCATCAATGGCAACCATACAAGCCAATTCTCCACCTGTCAAAACATAATCGCCAATGGAAAGTTCCATATCAATTTCGCTGTCAATTACTCTTTGGTCGACACCTTCATAATGTCCACACAAAAACAACAGATTTTCCTCTTTGCTAAGCTCAACAACCAGTGATTGAGATAATGTTTTGCCTTTTGGAGATAAAAATATTCTTTTGCATTGCCTTTTTGGGTCAACTGCTGCAATAGCATCAAAAATCGGTTGTGGAGTCATAACCATACCAGCACCACCACCAAATGGATAGTCGTCACATTTTTTATGTTTATCCAAACTATATTCACGGATGTCAGTCACATTAAGCTTAAACTTTTGCGCAGCCAATGCTTTTCCGATAACACCTTCTTTGAGGCTTTCAAACATATTTGGAAATAATGTCAGAACTTCAATCTTCATAAACTGCAATTTGCTCCAATATATCAGATTTTAAATAAATTTTTTTATCCTCAGTGTCCACTTTTACAAGCACTTTTTTAAGACATGGAAACATAAAATCTTTGTATCCGTTTGTACCTTTTACAACATAAACATCTGCAGCTCCATATTGCAAAATATCTTTTAGTACACCAACAGGTTTGGAATCAACCAAAACATCACAACCAATAACATCTGTAATAAGATATCTGCCTTCTTCAAGTTTAGGCATTTTGTCTCTTTCAATGGAGATATTTTTCCCTCTCAAAAGCTCTGCTTGATTTCTATCGCTTATCCCTGCAAGTTTAACAAAAACTCCATTAACCAAACTTTTTACGCACTCAACTTTAAAAATTTTATCGTCGATATAAACTTGTGTCAATTTGCTTGCAAGCGCCATATCCGTTGCAGCAATATCCACTTTAATTTCGCCTTTTATGCCTTGTGGTTTAATCACTTTGCCAATTATAATTTTATTCATAAAACACCTAAAATCCTCTGAAAATCGATACTAATTTTATAGTTTTAACACAAAGAAGATAAAAAATATTTCAAAAACTTATATTTTTTCTGTTAAAACTACATGTAAATTGCATAAATAATAAAAAGCTATTTTTATTTAATTTAATATTAAAATTTCATATTATCCATTTAATATTTTTTTGATACAATTCAAATCTAAAGCTTTACTAAATTAAATTTAAAATAAAATAATTACCAATAGACCCCACTTATTCGGTGGGGTCAAAGGCAAATTACTTTTCATTGATTTCTACATTATAGCGTTTGTTTTGCTTCATACTGGCTGACTTAATAATTGCTCTTATAGCCTTTGCAACTCTGCCTTGCTTTCCAATTATTCTGCCAATTTCACTTTTATCGGCATTGATATTGATAACTCCGTTTTCTTCGTCAATAACAATATCTACCAATTCAGGATTAGTGACCAGTCCATTGATAATTGTTCTTACTAATTCTTGCATAATTATTTAACAATTCCTTCTTTCTTCAACAAAGCTTTAACAGTATCAGTACATTGTGCGCCATTGTTAATCCATTTGCTAGCAATTTCAGTGTCAATTTTAACAACTGCTGGCTCTTTAGTTGGATCATAGTAACCGATAGACTCGATGTATTGACCATCTCTTGCCTTTCTGCTATCCATTGCTACAATACGATAAAATGGCTTACCTTTTTTACCCATTCTTGTTAATCTTAGTTTAACTGCCATAGTTAATTCCTCCAAAAAAAAATCTTTTTTATATTGTATAATTAAAATTAATTATCATTATTAATTCATTTCAAAACTGCTGAATATACATACAACTTGCTATTCACGCAATATCAAAATGGCATTCTCATTCTGCCGCCTCTCATTCCACCACTTGTCATTCGGCGCATCATTTCTTTTGTTTGCTCAAATTGCTTTAAAAGCGAGTTTACTTCTTGAATAGATGTACCACTGCCGTTTGCAATTCTCTTTCTTCTTGAGCCCTTTATTATGTTAGGATTTTCTCTCTCCTCATTTGTCATAGAGCGAATAATTGCTTTGACTCTGTCAATTTGCTTTTCGTCAATATCCAAATCTTGCCCTTTTAGCTTGCTGCTCAATCCAGGAATCATATTAAGCATATCTTTCATACTACCCATTTTGTTCATTCTTTCAAATTGGTCAAGATAATCATTTAAATCAAAAGATTTGTCCTTGATTTTCTTTTGTAATTTTTTTGCATCTTCTTCAGTGATGGCATTTTTTGCTTTTTCAATCAAAGTTAACACATCACCCATTCCAAGAATTCTTGATGCCATACGCTCCGGATGGAAAGCCTCAAGGTCAGTCATTTTTTCGCCAATTCCACAAAATTTAACTGGCTTACCTGTAACTGCCTTAATTGAAAGTGCCGCACCACCTCTTGTATCGCCGTCCAATTTTGTAAGCAATACGCCTGTGATATCAAGTTGTTTGTTAAATGTGTCAGCAACATTCACTGCATCTTGACCTGTCATACTATCAACAGTAAGCAAAATTTCATGTGGTTTATATGTGTTTTTGATTGCTTGTAACTCTTGCATCAACTCTTCGTCAATATGCAATCTTCCTGCAGTATCAATGATTACAACATCATTTCCATTTTTTTCAGCAGCTTCAAATGCACCTTTCAAAATCTTTAATGGAGAAATCTGTCCTTGCTCATAAACAGGAACACCAACACTGCCACCAACAACTTGCAATTGTTTTATTGCAGCTGGTCTATAAATATCGCAAGCAGCAAGCAATGGTTTTTTGCCTTGTTTTTTAAGCAACAAAGCAAGTTTACCACACATTGTAGTTTTTCCTGCACCTTGCAAACCACACATCATTATTATTGTAGGTGGCTTGTCACTTACAGCCAATTTAGAATGAGTTGCACCCATAAGAGCAATAAGCTCTTCATTTACAATATTAATAACTTGTTCTGCTGGAGATAAACTGCGAAGAATTTCCTCTCCAACTGCTTTTTCACTAACTTTGCTTACAAAATCTTTAACAACACCAAAGTTAACATCTGCCTCCAAAAGTGCAATACGCACCTCTCTCATAGCACCTTTAACTTCCAATTCAGTAAGTTTACCTTTATTTTTAAGCTTTGAAAAAATATGTCCAAGTCTATCGCTTAAACTATTAAATGTCCCCATCATTATCCTCCAAAATATGTTTTAAAGTGCCAAGCGACAATTCACACATTTCTTTATCATCACTTTTTAATGCACACTCCATCTTTTGTATAGCAGCCATCATATCATCAGATTTTTCTGCAAGTTTCAATTTTTGTTCATATCCAACAAGCAGTTGTTCAGCACGCTTAATTGTATCCCTAACTGCTTGCCTACTTATGCCAAATTGCTCAGCAATTTCAAAAAGTGAAATATCGCAATCGTAATATAATCTGATCATTTCACACTGGTGTTCTGTAAGCAGACAGCCATAAAAATCATTATACCTACTTATAAAAAGTTTTTCTGATTTAGACACATCTGCCTCCAAAATAATAATGTGTAAAGGACTTTGCCTTTACACTGATTATATATTAATTATTAACATTTGTCAACTATTTTAACAAAACAAAATAATAATTTTTAATTTTAATTAAATGATTATATCTTTAACAAAATAAATTTCTAATATTACTTTTAAAAGAAACCTAGTATATCTTTTACTTTCAATGCAATACTAATTTGAAATTATATCATAATTAAGCAATTATAATGCATTTTTGTAACCTTTAAATAGTTATATATAAATAAAACTTATAATACAAAAATCACATCAAAATCAATCAAAAATCGATACTAATTTCATTCTTTATAATTTATTTGATATTTTTTAGCTTTATATTTTGGTTTGCTACTTGTTGTCTGCAATGACATATCTCTGTCCGCATCAATGATAGTGTCGCTTATCAAATTTTGTATATCGCCATTCAATTTTTCTTTGTTAATTGTAAGGTTCAATTCGTTTGCACCAAAATGCTTTGTTATTATCTTTACAAGCCAATTTTCAAGCTTGTCACTGTATTTCCACAAGCAAACAAACATTGCAACAACTGCAGCACCTACAATAACCCAAATCAAAATTCCCCACCAAGTTGTAAGTGGAATTTGCGCCATAATATCAAATGTCAATGTTTGTCCAATAATTGTTATTGGTCTTGTTACAATTTGCATTATGAAGAAAGTTGTGTAAGACATTGTTGTTACACCTGCAAAAATGCAAAGCAAGTCATCTGGGAATACTGGCAACAAGAACATCATAAACAACATAAGTTTATCTCTGCCCTTAAGCATTTTTTGATACTTATTATATGCCTTTGGTCCAACCATCCAAATCAACAACTTAACACCAAAAACTCTGCCAAGGAAAAATGCAAACATAGAGCCAATCAGCATACCAACCAAGCTACAAACAAAAACTAACGGCAAGTTTTGGAAAGCCGCCATACCTGCAACTGTAGTAATAGCTGATGGAATAGGAATAAAAGTAACCTGTAAAAATTGTATTAAAATATAAATTAGTGGTCCCCATATTCCCGTTTTTTTCATCAAATCGGAAATGTTTTCTGCATCTTTAAGCAGTTCCATCGCACCACTTCTTTGCAAACCAACATAAATTGCAAAACCTATTGCAGCAAAAAACAAAACAATCAAAGTCATTTTAAACATTGATTCTTTTCTTTTAAAAATTGAAATAATACAAATGGCTGAAATTAAAACTGCACCAATAATCAGCAAAATTGGATAATAAACTTCCATCACGCCAAACATAAACACTGCATCAACAATTGTTGCAATGCCTAAAAAAGCAGCAAGTATAGAAAAAGTTATTTTAGATTTTTCATTCATTTGAGCCTCCTAAAAGCTTATCAACTTCTGCCCTAGCAAGTTTGTCGCATTCGTTGTTATATTTGTTATCACTATGCCCTTTGACTTTTATAAATTCAACTTGATGATAGTTTACCAAGTTGTCAAGTTGTTGCCATAATTCAACATTTTTCACTCTTTTGTTTTGTTTTTTCCACCCATTAGATTTCCAGTTTTCCAGCCAGCCTTGCACAAATGCATTGACCACATATGCTGAATCAGAATAAAGCTGCACTTTGCATTGCTCTTTCAAGCAAGATAGTGCATTAATCACAGCAATCAACTCCATTTTGTTGTTTGTAGTGTTTGCATCTCCACCTGAAATTCTTTTTTCAGAGCCATTATACATTAAAATTGCACCCCAACCACCTGGACCAGGATTATAACTGCACGCACCATCAGTGTAAATTGCTACTTCTTTCACTTACCAAGCTCCTCTGATCTGTTTTTGCATTTTGTCATTGCGCTATCAATAATGTCATACAACTTGTCTTGTCTGAAACTTTCAACTGCTTGAATTGTTGTGCCACCTTTTGAGCAAACTGCATCAATCAACTGCCCGATTGGTTCACTTGCAACCTCAACCATTCCAACACTGCCTGCAAAAGTCTGCAAAACACAGCATTTAGCGTCTTCATATGTCATACCCATTTTAACGCCACTTTCAATCATACCTTCAATAAACATATATACATATGCTGGTCCACTGCCACTTACTGCTGTCACTGCATGAAAAAGTTCTTCTTCAAGATAAATTGTTTTTCCAATGCTGTCAAAAATGCTTTGAACAAATTCTTTTTCGCACGCTGGGATAGCATCATTTTTTCGGATTGCAATCATACCTTTTTTAAGTTTACAAGGTGTGTTTGGCATAACTCTTGTCACATTTGCATTCGCAAAATATTTTTTAATAGCATCATAAGTTATTCCCGCCATAATTGAAATAATGTGTTTTGCTTTGCATTCAGAGCCAATTTCTTCAGCAATTTGATTAAAAATCTGTGGTTTAACTGCAAGCAAAACATATTCACACTCATTAAGAATCTTAACATTCTCTTTTAATGTCTTCACACCATCAATTCCCAAATCTGCAAATGGATCTGTTGCAATAATTTTATCGGTGCTTATTAATTTGCTGTCAACTATGCCATTAACAATGGCTTTTGCCATATTTCCTGCGCCAATGACGCCAAGTTTATAGTTGTATTCCATATTATCTCCTTCACACTGCTGACCAACAATTTATTTCCTTAAAAAGTGAACAACATTTTTTACACTCAAAATTTCAATTATTTTTAAAGTTTATAATTTGTTTTTACATAAATATCCAAATTACAATTTGCAAAATTGCTATATTAAATTAATGATTAATTTTACATAATATTAATCATAAAACTTCAAAGCAATATAAATTTAAGTATAGTTATAATTAAAAAAATAATAAAACATTTTCTTCCAAATGTGCAATATTCTTTTATTAAAACATAATTATCCAACATAAATTGTAAACTATATTAACAAAAAAAACAACCTTTTAAAGCAATTTTTTTATAAAATTTTAATTTTTTACAAAATGGCAATAATTTAATTGACATTGACAGAAATTTATCATATAATGGATTAGACTTAGGGGAGTGGCTCAACGGTAGAGTAGTGGTCTCCAAAACCATTGGTTGCGTGTTCGAATCGCGTCTCCCCTGCCATTTCGTGCTTGTTACAATTAAGTAGCAAGCATTTTTTGTTTTAAAAGCTAACAATGTTGTAAAAGAATCTTGATGCCTTATAAATCAAGGCTTTTTACATTGTTTAACATATTAAAATTAATTTATTACAATATTAAAAACAATAATTTACAGCAAATTTATTAACAAAATTTGCAACAAAAGTCTGCTTAAATATTAAAAACAGCTACCCATTAAGGTTGCTGTGATTTTTTGAAGAAAGGATGTAGCAGCAATACCACTCAGGAGCTAGACAAAGTCGCATTAAAGCCTTAATTAAGGTTTTCATACGGCTCACCTCCTTTATGCACATGCTTGAATACTTATTAGCACCTTGATTTAAGCAATGACATTTTACCAACTATTTTATAAATCAGCAATTGTTTTATTAAATTTTTTAATATTGTCATTTGGCAATGCGTTATCGTTTGCCATACAAGAATAAAAAAAATTCAAAAATCATTGGTTTTCTCTTTCATTATTCTTCGTCGTCATCATTATCTGAACTAGCGATTATTAGATCACTATCATTATTAAGAATTTTGTCATTTATAAAACTATAAGCAATAAATGAATTAATACTATCATTCATATTATCCCAATCCATTTTTAATATCTCCTTAGATGAACTTTATTTCTACTCTAATTATAACATTCTTTTTCATAATTGTAAATAGCTAAAGTTATACAGCCACTAATTATTAAATATTTCAAGATTTTGTTGGAATTTTAATTTTTGGATTTTTCGACATATTTCGACAAATTAAGAAAGCTTTTATAAAAATAACTTTAATATGCATATTGACTGATATTTTTGTGGATGTTAAAATTAAAGAAAAGGGAGGAAAAATTTATGAAGCAAAATGTTTTTAAAAAATCTGTAGCAAGCTTAATTATGGCATTAATTTTGATTGTTGCACTACTAGTAGGCTTTATGCTAACTCAAAAAGCTGACGCCGAAATGGTTATTTGGGAAAAAATTGACTATCAATCTATTTCTCAAATAGATGAATATCCCACAATGACAATGTATTCATTTGGTAATTCAAACTCAAAATTAAGTAAATATAAATATTTTTATATATTTATTAGTGGTGCTGGTGGAATGGGAGGTTCCTCAGATGAAAATAGCGTTGGCTATGGTGGTGGTGCTGGTGGAATGGCTATTGCCAAAGTAGATAAAAATGATACTATTGGTTTAATAGTATGTATAGGAAAAGGTGGAGGCTCTTTTGATTATGAGTCACATGATTATCAATATGGTGATGGATTTGACACCGCAGTTCTTGCCTTAAAATATGCTTCATCATGGCCAATTGATGCAGCTGGTGTTGTTTGTAAAGGAGGTACATTTGGTAGCAGTACTGCTCCAGGTAAAGGTGGAAATGTTGTTCTTTCAGATTATCCAAAATCATATTTTGAACTTATTTATTCTCAAGATGGTGCAAATGGTGGAGAGGCATCAAATGCTTTCACTGTTGACTTAGGTTTTAGAAAGCAATATTTCATTTTCCGTCCTGCTGGTACTAACCTATCAGGTAAAGGTGGCGGAGCTTCTGTATTCCATAGAGGTGGAGACGGTGGCGTTGTATTCCAAAATGGTTTTAACGGATCTAAAGGTTCTGGTGGTGGTGGAGCTAGCAAAGGTGCAACACAAGGTGGCTATGGTGGTGATGGTTATGTTGAAATTTATGGCAGTAATATGTAATTAATATATTGTCAACCTTATCAAAAAAGTCCCAATATTTGGGACTTTTTATTATGAAATTTATTAATAGTATTTGGTCATATCAGCATTTCCACCGATATAATTCAATAGTGTTTCACTATCTGCTGTTGTCAAGTTTCCTTTGTTTTGGATTATTGCTGACAACATTATTAATTTATCTTTTATATCATTTGTGTTAAGATTGACATTGCCACTTATTATCCTATTAAGGCAAGTTACATCCATTGTGTTAACTTCCCCGTCTCCAGTCAAGTCTCCCAACACACTTAGATATATTGTTTTGCCAGCATAACTGATATAATAACCTGTTCCGATATAATCATTATCTCCTGCAATAG
>CAJUEA010000011.1 GCA_910584975.1 uncultured Christensenella sp.
ACAGGCAGTACTGCACATACTGGCAACTGGCCGGGTGTTACGGTGGATAGGAGAGAAGGAGAATACAAAAAATGCCCAACACCTGTTTCAATTGTGGATTTGCCGGGCATATATTCCTTGTCGCCATACACTCCAGAAGAGGTTGTTTCTAGAAACTTTATTTTGGATGAAAAGCCTGACTGTATAATTAATATTATTGATGCAACAAATCTTGAGAGAAACTTGTACTTGACAACTCAAGTTATGGAAATTGATGTGCCAGTGATAATTGCACTTAATATGATTGATGAGGTCAAAAAAAGTGGCGACACTATTGATGCAGCTGCACTTGAAAAGAAAATTGGAGTGCCAGTGGTTGCAATTTCTGCATTGAAAGGCGAAGGTACAACCGAACTTATGGACAGAGCCTATGAAGTGGCAGAACAAAAGCGTGAAGGCTTTACTGTGCTTGAGCAATCCAAACTTAGTCATTTGATTAATGATGTTGCCATTGCGCTTAGGGGACAAAATATTGAAAATCCTTTGTTCCATGCAGTCAAGCTTGTGGAAAGTGATGAGCTTGAGGTGGCAGCGCATGAACCTTTACTTGGTATGATTGACAATTTCAAGTCGACTTTTGAAGATGACATTTTTGGTGTGGATTTTGAGGCACTTATTGCAGACGGAAGGTATAAATACATATCAAAAAATTATTCAACAGCACTTACCAGAAACAGCAAAACAGACAAATCAAAACTTACTAAATCAGACAAAATTGACAGAGTTTTGACTCACAGAATTTGGGGAATACCAATGTTTTTGCTTATTTTGTTTGCAATTTTCCATTTGGTGTTTAGCGAAAACTTTTTGTTTATTGGTGCAGCACTTGGCAAAGACTGGGTAAGTCTTCCTGGTACAGCGTTTGAAGGCGTTTTTGGCAGTGGTGGTATAAATTCTCCTGGGGCGATATTGCAAGGACTAATGGAAGTGCTGATGACGGCAATAACAGACGGCGTTGCAAAGCTTTTGGTCAATAGTCCTGCTTGGGTAACAGGCTTGTTGTGTGATGGCATTTTGGGTGGACTATCTGCAGTGCTTTCATTTATCCCTCAAATATTGCTGTTGCTGATGTTGTTTTCTATCCTTGAAGACACAGGATATATGGCAAGAGTAGCATTTATTTTGGATAGAATTTTAAGGCGTTTTGGACTTTCAGGCAGAGCGTTTATGCCAATGATTATGGGCTTTGGTTGCTCTGTTCCTGCAATGATAAACACAAGGACACTTGCTGACGAAAATGAAAGAGTGGCAACCGTAAGGGTAATACCATTTTTCAGTTGTGGTGCAAAATTGCCTATCTTGACTGCCATTTCAGGTGGTATTGTGATGTCTTTTGGCATTGGCAATGCAGATATAATCACATATTCGATGTATGTTGTGGGTATCTTGACGGCTATCCTTACAGTAATATTGATGAAAACAACCACTATGCGTGGCGAGGCAGCTCCGTTTATAATGGAACTTCCAAACTATCGCTTACCACAATTTAAAAGTTTAATGCTTTTGATGTGGGATAAGGCAAAACATTTTATTCAAAAAGCGTTTACAATTATTCTTGCATCAACTATTATCATTTGGTTTATTTCGCATTTCAGCTTTGATTGGAAATTCCTTGAAGACAATCAAATGAACAACAGCATTCTTGCAGGATTTGGCAAATTGATACAGCCGCTTTTCACACCACTTGGATTTGGATCTCAACTTAATGAGTGGGGTTGGGTGTTTATTGTATCTGCTATCACAGGACTGATTGCAAAGGAAAATGTTGTTGCAACCTTTGGCACATTGGCTGCTTGCATTGGTGCAAATGTAGCAGGTGGGGCTGCAGAGGGCATTGCAGAAACAGCGCTTATGATTAGTGCATCAGGCATTACAATTCCTGCATTGATAGCGTTTATCGCATTTAATATGACAACAATACCATGTATGGCAGCTGTTGCAACAGCAAAAGCTGAAATGCCAAACAAAAAGAAGTTTAAGTGGACACTTGTTTTTTGGATTTGCACATCATACATAGTTGGCACAATCATTTATTTGGTCGGCAGTTGGTGGTGGACGATATTTATTGTGCTTGCAGTGGCAGCAATGGTTGTGGCAGGAATAATATTGTTCAACTTAAAAGGCAGAAAGAAAATAAAGAAACTTAAAGCAAACAAAGAAGTAGACAATCAAGAAAAAACTGAAGATTAAATTTGAGTTTTATTTTCAATTATACCTGCAATGAAATGAAACTAATTTTTAAAATAATAGTAACAATTATTTAAAAGAAAAAGGAGCAATTATGCAAGCAATAGAAATTGTGGTTATTGTGGTTAGTGTTCTGTTTGTTATTGGTGTGGGCATATGGGCTTTTGTGCGTAAAAAACAGGGCAAATCAACTTGTGGTTGTGGGGAGTGCGACGGCAATTGTGCAAAATGTAAACAAGCGATTGAGAATGCTCGCAAACAAATTGAAAACGATAAAAGCAACTCTGATTAATGAATAAAATTTTGTCTTAAATTAAGCTTTCAAAATGTGAATAAAGTGAAATTTATTATGGATTTTTGGCTGAAAAGTTGCATAACAAACAAATTGAAAAAATCACTTGTCAAAAACAAATTGATGAGTGATTTTTTTTGTGCTTTTGTGAGGAATTGTACCTTTGTTTCGCTTGATATTTAGCTGCTTTTGTGGTATGCTTTTAGTTGACTATAAGGTAGGCAGATTGTTTATGAAAGATATGGAAAAGGAGCTGGAGTGTGGCAAAATTTTGCCTTTGGTTTTCAAACTTACTATTCCAGCAGTTATTGCACAACTAATCACTTTTTTGTACAATATCGTGGACAGGATTTTTGTTTCCAAAATTGAGGGAGTGGGTATGGATGCACTTGCTGCCCTTGGCATTGTTTTGCCAATCACTTTGATAATCACTGCTTTTGCACATCTTATTGGGCTTGGTGGTTCTCCACGAGCAAGTTTCAAACTTGGGGAAGGTGACAAGCAAGAGGCAAACAAAATTTTTAACACCTCTTTTGTGTTGCTTTCAATGGTAGGTTTGGCAATAAGTTTGATTACATTTTTTTTGGCTGAGCAAATTGTGGTTTTGTTTGGTTGCCCACTAACTTCCGTATCATTTGCAACATCTTATTTAAAAATTTATTCAATAGGCACAATTTTTGTGCTTTTGGCACAAGGCTTAAATCCGTTTATCACTGCGCAGGGCTATTCGTTTATGGCAATGTTTTCCGTGCTTATCGGGGCGTTGGTCAACATTGCATTGGATCCAATTTTTATTTTTGTGCTAAAAATGGGGGTTAATGGTGCAAGCCTTGCAACAATTATATCTCAGTTTATTTCATTTGTTTGGATAATAATCTTTTTTTATACAAAAAACAGCCTTTTCAAATTGCGTATTAAGGATATGCGTTTGCAATGGAAAAGAATTTTGTGCATTATGTCACTTGGCTTGTCGCCGTTTATCATGGCAATAACTGAATGTGCAATTCAAATTGTTTTCAACATAAATCTTAACATTTCAACAGGAGGAAACAAGGACTACACAGCAGCACTTACAATTATGATGAGTGCTTTGCAGTTGATATCATTGCCACTTAATGGTTTGGGGTATGGTATGCAACCATTTGTCAGCTACAACTTTGGCAAAGGGGATGTAAAACGCCTTAAAACAGGCATTAAATATGTGACAATAATTGCATTTATTTTTGCAGTTGTCGTATGGTCAATTTCCATTTCCGTGCCAGAAATTTATGTTTATATTTTTTCTGCAAGTGAAAGCGTAAAAGTGATTTGCAAGCAGTATACTCCATTTTTCCTTATGGGTTCAATAATGTTTTTTGTGCAAATGACTTTGCAAAATATCAATGTTGCACTGGGTCAAACAAGAAACTCTTTGTTGCTGGCTGTAATGAGAAAAGTTATAATTCTAATTCCGTTATGCTTTACCTTAACTCACTTTTTGGGCTTTAAAGGTGTTTATCTATCCGAAGGCATTGCAGATTTGGTTGCAGGTGTGATAACCTCAATTGTTATTTTCACAACTTTTCCACGAATATTCAAAAAACGCGAAAAAATTGTTCAGCAAAATCAAAATGCCACTTGCAATGAGGATAGCAATATAAATTCAAATGATTAATTTTCATAATACCAATTTTACAATTAGTCAACAAAAGCAATCAAAAAGCTATGTTTGATTTTGTAAAATTCACAAAATATATTTTCACAGCAAAACAAAAATAAGCGAGATTTTCTTGCTTATTTTTGTTTATTTTTTGTTTTACTATTTTTTTGTATGGGTTCATTTAATATTGGTAGGGAAAATAAATCTAAAACTTTGCATAATTTAAAAAAATTATGTAATGTGGGCATACTTTTGCCATGAACATATTTTGATATGGTTGAAGCTGATACATTTATTGCTCTTGCTAATTCAGTTTGAGTCATTTTACTTTGCTTTATTGCATCTATAATTGCTTGTTTTATATCTTTAATTGTTGCCATAGTGAACCTCTTTGAATAATTTTTCTTTTATTCTAATTTAAAATTTTATTAAAAAGTTAAAAACTAACTATAATTAGTGTTTTTTTATTTGTAACTATAAAAGCTGAATTTTATAATAAAAACAAGGTATTAAAATAATTTATACGGGGGTTACAAAAAAGTTAAGGTACAATTTTGCAAAATGTTCGTCTTTTAGTTTGATATATATTTAAAAATATGCTAATATATATATATGTAATTGCAAGGGAGCTTAAAGCTATCTTTATGGTTAACTTGATGGAGGACGCAATGTTGAATTGTTGGATTTTCAGACAATCTGCTTTGACTTTTATTGGGAGTTTTCTTCCTCTATTTACTTGCATAAAATAAAATTTTACGCCATAACGCAAAAACTGCGTTGTGGCAATTGTATTTTTTAGGAGGACATATGGCAAAAGTTGGTATTGTAATGGGTAGCATTAGTGATTTGAGCGTTGTTACACCTGCTGTTGATATTTTGAAAGAGTTTGGCGTTGAGGTTGAAGTTAGGGTTATGAGTGCGCATCGCACACCAAACGAGGCTCACGATTTTGCACAAAATGCAATTTCAAACGGCATTGAAGTTTTGATTTCTGCTGCTGGCAAAGCTGCACACCTTGGTGGAGTGCTTGCAAGTTTTACAACTTTGCCTGTTATCGGCTTGCCAATCAAAAGCAGCACTATGGACGGAATGGATAGTTTGCTTTCAACTGTGCAAATGCCTGCTGGCGTGCCTGTTGCAACTGTTGCAATCAATGGTGGACTTAATGCAGGTTTGCTTGCAATTCAAATGCTTGCAATCAAATATCCAGAGCTTGCAAAAAAACTTGCAGTTTACAAAGAGGATATGGCAAAAAAAGTGATTGAGGCAGACAAAAAATTGCAAGAGGAATTGAACAAGTAAAATATATTTGTGCTGATTTAAATTTGATTTTGAAACGGAAAAACAATTCTTTTAAATTTATCTGCAAAAAATATTTGAATAAATTTGGTGGCAACATAAGGGTTAAGAAGTTTGACTTCTGATTTTAAAACAAAAAGCATTTTTGCTAAAAGAGGATATTATTATGTGTACTAATTGTAAATGTGGATTAGACAAACCCCAAGATGAGTGTGGCGTTTTTGGTATTTATTCCAATGATGTGCAAGACTTGGCGAGGACTATGTACTATGGCTTGTATGCATTGCAACACAGAGGACAGGAGAGTTGTGGCATTGCAGTAACTCACGGACTTGAAATTTCATATTACAAAAACTTAGGGCTTGTAAATGAAGTTTTTAATGAGGAGATTATGCAAGGCTTGCCACAAGGCGATATTGCTTTGGGACATGTCAGATATTCAAGCAAGGGCTTGAAAAATGCTGTGAATGCACAACCAGTTGTTTATACTGGAAGATTTGGTATGTTTGCACTTGCTATGAACGGCAAAATTACAAACGCCAACATTTTGCGTGAACAACTTATTGAGCAAGGCGTAACTTTTCAAACGAATATCGATTGCGAGGTTATTGCAAATCTTTTGAATGTAAACACTGTTGATGGGGTGTGCGACATTGCAAAAGCAATGAATATGCTGGAAGGTAGTTTTGCACTTGGACTTATGACTGCAAACAAGCTTTATGCAATCCGTGACAGGTACGGCTTAAGACCTATGGTTGTGGGACAAGGTGCAGATGGCTATTTCATTTCAAGTGAGTCTTGTGGACTTGATGCTATTGGTGTGGATCTTATCCGTGATGTGGCTCCGGGCGAAATTTTGAGCATTTCTTCAAAAGGCTTGGAAAGTGAGTTTTTTGCAAAGGCAGAAAGAAGACCTTGTATTTTTGAATATGTTTACACTGCAAGAGCAGACAGTTACATTGACAACAGAAGTGTTTACGAGGCAAGATATGATTGCGGAAGATGCTTGGCAAGAAAGCTTAAGCTAAAAGCAGACATTGTTGCAGGCGTGCCTGACAGCGCAAATGTGGCAGCGCGTGGCTATGCAGCAGAAAGTGGTATTCCTTATATTGATGTTTTGGAAAAGAATAGATATGTTGGAAGAACATTTATTCAACCAAATCAGTTTATGAGAGAAAACAGCGTTAAAATTAAGCTTAACCCTCATAAACATAACATTCAAGGTAAGGAAATCATTTTGATTGACGACTCTATTGTAAGAGGCACAACTTCCAAAAAAATTGTTGACCTTTTGAAAAAGAACGGAGCAAAAGCAGTGCATATGGTTATTGCATCTCCTATTGTTAAACATCCTTGCTACACAGGCATTGATATTGAAACATATGAGGAGCTTATTGGTGCAACCAGAAATGCAGACGAAATTGGAAAAATTATTGGTGCAGATAGTTTGCACTTTATGGATGTTGAAGATTTGATTGCAAGTTGTTCAAGTGGAGAGTATAACACTTTCTGTGCAGCTTGTTTTGATGGTAAATATCCGGATGATATTGAAAATAAATTGAGAAAAAGAAAGGAGATTTAAAATGGCGATTGATTACAAATCAGCAGGTGTTGATGTTGAGGCAGGTTACGAGGCTGTTAAGCTTATGAAGGAATATGTAAAAACTACTTATAACAACAATGTTCTTGGAGACTTGGGCAGTTTTGGTGGTTTTTATGCTTTGGACGATAAGGAAGATGGCGACTGCCTTGTTGCTGGTACTGATGGTGTTGGCACTAAATTGAAATACGCTTTTATTTTGGACAAGCACGATACAATTGGTATTGATGCTGTTGCAATGTGTGTTAACGATATCGTTTGTCAAGGCGCTAAGCCATTGTTGTTCCTTGATTATATCGCACAAGGAAAATTGATTCCTGAGCGTGTGGCTGAAATTGTAAAAGGTGTTTCTGCAGGTTGCGTGGAAAGTGGTTGTGCTTTGATTGGTGGCGAAACTGCTGAAATGCCAGGATTTTATCCTGAGGATGAATATGACATTGCAGGTTTTGCAGTGGGCATTGTAAAACGCAACAAAATCATAAACGGCAAAAGCATAAAAGAAGGGGATGTGCTTGTTGGTTTGAGATCAAGTGGCGTTCACAGCAATGGTTACTCTTTGGTTCGTAAGCTTTTTGGCGAGGACAAGGCAAAACTTAACGAGTACAATGCAACATTGGGTTGCACTCCTGCAGAAGTTGTGCTTACACCAACAAAACTTTATGTAAAACCTATTCTTGCTTTGACCCAAAAATTTGAAATCAAGGGTATTGCACACATTACTGGTGGTGGCTTTATTGAAAACATTCCAAGAATTTTGCCAAAGGGCTTGGCTGCAAAAATTGACAGAAAAAATTATGAGGTGCCAAAGCTATTTAAGGCATTGCAAGAGATTGCAGAAATTTCTGACGAAAAAATGTATAACACATTCAATATGGGTACAGGAATGGTACTTGCTGTGGATAAATGCATTGTAAATGATGTTATTGCAGAGCTTAAAACTTTGGGCGAAGAGGCTTATGTTTTGGGCGAAGTTGTAAAAGGCAATGGTGTTATACTATGAAAAATATAGCGATATTTGCAAGTGGTTCGGGCTCGGATATGCAGTCTGTCATTGACGGAATAAAAAACGGACAGATTGACGGAAAAGTGAGGATTGTAATCACAAACAAAAATGGCATTTTTGCCGAAGAGCGTGCAAAAAACGAGGGTATTCCTTGCAAAACTTTCACACTTAAGGAGTATGGCGACCACGAAAATCGTGACAGGGCTATTCTTGCAGAGCTTAAAGCAAACAATATCGATTTGATTGTGCTTGCAGGATATTTGAGCATTGTAACTCCTGTGCTTGTGAATGAGTTTGAGAGAAGAATTATCAATATTCACCCATCTTTGATACCAAAACATTGTGGTGTTGGGTATTACGGAATTAAAGTGCACGAGAGCGTTATAAACAGCGGCGATACCGAAAGTGGTGCAACTGTACACTTTGTGGATTGTGGTGCAGATACAGGCGAAATTATTGAACAAGTGAAGGTGCAAGTTTTGGAGGGAGACACTCCAGAGAGCTTGCAAAAAAGAGTGTTGGAAAAAGAACATATTTTATTGCCAAATGTGGTGGCAAAACTATGCAGAGAGGAGATTAAATAATGAAAAAAAGAGCTTTAATAAGTGTTTCAGACAAAACAGGTATTGTTGAACTTGCAAAAGAAATTGTAAGTTGTGGTTACGAAATTATCAGTACAGGTGGTACTGCTGTTGCATTGAAAAATGCTGGTATTGATGTAATTGGTATCAGCGATATCACAGGTTTTCCTGAGTGTCTTGATGGCAGAGTTAAAACTTTGCACCCAAATGTGCACGCAGGGCTTTTGGCAATGAGGTCAAATGAGGAGCATATGGCTCAACTTGAAAAATTAAATATCAACACTATTGATATGGTAATTGTCAACCTTTATCCTTTTAAGCAAACAATTATGAAACCGGGTGTTGACCTTCAAACTTGCATTGAAAACATTGATATCGGTGGACCAACAATGCTTAGAAGTGCTGCCAAAAACTATCAAGATGTTACTGTTATGGTTGACCCTGCTGATTATGAAAAAGTTGTTAGTGAGCTTAAAAATGGTGGAGTAAGTTTGGAGACAAAATTCTACTTAATGTACAAAGTTTATCAACACACAGCAGTTTATGACACTATGATTTCAACTTTCTTGAGAGAAAAATTGAACATTAAATTCCCTGAAATTGTAAGCTTTGCATATGAAAAAGTTCAAGATATGCGTTATGGCGAAAATCCTAACCAATCAGCTGTTTTCTACAAAGAGTGTTTGCCTGTTGCTGGCAGCATTGCCGAGGCAAAACAACTTCATGGAAAAGAGTTGTCTTATAACAACATCAATGACACAAACGGTGCACTTGATTTGCTAAGAGAATTTACTGAACCAACAATTGTTGCAGTAAAACATGCTAATCCTTGTGGCGTTGCATCAAGTAATACAATTTCAAAGGCTTTTGAGCTTGCATATAACTCTGACCCTGTTTCAATTTTTGGTGGTATTATTGCTGCAAACAGAGAGATTGACAAGGCAACAGCAGAGCAAATCAGCAAGATTTTTATTGAAATTGTTATCGCTCCTTCATTCTCTAAAGAGGCTCTTGAAATTTTGGAGCAAAAGAAAAATATCCGTTTGCTTGCACTTGATAGCATTAATGCACCAATCCAAGCAACTTCTTTTGATATGAAAAAAGTTTTGGGTGGTCTTTTGGTTCAAGATTATGACACTATTGTTATTGAAGATGAAAAATGTCAAGTTGTAACAGAAGTTAAGCCAACTGCTGAACAAATCAGTGATATGCAATTTTTGATGAGAGTGTGCAAGCACACAAAATCAAATGCTATCGTTATTGGAAAAGACAACACAACTTACGGAATTGGAGCAGGACAAGTCAACAGAATTTGGGCTGCAAAACAAGCTATTGAGCATAGTTTGAAAGATACAAATGGTGCTGTGCTTGCAAGCGATGCATTCTTCCCATTTGGCGATGTTGTGGAAGAGGCCCACAAAGCTGGGATTAAAGCTATTGTGCAACCAGGTGGAAGTATTAGGGATCAAGAGAGCATTGATTTGTGCAATAAATATGGCATAGCAATGATTTTTACTGGCGACAGACATTTTAAACACTAAGGGGGAAATGCATGGATATTTTAGTAATAGGCAGTGGTGGCAGAGAGCATGCAATTTGTCACAGCTTGGCAAAAAGTGAAAAGGTTGGCAAGATTTATTGCGCACCAGGCAATGCTGGCATAAGCGAAATTGCAGAGTGCGTTAATATTAGCGTTATGGATGCTGAAGGAATTATTGCATTTTTGGATAAAAACAAAAATATCGGGATGACAGTGGTTGCTCCTGATGATCCCCTTGCAATGGGACTTGTGGATATGCTTGAAAATGCAGGACACAGGGCATTTGGTCCTTCAAAAGCCGCAGCATTGATTGAGGCAAGCAAGGCTTTCAGCAAGTGGCTTATGAAAAAATATGACATCCCAACTGCAAATTATGAGGAGTTTACTGATTACAACGAGGCTTTGACATATGTGCAAAAGCAGGATTATCCACTTGTGGTTAAGGCAGATGGTCTTGCACTTGGCAAGGGCGTTATAATTTGTAACAATGTTGCTGAAGGTGAGCAAGCTGTTAAGGAAATGATGATTGACGGCAAGTTTAAAGCAGCTGGTAGCAAAATTATTGTTGAGGAATTTTTGGTTGGCCGAGAGGTTAGTGTTTTGTGCTTTACTGATGGCAAAACAATTGTTCCAATGGTTTCCAGTCAAGATCACAAAAGAGCCTTTGACAACGATATGGGGTTGAACACTGGTGGTATGGGAACATTCAGTCCTTCAAAAATTTATACAAAGGACATTGCAGATAGTGTTTACACAAATATTATTGTGCCAACAATGCAAGCAATGAACAGCGAGGATAGAAAATTTAAAGGTGTTTTGTATTTTGGTTTGATGCTGACAGACAAAGGCGTTAAAGTGCTTGAGTACAATGCAAGATTTGGCGACCCAGAAACTCAAGTTGTTCTGCCAAGACTAAAAACAGATTTGTTTGAAATTTTTGACGCGATTATTGATGAAAGATTGTCTGACATCAATATCGAGTGGCGTGATGAGGCTGCTGTATGCGTTATTCTTGCAAGTGGTGGCTATCCAGAGGCTTATGAAAAGGGACTTCCAATCACAATTGAAAATCTTGATAAGGATATTATTCTTTTCCACGCGGGCACAAGTTTTAAAGATGGAAAGCTTGTGACAAATGGTGGAAGAGTTATTGGCGTTACTGCACTTGGCAAGGATATTGACGAGGCACGCAGCAAGGCATATGCAAATGTGCCAAAAGTTAAATTTGACAAAGTACATTACAGAAAGGATATAGGTATTAAATTATAATGATTAAAAGATTATTTGTTAAGAAAAAAAACGGCTACAATGTGGCTGAAAAAAAACTTTTTAATGATATAACCAATGTGCTTGGTGCAAAGGTTTCTGATGTAAAAATTTATATTCGTTATGATATTCAAGGCTTGGACGGAGATATGTTGGTTGCTGCCAAAAATACAATTTTTGGCGAAAATCCTGTGGATATCGTTTATGAGCAAACATTGCCTGAACTTGAAAATCACAAATTGCTTGCAGTTGAGTATTTGCCAGGACAATATGACCAAAGAGCAGACAGCGCAATGCAATGTGTTCAACTTTTGACAATGGGTGCAAGACCTATTATCAAATGTGCAACTGTTTACGCTTTTGAAAATTGTTCAGATAGCGATTACAATGCTATCAAAAACTATATCATCAACCCTGTTGAGTCAAGAGAAGGCAGTATGGATATTCCAGAATCTTTGGAAAGTGTGGCTGCTGTGGTGCAAGATGTTCCTGTAATTGAAGGCTTTATCAAAATGAGTGATGAGCAAATTGCAAGTTATCACGCAAAAATTGGTTTTGCAATGAGTGTGGAAGATTTAAAATTTGTGCGTGATTATTTTGCAAGTGAAAAGAGAGATTGCACAGAAACAGAGCTTAAAGTTATTGATACATATTGGTCTGACCATTGTCGTCACACAACTTTCAGTACTGAAATTACAAGTGTAAAAATCAACAGCAACAATCCACACATTCAAAAAGCTTTGGATAAATATAATGATTTGTTCAGTGAGTTTAACGGCAAAAGAGCAGATAAGTATAAATGTTTGATGGATATTGCCGTGATTGGCGTAAAAAAACTAAAACAACTTGGTTTGCTTGACAATCTTGACACTTCTGACGAGATAAATGCTTGCTCAATTGTGGTTAATGTTGATGTGGACGGCAAGGACGAAGAGTGGCTTATTATGTTTAAAAACGAAACTCATAACCACCCAACTGAAATCGAGCCTTTTGGTGGTGCTGCAACTTGTCTTGGTGGTGCAATCAGAGATCCACTTTCTGGAAGAACATATGTTTATCAAGCAATGCGTGTGACAGGTGCTGGCGACATTAAAGCTGACTTTAAAGATACTTTGAAGGGCAAACTTCCTCAAAGAGTTATAAGCAAAACTGCTGCAAGTGGTTATAGTAGCTATGGTAACCAAATCGGTCTTGCAACTGGCTTAGTTCACGAAATGTATCATGATAACTACAAAGCAAAAAGATTGGAAACAGGTTTTGTAATTGCTGGTAGCCCACGCGAAAATGTTGTTCGCAGAAAGCCTATCCCGGGCGATATAATTGTGCTAGTTGGTGGCGATACAGGTCGTGATGGCTGTGGTGGTGCAACAGGTTCAAGCAAGGCGCACACAGAAAAATCTGTTGAAGTTTGTGGTGCTGAAGTGCAAAAAGGTAATCCTCCAACAGAAAGGAAGATTCAAAGACTTTTCCGCAAAAAAGAGGTTGCAAATCTTATTGTAAAGTGCAATGACTTTGGTGCAGGTGGCGTTTCTGTTGCCATTGGTGAGCTTGCAGATAGTTTAGATATTTCCTTGGATGCTGTTCCTAAAAAATATGATGGTTTGACAGGCACCGAGCTTGCAATTTCCGAGTCTCAGGAGAGAATGGCAGTTGTGCTTGCAGCTGACACTGTAAATAAATTTATAGATTACGCAAAACAAGAAAATTTGAACGCTACTATTGTGGCAAAAGTGACAGACAATGGCAGAATGAGAATGATGTTCAACGGAAAGACTATTGTTGATTTGAAGCGTGCTTTTCTTGATACAAACGGCGTAAAACAAATGCAAGATGTTGTAATCAATGACAATGTTGCAACATATATGGATAGCGTTAATGACAATGTTAAAGCTTTGTTGAAAGATGGCAATTACACAGCTGCTTTGCTTGCAGAATTGTCACGCCCAAATGTTTGCTCAACAAAGGGCTTGGGTGAAATGTTTGACTCAACAATCGGTGCAAGCAGTGTGCTTATGCCTTTTGGTGGTAAAAATCAGCTTACTCCAAGTATTGTTATGGCTGCAAAACCTCCTACTGGTGGAAAGACTGACACTACAACAGTTTCAAGTTTTGCTTGCTCTCCATATCTTATGGAAAATTCTCCTTTTACAGGTGCAATTTATAGCATTGTTGCAAGCATTTCAAAGTTGATTGCAAGTGGTGTAAAAAAATCAACAATCCGTTTGACTTTGCAAGAGTTCTTCAAGAAACTTGGCAAAGATGCAAATCGTTGGGGCGAGCCAACATCTGCATTGCTTGGTGCTTTGTATGCACAATTGGGCACTGGTTGTGGTGCAATCGGTGGAAAGGATAGCATGAGTGGCACATTTGAAAATATTGATGTCCCTCCAACTTTGATAAGCTTTGCTGTTGGTATCACAAAAGCAAGCAAACTTATTCACAACGCTTTTGATTATTTTGCCGGAAACAAAATTTATTTGGTTAAATTGCCAATGGATGAGCAGTTTATCCCAGATTTTGAAAAATTGAACAGGCTTTATGACAAAATGAATGAGGCTATTGATTGTGGAGATATTCGCTATGCAACAATTGTTGACGAAGGTGGTGCCATTGTTTCCGTTGCAAAATCTTGTGTGGGCAACAAAGTTGGCTTTGATTTGCAAAATGTCAATGAGGATTTGTTTAAGCCTTATTTTGGTTCATTTGTTGTAGTTGCTGACAATGTTGATAAACTTGAAGGATTTGAACCTCAATATATTGGTCAAATCAATCAAACTTGCACAGCAAGCATCAATGGTTGCAAAGTTAAAATGGACGAAATTACAAAAGCATTCACAAATACATTTGACAGTGTATATCCAACCACAGCAGTTGTAAGTGGAGAGGCTAAAGATGTGATTTGTGCTGCAATCAAAAAGACAAGAACTCAATCTGCAATAAGCACTCCACGAGTTTTTATTCCTGTATTCCCGGGCACAAACTGCGAGTACGACACTGCAAGAGCGTTTGAAAGAGCAGGTGCAAAAGCTGACATTTTTGTTATCAAAAACAATAGTGCAAAGGATATTGAGGATAGCGTTGAGGAAATTGTAAAAAGATTGAATAACAGTCAAATTATTGCATTCCCGGGTGGTTTCTCTGGTGGTGATGAACCGGATGGTTCAGGAAAATTTATTGCAACTACTTTCAAAAATCCTAAAATTGCCGAGGCTGTTATGAATTTGCTTTACAAGCGTGATGGTTTGGCACTTGGTATTTGCAATGGTTTCCAAGCTTTGATAAAACTTGGATTGGTGCCATATGGTGACATTAGGGAACAAGTTGCAAATGCACCAACTTTGACATTCAACAATATCAACAGACACATCAGCACAATCGCGCAAATCAGAGTTGCAACAAACAAGTCTCCTTGGCTTAATGCTTGCAAGTTGTCCGAAGTTTACAATGTTGCATTATCTCACGGAGAGGGAAGATTCGTTTCAAGTGAGGAAGAATTGCAAAAGATTATCAAAAATGGTCAAATTGCAACTCAGTATGTAAATCAAACTGCAAACGCAACAATGCAATCTCCATTCAATCCAAATGGCTCAATGTATGCAATCGAAGGCATTATCAGCCCAGATGGCAGAGTGCTTGGTAAAATGGGACACAGCGAGCGTATTGACGACAACTTGTATAAGAATGTAGAAGGCAATTACGATATGAAAATTTTTGAAAGTGGCGTAAAATATTTCAAATAAGCAGTATTTAATAAAATTTATTTTCATTGTTGAATTGGTTGTTTTGTTATGATAAATAATTGTATCAATCAACAAAAAAAGATAATTTAAAAAATCAAATTTAATATAAAAAATCAAAAAACATACCGATTTTCGGTATGTTTTTGTCTTAGTTATGGTTAAAAATGTTTGTTTGAATTTTAAATATATCTTTAAATTTTTTTTGCAATAAATTAGATTTTAAATTTGTAATTTGTACAATAAGATTATCATTTTTTTAAAGATAAAAAATCAATTATAATATGATTGAATTTTTGATTTTGCGATAAAAATTAAAATTCAATGTCAAAAACATCATTGCAAATTTGTCCTGCAAAGGTAGGTTCATGGCTTACAAGCAAAATTGCACCTTCATACTGAATAAGTGCCTCTTGCAAAGCCTCTTTTGCAGTAACATCCAAATGGTTGTTTGGCTCGTCCAAAATAAGCAAATTGCTTGGCTTTTGCATAAGAGAGCAAAGTTTAACTTTAACTTGTTCACCACCACTCATATTGCAAATTGACTTTGTTGCCAAATCATTTTTTATGCCAACTTTTGCAAGCTCGTTTCTTATATCCTTTTGGCTAAGCCTTGGGTGTTGCTCATTCATAAACTGAATTGGAGTTATTGTGTTGTTCCTAAATTCAAGGTCTTGTTCAATATAGTTTATTTTTGTGTTGACATTAAAGTTGAATTTTCCATTTATTTTTCTAATTTGATTCATCAATGTTTTGATTAGGGTAGATTTGCCCAAGCCGTTTGTACCTCTAATCCAAACTTTGCTTTCAGATGACATGTGCAAATTGATAGGTGGCAAAATTGCCTTGCCATCATAACCAATCTCCAAGTCTTTTACCACCAACAAATCTTTTGTGCAAACAAGTGTGTATGGAAAGTCAAAATGGGCAGGTATAGAGGTCACAGGCTTGCTCATAATTTCAATTCTGTCAAGCATTTTCTTTCTGCTGTTTGCCATACCAGCTGTTGCAGCACGCGCTTTGTTTCGGTCAATATAATCCTGCATTTTTTTGATTTCACGCTGTTGTCTTTCAAAAGCCTCGGCATATTGCTTTGCATTTTGTTCATATTGTGCCATAAATTGATTGTAATTGCCACTATATCTTTTTATTGTTTGATTTTCAATGTTAATAATCAAATTGCAAGTGTTGTTCAAAAACTCTGTATCGTGGCTGACAAGAAGGAAAGAACCTTTGAAAGATGTCAAAAATTTTGTTAGCCAATCAATATGCTCAATATCAAGGAAGTTGGTTGGCTCGTCCAAAAGCATAACATCAAGGTCGGATAGCAAAAGTTTTGATAACATCAATTTTGCTCTTTGTCCACCACTTAGCTTTGATATCAAAGTGTCATATCCAAAATTGCCAACGCCTAAGCCATTTGCAACCTTTTTTATGTTGCTTTCAATGTCATAGAATCCACTTTTATCAAGTCTGTCTTGCATACTTGCTGATTTTGCAATCATTTTATCAAGCTCATCCATGTCAGTAGTTTCGCCCATTTGCAAGTAAAGTGCCTCAAGTTTTTCATTAAGCTCAAAAAGATGTGCAAAAGCAGTCTTAAGATATTCCATAACTGTCAAACTGCGGTCAATATTTGCATGCTGGTCAAGATATCCCCAACGAATACCATTAAGCCACTTGATTTCGCCTTCGTCTTGCACAACTCTTCCTGCAATAATGTTCATGAAAGTAGTTTTTCCTGCACCATTCAGTCCAACAATGCCACAATGCTCTCCATTGTTAATGGAAAGTTCTGCGTCTTTAAAAAGAGTTTTGCTGTCAAAAATATGTGTTAGTCCGTTTATTGTTAAAATACTCATCTTCTTTTCCTATCAAATTATTAGTCAAATTTTTTCTGAAATTATTATAATAATTATAATTTTTATGTAAAATTTTAAGCTTTTATCAAATTTTTCAAATTTTTTTGTGGTAAAACACAAAAAAAATTTGTTTATTTTGCATTGCATTTTAAAAAATTTGCACAAAATAAATAAGTTTAAATATAAAATTAAATACCCATATGCATTATATAATATATCATTATTAATGTCAAACAAAATGTCAGTTAAACAATTTTTATGCTATAATATTTGACAAACACCACAAAAAGGAGTAAAATTTTTTAATAAAAGGAGAATTTTAGACAATGGAAAGACTTATAATTGACACTCACGCACATATTTTTCCTTCAAAAATCGCTACTAAAGCGGTGAAAAACATTGGCAATTTTTATGGTATAGAAATGGATGGTAGTGGAGAGATTGACTATCTTTTGGAGCATGGAAAAAAGGCTGGTGTGACTCATTTTATCGTGTGCAGTTCGGCAACAACTTCTGCTCAAGTTCATTCTATAAATGAGTTTATATTAAGAGAGATTAGTGACAAAAACAATGTGTTCGGATTGGGGGCATTGCACCCTGATCTTAGTGACGAAGAGCTGGATGCTGCAATTGATTTTATAACCTCAAATAACTTGATAGGAGTTAAATTACACCCCGATTTTCAGAGGTTTAACATTGATGACAAGGCGGCTTATCGTATATATGAAAGATGTGAAGGAAAGCTTCCAATTTTGTTTCATACAGGGGATGAGAGATATGATTTTTCAGCACCTCAAAGGCTTGCAAAAGTGGCAAAAGATTTTCCAAATTTAAAGTGCATTGGAGCACATTTCGGAGGATATTCCAGATGGGCAGAAATTGATTGCTATTTGGGTCTTGACAATGTGTATTTTGATACATCTTCTGCTTTGTTCAAGCTTACTCCAAAAGATGCAAAAGATATGATTGAAAAACTTGGGGAGGACAAGTTTATGTTTGGCGTTGATTTTCCTATGTGGGAGCACAGCGAGGAAATGGAAAGATTTGAAAAACTTGGCTTGACAGAGACTCAAAAAGACAAAATACTTTTTAAAAATGCAATAAAATTTTATGGTTTGGAAAAACTTTTAAAATAAAAGCGCAAGCAAAAAAAACAATAATTCAATTGAAAATTTTGTGTGTAAAATTGTAAATTTTCATTTGAAAAAATAGCAAGCTTTAAAGTAAATTTTTTCCAAATAAAAAATATATAAAAATACGCTCAAAAACTTGTCTTTTTTATTATAATATGCTATAATCTAAATAACGAAGTTTTATTAAGGGGTTACTATGCGAAAAACTACGACTGATAAAAATGCTAAAAAAGGAATAAAGATGGATGCTCAATGCAACATCCTAGGTTATTTGGTTTCTAGCGATGAGATGAGCAGATTCACACCAAATCTTTACGATGATATTTTTATTTTTAGATCTAAGAAAAAAGACGATGCTTTATCAGAGCGTGCTAAATACAAACAAAGAGAACTTCTTCCTAAGGAGGAAATTGCTCCTGAAATTATCGAAGAGATTCCAGAGGAGGTAATTGAGGAAGTTGCTGAACCAGTAATCGAAGAGGTTGCTGAAGAGGTTGTTGAAGAAATTGCCGAGCCTGAAATCATTGAAGAACCTGCTGAGGAAATTGTTGAAGAGGTTATTGAAGAAGTTGCAGAGCCAGAGGTCGCTGAAACAGTTGAAGAAGTTGAATATGTTGCCCCAATCCCTGAACCAGTTGTTCAAGAAGAAGTTGTTCAATTCATACCAGTGCCAGTAGTTCCTGTTGAAGTTGAATATGTAGTTGAACTTGAACCACTTCCTGTTGTAGTGCTTGAGCCAGTTCCTGTGATTGCTCTTGATGCTATTCCAGTTGTTGATTTGGAGGTCGTTCCAGAGCCTGTTGTTGAGGAAGTTATTGAAGAAATTGTTGAGCCTGAACCTGTAGTTGAGCCAGAGCCAATCGAAGAGGTTATTGAGGAAGTTGTTGAGGAAGAGGTTGTTCAAGAAGAGCCTATTTGTGAGGAACCAGTTGCTCCATTTATGGCAATAATGATTCCATCTTCAACAGAAGAGGATGCAGAACTTCTTAAAGAAAGATACAAAACTGTGCCACTTGAAAAGAGATTTGAGCGTGCTCCTGAAAGTGTAAGATTTTATTACAGCCAATTGAAAAATGAGTTGCTATCATATGAAAATGTAAAATCTCGTATGTCTAAAAAGTTTGACACATTCAGCATTGGTAGATTTACGGTTGCAAAACTTACTGTTAAAAACGATGTTGTAAAATTGTATTTGGCACTTGCAAATGACACAATCGATACAAAGTACTACACAGAAGATGTTTCTAACAGCGAAATTTATGACCAAACACCAACTTTGCACAATGTTAAATCAAAGCGTGGTTTGAAATATGGTATTGAATTGATAAATGAAATTATGTCATCAATCGGCTATCAAAAGGTTGCAGATTACGAACCTGTTGATTTCGCAGCAGAGTTTGCTCCAGTACCTGTTTCAACAAAGAAACAATATATTGCCGATCTAATGAAAGAGCAAGTTTCTGTGGATGATTGCAAGTCTATTGCAAATGACTTGGCTTATGATATGATTGACATTGTAAAGAGTGATAAATACACAATCAACAAATTCTATCAAGTTAACAAATTCAGAATGTACACTGACGATTTGATGCATTGGTTTGAGGATGGCGAAATTGTTACAATTGAAAAATTGCAAGAAAAAGGTGCTTTGCCAGTAATGGACAACCTATTCCTTGAGATTTATGGCAGAGGCATAATTGATCGCAAATTGATTGTTGAAGCTCACTCTTACGATATGAAAGCAGTAAAAATGATTTTGCTTGCAGATGGCGAAGTTATTCAATATAAGTAATATAAAGCTATTTCCAGCATAAAATGCTAATCATTTTGTATCTTGTATAAGGTTCGTGCTATTGCATTGATTATAGAAGGTAATTGTTTGACTTTAAAAATAATGAAAATCAATGGAAATAGTATTTGAATATTTTATAATTTAAGTAAAAATGTTAAATGGTAAGATAGTTAATTATTGCTTAATAACGCTAAATTTTTAATATTTTAAAGATGTAATGAGTGTTAATTGCTAAAATAATACTATTTAAAAATTCATATTGATTTGTATAATTTAATCGCTTATATTATTTGTGTGCTAGATAACGCTTAAAATTTTAGATAAAAAATAGTATATCAATTTATAATGTTTGATAATTAAATGGAAATAATGATTTTGTATACCAAAGTCATTATTTTTATTTTTCTTATTATAAAGTAAGCTGTTTTTGACATTATAGTTATCGTGCATTGTGAGTGTTATATTAAACTTTAACTTAAGTATACGATTTGAATATCAAGGCAACATGATTTGTATTGCATATGTTATTATATTTATTCATTAAATTAATTGATAATGGTTGTAAAGTTTTGTGTTGATTATTGATTTTCTGGCTTTAATTTTGCACTAAACCATTATGTTGCTTTATGTTTGTTTTAATTTGATTTTTAGCTAATAATAACTTGTTTGAATTAAATATTATTTTTATTAACTTTTTATATTGAGTTAAAATAAGCAATAATAAATTATTTTTCTCAAAAAACATTGCAAAAGATTGCAATTTATGGTAAAATAAATACTGAGGTGTTTTATGGCATATGTATCAATATACAGAAAATATAGACCTTATGATTTTGATGGAGTAGTCGGTCAGGAACATATTGTTAGAATATTGCGTAATCAAATTAAAACGCAAACAATTGGACATGCTTATTTGTTTACTGGTACAAGAGGTACTGGTAAAACATCTGTTGCCAAAATTTTTGCACGCGCTGTGAATTGTGCTAATGCAATAAATGGTGGAGCTTGTGGAAAATGTGAAATTTGCAAAGAGCTTGCAAAGCCTAACAATTTGGATATAATTGAAATTGATGCAGCCTCAAACAATGGTGTTGACGAAATAAGGGAACTGAGAGAATCTGTCAAATATCCGCCTTCTGTAGGGCAATTTAAAGTGTATATTATTGACGAGGTTCATATGCTGTCAATTGGAGCGTTTAATGCACTTTTAAAGACACTTGAGGAACCTCCTAGCCATGTTATTTTCATTTTGGCAACAACAGAGGTGCATAAGCTTCCTCAAACGATTTTGTCAAGATGTTTAAGATTTGATTTCAGATTGGTGCCAACTCAAAGCATTGCTGCAAGAGTTAAGTATATTTTTGACGATATGGGGATAAAATGTACTGAGGATGCTTGTCTTGCAATTGCAGAGGCAGGTGATGGCTCTGTCAGAGATGCCTTATCAATTGCAGATATGTGCGTGTCATATGGCGAAGGAAATGTGGATTATAATGTTGTTTTGGATGTTTTGGGACAATCTAATCCTAATATTATAATTGACATTGTAGAATGTACGCTTAAAGGCGATATTTCCTCTGCATTGACGCTTGTAAACGGATTATCAGATTATGGCAAAAGTATGAGTGTGCTTGCACGAGATATAACAAAAATGTTTAGAAATCTTTTTGTGGCACAAAATGTTATTGATTGCAATAAAACTTTGAATTTGCCTAGTGAAATTGTAAATCGCCTGAAAGGAATTACTGGTTATAGCAATGATAGAATTCTGCAATGTGTGGATATTATGTCGACTGTTGAGGCTAATATGAGATACAGCAGCATGCCAAGAACTTTGATTGAGGCAAGCATTGCAAAATGTGCCGACCCTAAGGCTAATGTAGATTTAACTGGCCTTGTTACAAGATTAAAGGCTGTTGAAGATAGACTTGCAAACGGAAATTTTTCAGCAAATGCAGAGGCATTTGAAGTGAAAAAAAATAAACGAGCATTTTCAAAATCTGCGTGCTGTGGATTTTTGATTAAGGCTACAAGAGATATGAAAAAATTTGCTTTGTACAGTGAGCTTACAGAGCTTAATAAAGATAATTTTTCTTTGGATGGAAAAGTGGTGCAAATTAGGCCGTCAAGGGCAAATATGGCTGATATATTGTTGCTCCCTGAGTATTTTGAACTTATCAAAAAACTTGTTGTTGACGAGTTTGATGGTGTGGACGACATTGCAGTAATACAAAGTGATAAGATTGTGAATATTGACGATGATATTGCATATGTCAAAGGTTTATTTGACAAAGATATTGTAAAAATAAAATAAATGATTAATTGATTAACGGAGGAGTTATTATGGCAAAATATGGTGGTTTTGGTGGTGGCATGGGCAATATGCAACAACTTATGAGACAAGCACAAAAAATGCAGGAAGATATGATGGCTGCAAAAGAGGAGCTTGCTGAAACTGAGGTTATTGGAACAAGTGGTGGTGGTATGGTTGAAATTACAATGACTTGTGACAAAAAATTGACTGCTGTAAGCATTAAACCTGAGGCTTGCGACCCTGATGATATTGAAATGCTTGAGGATTTGATTGTTGCTGCTTTTAATGATGCTACTGAAAAAGCAGATGCAGAAAGTCAATCTAAACTTGGTGCTTTTGCAGGGCTAGGACTATAATGCAATATATTGAACCAATTCAAAAATTGATTGCAGAATTTACTAAACTTCCTGGGGTTGGTGTGAAAACAGCTACACGCTATGCTTATTCTATCATTAATATGGATGAGGCAGATGCATTGAGCTTTTCACAAACAATTCAAGAAGTAAAACAAAATGTACATTATTGCAAGGTATGTGGTAATTACACTGATAAGGAAGTTTGTGAAATTTGCGAGAGTAGAGATAAATCAGTAATTTGTGTGGTAAAAGAGCCAAAGGATGTGATTGCTTTTGAAAAATTAAAAGATTTTAAAGGTGTTTATCACATTTTGCATGGCACAATCAATCCATTGATGGGTATTGGCGCAAATGATATAAGAATAAAGGAATTGCTTGCAAGATTAGATGGCGTAAGCGAAGTTATTATGGCGACTAATTCTGATGTGGAAGGGGAGGCCACTGCAATGTATATTGCACGACTTGTCAAACCCCTTGGCATAAAAGTTACAAGACTCGCACATGGTATTCCTATTGGTTCCGACATTGAATATGCAGATGAAACAACTCTGTCAAGGGCTTTGCTTGACAGACGAGAAATGTAAGTTAATAATAAAAAAGTTTGGAGTTAGTAATGAAAAAGAAAATTTTGATAGCAATTGCTTTAGTTGTTTTACTTATAGGCATTTTGTGTGCTTGCAGTAATAAATTATAGCCAGGCGATTCAACAATTTTATATAATCCTAAAAAAGACAATATGGAAATTGTTAAAGATATGGATGCATATGATTTAATCAAAAAAGCTTATACTACATATCAAAATTCCTCTCAATATAAAATGGAAGTTGATTTTATATTTAAAGGTAAAGTTTTGGGATCAGACTTGTATCAAAATACTTATCAAAAAATTATCAGAAATAACAATGATTATTACGAATATTATATTGTTGCTGGCAGGGGATTGAAAGTGCCAACTGGCAATGGAGATGAATTTAAGTATGTTGCTGCAACTGAGGAAGCTCAAGCAAGATACATAAGAAAAAATAAAACAAAAATTAAATTGGTAGATGATAAAGTTACAGCTGATTTCAGTGGTGTGGAATGGGGTAATTTCAACTCTTCTAATGAGGCAGAAGGAATAAAAACTCCTATTGACAGAGTAAATAGGTATAAAAATGATTTTCATCAATATAATTGGCTTGAGGAAAAATATATTTCCAAAAAAACTGATAGACAAGTTTACATGAAAGATGGCAGATATTTCTGCACAATAAAAATTAACACATTGGAAGGAAACATGAGAACTTTGCAACCAGCAGTTGTAAAAGCTATTGAAGTTGCAACAGGTGGTAAGTACGACAAATTCAATGAAGATACAAGAATGGTTACAGAAATTGAAAAAGTTGGAGATTCATACAGATTTGTTCAATTTGTTTTGATGGAAGATTATTCTGGAGTCAATGAAAGCATTGGTAAGAATAGCGTTAATGTTTCACAACAATATTGGCATAAATTTTATTATGATGCTGAAAGCTTAGTTTTTCCTGTTTAATTTGAAGATTTGTTTTAAAATTTGCACTAAATATTTTGTATAATAGAATAAATTATGTTATATTTTATCAAACATATTTGAGTGCTATTTGTGCTAAATTGTGTTTATTTAAATTTTAAAATTTTTTGTTATTTAATATAAAAACCTTTCAAAAATCGATACTAAATTGAAATTTTTGTGATAGTGGAGTAAAAATGAAAGATAAAATTATTGACATATTAAAAAAAGATTTGATATTCTTTTTGCTTTCTATTCTTGCGGGACTTATGATAGCAATAGGTGGTATGGCATATCTTTACATAACCAGTTATGATAGCAGTAGTATATGGCTGAAAATAGCTGGGGGAGTTGCTTTTACCATTGGCTTGCTTTTTATAATTTTGCTTGATTTAAAATTGTTTACAGGGCTTAATTGTGATTTGATTTATATGAATTTTAAAGAATGGTATAAATTGATATTAAGTTTTCTTGGAAATTGTGTTGGATGTTGGTTTGGTGCTTTGTTGATTTTTAAAACGCCTATTGGTGCTGCTGTAATGGCAAGAGCAGTTGAGCTTGCGACAGGTAAGCTTGCTATGGATTGGTGGGTTGTGTTGCTGTCAGGCATTATGTGTGGTGTATTTATCACAATGGCAGTGCTTGGTAATCGTGCTTGCAAAGCAAGTAAAGGTGCCGCAATGTTCGCTGTTATTTTTCCAATATTCATTTTTGTAATTCTTGGAGTAGAGCACTCTGTAGCAAATCAAGTTTATTTTGCCTTGGCAACTCTTGGTGGCAAGCCATTTAGTGGTAATATTGTTTTACAAACATTTATTGTTATGATTGGTAATATCATTGGTGGTGTATTGATTCCTTTAGTGTTGCTTGTAAAACAAAAGTTGCTTGCAAAAACTGAAAAGGAAGAAGAATTACAACATCCTGAACAAGAATAATTGATTTTTAATAAAAGATAAAAAAAGATAGCACATAATTTGTGTTATCTTTTTGTTGTGCAAAAAACTATACATTCTAGTGTTTTTTAATATTGCATTTTTATTTGCTGATAATTTGTAATTGAATAGCCTAATTGTAGTAAAGTTTACTTTTATTTTATAGCAATATTAATATTTGTTTATTATAAACATTGAGTTTATATCAATACTTTCAAATTCATTTTTTAAATATTTGATTTGAAACAAATCCTTTTCGCCGTCAAACTTTTGCTCAAAGTAATAGTATCCGTCCAACTGCTTTAAGTTTTGCAATATATTTAAGTCGGGAAGTATTGCCAGTTCAATTTTGTTTGACTCTGTTGCTATCCATCCAATTGGGATATCTTTTTGCAATATAATTTGTATTGAACTGCCTTGCATACCAAATTCGTCAATCAAATCGCAAATTATATCATTGCTTAAATATTGATAATATTTTTTGTTGCTGCAATAACTTTCGTACAAGTCAAAAATCAATTTAGTATCGATTTTTGTAGCGTTTTTTGTCGAAAAATCATTGTTTTGCTGTGAAATAATTTTCTTTCGATTGCCTTTTATAAGGCTTTTAAAACCATATTTTTTGTAGTAATTGTCATCTTTAGGGGACAATATTGCAAAATCATAATTTTGATTTTTAAGCTTGTCAAGAGTATCGCACAAAAGCTTTTGCATAACACCTTGTTTTCTGAAATCGGGATGTGTGCAAACACCTGTTATAAGAGCAGTTTTGTATTTTTTGCTATCACTGCAAATTTGAATTTCCACAACATTTACAAGAGCAATAGTGTTGCTATCCAAATTAATTTGATAGGAAACAACTTTGTTGCGCCTGTTATTAAAATAAAAATTTGTGTATTCTTCGCCGTCATTAAATACAAAATCAAAAAGTTCAAGTTTATTCATATTTACACTCTAACAAATATTTTTCATATATCAATGCAGGGTTGTAGCTCAATTTTGCTTTTCTTAATCCTTCAATGCCCATATCTTCCTCACGATTGATATATTCTGTGTTTTGCAAAAAATTGTTTACAGTCAAATAATTTATCATTGCATAAATGCCTTTGTAGTTTGTGTCTGCCTTTTCAAAAAACACTTGTGCTATATTGTGTGCTGAGATAGCAGAAACGCTGAAAGCACCAATTTTGTCGTCTATAAGCAACAAACCGATTTTTAAGTCAAGTTGTTTGTAATGCTCAAGGGCAATGGATATGGCAATTTTTTCTTTGCTGTCAACAGCATGTAAACTTAGTCCCATCCAATTGTCATATAGTTTTAAAATTTCGTCATAATAACTTTCGTTGTATTCAACAAATTCATACTTATAATTTTTTACAAAAGAATTGACAAAGTTCTTTTTTGCGTGAAATTTTTTTCCGTGCAAATTTTTTAAATCGTCAGTTAGGTAAATATAGTCGCTTGCATTGCGGTCAAAGCTTATTGAGCAACCTTTAGGAATACAAGGAATATTGTTGACGATATCTTTATCCAACCCTGCAAAATAAAAGTTTTTGCCTTGTTGATGTTCGCTAATTAGAGAGTAAATCTTATCAAAATCCTCTGTATTTGCTATTGATGGGGAATAGAAATAACTTTTTTTGCCCCAAATGCCTTTTACAATTACATAATTATTATAAAATGCAATTTTCACATTGTTTTTAGTATTCCACAAATAAAAAAAGTTAAAATCGCTAATGCTGTTGAGTTTTAAATTTTCAGCAACGCATTTTTCATAATTTTGTTTATGATTGAGAGAAATATCCTCAAAATTTAACATAAATACCTCTTTTTTATATTTTTTCTTGCTTTAATTCAATTAAAACTTGTTTCTAACAGTTCATATTTATAGTATTAGTCATTATTATTGAATTTTAACAAAATCAATTGTTTATGCAAGCTTTATTATTACTTACTAATAATAGCAAATTTTTCCATTTTTGTCAAATCTTTGCTAGTTAACATATACTTTATAGGTGATTTTAATATTTTAGGAGGTAATATGGATAGCGAAAACAAAGAATTTACGCGTTCGATGGGTGGCAGAGTTTATGACGATCAAAACAGCATAACAACTTATGGCAATGAGTATACGATAATGAGTGATGCACATTTGTTTGAAAAAATGGCACATTTTAATAGGGAAAGAATCCCTGAGAGAATTGTGCATGCAAAGGGTGGAGGTGCTCACGGGGTGTTCACTTTGACAAGTGATATGTCCGAATTTACTGATGCAGATATGTTTTGTGGAGTGGGAAAACAAACAGAAATGCTAGCAAGATTTTCAACCGTAAGTGGTGAGAGAGGTTCAGCAGATACAAAAAGAGATCCAAGAGGATTTGCATTGAAATTTTACACCAAAGAGGGAAATTACGATATTGTTTGTAACGATACTCCTGTGTTTTTTGTGCGTGATGCAATTAAGTTTCCTGATTTTATTCATTCTCAAAAAAGAAATCCAGTAACAAATTTGCCTGATATGAATGCTTATTGGGACTTTTTGTCCTTGACACCTGAATCAATGCATCAAGTTATGAGGCTAATGTCCGACAACGGAACACCTGATGGATTTAGGCATATGGATGGCTTTGGCAATCACACTTTTATGTGGTATAAAAAAGATGGCAGTTATGTTTGGGTTAAGTATACATTCAAATCTTTGCAAGGCATAAAAAATTTGACGGATAAAGAGGCCGTAAGACTTGCTGGCGAAAATCCTGACTATGCCGTTCAAGATTTGTATGACCATATCAAAGCAGGGGATTTCCCAGCGTGGGATATGTATGTGCAGATTTTGACGCCCGAACAAGCAAAAGATTATCGTTATGATATTTTTGAGGTTACAAAGGAAATTTACGAGGAAGATTATCCACTTATCAAAGTTGGAAGATTTGTGCTTAACAGAATACCAACAGACTTTTTTACAGAAATCGAGCAAGCAGCCTTTTGTCCCGGAAATATGGTTAATGGTATTGGTCCATCTCCTGACAAAATGCTTAATGCAAGAATGGTTTTTTATTCTGACACGCAAAGATATCGTTTGGGTGTAAATTTTGAGCAACTACCAACAAATAAACCAAAAAATATGGTCATGAACTATCAAAGGGACGGAAAAATGGCAGTGGATAATCCAAAGCAACCTTTCCCTAATTATTTTCCGAACTCTTTTGGTGGCGTAAAACCTAACCCAACAGGAACACCACCACCAATTTACACTTGTGGTTATGTGAAAAATTATCCTATGCCAGTAAAGCCTATTGACTTTGAACAGCCACGCAGATTTTATAAAAAAATGACTGAAAAAGAAAAAATGAATACAGTAAACAATATTTGTGGAAGTTTGGGGCAGGCAATTGAGAGGATTCAATACAGACAATGCGCGTTGTTTTTTATTACATCGCCCGACCTTGGTGCAAAGGTTGCAAATCAATTAGGCTTGAATTTGAACAAAGTTATTTATCTTGCAGGCTTAAGTCAAGAGGAAAGAGTGAAAAGAACGAGTGCAAGGGAATGATTAAAAATTAATACTTGAAAAGTTTTTGATATTGTGATAAAATATTAATGCTAAAAAATTTTCAAGGTGCCTATTATATGAAAAAAATCTGCTAAAATATTGACTTTTACAATTTTAATCTTGCTTATTGCATTGCTTTTTGTATTAACGGCTTGTGGTGTCGAAGTCCCTGAAAAATATAAAATGAAATGGGCAAAAGACACAAAGTTTGATGGAACATGCTACAAGACAATGCAAATGAGTGGCGATGAACTTAAAATTTTGCAACTGACAGATATCCATTTTGATGACCACAATAACAGAAAAGAATGGACTCTTGACCTTATTTCTGATGTGATTGAGCGTGCAAATCCTGATTTGATTTCCGTAACAGGAGATTGGGTATCTACCAATGAGAAAAAGGAGAGAGATAAGGCAACAAAGGCTATTTTTGATGTATTGACAGCTATAATATTCCTTGGATAGTGGCGTTTGGCAACCACGATGCAGAAGGAGAACTTACAAAATATGACTACGCAGATATATTTGCTGGCTACAAAAATAGCTTGTTTGATGTAAGTTTTACAAATCTTAAAGGTGGTGCTGGCAATTATGTTTTGGTGGTGGAAATGACGGAAAGCCAATGCAAGCCGTTGTAACCATTGATTCTCATAGTGCTTTGAGAAAATACAGCACAGATTATGATTGGATTGGCAAAGATCAAATTGAGTGGTACAAATGGGCAATGAAAGGAGTGCAGGAGCTTTATGCAAATGCAGGTGGCACAGGCATTATTCCCTCAATAAATTTTCAGCATATCCATGTGAATGAGTACAAAGATAATATGGATAACCCAAATTATTATGTGCTTGGAGAAAATAAAGAGGATAGTTATCCCGGAAAGAAAAATACGGGGTGGTTCACTGCCTTAAAAGAGGTTGGAAGTTCAAAAGGTGTGTTTTTTGGACACGACCATGCAAATAATAAAATCATCAATTTGGAAGGAATTTACTTGGGTTACGGTGTGGAATCAGGTTGGTGTGAAGGCTATGCAGAGGACTGTAAAAAAGGTGGATTGTTGATTACTTTAAACAATAATGGAAATGTAAAATTGCAACAAATTTTGTATGAAAAGTAATTTAAGCAATGATTAAAATAAAATGCAATATTTTATTTTGCATAATCTAATAATTTTAAATACAAGTTTCTATGCAATGTCAAAATGCAAATTGTGCATAAAAACATTTATAATAATTTAAAAAATAAGTATCAAAATCACTTTGCTAAGTTTTGCAAGGTGATTTTTTGTTATAGTAAAAAATTGGCTATTGACATTGATTAATTTATATGTTATATTAAAATAAATATGTTTTGTCTAACGGGGTTAATTTATGAGTAGTGTTTTGACAGAGAAGGTTTCTGACGGCTTTTTTAAGCTTAAGACTTATTGGAAGAAACCTCCTAAGGGTTACTATGTAAGTTACAAAGAATTTGTAAACTTATCATTGGGTTTTGGCATAAGTTCCTTTTTGAGCGTTATGATTGGTATGGCAACATTTGATGTTGCAAAAGATATGATGGTGCACTTTAATGTGTCAACTGGTCAAGTTTGGCTGTTTGGTATGATAAGTGCGTTGATTGGTATTTTGCGTGCCCCAATAATGTCAATGTGTATTGACAATTGCAAAAGCAAACGGGGAAAATTTAAGCCTTTTATTATGCCTGCAACAATAATAACTTGTGTTTGTTATTGCATAACGCCGTTTATTCCTTTAGCTTGGAATAATAATGTGCTAAATTCAATTAATATTCCTGCAATACCTTGGCTTGGACTTATGGAGGCATCAAACATCGTCTTTACGCCTGCCATTATTTCTTTGTGGGTGTTGATTTTGGTTGCTGTAACTGCAAGCACATTTGTGTCTCAAGCTGTTGCTGGTATTGAGCAAACTATCACGCCTGTTTCACAAGAAAGGTCGAACATTGCAGCCCTAAGAGGACTTATTTGCAATATTCCAGCATCAGTTGCAAATGCCGTGCCAGGTATTTTGTTGATGTTTGGTGTTTTCAAAACAGAAACAATTGGTACAAGCACAATTTATCCATTGGTAATGAACAAAATATTGTTCCCAATCTGTTCAATATTTGCAATCATCCTTGTGTTTTTTGTGGTAAGAGGAACACATGAAAGGGTAGTGCTTACAAACTCTGTAAAAGAAAGAGTGAAGTTTAAGGATGGTGCAAGAGCACTTAGCACAAACAAATATTTTTGGATTGTTGTGGCATATCAAATTATCATTACAATCAGAGCAAATATTAATGTCGTTGATGTTATAAGACAATATAGCTATTCAGATAATCAAGCTTTGGCTGGTGTAATTGACTTTTTCAGCAAAACACTTTTGATGAATGCCTTTGTACTCGGAATGGTTTTGGGGCCAATTTTGATGAAAAAATTTGGGAAACGAAAGGTAATGATTTGCTCAAATATTGGTTTTGTGATTTTTGCGTTTTTACAACTTGCTACATATAAAGTTCCAATTCTTGTGGTAATGTGCACATTCTTCCAAAATATTTTTGTAGGATTTGACTATATCACAGGTATTATGACTTCCGATGCATTGGATTACGAGCAATATAGGCACGGCAAACGAGTGGAAGGTTTCTGGCAAAACTTCTCGGGATTGATTACTACAATAACAGGTGTTTTTGTCGCCTTAATTCCACTTGTGATTGCTGCACTGGCAGGCATTGGCTTTGGCGATAAATATGCAGAAAAGATGCTTGACCCAAATATTCGTGATAAGTTTTATTTGTATAGGAGTATTGTAGGTGTAATTTCTGGTGCACTTGCAGCAATACCAATTTTCTTCTATGACATGACGGAAAAACAACACAGTAGCATTGTTAAGTCTTTGAAAATCAGAGCAGTAAAAGACGATTATGCAGCCGGCACTTTAACAGATAGTCAAATTGTTGAGCTAAAAGAAATTGCAGACTATGCAAAAGAGTTTAATGACACATTTATCCAAGGCAAGTTAAGCGAGTTTGAAAAATTGGATGAAGTTCTTGCAATGTTTGAGGATGCAAAAGCAAGAGAAGATGAGAAATATGCTTTGGAAGAAAGAGAAGAGTTTGAAAGAAATATTGATCTTGAAAACAAAAAACTTGAAAACAGAATTGCAAAGCAAAAAGCAGCAAGCGAAAAGGCAAAAGTTGAGTTTGATGAGCAACAATTTATTCATGATTATGTGTATCGCAATAGATATTTGATTAATCTTGAAATGTATGCTGATATCAAAGCTGAAAAAGATGCAGACAATGAAAAAGTTGCACAAGAAAGATTTGCAAATCATATTGCAAAGGAAGAGGGCAAATATCAAGTTGCGCTTGAAAAAGCAAGACAAAAAGCAATAAAAGGCAATGTTAAATTGAATGAGGATGACTTTAGAGAGAAGTTTGTTTACAATTCAAAATACATTATCAAACAAGAAAATTTTGCTGAAATGTTTGAAAAAAGAGAAAAAACAAATGCTGAAATTGCAAAAGAAAAAACAATTTTGGAAATTGAAAAAGTAAACAAAAGATTGGAAAAAATTAAAGTTAAAATTGCTTAAAGCAAATGATTAATATCGATTTTTGGAGGATTTTATGACAAAAGTAGTAATATTGGGGTATGGTGGCAGAGGCAGAAATTATGGCATATTATGCAAATCGCCATCAAACAAAAAGCATTTTGAAGTTGTTGCAGTAATTGACACTATGGATGATAAGCTTGCACTTGCAAAATCTGAAATGGGACTTGCAGACGACAAGTTGTTCAAAAGTATTGACGATTTTTGTGCTATTCCAAAAATGGCTGATTATATGTTTATTTGCACTCAAGATAAACAACATCACGAGCACGCAATAAAAGCACTGAATTGTGGATACAATTTGTTGCTAGAAAAGCCTATTGCTTGCACTTTGGAGGATTGTGTTGACATTGCAAGAGTGGCAAATGAAAAAGGGCTTAAGGTGGATGTTTGCCATGTGCTAAGGTATTCTGGTTATTATGAAAAAATAAAAGAGGTTATGGATAGTGGAGTGCTTGGTAAGATTATTTCAATAGAGCAAGTGGAAAATGTTGCTTATTGGCACCAAGCACACAGCTTTGTAAGAGGAGACTGGAGAAATAGCGAGCAGTCAACTCCTATGATACTTGCAAAATGTTGTCACGATTTGGATATTGCAGTTTATCTTGCTGATTCAAAATGCAAATATGTTTCTTCTATTGGTAAATTGAACTATTTCAACAAAGAAAACTGCCCAGAGGGTGCAACTGATTATTGTTTGAATGGTTGTAAGGCAAAAGATAAATGTCCTTATGACTGCGAAAAAATTTATATCAAAACAATAAAAGGTATGCCACCAGTGGCTTACAAATATATGTGGCCTCAATCAAGGCTTATGACAGACAGCACAGTTACCATTCCAAAGCTTTATGATGCTTGCAAAAACACTGATTTTGGAAAATGCGTGTTTAAATTAGACAACAATGTTGTGGATCACCAAACTGTGCAAATGGAGTTTGAAAACGGAATTTCTTCTACTTTGACAATGACTGCTTTCAGTGGAAAGTCTTCAAGCCGTGAAACTGTTATTCGTGGTACTCTTGGTGTTATGTATTGCCACACTGACAAACCAAAATTCATTTTGGAAGTATTCGGTAAAAAGCCAAAGAAAATTGGCAGAAGTTTGTCTGCTCGTGGTTCACACGCTGGTGGAGACGGAAAAATGATTGCTGCACTTGCTGAAGGCAGAGCAAAAACTGATATCAATATGAGTATTGAAAGTCATTTGATGGCATTTCTTGCAGAACAATCACGATTGGAAAATGGTGTGCCAAAATATCTTGACGATTACAGAAAATAAATTTGCAAAAATTTGAGTTTATTTGGCATATTGAATTAATAACCTTTTAAAACAAATATAAAAATATTTATTATTTATTACAATACTATAAGTCATATAGGGATTATTTTTTGTGATTTATGGGAATCGAGAAAAAGCAAAATAGTATCGATTTTTGTCGGGTTATTATTGTTGATTTGAACTTTTGCCATTGATTATGTCAAAGTTTATCAAAACACAAATTATTTGTCACTCATCAAAAGTGCAAGCGATTTTAATTGATTTGTGATTTTTAGGGGGAATCATTGAACAGCAAAAACAAATAGAAAAATCAATATATTTTTTGCAACAAAATTTTACAAAAACAAATTTAAATAAAATTATTGACTTTTTATCAATTTAATAATATAATACGATTATAAGATTTATGGAGGTGTTTGATATGGCAAATAATTCATCAAATTCAAACGACAATAAAAAGCAAACTAAAAAGTCAAGTGGCAGTGGGATGTGGAGCTTAAATAAAATCAGTTTTTATACTCTTTGTGCTGTTGCAGTACTATATTTGTTGGCAATAATATTTGCAGCTGTAAAAGTTGCTGCACTTGCAACAGTTGCAAGCATTCTTCAAGGAATAGCAACAGCAGTTATGGTTTGCATAGTTGCAGTTAATGCTTGGAGATATGTAAAAAGCAAACAAACTATTTGGAAAGTGCTTTACTTTGTAGTTTTGTTGGTTGTTATCGTTGGAATTATCATTCCATTGGTATTATAAAATTTAAAAAAGAGGGTTCGCCCTCTTTTTTTATGCGCTAATGTGATTTTTTAATATATTTATAAATTGGTTAAATTATTTTTGTAATTAAGTTTATTATAATTTATTAAAAACCTTATTTCAAAAATGTGCTTAGTGTTAAATGTTAGCTAAAGTGGAATAATATTAATTGTAATAAATATACCATTACAAAATGGCAAATGCAAAATTTTGGATATGTTTGCATTTGCTATTGAATTAGATTTACATTTATGATATAATATTGATAATTAAAATGTCTTTTAGACAAAAAGGGAGAAAATTTATGGCAAACAGATTTATTTTGAATGAGACATCTTATTTTGGTTGTGGTGCAAGAGCAGAACTTAAAAATGAAATTGCTGCAAGAGGATTTAAAAAGGCGTTTATCGTTGCAGATAAAGACTTGATTAAATTTGGAATTGTTGATATGGTTACAAGCGAACTTGGTGGAATTTCTTACGATATTTTTTCTGACTTCAAGGCAAATCCAACTGTAAAAAATGTTAAGGCAGGTTTGGCTGCGTTTAAGGCATCAGGAGCAGATTTTATTATTGCTATTGGTGGTGGTTCTTCAATTGACACCTCAAAAGGCGTGGCTATTGTTGCAAACAATCCTGAATTTGCTGATATAGTATCACTTGAAGGAACAGCTGCAACTAAGAAAAAATGCGTACCAATCATTGCACTGCCAACAACTGCTGGAACTGCGGCTGAGGTTACAATCAACTATGTTATCACAGATGAGGAAACAGGAAGAAAAATGGTGTGTGTTGACCCTAATGACATTCCTGTGCTTTCTATCATTGATGCCGAGCTTATGGCAACAATGCCAAAAGGCTTGACAGCTGCAACTGGTATGGATGCTTTGACGCACGCAATAGAAGGCTACATCACAAAAGGTGCGTGGGAGCTTTCTGATATGTTTGAAATCAAAGCAATCGAACTTATTGCCAAAAACTTGCGTGCTGCAACAGCAAACGGAAAAGATATGGTTGCCCGTGAAAATATGGCTCTTGCTCAATATGTGGCTGGTATGGCTTTTTCAAATGTTGGATTAGGTTGCGTGCACTCTATGGCACATCCTCTTGGAGCAAGATTTGATATTCCTCATGGCGTTGCAAATGCTTTGTTGTTGCCAATTGTTATGGAATATAATATGCCTGCTTGCGAGGCAAAATATTGCGATATTGCAAAGGCAATGGGCGTGGATATCAAAGGTATGACAACAAAAGAAGGTGCAAAAGCAGCTGTGGATGCTGTCAAAAAACTTTCTTTGGATTTGAATATACCTCAAACTTTAAAAGATATCAATATTCCAAAAGAGGCATTGGAGCAACTTGCAAAAGATGCATTTGCTGATGTATGCACAGGCGGTAACCCAAGAGAAATCACAGAAAAAGATATTCTTGAACTTTATAATATTGCTTATTAATTGTGCATATTTCTTGATTTTAGGCAAAAAAACAATAAATACTTTTTGCTTATTATAATTTTTGCGAATTAAATATATCAGTTGTTGCAAAATTCTCTTAAATGGGTTGCTTTTGCAACAACTTTTGATATAATAAATTTGTTTTTACAAAATTTGATAACAACATTAGAATTGGATAAACAAAGGAAAAATGATTGGACAGGGTTTGAAAAACTACATAAAAAACTTGAAATTTGTGTTTAATCCGTTAGGCACAATTGCACTTGGCTTTGTGTTTGGATTATCCATTTTGATTCCTGTAATTATGAGTTCAGCAAACACTTTGGTTGAGTCGGTAAAAAGCATTTTTTCCAATGCAAACATTGATTTAACTGCACTCAAGGAGAGTGTTGTTTCTGCTTTTCAAGCCTTGAATTGGAGTGAACCACTTGAGGCAATAAAGCTTATGTTAAGCAGAGATTGGTTGATGCAGACTTTGCAAATGAGCCTATCTACTTTTGTGGAGAGTATGGATGTTTATACAGTGCCATTAACTGCTGCAATTGACACTTTTTGTATTAGTGTTTTTGCTGCTTTTGTTGGATTGATAATGTTTGTGATTTTGGGCGTAATTGGTGGTTATTTTTTGGTCAAATGCTTTGTTCGTAGAAACACCGTGAAAAGAACATTCAAAAAATACATATTTGCAAACATTGTTGATACATTGCTGTCTTTTTTAATCATTTTTGTGTGTGCATGGCTTTACACCCTTTGGAAATATAGCATTTTTATATCCGTATTTTTTGCTTTTATCATTTTTGGTGCCATTGCTTTGTTTGAGGCATATATTATTCACGGCAGAAAAAAGGTGAATAGGGCAGATATTGTCAATGTAAAAAACATAGTAAAATTGTTTGTTGTGGATATGCTTATTCTTGCAATTACAGCTTTGCTTGTAATGCTTTTGATTTTGATAACAAATTTGTATGTTGGAATATTTGTGGGTATTGCTTTGGTTCAAATTGCTTTTGTTGTAATTGGTATCAATGCAGAAAGTTATGTTGTGGAACTTGTGGCAAAAAATCAAGGTGTTTTAAATTAAAAAATCACTAAAATTAAAATTGTGTGAAAGATTTATTCTTAAAAATGAGTAAATCTTTTTTTACTGCTTTATTGAAGGAAATGCTAATTATCTGTTAAACAATTAGTAAGCTCGTTAATGCGTGCATGAGATTAATTGCTAGTCTAATGTAAATGTTTATCAAAATGCAAGTTTTAGAGTTAATCAAAATGCAAATAAAAACATTTGTAATAAATTTTTGTAGTCGATATTTTTCCCTATTTTACACATTATTTTTTGCTTTTTTGAAGTATCTTTTGACGAGCTTATTGATATAATAGTTATGCAAATAAAAAGTGAATTGCTATACTTATTAATAATTATAAAGAATTTTTGCAAACTCCTTTTAAATATTTGCAATTTATGGCAAAGTATGGTAATATATATCCTAGTAGTAAATTTTTAGGAGAAATAACAATGAATTACAACAAAGAAATTTTAGAAAATAGTGAAATTAAATATGTGGTTGAAGCTGACAGCAGTGCTTGGCAGAATGCTATCAAAGAGGCTTACAACAAGTCTAAACATAAGTTTAATATCGAAGGTTTCAGAAAAGGCAAAGCCCCTATGTCTGTTATTACAAGAATGTATGGTGTTGGGGTGTTTTTTGATGATGCTCTTGATATTATTTTGCAAGATTTGTATGTTGAGCTTTTGAGCAAAGAGGCTGATTTGAAACCAGTTGCAAGACCAAATGTGGACATTGTTGCTATTTCAGATACTGATTTGAAAGTTGCATTTATCGTAACTGTTGCACCTGAGTTTACTTTGGGTGAGTACAAAGGCTTGAAATTGGACAAAATCAATGCTGATGTAACTGACGAAATGGTTGCAGAAGAAATTGCAAAAGCACAAGAAAAAGCAGGTGCTTGGGAAAATGTTACTGACAGAGCTTGTCAAAAATTTGACACAGTTGTTATCGATTACTCAGGTAGCGTAAACGGCGTTAAGTTTGATGGTGGTACAGCTGAAAAACAAAATCTTGAGCTTGGCTCTGGTATGTTTATCCCTGGATTTGAGGAGCAAGTTGAGGGTATGTCTATCGGTGACGAAAAAGACATCAATGTTAAATTCCCAGAGGAGTATGGTGCTGAGGATCTTGCTGGTAAAGATGCTGTTTTTGCTGTTAAATTGCATGAGATTAAAAAGAAGATTTTGCCTGAACTAAATGACGATTTTGCCAAAGATGTAAGTGAATTTGATACAGTTGAGGAATATAAAGCCGACATTAAGGCAAAACTTATTAAGACTGCTGAAGAAAAAGCAAATCGTGATATGGAAAATGCTTTGCTTGACAAAATTGCTGATAACACTCAAATTAACATTCCAGATGTTATGATTGAGGAGCAAATTGAAGAGATGATAAGCGAATTTGAGTACAGATTGTCTTATCAAGGTTTGAAGGCAGAGGATTATTACAAATACACAAATTCTTCAAGAGATGAATTGAGATTGCGTTATAACGAGCCTGCACAAAAGCAAGTTAAAATGCGTCTTATTATCGCAGCTATCGTAAAAGCAGAGAACATTAAAGCTGAAGAGGCTGAAATTGAGGCTAAAATTGCTGATTTTGCAAAAGGTGCAAACAAGTCTGTTGAGGAATTTAAAAAGACAATGCATCCAGAGCAAGCAAGCTACATTGAGAATGAAATTGTTATGAACAAATTGATTGATTTCTTGATGGCAAACAACAAATTTGCATAATAAGCAAAAAATTAGCATTAATATATTTTGTAGCAATAATTAAATGTGTATGGTTATTGCAAACAATTTGAAAGTGTAAAAATTAAATAAGTAATAGCTTTGGGGCGATAATCAATTTTATAAATGTAAAGTGGAAACATAAATGCTTATCATTTTTAAATTGATTTTTGCTTGTCTGAAAAATATTTTTGGAGGGGTTGTATATGAATTTAGTACCTATGGTAATGGAACAAACTGACAGAGGAGAAAGATCTTACGATATATATTCAAGATTATTGGAGGACAGAATAATCTTTATTACAGG
>CAJUEA010000012.1 GCA_910584975.1 uncultured Christensenella sp.
ACCTGCCTCCACGCCTTTTGCACGATTGTTTACAGCACCCCAGTCTGACATAACAAAACCATCAAAATGCAGCTTATCACGCAAAATATCAGTCAAAAGCCATTTGTTTTCAGAGCAATACACTTCATTTATCTTGTTGTAAGCACACATAATGGTTGCTGGCTTAGAAATATCCAAAGCAGTTTTAAAGCTTTTTACATATAAATCCATAATAGCATGCATATCAATATTGTTGCTTTCAACAAATCTTCTGTATTCTTGGTTGTTACAAGCGAAATGTTTAAGAGAACAGCCGACATTTTCCTCATTGATTCCCAAAATGAAATTGCCTGCCATATTACCACTCAAAAATGGATCTTCAGAAAAATACTCAAAATTTCTGCCACAAAGTGGAGAACGCTTAATATTTGCACCAGGACCTAAAACAATAGCAACATTGTTTGCTTTTGCCTCTTTTGCAATAGCCCTTGCCATTTTACTTATAAGCTCAACATCCCAACTTGAGCAAGCACAACTAGCTGTTGGGAAACAAGTTGTTTTAATGTTGCTGTTAATACCATACTCTCCAGCGAGCATTTTTCTTACTCCATGAGGACCATCAGTCATCATAATTGCAGGCACCCCAAGCCTATCAACAGCTTTTGTATGCCAGTTATCATTTCCCGAAAGCAAACTTGCTTTTTCTTCAATTGTCATTTCTTTTATTTTATCAATCATAACCCCTCTCAAACACAAATCACTACTAAAATTAAACATAAATTATTATAATATTTTAGCAATTTATTTATATCATTTTTGGGATAAATTGTCAATGATTAATATTTATACAAATAAATTTTTTGTAAAAACGCAATTATAACGAGTTTACATAAATCATACATTAAAGTGAAAATTATTCTTGAAAACAGCTTAATTTATAATTATTTTTGATATTTTATTCTAAAATAAGTTTGTTTTAATAATTCAATGTAAAATTTTATTTGCTTTCATCCTTCAAAGATTGAACCATATTTTGCTTATCAATCTTTCTCTGTTTGATTTTATCAAGCTCCTTTTTACCCATAAAATTTCTCCTAAAAATAATACTATTATTGATTAACTTCTGTTAGAATATAATCAATTTTTCAACTTAAGTATAACCTTTTATTTGTCAAAAAATACGCTTATATTTGTATTGTAGCTACGCATTAAATTATTGTACGAATTTTAAAAATGCCATAAAATGTTGTTGCTTATTTATTTTAAATTTTCCAATTTGAATTATTTTTTTATATTTTACCCTAACCTAAACATAATATAAAAAACACCCTATCGATAAATAGGATGTTTTAAAGTAATTTTTAAATTAAAACTAATATTTTTGAAATCAAAAGTTATCAGTTGCCTCTGTTTGATTTCAGCTTTCTGATAAACGCAGGGATTTGCGCATTGTCATTTTGAATATTTTCTCTTGTATTTGGATTATTTGCATAATTTTCTCTTGCAGAATTTTTTGCAACCTCACCAAGTGGAACATAAACATTATCGTCCTGTGCAACCCTTGTACTTTTTAATTTGCCAATTCTGTCATCAATGTTAGATTCAAAGCTTGCTGTATTTTCTTCTTTTACGCCACCTGTTGCAATTAGTGTAATCAAAATCTTACCATCAAGACTTGAGTCAATACCTGCACCAATGATAATGTTTGCAGTTTCGTCAACAACATCATGCACCAATCTGCTTGCAACATCAACTTCTTCAAGAGTAAGGTCATAACCACCCATAATATTCAAAATAACGCCACTTGCTCCAACAATGCTTGTTTCAAGCAACGGACTCTTAACAGCCTGTTGAACAGCTGTAATCGCTCTGTTTTCACCTTCTCCTTCACCTACACCAAGATGTGCTGAGCAAGGTCCTTTGATTATATTTTTTACATCTGCAAAATCCAAATTTATCATTGAAGGTGTTGCAATCAAATCAGAAATGCCTTGAATACCTTTTCTTAGCACCTCATCAGCCTCCTTAAAAGCTTGAACGATAGGTGTAGACTTAGGCAACACTTGCATTAGCTTATTGTTAGGGATGATAAGCAATGCATCAACATATTCACGCAATTTTTCAATACCTTTCAATGCATTGTTCATACGCTTAGAACCTTCAAACAAAAATGGTTTTGTTACAATTGCAACAGTAAGAATACCCATTTCACGGCTTAAGCTTGCAATAACAGGAGCTGCACCAGTACCTGTTCCACCACCCATACCAGCCGTAATAAACAACAAGTCAACGCCTTGCAACATTTCCTTAAGTTTGTCCTTGGATTCTTGAGCTGCCATTTCGCCAATTTTAGGGTCAGCACCTGCACCTTGACCTTCTGTAAGTTTTTCGCCAATTTGCACAGTTTGACATTTTTTACGGAACATTAAAAGTGCTTGCTTGTCAGTGTTAACAACAGCAAACTCTGCACTTGATATACCGGCATCAATCATACGATTAACAGCATTACCGCCGCCACCACCAACGCCGATTACCTTAATTTTGATAATACTGCTGCTTTCGTCTTCAGCAATATCCAAATTATTCATAAAATCACTCATACAGCCCTCCATTTTAAACAGAACCTATGTACCTTGAATATTTATTATATTTTTAATATAGCAACAAATTAAGATTATAAAAAATTATCTTTTTATTTTCATTAAATCATCTTATAAAATAAATAAAATAATTTATCATAGAAAATATATCCTTAAATTAATTAATTTATATAAAAATTTAAACTTGATTTGCCATTTTTATTTAATGATTTATTACTATGTTTTCACTTGTAAAAATCTTTCAAATCAATCAAGTTATTATTATTTTTGACATTTTTATTCAAAAAGCCAAACGATTTTGCCATAAAAGCTGAATCAGCCAAACAATTTGTTTATTAAACTTGGCTTTGATGGCTTGTCCTTTTGACAAACATATTGAATAATACTTGCTTGAGACAAATAAATTTTGTTTCTATCCTCATACATTGCACGAATCAATTCGCATTGTCTGCCAAGTGCATTTGCCATAACACTTCTTACGCCTTTCATATCTGCAATGCCTCTGCCTGTTAAATAAATTTTCAAAAACTTTTCGTACTTAATTGGATAATTTGCAATGATTTTGCTTATTTCTTCTGCAATTTCCTCAAGTCTAGCACTTGCAATCATTGATATATATGATTTTTCTTCTTCCACAATACCATTATTAGTGCCTATTTTGACAAGTGTATTTTCACCATTAAAATCAATTGTGCTTTTCAAACTCAACGCATCGTTATATTGCATATCCAATCCGTATGACAAATCATACGCGATATGTCCACCACCAATTGGCAATGTGTTAAGGGCAATAAGCCCGTCGCCTTTAATATAGGCAATATCAGTTGTAAGATACCCAATATCAACCAAAACAGCAGAGTTTTTAATACGCAAATCTTTATCAGTCGCCATAAGACATTGAGCTGTTGAAAGATCTACAAACTTGATTTTTCTTGAGTAATCGGAAAGGATTGTTTTGAACAAATCACAAAAAGACTTTTTGCACATTGCAAATGACAACCTAACCTCGAGCATAAAACAACTTTTGTTTAATGGGGCAAGAGTTTCATATTTTCCATCCAAACGATAGCTTACCTCATGAGTGCTGACAACCTCAAATCTGCCGTCATTACTTGGATATAAATCTTCTTTTATTGCATTGATGTCACCAATATTGATTTTATGATTGCACCCAAAAGATAGTTTATTGCTCCTTGTTTGCACTCTTGCAAAATCGCCCGGAACACCCACATAAACTGCCGAAAGCTTTGTACTAAAATTGTACAATGCTTTGTCTAAACAACATCTGACAGCTCTTGAAACATCGTCGCCGTTAAGCCAATCGCCTTCCATAAAGCCATCATAATACATTTCAGCAGATGATTTTATATGAAAAACATTGTCTTTTGCTATTTCACCGATTTTAATATAAATCATATCAGAACCGACATCAACAATAGCAATATCGCAATTATTAAACATACAACTCCACCTCGCATTTATTTTCATAATAATTTTAGCATATTATGACATAATATGTCAATGTTTTTTAAAATATTTATTATATTATATATAAAATAAACGCACACGCACGCGAGATTACTTTTGCAAATCTTAAATTCAAATTAAATCGTATTATTAAACAATTAGCTAAATAATTTTTATGAAAAAAATAATAACCTATTAAAATATTAAAACAAATAAAGTCTCAAACAAATTACAATTTGCAATTTAAATTGTTAATATGATTGCACCCAATCTTAGATGTAATTTTCAATAATATACTGCAAATAATGTCAAGGTTCATTTGGTGTTACTACAATGCCATTTGTCTCATGATAACTTATAAAAATTGGCTCTTCTCTTTCACTGCCCATTTGACAAAACTTATCATAAAGCCCTTCACATTGTTCGCCAGCAGACTTGTTTGCTTGCGTTTTTATCACAAAAGTAATGCCAAGTGCAGTTTTCATTTTTAATTTTTCATTTGTTACAAACTCAAAACTTTCAAAAGTTGCAGAGATTTTTTCATTTACAACCCCCTTTACTTCCAGTTTTGTAATAACTTCTTTCAATGCTTTGATATCAATTGTATGATCATTAACAAAATCGCCAAGTTTATGTTGCTCTTGATTTAATGTATACCCAGTAATGTTTACCAAATCTATTTGAGAATACGAATCAAGATTGTTTGTTATATCAATAATTTTAAGTTCTCTGTCTAGGATTGCATATTTATCGTTGTAATTGATTTTGAAAATTGCTGTGCGCGTATCCAAATGTATTCTTACTTTGTTGGGGAAAACTCGTTCTATCTTGACAACTTTTAATTTAGGGAACTGCTTTTCAATGTCTGCACTTGCTTTTTCGCTGTTTATCGTGAAAACGCTTTGCCCCTTTTTAATTCCACTTGTTTCCAAAATTTTTGCCTTGTCAAAAGATACATTTTCCTCTGATTGCAAAAGAATGTTTACATCACTAACAGAAAACACTACTGCCCCGACAACAAGCGTCAAGACAAATATCGCAATGCAAGCAAAAATGATAATCAATCTTTTGTTCATAAGCACTTCCTTAATTTACTCTTACAATATCTCCTCCAAGCGACTGAATATCCAGTTCCATACTCTGATAACCTCTATCGATATGTTTTATATCGTGAACCACAGTAGTTCCACTGGCAAAAAGCCCCATAAGCACAAGTGATGCCCCACCTCGCAAATCCTCGGCTTTTACCTCTGCACCATAAAGCTTAGGCACTCCTTCAAAAATTGCAGTACGCCCTTTGATATCCACAATAGCACCCATTTTTCTAAATTCCGGAATTTGCTTGAACCTTGTTTCAAAAATATTTTCAGTTATAATGCTTATTCCGTCAGCAACAGCACCCAATGCAGACATTTGAGATTGTAAGTCTGTAGGAAATCCGGGATAATACATTGTATCAATTTTTCCCAATCGTGGATGCCTACCTTTCGACTTTATTCTTATTATATCATTATTTGCGTATATATTGCAAGTAGTTTTTGATAATTTTGAAACAAGTGCAGATAAATATTCACAATTTATACCTTTTAAAGTTATATCACCACCACACATAGCTGCACCAATCATATATGTACCTGCAACAATCCTGTCGCCGATTGGTGTATATTCCACTCCATACAACTTTTTTACGCCATGAACAACAATTACGCCACAACCTGCACCGTATATTTTTGCACCCATACTATTCAAAAAGTTTTGCAAATCCACAATTTCAGGCTCTCTTGCAACATTGCGCAAAGTTACAATGCCATCGGCAAACACGCTTGCCATCATTAAATTTTCTGTGGCACCTACGGATGGAATGTCAAGAACTATTTCTGTTGTTGAAATTTTTTTGCTGTTTTTGCAATATATTTGTCCGCTTTCTTCTGTGATATTCACACCCAATTCTTTCAAGCCTTTCAAGTGAATATCAATCGGTCTTTCGCCAATTTCACAACCACCTGGATAGGATAATGTCGCCTTGTTGAACTTTGATAAAATGGAGCCCAACAAAAAAATCGATGACCTCAACTCGTGTGCAAGTTTTGACGGAACCACCTCATTATTTATGTTACTGCTGTCAATTGTGATATCACCTTTATCAAATGTTGTTACTGAGCCAAGGCTTTGTAAAATTGCAAGCATATTATGTACATCTGATATATCTGGGCAATTATGTAAAACAACTTTTTCGTCAGTCAGTATCGCCGCTGCAAGCAGAGGCAACACGCTATTTTTTGCACCCAAAATATTAAGCTCGCCTGATAACTGCCTTTCCCCATTTATTATAAATTTACTCATGATCTTACTCCTTAAAGTTACATTCCTACTTCATTTTATGGCGAGCTAATAATAAATGTGTACTCTCTGACTCATTACCAATGCGAATAAGCACTCCAACTGCATACAAAAACACCACTAATGAGGAGCCACCATTGCTGATAAACGGCAAAGGCAACCCAGTAGGAGGAATACTTCCCGTAACCACAGCAACATTAAGCAATGTTTGGCAAGCAATAATTGCAGTTACTCCAACTGCAAGAAGGCTTGAGTAAGCATCCTTTGCTTTCATTGCAACTTTTACCCCAAGAAAAACAACATATGTAAAAATCAATATCAGCGCAAATGCACCAACAAATCCCAATTCCTCACCGATTATTGAAAAAATGAAATCGGACTCTGCAAATGGCAAAAAGGTGTATTTTTGTCTGCTGTTGAAAAGCCCAACACCAAACACACCACCACCTGCCAAGGCATAAAAAGATTGAATAAGCTGAAAGCCTTCGTCTCTTGAGTTTTCCCAAGGATTGATAAAAGCCAAAATTCGTTTTACGCGATAAGGTTCGGCTAAAATCAATATTATCACAAGTACAAACACAGGCAAAGCAAGAGAAACAAGATATCTGCCTTTTATTCCACCACAAATCAGCATAATCAACACAGACAATCCAACAAGCATTGTAATACTCATGTTTGGCTCAAGCATAATAAGCACGCAGATTATTGCAGTTGCAAGCAAAGGAATAATCAAATTTCTTATTTTGTCAAGTTTATGGTCGTGTATGTATCCTGCCAAAAAAAACATCAATCCGAATTTAGAAAACTCTGATGGCTGAATTGTAAAAAATCCCAAATTTAACCATCTTCTTGCACCATATTTTTCTACACCAAGTACTGGGATAAAAATTATTGCAAGTAACAAAATTGACAAAACAAGCAAATACCACTTGATTTTTTTGTAAAACTCCGTATTCACTTTGGTTGCAAGCACAAGTGCTATTATCCCAACAGCAAATGCGATAAGCTGTTTTTTCACATAAAAAAAGCTGTCTCCAGTTTCCTTCAACGCATTATATGAACTGGCACTATACTGCATAACCAGTCCAAAAATGCAAAGTAACATAACACAAAAAATTATTTTTATATTAATTTCCTTAGATTTAGTCAATTTTTAAACCCCATCACATATTCTTTAAAAAAGTTACCTCTTTCAGCATAGTTTGCAAATCTGTCAAAGCTTGAAGTAGCTGGAGAAAACAACACATTATCGCATTTGATTTTATGGCTTATTTCAATGGCATCTTCTAAACTTTCTGCCCTAATCACACTGGTACAATAAGATTTTTCAGAGTCTTGGATGATTTTATCTTTGTTATCTCCAAAACATATTACGGTTGTAACTTTTATCGGCAACTCTGCAAACATTTTGTGGTAATCCAATCCTTTGTCATATCCACCCACAATCAAAACTGTTTTACCAATCATAGCTTTACATGCAGAAATAGTTGAGGATATATTTGTTGATTTTGAATCGTCAAAATATTTTACCCCATTCAATGTCCTAATAAGTTGCAATCTATGTGAAGACAACTCAAATTGCTTTAGCGTGCCAACAATTACATTGTTTGGCATATTCAAAATCTTGCACGCCGTAATGCAAGCAAGACAATTTGCAACATTGTGCTCTCCCTTAATATTTATATCGTCAATATCGCAAATATATTCTTCTTTTTCACTGAAAAAATAAATACTTTTGCCTTGAAGATAACTGCCTTTAACCTTGCTGTTTAAGGAAAAATAATAAATATCACTTTTTATGTCTTTTGTTGCTGATTTCAAAATTTCGTCATCAAAATTCACAACGGCATATTCATTTTTATCCTGATTTTTAAATATGTTTAACTTGCACTTTATGTAGTTTTGAATAGATTTGTGATACTCCAAATGGTCATCAGAAATATTCAAGCAAATTGCGATTTTCGGACAAAACAATTCAGTTGTTGCAAGCTGAAAAGAACTGACTTCAAGCACTGCAACATTATCTTGCGTAATATCTAGGCTGTTTTCTGCAAACGGAACACCAATGTTGCCGTAATAATCGGCATTAATTTGTGCATTTTTAAGCATTGCAGTGATAAGTTCAGTGCAAGTAGTTTTTCCGTTTGTTCCCGTAATTGCAATGATATCACCTTGTGTATTGCGATAACCAAGCTCCAATTCGCTGATAATTTCAATATTCCTAAGTCGTGCTTCTTTTAGCAACTCACAATCCAATTCAACTGAAGGGCTTATGCAAACTAGCCCAACATCCTCAAGTGCATCGTCAATGCTCATACCACTTCTGTTGATAACGCCTTCTTGCACCTCAATTTGCGTATCTGCAAAAACAGCAACTTGTCTTTCCAGTTTTAGCAAAAGATTGACAGCACTTTTCCCACTTACCCCGTAACCATACACCAATGTCAACATAGAAACTCCCAAATGATAGTAAAATATCAATATTAATTTTTAATACAAAATCGCACTTATAATGCAAATCAACCCACAAACAATGGTAATTGCTGTGTAGCAAACTGTTATTTTTGACTCATGCACACCTTTATACTGATAGTGATGGTGCAATGGAGTCATAAGCCATACTCGTTTACCTTTTGTAAGCTTAAAATAAATAACTTGTACAATAACAGAAACACAAGTTAAAATAAGCATGATTCCTAGCACAAAAATCAACAAGATTTGCCCTGAAAAAGCAAACAAACTTGCCATTAAACCACCAAGCGCAAGTGAACCTGTATCACCCATAAAGATTTTTGCAGGAAAGCCGTTGTAACACAAAAATGCGAGCAATCCTCCAAAAGTAATTGCGGCAAGTCCTGCCAATCCATAAATGTTATCTGACTGCAAACTCATTCCGTCAAAAGCTAGCTTGCCACCAAAAATTGTAAGCATTATTGCAAGTGTTGCATAAATTACACTTGATACGGAAGTTGCAAGTCCGTCCAATCCATCAAGCAAATTGACAGCATTTGTTGTGGCAATATAAAGCAAAAATACCAACGGAATTATCCACCATCCCAAATCAAAAGTGATATCCGTAAAAGGAATGACTATTGTTCTTGAAAAAGAGCCGTTATAATAGCAAAAAACACTCAAAATTATTGCAATACCTGCTTGTGCAATAATTTTTTGGTAAGCCTTTAAACCTAAATTTTGATGATGTTTTATTTTCAAAAAATCATCCAAAAATCCAATACAGCCGTATGCAATCATTCCACATATCGCGACTATTACCTCTTTTGATTTCCAAAAAAATGCTAATCCACAAATTGAAATTGCCAAAATAAATATCCAGCCACCCATTGTTGGTGTTCCAGCTTTGCTTTTGTGTTTATCAACATAACTTAGAATTTGCTGACCTGCTTTAAGTCTGCGCATAAGCAGTAAGATTGGATAACCAATCACTAATCCTACTGCCAAAGCTACTATTGTTGCAATAATAATTTTTATTTCCATTCTGTATCAAGCAACTCCTCTAAAGTCTTTTTATCGTTATAAGGATATTTTTTGCCATTTTTTTCAAAATATTCCTCACAACCTTTGCCTGCAATAATTATCGTATCAAAAGCATCTACAAGCTCAATGGACTTTTTGATTGCTTCACGCCTATCCTCAATCATCAACATTTTTTTCTTGTCGCAAATGCCATTTGCAATGTCTTGCATAATGCTGACGGGATTTTCACTTCTTGGATTATCAGTTGTAACAATCACAAAGTCAGCAAGTTTAGCTGCAACTTCACCCATTTTTGAGCGTTTATCTTTGTCTCTATCGCCACCAGCACCAAACACAATAATCAGCTTGCCGTAAGTCAATTTTTTAAATTCCACAAGAATGTTTTGCAATCCGTCAGGAGTATGAGCATAGTCAATCACAAAATTAACATCATTATGCTTGAACAAATTTGCCCTGCCTGCAAGTGGCTTAATTTCCTTTAATGTAGCAATCAAAAACTTAATTCTCACTCCAACAAGCTTGCACGCAACAATGGCTGACAAAATATTGTAAATATTATATTTTCCAACCAGTTCGCTTTCAAAAATTGTTGTTTCCCTAAACAAATTAACATTAAATCTGCTGCCTTCACTTGACAATTCATATGTGTTAACGGAAATATCAGCCTTGTTATCCACAGCATAAGTTATGTTTGGCAGTGATAATTTTTGTGCCAAGCGTTCTCCACTTTTATCGTCAACATTTATAATTGAAATTTGTGCAAAACCATCCAAAAAGAAGGAATGTTTAACTTTTTCCAAAGTTTGCATATCTCCAAAAAAGTCCAAATGATCTTGTGAAAGATTTGTGAAAATACCAATATTATATTTGATTCCCCACACCTTTTTCAAATATATTGCGTGACTTGACACTTCCATAACAACAGTTGTAACACCACAATTTGACATTATACTCAAAATAAAATGTAAATCCATAGGGTCAGGTGTGGTCATGTCAAGATTAAAACGCTTTTTGCCAATCATATAAAAGCCAGTTCCAATCAAACCACACATAACATTATTTTTTGTCAAAAGATTATATATCAAATATGCTGTGGTCGATTTTCCATTTGTTCCCACAACACCAATCATTTTCAATTTATCAGAGCATTTCGAATAAAAATTTTTTGCAAGTAAAGCATAACTTTCTCTTATATTTTTAACTTTAATCGCAGCCACTCCGTCAGGCACCCTCACAAACTTATCCACAATGATAAGGCTTGCCCCTCTTGATGTTGCAAGTGCAATATTTTGCATTCCTTTTTCGTCTGTGTGCAAACATATGTAGCCATCTCCAGCCGTTATCTCCTCTGCTTTATGAGTAATAGTCTTTATTTCTACCACTTTCAAATCGGTTAACCAACCAAATTCAATACCATCCAGCAATTCTTTAATAGTCATACTCAGCACCTTTTCCTTTAATTTTACTTAACGATATATTTTATTATGTAAAGTGGCATTATATACCTAATAAAAAATATAAAATAGCAGCCATATTGCTACAACTGCTATTTTCTTCATAAATACAAATTTTAATTTAAAATATTGCTTAATTTGAAATTATTTTATCAATTATTCATACTCACAATAAAATTTAGTGTCCGTTATTGCAGGCAAAACATTATCCAAGCCTTACAAGTGCAACCGTATTGTACCTAACATCTGCTTTTGGGGCTGGCAACTGACCGATAACTTTGCCACCTTCGCCTGCAACTTCGTATGGAATGCCCAAGCTTTTCAACACTTTCACTGCCTCTTCAGCACTCATATCCAACAAATTAGGCATTTCAATAACTTTTCCCAAAACTTTCAAATCTTCTTCACTATATTGTGGCTTATAGCCTTTATAGTTAAAAATATTTGCAAACAACTCTCCAACATAAGGACCTGCAACCAAACTTCCATAATAAACATAACCTTGAGGCTCGTCAACAGTCATCAAGCACAAGTAGTCTTCTCCTCCAACGCTTGTAAAGCCAAGAAAAGATGAAACATATTTACCGCGTGCAATCACGCCATTTTCGTACTTTTGAGCTGTTCCTGTTTTTCCACCAATCTTATAGCCGGGAATATATGCATACTTTCCACTGCCTTGCTCCACAACGCCATAAAGCATTTCTTTTACTTTTTCTGAAGTAGCATTGCTTATAACTCTGCTACCTAATTTTGGCGAATTGCCTTGCACAACACCAAAATTGCTGTCTGTAATGTTGTTTAAAATGTATGGTGTAACTTTGTATCCACCATTTATGCAACTGCTTACTGCCGAACACAACCCTATTGGAGTTACTGCAACTGCCTGACCAAATCCAATACGCGCCAAATCCACATTTTTAACAATGCTTTCATTAAGCATAATGCCTTTACCTTCGCCGACCAAATCCACACCAGTTTTTTGATTTATTCCAAACTTTTTCAAATAGTCATACATTGTTTTTGTGCCAACTTTTGTTGCAATATCCATAAATACGCAGTTACAACTATTGCAAACACCCTCTGCAAAAGTTTGAGAGCCATGACCTATCGAACGCCAACATTTTATTCGCTTTCCGTCCACTATTCTTGAGCCATTGCAATAAAATCTGTGACTATCTGGATATGTATTTTCCTCCAGTCCAATAGCAGTAGTAAGAATTTTGAAGGTGGAGCCGGGCTCATAAACATTGGAAATCATACTATTTTTTGCCATGCTGTAAAGCTCATCCAAATTGTCTCGTGGAATATTATTAAGGTCAAATGTAGGAGCTTGTGCCATAGCAAGAATTTCACCTGTTTTTGGGTTCATAACCAAGCAATTTGCGCCTTTTGCACTAAAATCAACCATTGCGTCTTTAACAATTTTTTCTGCAAAAGATTGAATGTTAAAGTCGATTGTAAGGCTGACTGTCATTCCGTTTATGCTAGGCAAATAGCCAGTTATGTTGTTTGGAAGTTCCTTTCCAACCAAGTCAGTTTGAGTGAGAATCTGCCCGTTGACACCTTTCAAATACTGGTCATAATACTTTTCAACACCAAATTGCCCCACTCCATCCACATTGGTAAAACCTAAAATTTGTGACATAAAATCGCCGTAAGGAAAATATCTTACACTTTCCTCTGAAAAATAAACACCATTATAATTTTGGCTAGAAATTGCCATCATTTGCTCTTTGGTTATTTTTTTTGCAACAGTAATCTCTGACACACCTTTTTTGTTTATTTTGTTGTAAATTGTGTCAAAATCCTTGCCCAATGCCACAGAAATTGCTCCTGCAACAGACTTGACATCTGTCATTGAGTTTGGTCGCACATACAATGTATAAGCAGTTTTTGTGTCTGCAACCACCACTCCGTTTCTGTCCGTTATATCGCCTCTTGTTGCTTGCATAGGTAAATCTCTCGTCCACTGAGTAAGTGCACGATTTGTGATTGACCTGCTTGCAAAAATTTGCAGATAAATCAATCTGACAACAATCGCAACAAAAACAAATGCAATCACCAAAAACACTCCAAGCAATCTTTTCCCTAAATTGGAATTTGTAATTTTTGACATATTTTACCTCTTCTCTAGCAAAATATATGCAAAAAGCAACCCTATTATTCTTTTAAGTAACTTCATTGCCTCAATAAAGCCTTTAAAATGTGACCATTTCCAAAACAATTTGTCATAGCATTTCCATAAGATTAAAACACAAACAAAACATTTAAAAATATATAATATCTAACTCACTTGACTAACTCACTTTAAAACTTAAATGTTAATATTTCATATAAATTTTAAGAAATTTATTGTATAAAAATAAAAAAAAGTCACCTTGATAGCTAAATCAAGGTGAAAATTTACAACTTGGCAAAAAATTTAAGTTATGAAAGGAGATTTTATTATAATTTTAAAGCCAGTTTATAAATTAAGGGGCAAATTTAAAGCAAATAATTATGTTTTAAAAAAATTTTATATTGCATAATTATTTTTTGATTAACAGCAGTCAATCACAACAATTTTAGTCAAACATTTTGCTTACGCCATTGCAAAAGTTATCAAACCAGTTTGTTTCTGTGTCGTAAACATAACCTTCTTCAGCACTTTCGCTTACAACTGATTGCTCTTCTACTTTTGTTTGAGCGCTCACTGCAGGAATGCAGTTTATCAACAACATTGACACTATCAAAACAACCAAAGCAGCATAAACACCAATCAAAACTTTGCATTTTGTGCTAATATTCAATTTTGACCTGTTTTTTTGTCTAACAGGCTTAACATCTTGATTTATATCTGCAAGCTCAATAGGCCTAAACACATTTTCATTTGCATAGCAATCATATTGTCTGTTATAAAAGTCGATATTTTCATATTTTTGAGCATATCTCACTTCATTGTTATCATAATTTGAATAATTATCATAGCCTCTGAAGGAATAGTCAGGGCGATAATCATTATTACGCAAAGGTGCATATTCATTAATTCTTTCTTGTCTGATGTTTACATCATTTCTTTCTCTAGTACCTATCATATTCCCTCCTACTGCAAATTCAAATTGGAATTCACATTTACTTAATAATTTTTTCTTTTAGTTTCGACTTATTTGATATTTTTATTTAAGCTAATTTAATTATGTCCAATCAAATTTTACTTTTGCATTTATTTTAATTAATTTTTTCAATAATTCTAAGTTTTGCACTTTGAGATCTCTTGTTTTCCTCAAGTTCCTCATTTGTTGCAACTATTGGCTTTCTTGTGATTATTTCTACCTCACGCACCTTGTCGCAAGTGCAAATTGGTTGATGTGGTGGGCAAATACAATCGCAAAAAAGATATTGAAAAGCATTTTTTGTAATTCTGTCTTCAAGTGAATGAAAAGTGATTACACACATTCTGCCACCAGCCTTCAATCGTCTTGCCATATTAAGCAAGCTGTCATACAAGCCATCAAGTTCTTCATTAACCTCAATTCTTATTGCTTGAAAAACTCTTTTGCAAGGATTTCCACCTTTAAATCGCACAGCTGCTGGATAAGATTTTTCAATTATCTCTGCAAGCTCTCCCGTAGTGTTCAATGGTCTTGCCTTCACAATATTGCTTGCTATTTTTTTTGAAAATTTTTCCTCGCCATACTCAAAAAAGATTTTGGCAAGTTGTTGTTCGCTATAAGTATTAACTACAACTTTTGCATCAAGTGATTGTTCCCTGTTCATACGCATATCAAGTTCTGCGTCTCCCATATAGCTGAATCCTCTTTCACGATTATCCAGTTGATAAGAACTTACACCCAAATCCAACAAAATTCCGTCAACTTTGTCAATTCCAAGATTATCCAAAATTTCAGGCAAATTTTTGTAGTCATCATGCACAAAAATGATATTGTCAAATTGTTTAAGTTTTTCTTTTGAGGCTGCTATTGCATCCAAATCTTTGTCAATAGCAATCAACTTTCCACCATTTGTCAATCTAGCTGCTATTTGAAATGAATGTCCTGCACCACCCAAAGTGCCATCAACATAAATTCCATCAGCTCTAATCTTAAGTCCTTCAATGCTTTCATTAAGCATAACTGAGTAATGTTTAAATTCCATAATTAAATACCATACTCTTCCAGACCGATATCCTCTGTGCAAGAAGCTTCGTATGCCTCCCAACGAGTTTTATCCCACAAAGTAATTCTGTCGCAATCTCCAACAAAAACAATGTCTTTTTTGATACCTGCATACTCTCTTAAAGTTGCATTCAAAGTAAATCTTCCTTGAGCATCCTCATCAATCGGATAAACACTTGACAAGAAAACCATCAACTTTTTGCGTTTTTCTCTTGGAACACCAATGTCTTGAATTTTCTCTCCAATTTTTTTGATTGTGCTTGCAGGAAAAATAACCAAACTGCCTTCATCATTTTTTGCAATACAAAATGGATTATCTTTGCTAGGGCGAAGTTCGTCTTTAAACAATTCTTCCCTCAAACGAGATGGTATTCTAAGTCTGTATTTATTATCCAAACTATGTTCATATTTGCCATAAAATAACATACCATTTACCTCCCGTTTTTGTTACGCTTATATTATAGCACCACTTTTGTCCTTTTGCAACCACTTTTGATAAAAAAGTTAAAAAAATTTAAAATTTTTATATTCATTATATAAAACAAGTTGATTATTTGCACTAAACTATTCAAAAAACTGCAAAAATTTAATATTTTTTGTCATAAAATATCGTAAATAAGAAAATAAATCTCTAAAATTAAGCTCTTTTATGGAATTTGGTAAAAGTGGTTATCAGTCCCTAAATTATCCACATTTCCACAAAGTTATCCACATTTTTCATTAAAAATCGAATAATTATCAGTCATATAATCAATTTTTAAACAATATTATATTAGCTCGCAAAATTTTATACACATTTAAAAATCAATTAATAGAAAATCACAAAACGCATTTTTATGCCATTCTTCTGAACAATGCTTTATTTCACTTAATTTTATTGTGTTTTTACACTGCTTGATTTACAACAAGCACTGCTTGCTCAAAACAATAATCTCCACCGTGTCATCCAACATTATTTTCATATATACTTCTTATTATAGATATATATAAATAAACATTAATCAAGAATAATAATGTTGCAAAAAATAAGAATAACATTGCAAACCTTATTATATTAGTTTTGTTAATTATGGCTACAAGTGGATTTAAAAGAAATATTCTTTGTTTAATATTTCAAGTTTTTCCACTTTTTTAATTGTTAAAAGGATATCAAAGGATATTGAAAATAAAAATTCGTCAATTTTTAATAAAAAAATTTAAAACGATAACCTTATTTTACTAAATATGCACCATTGGAGATTTCTCCTTTTACCCCACAAAAAGGCTATTTTGTAGGGCCCTCATATTACGCTCAAAAATACATAAGTATTATTAATCAAGAGACAAGAACAGTGTCATTCCGAGTTTATCGAGGAATCTCGGATTATGCATATTGAGCAAAAAAAACATTACTTTTTTAAGTCTAACTAAAGTGAAATGTAATTGAATTTTTCATTTTGCTGGAAACAATAGTTATATCTAAAGGTTATATGTTTTTACATAAGATAAATTATACGATTTGAGTAATATTTTTTCAATTTATTATAAAAACTTGATTATTTCATAATTAAATTAGCAATTTTATTATAAATTAAGTTGAATTTCATAAATATTTTACAATTAATACACATTTTGTAAAAATTTTATTTGCGAGAAAAACTGCAAATTTTTTAATTGTTTAGACTTGATTAGGGCTGCTTTATTACAAAAAAAATTCTTTATATATTAACCTGCAATAAAAGAAAAACATTTGCTATTTTTTGCATTATATGATAAAATAATTGTATGAAAGTTTTTGCAATAAGTGATTTACATTTGAGTATCAACAACCCAAAACCAATGGATATTTTTGGTGGCAGTTGGGATAATTATTGGGACAAAATAAAAACTAATTGGAACAAAGTCGTTTGTGATAACGATATTGTTTTGATTGGTGGTGATATTTCTTGGGCCCTTAAGCTTGAGGATGCAATCCCTGACTTGCAAGAAATTGATACTCTACCCGGCAAAAAAATTATTATTCGTGGAAATCACGACTATTGGTGGTCATCTTATAATAAAGTTAAAAATATTTTGCCAAAAAATATTTTTGCAATTCAAAACAATGCAATAAAATTTGACGATTTTGTCATTTGTGGCACTAGAGGGTGGACTATCCCTACTGCAAACAGCAGTGAACAAGACAAAAAAATTTATGCACGAGAACTTATCCGATTGAAAATGACATTGGACGAGGCTCAAAAGTTATCTGAGGACAAATTGCCGATAATTCTTATGTTGCACTACCCACCTTTTAATGCTTTGTGGCAAGATAGTGATTTCACAGATATTATCGAACAATTTCCACTTGTGCAAAAAGTTACTTACGGACATCTTCACGGAAAAGATTGCAGAACGCAAGATATTATTTTAAAAAACAATATACCTTATCATTTGACCTCTTGCGATCAAGTTAAAAATGAATTGCAACTTATTTTTAACACAGAAAATAACAATAATTAATTTAGATACAAAAATATTATCATTATGCAGTTAAAACCTATAACAATTAATATAAATGAATATCCTGAACAATTTGAGTATATTTTAAAAGACAGCAAAATATATGATAGCAGTTCTTCGCCTGATGCAAAAGTTATCTACATACAAAAAGATAATGGATATTTTTTAAAAACTGCTACAAAGAATGTATTACACAAAGAATACTTAATGACAAATTATTATAACTCATTAGGACTGACTTGCAATATTATATCTTACATTTCATGCAATCAAGATTATTTGCTTACAGAAAAAATTGCAGGAAATGATTGTATTTTTGAAAAATATCTTGAAAATCCAAAAAAACTGTGTGATATAATTGCAGAATTACTAGCAATATTACATTCAACCAACGCAAAAGATTGCCCTATCCCTAATCACTCACAAAATTATTTGCACACTGCACTTTCAAACTACAAAAGTGGAAAGTATGACAAAACTCAATTCCCCGATAGTTTTGGATACAAGTCAGAAAAAGAGGCATTGCAAGTTATTGACAAATACCAACATTTGCTCAAAGATGACACACTAATCCACGGAGACTATTGCCTGCCAAACATCATACTGAAAGATTGGAAATTCAGTGGTTTTATTGATTTAGGTAACGGTGGAATTGGAAATAAGCATGTTGATATTTTTTGGGGAATATGGACATTGTACTACAATTTGAAAACTTTTGATTTTACCGAAAGATTTATGCAAGCATACGGAAAAGACAAAATTGACTTTGACACTCTCCGTCTTATTGCAGCTATTGCAACATTTGGTTAATCTACAAACTAATAAAAAAATAAAAGGAATGACTATGGTATTCTGCCAAAATCATTCCTTTTTTAGTTTTTTGACTATTATTTTAAATTGCAATATATAATTGATATACAAATTCACATTAAAATGTCAAACCTAAGCTAATAACTAAACAATGATACTCACACAAAAAATTGATATTTTTTTAATATTTCCTCCAAAAACTTTAACAACTTCTATCAAAAACTACTCTTTTTGCCATAATTACATTTTAAACTGGTGTGTTCGGAGAGACTCGAACTCTCAACGAGGGCGTCGGAGGCCCTTGTTTTATCCAGTTAGACTACGAACACACAAAAATAAACAATATTTTATAAAAAATGCTTTTTGATTTGTGAATTAAATTGCAATATTAACTTGTACAATTTGCCACACAAAACATTTATGCTTTATTATATAAAAATATTGCAATATAAATATATTATAATATAACTTGAGTACTTATGTCAATAAAAAGCCAAAAATAATAAAATCAACGCAACTTGCAATAATTTGTAACGCCTTTTCAACTAAATTCATATTGTTTAGTAAAGGATGCTTTCTCAAACTTACCTTTACAACTGAATATCTTTTTTAACATATAACATACCCCAAAAAATATTTTCTGTCTTACTACATATCGCCTTTAAATAGGCTTTATGTAGTATTTTTATTCGTTGCCAATTCCATATATACTGATGCATTCAATGTTCCTTTTAATCTTGAAGTTGGCTTTATAACACCAAATTTGCCACCAAATACCAGTGCAACAATCACATTCCAAGTAAAAGTAAATTAAGGAGTAAATTTTATGATAATACCAAATCAATCAAATATAAATTTCAACTCTGTTCTTCCTGACGGACAAACAATTACGGGAGATTAGACAGCAACATCGTAAACACAGAAGTTTTGACCTATTCTGTTACAAAAATCAAAAATTCAGACAAAACTTTTATGCAAGAAGGCGAAACATCTCATCACTATGTCACAATCTCAAACGCTTCAGAAGCACTATTGTTTAACAATGTTTTCAAAGATACAATGTCTGCTGGTACAAGTTATGTGCCAGGCAGCGTAAAAGTCAATGGCGTGGCACAACCTTCTTATGACCCAATTGCAGGTTTTCCATTACCAAATATCGAACCCACCGAAATTGCAGAAATTGAGTATGTAATTAAAGCTGACAACCCTAAAACAGCTACACCTGTAACAAACTATGCAACACTAAACTACACTGTTGATGACCCAGTAAGAGGTAATGTAAATTATTCAGAAAACACAAATACTATTTCAATTGACATTATTTCAAATGCAATGACTGTGGCAAAAAGTGTGGATAAAGCTTTGGCAATCAAAGGCAATAATCTTCACTATACAAGCGTGGTAACAAACACTGGAACAATAAACAAAACTGCCATTGTGTTTAAGGATCCAATCCCTGCTGACACAACATTTGTTGCAGACAGCGTAAAAATCAATGGTGTAAGCTATCCTGCTTACAATCCTGCCGTTTGCTTTAACTTGCCTGACTTAGCACCTGATGCTGCAGCTACTATCGAATTTGATATAAAGGTGAATTAATATGAAAATAATTTCAAACATTTCAAATATAACTGATAATTCAGGCACTACACCTGTAGTAACTTACAGCAATCAAGTGCAAACACTTATCCAAACGCCAAACTTTCCAAACAATAATTATACAAGAATATGTGGCGTCGTAATCTGCAACAATCCTTACTGCAATCCTTTTGACAACTGCAATTGCAATATGTGTAATCGCAATAGCTCTTGTTGTTCAAATTGTTGCAATAACCATTGTGGCTCTCATAATTGCAATAATGTCAATTCAAATTTTGCAAACAACTGCTCTTGCAACTGCAATAATTGCCCTTGCCTACGCCATAATAATTACTGTAACTGCAATAGTTGCAACTGCTGTGGATTTATGCAAGCAAACAATTGTTGCTCACAATGCAACTGCCAAAACTCTTGCAATGGCAGTGGTTATGAGGAAATTGTTTATCACTATTATTGCAACCAATGCAATCATTGATTGTAAGTACAAAAATAAAAATGAAGAAAGCAGTTTTCACTGCTTTCTTTTTGTTTTGTTGCAAATATTTTATAATTTAATTTGCAAATTAAGAATTTATAATTCTGTTGAAAGTGCCATCAGCATTAAGATTAATTTTTGTCACTCTTCCTTCAAAATCACTTACAATAACAAAATCTTGACCATTGCTTGAGCCAATCACTACTTTACTTAATATTGGACTACCAATTTTGAAAGTGTCAAGCTTAGCTCCGTTTGACTTGCTTACAACATAAAGATTTCCATCCATACCACCAAAGTAAAGTTTGTCATTTTTTATAACAACACTTGCCTCAACACCTTTTGAACCTTTACCACTATAAGGAGATGCATAAATCATATTTGCATTGGTATTACATTCCCAAAGCACTTGCATTGTATCCATATTAAGCGCAATTACTCCATTTTTGTTTGTTGCCAAATAAGCAATATTACCTTCAAGACAAGGTGCAGAACCAACATTGAAATTATAATCATACTCTTTGCCGTCAGTTTCGCCAATGCTTGATTTTGGCACAAATTTTTCAAGAATTTTGCCGTTGTTGCTGTCATATTTAATAATAGTATTTGAACTTAGTGCATAAATATAGCCATTATAGCTTATCACTCCCGGTTGAGTATTCACTCTATCAGAACTTTTCCAAGCCAATTTACCAGTAGCCTTATCCAAAGCATAATGTACACGCCAGTTATCGCCAACAATGAGTTGCTCTCCGATTATTTGCAATCTGTAAGCAGATGGCTCGCCACTTCCTTTGTTAGCTTTCCAAATTTCTGTGCCGTCTTTCAAATTAAAGCAGTAGACAAATCTGGAATTTCCACAATAAACTTTATCGCCTTCACCTGTAATACCAGTCAAAGAATATCTATATGTAATAAGGTTCATATCCTTTTCCCATTTCTTTTCGCCAGTATCTGCGTCAAATCCATAAACTATACCTGACGAGTCTTGCACAATAGCCATTCCGTCATGTATATAAAAATTATTTTTCACTGAAGTTTCAACACGGAAAGACCAAATTGTTTCGCCAGTTTGTGCATCAAGACAAGCAAAAACAGGTTGTCTTGGATAGTCATTTTCCATCATTCCAACATAAACTTTGTCGCCTACCAAAACAGGGTCGGTGTAAAGATTTCTGCCTGCAAGATTAACTTGCCATGCATATCCATCCTCACTTGCCTCTGGCTTGTAATCTGTGTAATGCATATAAGTGTTTGCAATGGCATTTCCCTCAATGTTCACAACACGAACACCACCAATAGAACCATCAATACCACCCACAAGTGGAGTTGTTGAAATGTTTAAAATTCCGTCGTAATTATTGATAAAATTGTAATGCAAATGCCCGTTTATCCAAGCAATTACACCCTCTTTTTTAAGCTCGATTTTTTTACTGCCTGATTTTAAAATCATTCCAGTTTCGTCACGGCAAACATCGTGATTAAAGATTACGACTTTTCTGCCGTCAGGAATATTTGCCAAGTCATTTTGCATCCAAGTTACCACATCGTTGAAAGTATATTTTGCAGGATAATCGCCATATGCCAAAGAAGAAACAATATAATGCACCTCTCCAACATCAAATGAATAGTTTACAGGTCCATAGTTATCCTCAAACATTTCCTCACTATAACTGCCTATATTAACAAAATCGTGATTTCCGATTGTGTATCTTACAGGTATACCCATTGTTTGCGTGCTCATAAACTTGCCGTGATTTCTCAAGCCATTTTCGTAGCAAATATCACCTGTATGAATCAAAAATGCAGGTTTTTCAGCCATACTATCAATTTCCTCTTTCAAAAAGTTGAACCAATCGCCAGGTTCATTAGAAATTTCTGTGTCTGTAATTTGCATAAATGAGTGATTTGTTTGGTCAGCATCTACTTTTTTCAAAGTAAAATTATATTCGTTTTTACTTCTTGTAATTTCTTGATAATAATTTTCCGTCCAGTAACCACTTGGATTTGTGATTGTCACAAATCTTGCTTTGTGCCAACCTTTAAGTTTAAATTTACCATTGCTATCAGTTTTTACAACATTTTTGCCGTCAGTAACACTGACATTAGCAATAGGTTGATCTGTATCTTGCTCCAAAACAAAACCTTGTGTAGAGATTGTTGCCACTCCAAAATAAATGCCAGTTGCCACTCCACCCAAAACTGCCAAACTTACTAAAACAATCAGTATGATTAAAGCAATTTTCTTTTGCTTGCTGATTTCAGTCATACTAGCCTCCAAAAACTTTTTTATAACAATTTATTTTAACATAATAGCAAATAAAAGTAAACACCAAACTTAATTTGCAAGCAAATTTTACATTAAATGCCACAAAATATTTACACAAAATTTAAAAAATGGTATATTTCAACCATTTTTCAATCAAAAATATTCAGTTGCACAAATTTACTCAATAAAATTATTATTTTCTTTTGTTTTTGATTTTTACTATCTCGACATTTTTAATTGCATCTTCAATCAATTCTTGCAAGCCTTGAATTTTGTTATATTCGGCCTCTGAAATGCTCACTTTTGGTTTTATTATAGGATTTTTTGGCAAAAAGATTGTACAACAATCCTCATATGGTAAAATACTTGTTGCAAAAGTATCAATTTCCTTGGAAATTTTGATAATTTCTGTTTTGTCCATATCAATCAATGGCCTTAAAATCGGCAAATTTTTCACACGACTGTTTGTTACAGTAATGCTCTCCAGAGTTTGTGATGCAACTTGTCCCAAACTTTCACCTGTAATTAACGCACCACAATTTTGCGAAATAGCGATTTTTTCTGATATTTCAATCATAATCATACGCATAACCGTAATCATAAAATCTTCACGGCAATATTGATGAATTGCTTGTTGAATTTTTGTGAAAGGCACAACAAAAAGTGGAAAATGTCCACAATAACTGCTGATAATTTGTCCCAATTCGATCACTTTTTCTTTTGCTTGAATACTTGTGAAAGGATAGCTGTGAAAGTGAATAGCACTTATTTGCATACCACGCTTTGCCATTCTGAACCCTGCAACGGGGCTGTCAATGCCACCACTTAAAAGCAACATCCCTCTTCCACTTGAACCGACAGGCATACCCTCATAGCATTTAATATTTTGGTAAAAAACATATGTAGTTTTGTTTTCACGAATATCCACATTTATATTAAGTTCAGGATTGTGCAAGTCTACAGACAAATTGCCTTTTAATTGCAAAATATCTCCACCAATTTGACTTGCAATTTCAGTGCTTGTAAGATTGATTGTTTTGTCTGCTCTTTTAACGCTTACCCTAAATGTCTTCACATCTGGCAACTCATCTGCAACCAACTCTGCAACTTTTGTTATATCCGTTGGAAATTTGAAGGCAGGACTTACTGAATGAATACCAAACACCTTTTGCAAAGTGCAAATAATACTATCTTCAAGCTCCAAATCATAATTGGTGGCATAAAATCTGTTTTGAGATTTTTCGATCACACAATCATAAATGCTCAAAGCATTTTTAATATTTTTCTCAAGCAAATTTTCAAAAAACTTTTTGTTTTTTCCCTTCAAAAATATTTCGCCAAATCTTATAATAATAACTTTTTCCATTTTTTCTCCTTACATCCAATCAAATCTCAATAACACTTGTTAAAAATCACACTACTCAAATATTCATAGCAACTTTTAAATTCTTTCACAAAAATCTCTGCTTGCTCAAAAGTTGTGCAATTATCAATGCTTATTCTTATCATACCATCAAAATATTCCCTTTGAATACCCAAAGCCGTTGGTATTCTTGAGTGTGCTTTTGACGAAGAACACGCAGAGCCTGTGCCAATGATAATACCTTTGTCCTCAAGCATATGCACCAAAACTTCTCCTCTTGTATTTTTTAGCGCAAAAGACAAAATATTTGACAAACTGCATTCAAAATTGGTGTTTACAATCAAATCTGGAATAAAGGTGGCTAGATTATCTGCAATAAACTGAATAATTTTCTTGTTTTTTTCAATATCCAACAATTTGCAAGTTTTTTCAAGTGCTACTGCAGTAGAAATTATACCACTTACATTTTCCGTTGCAGAACGCAATCCGTTTTCCTGCCCACCACCCAAAATAATTGGATTGATATTAACACCTTTTTTCACAAAAAGTCCACCTACTCCTTTCATTCCGTGAAATTTGTGTGCTGAAAAAGTATACAAATCCACTCCAAGTTTGCTTAAATTTATTGGCATTTTGCCCACTGCTTGCACTCCATCACTATGAAAGACAACTTTTGGAGAAACTGATTTTGCAATTTTCACAAGTTGTTCAATATCATTGACACCACCTGTCTCATTGCAAGCGTGCATAATGGAAACTAATGCTACATTGCTTGACATTTTTGCCTTAAAATCATCTATATCCACAATGCCATATGCATCACAAGCCACAAACTCAACTTGGATTCCACTAGCCTCCAACTTTTTGGCACATGCATAAATTGCACTGTGCTCCACGCTAGACACCAGCACCTTGCAATTTTTAAACTTTTTGCTGCCAAACATCGCCATATTATCTGACTCTGTTCCACTTGCAGTAAAAATAATGTTACCATTGCCATGCAAAATATCCAATATTTTTCGTTTAGCAACCTTTATATCTTTTGCAACATTCAACGCTTTTGTATACAAAGCCGATGGATTGTAATAATCATCCACCGAATATTGCTTTATAATATATAAAATTTCTGGATACATTGAAGTTGTAGCAGAAGTATCTAAATAAATCATATTTCTTCACCTTTTAATGATACAGAGTAAATATATCTGTCAAGATTGCATAAAACCTTAAGATTTTTACCTATAACCATATATTTTTCATAATTGTCCGCAAGCAGATTTATAGTTTTGATTTCCATTGCATTGCTTGTAAATGTCAAGTTGTCACAAATTTTATATGCTTCTTTTTCACAATTATTTGTCACATTTTGCTCTTGAATTTGTGCGTTTTTGCTGTCAGTGCAGATTATTGTTTCATTATTAACAGCAAAATCGTTAGAAGTTTCAATATCAAATGGAAAAACTTTAAAATCGCCAAGTTTTTCCTTAAACACAATTTTGGTCTTATCGGGATATACTTTTGAAATAATCAAATGATTATCCTGCAATTTGCTCTCCACATTATAAATCAAACGCAATGCTATTATTCTAAAAAGCACACTGAATGCAAGACTGCCTAACAAACACAGATATTTTGGCATACCGAATGCAGCCATTAAAATGCCGATTATTGCTGCAATATCACAAAACAAGCCTGCAATAAGCAACAATATTTTAAGAAGACTTTTTGATTTTGTACTTTTTGAAAAAACTAATCTGTAATACATTATTTAAGCTCGGCAATAGTAACGCCCCATTCTCCTTCGCCATATTGTCCCAATCGGAAACTTGCCACACTTTGATGTGTTTTAAAATAATCATGAATCGCCATCCTCAAGGCACCACTGCCTTTGCCATGCACAATCCTAACCTCGTGAACGCCTTTCAAAATAGCATTGTCAATATATTTTTCCACAATAGACAAAGCCTCGTCCCCTCGTTTTCCAATCACATTGCATTCAAGAGGCAATGGCTGATTGCTCAAGGGCTTATGTACAACAACCTTTTTCTCTTCAGTTTTTTGTTTTGGTTTGTTTGCAACAATCTTTTTGACCTTGCCATACTTGACATTTGTTGTCATAAGTCCGATTTTCACAGTATATTCTGCCTTGCGCTTGTCATCGCTCACAATAATTGCGGTTTTATCAAGAGAAGTGATATAAACACTGTCCCCGATTTTAATTGGAGAATTGTCATATTCTTGTATACTTTTGTTATCCTCTTCCTCATAAGCAAGATTGTTAAGTTTGCTCTTTAACTTTCTTGCCTCAAACAAGCCTTGTTCTGTTGGAGCAAGTGCAATTTTCTTGATTTTGTCAATTGCCTCATCAGCCTCATCCAAATAATCTTGCAAAATGCTCTTTGCCTCTTTTCGCATAGTTTCATTGAGTTTTGCTCTTTCTTTTTCCACAATCTCCCTTGCGTTTCTTGCAAGATTATATTCTTTTACAATGTCAATTTTCAGTTGTTCAATTTCAGCTTTTTCATCCTCTGCCTGTCTTCTTACTTTTTCGGCAGAAAGAATTATCGCATCAAATTGAACCTTATCTTCGCTAAGCAAATCTTTAGCTCTTGCAACGATATCTTTTTTAAGTCCAAGCCTATCTGCAATTTGTATTGCGTTTGAACTGCCAGTTGAGCCCAAAATAAGCCTATAAGTTGGAGCAAAAGTTTCAGGATTAAAATCCATTGATGCACATTCAACAACGCTGTGTGTCAATGCGTATTCCTTCATTTGCTGATAGTGTGTTGTAATCACAGAAGTTGCACCACAAGCCACCAAATTTTCAGTTACAGCAAGTGCAATACTTGCCCCCTCAATTGGGTCAGTTCCTGCCCCCAGCTCATCAATAAGCACCAAGGAATTGCAATCTGCCTTGTTTGTTATATCAATTATATTAACCAAATGCGAACTAAAAGTTGATAAACTTTGCTCAATGCTTTGCTCGTCACCAATATCTGAAAAAATCTGCTCAAAAAAAGCTATTTTACTGCCATATTCGCAAGGTGGAAAGATTCCACACATTGCCATAATGCTAAACAAGCCAATAAGTTTTAAAGTAACCGTTTTACCACCCGTGTTTGGTCCAGTAATCATAAGCACTTTTTTGCCTTCGTTGATACGCAAGCTGATTGGCACAACCTTATCTTTGTCGATAAGTGGATGTCTGCCTTTTAAGATGACAATTTCACCATTGTTGTTCAATACTGGTCTTTCTGCCCTTAAACTATGTGCATAAAGTGCCTTTGCAAAAATGATATCCAAATCTGTCAAAACATCAAAGTTTTGTTTTAAATTGTCTGCATCGCCACCCACTCTCACAGTAAATGCACGCAAGATTCTCTCTATTTCAAGGCTTTCATTTATTCGCAAAGTTGCAATTTCGTTGTTTAGTTGCACAATTTGAAAAGGCTCCACAAAAACAGCCTTTCCACTTGCCGATTGGTCGTGAATTAATCCGGGAATATTGTTTTTATATTCACTTTTAACAGGAATAACAAAACGGTTATTTCTTATTGTAACAATGCTATCCTGTAAATATTTGTTGTATGTCGGACTTGTAACAAACATGTTAAGCTTATTTTTGATAGAAATATTCAGTTTTGTAATTGCATCTCTTATTCTTTTAAGCTCAAATGAAGCGTTATCAGCCATTTCGTTTTCACTGATAATACACTTATAAATGTCATTTTCAAGCATAACATCTGCAAAAAGCATATTTGCATAGTCTTTGATAAGCTCTATTTCTTCACTTTTGATATTTCCAATGCTTTCAGCCACCAATCTGGAAATCCTCATTACTCTTGCAACTTTTAAAAGTTCCGACATAGACAAAGTAACATTTTTATCTGCCTTGTTAATAACTTCACTTATATCATCAAAGGAAAAATCAGGACTTTCTGCATACTCAAACAAAATCTTATCTGCTTGATAAACCTCATCAAGCAGAATATTTGCCTCACCAAGACTTTGAGCAGGACTCAAGGACAACACCCTTTGTTTGCCACTTTGAGAAACTGCAAAACTCTTTAAAATCTCTCTGATTTTATTAAATTCCAAATTATTTATTGTTTTTTCAGAAATCATTTTCCCTAAATCTCAAATTTTTATTTAAGCAAATTTCACATTTAAATGCAAAATCATCTATTTTACACCACGCAAAAATTGCCCTTTAGTTAATTTTACATTATTATTAAAAATAAAGCAAGAATTATTGTAATAATTACTAACAATTTCGTCAGGATTTTCAAAATTACACACATCAATGCAAGCAAAATTGCCATTCAACTCATTTTTTTCAATAAAATGACAAGAATTGTTAAGCATTTCAAAATAACAATTCGCAATTTTACTGCGTTTAACTTTAAAATCGCCATACTTATCACTAAGGCTATATTCTTTATATTTGCAATTATCACAACTGCAACCCGTAAAGTGTTGCACAGGGCAATGACAAAAATTCATTACAGGCAAATATCCAAAAGCAAACACAGCTGACGGCAAACCTATCTCCTCAATTTCACTTTTTGAAAGTTCACTGCTCACAACAAAACTTTTAAGCCCCAAAAATTTTATGCTATCACGATTAAACAAATTTAATCCCATACCACCAACAACAGCTCGTTTTGAAATAACTGCCAAATAATAAGCATAAAAATTATCTGCATAAATTCCAACATTTTTTGGAAGTTCTTCAAGCTTTTTCAAAATGATTTTTAAATCTGCACTCATTGCAATTTTTGGCAATTTTATGAAGATATTGTTATGATTTTTGGCGTAATTCATAATACTTTTGTCAAAATTATTATAATTTACAACGATTTTCATAATACTTTTACAATTTTTGCTATTCAAATCCAATTTTTCACAAATCACAATATCAGAGTTTTCTGTCGAGAGAATATCATATTTTTGAACAAAATCTATTGCATAATTCTCTTGGTTGTACTTATTTGCAAGCGATTGATTTTGCCAATTTTGTCTGTTTATTTCAACAATTTCGCTTTGCAAAAACTGTACAAAATTTCGTCTAATGTTGTTTATCACACTTTTTGGCACAAACAAATTTTCTTGCATTTGCACACTTTTGATTTTAAATTCAAATGGGGTGTTCCCTGTTTTTGAAAATTGCTTTTCAATCTCCAATCTATCTGTTGCAAGATTTTTTGCAAATTCAAAATTTACATTTTCCGTGTAAATTATTTTTTGATTTTTGTACATTGCATTCACAACGACATTTTTTTGTGATATCTTGCAATCAATTTCAAGCAAAATTTTTGGCATCACATCATTCGAAAATTTTTCTGTCAAAGTGCTATCTAAAGTGATATGCACTTTATCTCCCCTGCAAAATGCATTGCGAGAAAACAATTTGTAGCCATTGTTATTTTTTTCAATAATGGAAACTTCAAAACCACCAACTTCACTGTCATCTCTGAAAATTTTTATTCCATCGCCATTTTTAAGTGCAATTTTTGTTTTTAGCTCCAGTTTAAAATTATCTTTAAATTTGCATGCTCCTTCAATTTCTCCAATAAACTGCCCCATGTGATTTTGCACTTTTGTATAAAGCAAATCATTTTTTTGACTGAAGGAATATCCTTTACTATAGCCACCACGATTGAAAGCTCTTTTCATTTCGCTAATATCATTGGTTGTAATTTCAATTCCATCAACTGCTTTGCGATATTTTGAAGTTATAAGACCTACATACTCAGCAGATTTCAATCTGCCTTCAATTTTAAGCGAAGTTACCCCAGCCTCAACAAGTTGCTTAATATTTTCAATTAAGCATTGATCTTTTGCCGAAATTGCATAGCATTTGCTGCCAGTTAAGCTCTCTTTGTATTCTTTTCTGCAAAGTTGCAAGCATAGCCCACGATTTCCACTATTTCCACTTGCAATACTTGACAGCAGGCATTGCCCAGAAAAAGCAACACACATTGCACCATGCACAAAATATTCAATTTCCAAATTAGTATATTTTTTGATTTCTTTGATATCAGCAATTGTACATTCTCTTGCAAGCACAACCCTAGAAAATCCAATTTCCTCCAAAAATTTAGCACCCAAGTAATTGTGAATGCCCATTTGGGTACTTGCGTGCAATGCGACTGAAGGACAAAGCTTTTTTGCTTTTGCAACAACTGCCAAATCTGTAACAATAATTGCATCAACTTTTGCACTCTCGCACGCCAAAAGCAGTGCATCTAGCAACTGCAATTCACTTTGTTTAATCAAAGTGTTTATTGTAACATAAACTTTAACATTGTACAAATGACAAAAATCCACCCATTCCTTAATGTTGTGAGTGGAAAAATTGTCGGCTTTGAGCCTTGCATTAAAATTTTCTAGTCCCAAATAAACAGCGTCAGCGCGATTCGCCACCGCACTTTTTAACGCTGCAATATTTCCTGCTGGGGACAAAACTTCAATCATATTACCTCAATTTTGCATTTAGCTCATTATCAAGCATTTTGATAACTTTGTTCATTTTGTTGTTTATTTCTTCATCAGTCAAAGTTTTTTCATAGCTTGTAAATTCAAACTTAATTGCAACAGATTTATATCCTTTTTCAATACCTTTGCCTCTATAAATATCAAATATGCGAATATCAGACAGAGTTTTTCCTGCATATTTTGTTGCAACACCAATAATTTGCTCAGCAGTGACGGCCTCTTCCACCACAACAGCAAGGTCTCTTTCAACTGTTGGAAATTTTGCTATTGCTTTAAATTCATAGCTATTGTCAAACAAGCAATTCAACAAATCAAAATCAATTTCTGACACATAAATTTTGTTTTTAATATCATATTTTGCTGCAATATCAGGTCTTACCTCTCCAAAAGTTGCCACAACCTTGCCATCAACCACAACATCAGCACTGATACCAGGGTGCAAATAGCAACAATCTGGGCGAACATAGCTTGCTTTTACGCCAAAATATGCAATAATGTTTTCAATAATACCCTTTATTGTATAAAAATCCTCTGTCTCACCATAAACTCCAAGAGCTAATTTTTGTGTTTCAACTGGTTGCTCACTAATAGGCAGTGCTTTTGGCATATAAGTGTTTGCAAACTCAAAAAATCTTGCGTTTTTGTTGCCTCTTGTGATATTTTTAGCCATAATTTCAATCATACTGCCAGCCAAAGTTGTACGCATAATTGACAAATCCTCGCCAAGTGGGTTAAGCAATTTTATCACATTTCTCAATTTACTATCAGCTGGAACCTCAAGCAAATCAAACATTTTAGGAGTTGTAAAAGAATAAGAATACACCTCATTCATACCTTCGCCAATCAAAAGATTTTTGATATTGTCAACATTTTGCAATTCAATGCTTTTGCCACCAATTGTCTGCTTTCCACTATCCATAAGTGTACAAGTAATGTGGTCATAGCCATACAATCTTATGATTTCCTCTGCCAAATCATTTGCATTTTCAATATCGTCACGATACAAAGGCACGCTGCAATTTAGCACACCATTTGCAATTTCAGTTTTAATTTGCAAGCTGTTCAAAATGCGAACCATATCTTGCTCTGGCACCTTAATACCCAAAATTTCATTGATTTTGCTAGCATTGCAAAAAATTTGTTTTGGCTCCAAGCTCTCTTTGCAAATGTTCACAATACCCTTACAAATATCGCCACTTTTTGTTTCATAAATCAACTGCAAAGCCCTTTTCATACCAATTTCTTGTGATGCCAAATCAATACCACGCTCATATCTTGCAGAAGAATCTGACCTTACATTCAATTTTCTGCTTGTACGCCTTACGCTCTCACGCACAAACTTTGCAGACTCAAAAATGATATCCTTTGTGTTTTCACTAATACCACTATAGCTACCACCCATGATACCAGCAATAACGCTAGGCTTTTCGCTGTCTGCAATGACAAGCATATCCTTTGTCAAAGTGTATGTTACACCATTAAGCAAAGTTATTTTTTCGCCTTCTACAGCGTTTCTTACAATAATTTCTCCGTTTGCAACATTTGCCAAATCAAAAGCGTGCATTGGTTGTCCAATTTCCATAAGTACATAGTTAGTGATATCAACAATGTTGTTTATTGGACGAAGTCCCACAGCCTTCAATCGTTTTTGAATATACTTTGGAGATGGCTTAATCACAACATTTTTCACCATAGAAAGCATATATCTTGGGCAAAGTTCCGCATTTTCCACCACAACATTTGCAGTATTTTCAAATGTACTTTCTTCATACTTCAAAGAAGGCATTTTTAATGGCTGATTCAACACAGTTGCCACCTCTCTTGCAATGCCAAACACACTGTTGCAATCTGGTCTGTTTGCAGTGACACCAATATCCAAAATGATATCGTTTGTGCCAATTACATCATTTATGTCAGTGCCAAGTGGATAATTCTCATTCAAAATCATTATTCCATAAACGCCTGCGCCCTTATAATCGTCTTCAGTAACCTTAAGCTCTTCACCAGAACACAACATCCCATTGCTTGCCACACCACGCAATTTACCCTTTTTGATGTGCATACCACAAGGCAAATCACTGCCGTCCAAAGCAGCAGGCACAAGGTCCCCCACCTTCACATTTGTGGCACCAGTAACAATTTGCACAATTTCACTGCCAATGTTAATGCTGCAAATTTGCAATTTATCTGCATCGGGATGAGGTTCAAGTTTTTCAATTCTGCCTACAACGCATTTTTTGCAATTATCTGCTTGTCTGATAACCTCTTCAACCTCAAAGCCAACACTAACAAGCTTTGCACACAACTCGTCTATTGAGCAATTTATATCAACATAATCTTTTAACCAATCAACTGAAATCAACATAAAACTTGTCCTCCTTAATTAAACTGCTTTAAAAATCTGATATCATTATCAAACAAGATTCTCATATCAGGAATACCATATTTAATCATTGCAATACGCTCAATGCCAAGTCCAAAAGCAAAGCCACTGTAAATATTGCTGTCAATGCCACAGTTGTCAAGCACTTTAGGGTTGACAATTCCTGCTCCCAAAATCTCAATCCAACCAGTGCCTTTGCAAATTCTGCAACCTTTACCACCACACATTGCACAAGAAACATCCACCTCCACACTTGGTTCAGTAAATGGGAAGAAAGAAGGTCTCAATCTTGTTTTTGTGTTTTCATTGAAAAGTGCCTTTGCAAATGTATCCAAAATTCCCTTCAAATCGCACATTGTGATGCCTTTATCAACAACCAAGCCTTCAATTTGTTGAAACATTGGGCTGTGAGTTGCATCATCGTCTGGTCTGTAAACTTTGCCCGGAATAACAATTCTGATAGGTGGTTTTTCTTTAATCATAGTTCTTGCTTGCATTGGAGAAGTATGTGTCCTCAAAAGCAATTCGTCATTGATATAAAAAGTATCTTGCATTTCTCTTGCAGGATGGTCTTTTGGTATGTTAAGTGCTTGGAAATTAAAGAAATCTGTTTCAACCTCTGGTCCTTGCTTAACTTGAAAGCCCATTGCCGTAAAAATGTTCAAAATTTCATTTATAACCAAAGAGCAAGGGTGCAATCCACCTTTTGGGTTGCGTTTGCTGCTCAATGTTATATCCACATTTTCGCTGTTAAGCTTTTTTGCAATGTTTTTTGCAGTAAGCTCAGCAATTCTCTCCTCAATTCTTTCAGTTATCACATCGCGTGCTTGATTGACAAATTTGCCAATTATTGGTTTAAGCTCTGGTTCAATATCTTTCATACTCCTCAAAATATTGGTCAGTTCGCCGTTTTTTCCCAAAAATTGCACTCTGATTTGCTGAATTTTTTCAAGATTTTCCAAATTTTCGCTGTCATCAATTAAACTTAAAGCCTTGTTTAAAATCTCTTTAATCCTGTTTTCCATATTAGCTCCTTAATTAATATTATTTTAATTATATACATTATTTATTATTGTTTTTGTCAGTTTAAACCTTGGGTTCCGTCATTTCTTAACTTATGTCATTTCGAGCGCAGTCGAGAAATCTCAGACCTTGCTTGTGACAAAATTATTCCTCAAATTCTTTTTCTCCAAAATCAATCCAATTTGGATTTATAGACTCAATTAGTTGAATTTTCTTTTTTCTTGACCAACCTTTCAGTTGTTTTTCTCTTAATATTGCATCATTAATTGAAGAACTTTCTTCAAAATACACTATTTTATTGGTATTGTATTTCTTGCTAAAGCCATCTATCAATTTATTTTTATGTTCGTATAGTCGTCTTGACAAATTGTTTGTAACACCAATATACAAAACAGAATTTGACTTATTTGTAAGAATATATATATAATACATTTTTCTCCTTCTACACATTAAGCAAATTTTGAGATTTATCCGTGCTACGCAATCAAAACATCTCGGACTTTGCTACTCCCGTCATCCCGAGTGTAATCGAGGGATCTCGGACTTTACTTGCAATATATTAATGATTGATTTTATCGTTACTCAATAAGCACAATTTGAGATTTCTCGACAAGCTCGAAATGACATTAACAATAAAAGACCTCTGCTAGTGTCATGTTGAGCGTAGTGCAACGCAGTCGAAACATCTCATACTTTGTTCCCCCGTCATCGCGAGCTTAACGGGGTCCCCACAAAATAGCCTTTTTGTGGAGGATAAGATCCCGGACTTTTCTTGTGTTAGATTGTATTTATTATTACTTAATTCTTCTTGGGATAAATTGTCCCTAAGTATTGTTACATTTTTATAAAAAAACGCCTAATACTTATCGTATTAGGGCGAAAAAATTCACGGTACCACCTAACTTCACATAACAATCTTGCACATATCCAAAATGCATATTACCAAATAACAATTAAAAGAAATGTTATGCCTCTTTAAATTTAACGCAATTCTACGGCTTTCACTAATTAAATATAGATTAAAACATTTGTTCACAAAAGCAACTCGTGAGTGAATTCACACAAAATTATAGTATCGGCTCTCACCAAAACGCCTTTTCTCTGTTACTATAAAAAATAAGTGCTACTTATCTCAGTCAACATTATTAAAATAATAATATCATTAAATATAGCAAAAGTCAAGCACTTAGAAAATTTAATAAGATTAATTTGTTGATTGTGTAAGTTGGCTTTTGGTTTCCTGTCATTTCGAGCGAACACGGGTCCCACAAAATAGCTTTTTTGTGGGACCCCATTATATACTTTTGTCGGACTTAATAAGGCGTTATTTATCTTACTCAACACGCATAATCCGAGATTCTTCGATTACGGCTACGCCTTCACTCAGAATGACAAAAACAATGTCATTTCGAGTTTAATGTCATTTCGAGTTTAATGTCATTTCGAGTTTAATGTCATTTCGAGCATAGTCGAGGGATCTCAAATCGTGCTTACTGAGAAAAAATAACTTGTCTTTATTTATCTTTTATGCTATAATGTCAAACAGGGTGGAAGTTTTCTGGTTTTTGGTGACTTGGTTGCGCTCCGGCAATAACAACAATTACAACAATGCTAATGGGTTGGCTCCTTCGGGCGTTCATAACAACAACAATGTTACTAATGACAACGGCGTGCGTCCTGCGCTTCACTCACTCACAAAATTATGTGAGTTTTCCTGTATTCGCTAAACTCTTTGCACAAACATCGATTTGCGAACTGATTGATTTGAGTATGAAGGGACTTACTATCCTGCCTTTTATTTTTACAAAAGGCGAAACAAACTCGACCTTTCTGCAACGGATTTTCTTTTGTGGAATGAGCTTGAAAAAGCGGTCGAGTTATTTTTTTTGACCAAAGTTCAACTTCGTTGCTCTTTGGTCGGACTTTATAAGGTAATTTTTGATTACTCAACCCACATAATCCGCGATTCTTCGATTACGGCTACGCCTTCACTCAGAATGACATAAACAATGTGATTTCGAGTTTAATGTCATCCCGAGCGTAGTCGAGGGATCTCCGATTTTGCTTTTTGAGTAAGGTAAAAATTATCATTTTTTACACAAGCACAATTTGAGATTTCTCCCTATACCCCACAAAACAGCTTTTTTGTGGGGATATAAAAATCAGACTGAGAAAACTCAGTCTGAAAAATGGAGCATTAATAGTATGACTTGCTATAAACAACTATTAATACAATAGGGGCAATTTTTAGTTTTATTATCTCCGTCACAGGCAAATAACCTTATGATTACTTGCCTATGCCTTTGAAACTTTTTATGGAGAACTTTTATGATTAAACATAAAAATGTTCTTGCAATTATAATTACTTTTTGCAATTCAACAAACAATAATGTAAACTTATTCTTTAGTCAAAAAGCTATATTTGAGATTTCTCCCTTTACCCCACAAAAAAGCTATTTTGTGGGGGCCCCATTACGCTCGAAATGACATTGCTTTTGTCATTCTGAGTGTAGTGCAACGCAGTCGAAACATCTCGGACTTTTGCTTGTTGAATAAGATAAACACAAACATTGTATTTTTTTCTTTAACTCAATAAGCAATAGTTTGAGATCCCTCCCTGTACCCCACAAAACAATCTTTTTGTGGGGGCCCCATTACGCTCGAAATGACATTGCTTTTGTCATTCTGAGTGTAGGCGTATGCCGTAATCGAAGAATCTCGGATTTTGCTCGTCTACTAATCAAAAGGTATCCTTTTATTTATTACTCAAAAAGCCAAGTCGGAGATCCCTCGACTTCGCTCGGGATGACATTAACAAAATTCTAATCAAATTACGCCTTATTAAGTCCGACCAAAGTACAAAATGGGGTCCCTGCTAAATAACTTTTTTGCGAGGTATAAGAAAGTGAGACTTTGCGTTTGGTCGAAAAAAGCGAATTCGACTGCAAGTGAGCTGATTTTCTCACTAGAAAATCACTCTAAAAGGTCGTAATGAGCAATAGTTTACGCTTAGGTTGTAGTTGCTAAAAAGTATTTTGAAAGGTCGATATAACCACCGATATAGTTCAAAATACACTCACTATCTGCTGTGGTAATGTTACCTTTGTTTTGTATTGTTGATGCAAGCATAATAACTTTGTCAATCATAACGCTTGTATTAAGCTTAATACTTCCGTTTATAATTTTGTTTAAAATTGTTGCATCCAATGCGTTAGCAATTCCGTCGCCAGTCAAATCGCCAAGCACACACAAATAAATTGTCTTTCCACTGTATGTTATATAAGAGCCAGTTCCAACAAAATCATTGTTGCCTGCAAGCGTTCCATTTGCCTTGTAAACTGCAATATTGCTTGCAGAAATACTTGCTTGATTTGCCAATTTTGTTTTGAAAGCACTTGCTGTTGTGTTAACTGGAATGTTTCCAATTATACCATTGCTCACAAGGTTTGCAGCTGCCGTAATGTCAGTTCCTGTACGCAAAACTTTGTTGTCAGCATTGTTTAAGTTCCACATTTGATACTTATCTGCACCAACAATATTTGTAAAGTAGTCATTCAAATTTGTTATGCCACCAATCACATTAAACAAAATTTTGCCGTCTGTGGATGTTACATTTCCTTTGTTATCAATCATTGCTGCAAGTTGTTGTTCATGGTTCAAATCGCTGAGTTTCAGTTCGCCACGGGCTATTCTGTTTATTATTGTGATATCCAGTGTGTTTATTATTCCGTCACAGGTTACATCGCCAAGCACGGATATCCAAACGGTGTCATACAATACCAGTTTTTCAGTTCCATCATCTTGTTTAACTTTCTTGTACGCCTCCACCTTAAAGCCCGTCGTCACAATTTTTTTGCCGGCACTTTCGGGCACCGTCGTAACGCCGCCCCCCTTAGTGCCGTCAAATATTAAGGCGTCTTTTTGATCATAAATTTTAAGCAAAGACATTTCATTTTTCAAATTTGAAACAAAATCTGACAATTTTGTTTCAGGCTTGATGTAGCCTAGTACATATCTTTTCTTGCCGTCTGGACCAGTTGGTACTTTGTCTTGTTCGTCAGTGCTTAAATGTTTAAGTTTTGTTGTTGCATAATCTTGTCTGGTGTTGTTGCTATCCTTATATACATAGCCATAGCCACTATCCTCTGTTGGAGTTACACCACGACCCGCCGCTCCCAGAGCGGCAGAGGTTAGATTAAGGTGAAGCGCAGGACGCACGCCGTAGGCATTCGTAACATTGTAGGCGTAATAGACGCCCGAAGGAGCCATAACATACGCAGGGTTGTAAAAGCCATAGTAGCCGGAGCGCCACCAAGTATAACTTGCGGTTGTACTATGAGCGCGTTGCTCGTT
>CAJUEA010000013.1 GCA_910584975.1 uncultured Christensenella sp.
CAGGAACAAGATTTTTGAACTTGCAGACAAGTTGAACTGGCACAGGGATAGTAAGGGGAGACTTAGCGCATTGATTGATAGCGCAAGCAATCAACATACATTGGCGTACAGCAAAAGTGTGGCAGAATTGTTTTATGAAAAAGGCATTGTAGTTAATACAAATGTCAACAAAGATATGTTTAGTGGGATTGCAAGAGTAAAAGAGTACTTGAAGGCACGCCCACAAAAGCTATTTATTTTTAAAAATTGTACAAATTTGATAAGAGAACTTAAGTCATACTGGTGGTCAAAGGGAGATAATCCAAAAAAGGTTGATGACCACGCACTTGATGCACTAAGATATTACATAATGACAAAACCTTCTTTAAATGAGGCTAAGTTTAAGGAATTGAGTGAGATAGAAAAGGATAAATCAAAGCTTATGCGAAAGCTGAAAAGGCTTTGATTTTTTTGTGAGGGGAAAATGTCGGAAAAAAAGAATAAGCGAGATGTTATGCTTGACATCTTGTACAAAAAAGGTGTGGGGTATCAAACTGAAGAAATTGTTGAGGAATACGCAAGCGAGGATAAAGGGGGAGAACTGCTGAAACGCAAAATTACAATAAAAAATGTTCCACCTGATGTTGCAGCGCTTAAGGCGTATCTTGATATTTCCAAACAAAATGGAGAATTTGACAATTTGACGGACAGCGAACTTAAAAAAGAAAAAGTCAGATTGCTTAAATTATTAAAAAAATTGGAGGATAAAAATGAAATTAGCAAAACTTAATGTGAAAGTTAGATGTGATTTCGGGCTTTGTAAGAATGAGGCAAAATACGAAATCTTTGAGGACGGAGTGCTTGCAAGACGAAAAATTTACTTGTGTGAGGATTGTGCCAAAAAGTTGATGGAGCTTTTGTCAAAAGAGTTTGTGCCAAAAAGTCCGATAAATTTGATTAACAAATCAATAAAACGACAAGGAGAAAAATTGCAATGAGTGATATTGAATGGCGAGAAGATATTGCACGCGAAATTTTGAAGGAATTTGACACAATCAGTGAGGAAAGAAAATCTCTTGAGAGTCAGTGGCGTTTAAATATGAATTTTGTTCAAGGCAATCAATATTGTGAAATTTCTCCCGTTGGTGAAGTGGAGGATTATGGCAAACAATATTTTTGGCAGGAGAGAGAAGTTTTCAATCACATTGCACCAATTGTGGAAACAAGACTTGCAAAGCTTGGCAGAGTGCAAGCCAATGTGAGTGTGCGACCTTTCAGTCAAGATGAAAAGGATATCAATGTGGCAAAACTTTCAACCAGTTTGCTAAAAACTATTACAGAAGAAAACAAGCTTTCAGAGATATTGGCACAAGGCAATGTGTGGAGTGAAATTTGTGGCAGTGTGTTTTTTAAGGTTGTATGGAATCAAGACAAAGGCAGAGCAATTGGCGAGACAAAAGATAAAAAGCTTGTTAAAGAAGGCGATATAGATATTGTTTTGTGTCCACCTTATGAGATTTTTCCTGACAAAATCACAAACAACAGCATTGAGGAGTGCAAATTTATTTATCATGCAAAAGTTTATTCTGTAAAAGAAGTTGAAGAAATTTGGAATGTGCAAGTTCAACCACAAACATTGAGGGTATTTAGCTTTGACAATGTGGCAAATGGTGGTGGCTTGGGATATTCAGCAAGCAGTGCAAGGTGTGCAACTACGCAAAGAGAAAACGCATGTTTGGTTGTTGAAAAATTTGAGCGTCCATCAAAGGAATATCCAAAGGGTAGACATATTATTGTTGCAGGAGATAAGTTGGTTGTGTGTGAAGATTTGCCTTATCAAACAGAGCAAGATGGAGGTTATGGATTGCCATTTGCAAGAAAAACTGCTTTGGAAAATGTGACATGTTTTTACGGAACAAGCATTGTTGAAAGAATTATTCCCGTGCAAAGAGCCTACAACGGAATTAAAAACAAAAAACACGAATTTATGAACAGAATTGCTATGGGTGTGCTTGCTGTTGAAGATGGTTCAGTGGATACGGATAATTTGGAAGAAGAGGGCTTGTCTCCGGGCAAGGTGCTCATTTATCGCAGTGGTTGCAATCCACCACGAATGCTTAATATGGGCAGTGTGCCAAGTGAGTTTGACAGCGAAGAATCAAGACTGGAGAATACTTTTATCAATATTACTGGTGTGAGTGAGTTTATGAGAAGTTCAAGTTTGCCAGCAAATGTAACATCTGGTGTTGCAATCAGTTTGTTGCAAGAGCAAGATGACACAAGAATATCTATGTCCGCAGAGTCTATCCGTAATGCCGTGAAAAGAATAGGACAGCTAGTGCTTAGACTTTACAAGCAATTTGCAATATCAAGAAGATTAAAGAGAATTGCGGGAGACAATGGAGAAGTGCAGTTACTTTACTTTCAAGGTTCGGATTTGGCAGCTGATGATTTGGTTTTTGACACGGATAATGAACTGAATGAAACACCAGCAAACAGACGCAGTATGGTGCTTGAACTTGTGAGAATGGGTATGTTTAGGGATTCAAAAGGAAGTATGAGTGATCGAAACAGACTAAAACTTTTGGAAATGCTTGGCTTTGGAAATTGGGAGTCCACTCAGGATATTGCAGAATGTCACAGGGTTAAAGCGCAAAAGGAAAATTTGACATTGCGAGAAAAAGATGTTTCTTCAATGGAATATGACAATCATGAACTTCATATTGATGAGCATATAAAAGCTATTATTAATGAAGAGGACAATGCTGTTGTTGAGAGAATGGACAAGCATATTAAAGAGCATCAAATGTTTTTGGTGCTACATAATCAAAATAATTTGTTAATGGAGGAGAATAATGCAAGAGAATAATAAAATAGAGCAAGTTGCTGTGCAAGCACCGAGCGATGGGAATAAGACTCAATCAGAGCAACCTTTGTCACCAGATATAACGCACGATAATCAAGATACAGTAACCTCTTTTGGAAAATTCAAATCGGCAGAAAGTCTTTTTGAGGGATACCAACAATTGGAAAAGGAATTTACAAAAAAGTGTCAAGTATTGAAGAAACTTGAAAATCGTGTGGAGAATAATCAGCAAATTCTTGAAAAAATGTTGCAAATTAATCCTAATTTGAGCTGTTTTGCAGATGAGCTTAAAAATGTTAGTGGTGTGGAGGAGTTTGCAATCAAGCTTGCTGAAACTCTAACTGGCAAAATTAACGAGCCTTGCAATATGATAAATGACGAGGAATTTTTGAATAATTATGTCTACTCAAATGAAAAAATAATAAACAAAATTGTAGCAGATTATTTGGATAGCCTTGTCAGCATTCAAGTGCCACAAACAATTGCAAAAGGTGGCAATTGTTATGTGTCGCCAACATACAGACCACGTACTTTGGACGAGGCAGGAAAAATGGCGAAAAAATTTATAGAAAATAGGAGATTTTAAATGGTAAATTTGGAAACAGCTGATAAAGCGTTAAAAAGTGTTTATTTGGGTGTGGTTACAGAGCAACTTAACACAGCAGTCAATCCTTTGCTTACAAAAATTGAACAAACTTCAAGCGATGTTTGGGGCAAGGATATTATCAAACTGGTATCTTATGGCTTGAATGGTGGCGTTGGTGCAGGAGATGAAACAGGCAGTTTGCCTATGGCAGCTGGCAACAACTATGCTCAATATAAGGTGGAACTTAAAAATCTTTATGGCAGCATTGAAATTTCTGACAAGGCAATAAGAGCTTCTCAAAGCAATGTTGGTGCTTTTGTCAACCTTTTGAATGCAGAAATGGAAGGCTTGCTTAAGGCATCAAAATACAATCTTGGCAGGATGCTGTATGGCGATGGCAATGGCGTACTTGCACTGGTTGCAACTGCCTCTGCTACAGCTACAACATCAATAACTTTGTCAAGTGTAAAAAAAGTTGCAATTGGCATGGTTATTGATATTTTTAATAAAGATGGCGAAAAAATCCTTGCACAAGCAAGAATTATTGATGTGGACAGAGTTGCAAAAATTATCAAAATTGACAAGCAAGTTTCTGCTGTATCTACAACTGATTACATCACAATTCAAAACTCTAAAGGTTTTGAGCTTACAGGTTTGGGAGCAATTTTCGGCACAAATGATATTTATGGGCTTGCAAGAGCAAACAACACTTGGTTGAATCCTTACAAAAAAGATTTGAACAATGTAGCACTTGATATGGGAACTATTCAAGAGGCAATTGACTATATTGACGAGACAACAGGTTCTGCCGTAAACTTTATTACTTGTGCATATGATGTGAAAAAAGCTTACATCAAAAACTTGTCTGCAAACAGATTGAATGTGGATTATATGACTTTGGATGGTGGTTTTAAGGCACTATCTTATAGTGGTATTCCTTTGGTAAGTGATAAGTTTATTGAGGATGGCGAAATGTATTTGCTTAACACTGACGATTTCAAAATGCATCAACTTTGCGATTGGAGATGGCTGGAAGGAGATAACGGAAATGTTATCAAACAAAAGCTTGGCAATCCTACATACACTGCAACTTTGGTTAAATATGCTGATATCGTTTGCGATAGACCTTGTGGACAAGCTAAGCTTAGTGGAATAAAGTGTGATTGATTTTATGCATGAGCTTACATTGATTAGTCACAACTGCTTTGATATCCCCGAAAGAATAAGAGAGATTGATGACGATTACAGATTGTTTTATAACTGCAAAAAAAATGTGATTGAATTGCACAGCTTAAAATGCAATCCGACCTTTCAACTGGTTATGCCATTTGCTCAACTTGATAGCAGAGCAGTTGAGTTTGTAAGGCGTACAAGAATGGATAAAATTTTGTCTGAAATTGAACAAATTGACAATTTCAATCAAAGCTTGGAGCAAAGGCTGATTGATAAAACTCTGGATGAAATTCACACAAAAACAAAAAGCGTAGTAAACTATATGAATAGGGGTGGAAGTCAAATTCCCTCCTATTCTGAATTGTGAGGGATTAGTATGAAAGTTGAAGAAGTTTTGACAGAAGTTTTAGTGCGACTTGGCGATAAGGATAAATATGATATAAATAATTTGCCCCAAAATGATAGTGAAATTGTAACAATCATAAAGTGCATAAATATGACTTTGTCTGAAATTGCAAGTGATTATTTGCCTGTGGAGTTTGAAGAACAAGTGGAGGCAATAAACGGAATTATCCCATATGATAAGCTTTCAAAAAGATTGATAAATTTGAAAAAAGTGACAAAAAATCAATCAAAAATCGGGGCTAAAATGTACCCTAACGAAATTGTCACGCAAACAAGTGGACTTGTTAATGTGCATTACCTTTATATGCCAGATGAAGTAAAACTTGGGGATAATATTGATTTGTCACCAAGAATAACGCTTATGCTTATTGTTTATGGTGCACTTGGAGAGTATTGCTTGTTGCAAGGCAGGTATGAGGATTCAATGCTATACGACAAAAGATATCGCGAAATGTTGAAGGTTGCTTGCAGAGTTACAAAAGAAATAAAACTTAAACACGGTTGGTGGTATTGATGAAAAAGAACTATTACAAAAAAACTTTGCCTATAAAAAGAGTGAAACTCTCTAATTTTAAAGGAGTAAGTCAGGAGTGGTATTCAAAAACAACACCTATTGATTTTGCAGTGGCACAAGAAAATTTAAAAACTTTGAATGGGGCTTTGGTTGCATCAATGTCACCACAAAAGCTGGATATTGTGTTTGAGGATAAAATCAAAAAAGTTATACCGTATTATAAGAATGACTTGAAATTGATTGTTGTTTGCGAGAACAAATGTTTTTTGATGCAAACGGAAAACGGCACTCAGACAAAAACTGAACTGGCTTTTGATTTTGAGATTTTTGATAGTACTTTATATAAATACGGAGAGGAAAGCTATTTGATTTTAGCAACGGACAAAGGACTTAAAAAGTTTTCACAAGGAGCTGTGGAGGATAGTGAAATTTCAGTGCAATTTGCAAAGATATGCAATCATTTTTACAGAATCTTTGCAGTTTCAAGAGACAGCACAAAGTTGGAGTTTAGTGATGACTTTGCGCCTTTCAATTGGAATCAATCAATTGACGAAGGTGGTTATATCAATTTGTCTTTTGACAATGGTAATATTACCGACTTGATAAGCTTTAATCAACATTTGATTGCTTGTCAAACGGATGGATTTACAAAAATAACAGCTTATTCCGAGCAGGAAGATTTTGTCACAAAGTCTGTTAACTCTCCAAACAATATCAAAAATGGCAGTGTAGTAAATTGTGGCGACTTTATTATGTATGCCACAAACAAAGGTTTGGGAGTTTTTGACGGGTACAACTGCAAAAGCATTTGCGAGGGTTTGTCAGGGTTTTTAAAAAATTGTGATGTACAAGCTGTTGCCACAAGTGAATATTGCTATTTTTTGTGCAAAAATAATGGTGGAGACATTTTTGACAACTTTATTATTGCTTATGATTTGGCTTACAACGATTATCATTTTATAACTTGCAAGGAGGCTAGCTCATTGTCGAAAGTAAAATATAATGGCAAAGAATATGTGCTTGTAGTTGAAGGTAATTTTTTGAGTTTGTTGTCAGCAGATAGCAATGGAGAAAACAAAATTTGGAAGTCTGGTTTGATTGATTTTGCAAGCCCTGCAGAATATAAATTGCTGAAAAACATAGTTTTTGGAGGTTCAACAATAATTGATTTGAAAATTACTGTGGATGATAAAAACTATTTTTTTAATATTTCACACAAAAGAAGTTGTTTGCTCAATCTAAAAGGCAAGCAGTTTGTTTTCGAAATTGTGCCAAAAGGAAGAAATATCAATGTGCCATCGCCTGTGTTGGAGTATTCGGTGTTGGAGGAAAATTAATGAATAAATACAATGAAATTATTGACGATTTAGAAGGAAAACTTGACAGAATAAAGCAAAAAGTTAAAAGCAGTAAAGTGATTTGCAAAAACAATTTGGAAAGTAACAATGAAATTGTGTTTGCACACAATGTGTATGGCACAAATAAGTCGCTAGCTTACGAAATTGATGTTTTTGGCACACAACTTGCAAACATTGTTGTGAAAATTGACGATGTTGTAGTTTCTGCAATAAACGGAATGGTTGCGTGTGGGGAAATTTTGCTTAAAGCACACAAACTTTACAGCTTAGCAGTTATTTGCACCGGCGAGGGTATGCTTGCTGCAAAACTAAAACTGGATGCAACTGACCTTAGGGTTATTTAGGAGAGAGTATGGGAATTTTTAAGGAAATTGGTGAATGGGTTACAGATTTATTCAAAGATTCTGTGAATTTGGAAGAACAAACAGATTTGATTAATCAGCTTGCTGGTATGGAAGTAAATGAGCGCAAAAGACTGGAAAAAATTGTCAAAGATTATGCGGAATCTTTTAGACCTGAGGATAAAGAATTTGTTTATCTTGAGGACTATGTGCCTGTGGAAGAAAAAGTTTTGAGAGAAAAAAGTGAACAAACTTACAGCACAATTTATGACGATGAAAAGAATAAAGCAAATTCAAAATACGATGAAAAACTCAGCAAAGTGGAAAAAAAGGAGCAAGACTATTTGCAATCTGCTGACCAAAAAAGTGAGTATTATGACAAAAAATACAAGGATAAGGAAGATAGCTTTAATTCCACAGCAAGCAAAAATGGAATTGCAGATTCCTCAATCAAATTTGCAAAAGCAGAGGACTTGAAGGAGGAAAAAGAGGATTATATTGCAGATGTTATGGCAGCTTTAACAGAAAAACTGAACAAAACTGATGCCGAAAAAGATAATATTCTCACAGAAAAAGAAAATAAAATCACTCAGCTTGATGCAAGTTTCAAAAAAGATGTTGAGCAACTTTTTAACAAGCTTATGGCAGAGGAAAATCAAAAGGTTAAAGATGTGCAAAATGCAAACAAGCAGACAGCCACTCAAGAAAAGGAATACAAAGAGTATCAAAAAAAGGTGGTTGAAGACAAAGCCAACGAAATGAAAAAGAACCATGAAAAAATGAAAGAAAATGAGATGCTTGGCGACTTTGGCAGTCCAGAGCGTGCAGAAGAATATGAAAAAAGATATAATCTTGCAAAAGAATTTTATAGCAAATTTTCAAAGAAATCTGCAGTTGAGGCAATACAAAAAAATGAGGCATTGCGTAACTTATTGGGACCTAAATATTTGAAATTGCTTGGAGAAATAGGTGGATGAACAATGAGGTTTTGTTGATGGTTGCAAAAAGTGGTGTGTTTGCCGTTTTGTTTGTGATTCTTTTGTTTTATGTGCTCAAAGATTCGCGAAAGCGAGAGCAAAATTATCAAAATATTGTAAACAGGCTTACAAAAGAATTGAGCTGTGTTTTTAGTATGGGAGAGGATATCAAACAAATTAAAACTGCTGTAATTGCAAAGCCATTGTATTATGTAGAGGAGAATATATGAAAGAAAAATTCAGAAATTATGGTTTATGGATAAGTTTGATTAGTGCAGTGCTTATGATTTTGCAGTCTATGGGACTGAAATTTGATTTGCCGTATATAAACGAGGTTATAACCTCAATTTTGGGTGTGCTTGTGGCATTGGGGATAATCAGTAATCCGTCGGATGGAACTGGCTATTCGGATAAGGGAAGCGTTGTGGAAAATATTGGCGAGAGCGAAGAAAAGTCAGATTGTAGTATGGACGAAAAATAATCAAATTAATTTTTGAAATAAAAAATTTTTTAAATGCTTTAAAATTTTGCTTTGATTATTTTAAAGCTTAAATAATTTTTCATAGAGCAAGTTAAATTTTTACATTATAAAAAAAGTTCCTGTATTGTGGTAGGAACTTTTTTTATTTCAATTTGTTTAATATAGTTTAATATTTTTATGTTTATTTTGAAATTAAACTTAAAATTATTTCATACTTAAAAGAATTTGATCCACAATTTTTTGTGAGGTTTCCTTGTCATAATTGCTGATTGGCTTTGGCATTGAAAGAGTCATTGATATTTTGTCAAGTAACAAATCTGGTGTCAGATCTTCTTGACAAATCACAGTAAAGTTGCTTTTTTTTGCATTCTCCAACTGGTCACCACGAGATGCAGTTTGTGGCAGTGGTATCAAAATGCTGCGTACTCCAACGGCTTGCAATTCTGTTATAACACCAGCACCACTTCTTGCAATAACAAGCGAGGCTGCTGCATAATAATCGCCAATGTTATCAGCATACTCAAGTGGATAGTAACCAGTTGCTTTTGTATCAGAAAGCTTGCCTTTACCTGTCAAATGTATGACATTATATTTTTTGGTTAAACTGCCAAGACAGCTTATCACACAATCATTTATTGCTTTTGCACCCAAACTTCCACCAACAATCAAAATGTTAGGTTTTGAGTTGTCTAAATTTAATTTAGTGCCGATTTTTGACGCATTTCCACGCAAAATTTCATCACGGATAGGTGTGCCTAATGTGATGTATTTATTGTTTTTATTGCAGCTTTCATCCGAAGTGATAACTTTGCTGGCTTTGCCTTGAGCAAGTTTGTTTGCAACCCCAAGACTTTTGTCCGCCTCATGAATTACATAAGGAATTTTCAACCTTTTGCAAGCATAAGTGATTGGCAAAGAAACATATCCACCTTTGGAAAAAACTACATCTGCATTCAAGTTTTGCAGAAGTTCAACTGCCTCTGCAATGTACTTTGGCAATACAAAAGGTATCTTTAAGTTTTTTGCAAGTTTTGTTCTGTCTAATTTTATTGCTTTTATTGGGAAAAAAGGAATATTGTTTTTTTGTGCAATTTTTTCTTCCATTCCACCCTTTTCGCCAACATAGTAAATTCTGTCAAAATGCTTTTTAAGATAAGGAAGTAAGGCAATGTTTGGTATTATATGACCGCCACTTCCTCCACCAGTTAAGACAATAGTCTTCATAAACTCCTCCTTAAGAGTAACAAATTTATGTTTTATAGTGTATTTTATTACCAATTAAGTTATAAATATGCTGATTTTTGTCGCTTTTTTAAAAATATGCCTAATTTTTCTTGTAAAAAATTTGTATTTATAGTAAAATGATAATGTTATGTGCGTCCTGCTTAATTACGATTGTGTATTTAGATGTTCTCGCACATTTTATTTTGCAATAATTAAATTGTTTGTTATAAAAAATTGTTGCTTATTGGATTGAAGATTAGTCAAAATGTTTGCTTGAAATTTTGTAGCTTTAATAATTAAAGTTTAGCAAAAATGCATTTGCAACTTTAATAATACTAACTATTTTTTTTGCATATACTAATAATGTTAAATAAAAAATCAATAAATTCTTTTAGGAGAAACTATGAAAGTTGAAAAATTTAAAAGTGAATCGGGATTTGAAAGCTATGCTTATTTTTGGGATGAGGTTAAAGAGCCTGTTGGCATCGTTCAAATTATTCACGGTATGGCAGATCATATTCAACGATATGACTTTTTTGCAGATTTTTTGAACTATAACAATTTTATTGTTGTAGGTATGGATACTCGTGGACATGGTAGAACAGCTGTTGAAGGTTTGGGGCTTGGTATTGTAACAAATGGCGATAGTTTTGCAGATACAGTTGCAGATCAAATTGAACTTGCAAAATATGTGAAACAAAAATATAATTTGCCATTATGTTTGTTTGCACACAGCTTTGGTTCATTTTTAAGTCAGTCTTATATTCAGCGTGCAAGTGATTTGCTTGAAGGCGTGATACTTTGTGGTTCTGCAAGACAAAAAGCAGCACACCTTAAGCTTGGTGAAGTTGTGTCAAAAATTCAATCAGTTTTTTGTGGAAAGGATAAGCCTGCTAATTTTATCACAAAAGTTACATTTGGTGGCTATGATAAAAAATTTGCTTATGACAAAATGGAAAATGCTTGGGTATGCAGTAATCTTGACTCCGTAAAAAAATATAATGAGGACGAAATGTGTGGAGTGACTGCCTCAATTGGATTTTTTAAATCAATGTTTTGTGGTATGAAAGATTTGTATGAGGAATGTAATCTTGACTGCATAAAAAAAGATTTGAAAATTTTTATTATCAGTGGAGATAATGACCCTGTTGGTGGTTATGGTAAAAGAGTTAAAAAACTTTACGAAACTTATGTGAATACTGGAATAACCGATGTTACTATGAAACTTTATGAAAACAAACGCCATGAGTTGTTGAACGAGGATATCAGAGATCAAGTTATGTTTGATGCACTTGAGTTTTTCAAAAGTTGTGTGACAAAAACTTCTTCAGATGAGGGAACAGAGCAAATTACTGCTTTGAATTGATATTGAGATTGAAATTTAATATAAAATAATAAAATTTTAGGTGTGAATTGTAATTTTTTATGAGAAATTTGCAATTCACTCTTTATTTTTTTTAAATTGTGTGTTATAATAGAAATAATAAAAGTAATGTTATTTTTATTATATCTAATAAGAATTAATATTCAATTGAAAGCGTGATTTGAATATTTGTTTTGATTGAATTGATTTTTATATTATGTGAAAAAATTGAGCATAATTGCAATACTAAACAAAAAACTCAAGATAAGGAGATATTATGAAAAACAACAAAGATTATTCATCTGACAGCATAGAAGTGCTTGAAGGTTTGGATGCAGTAAGATTGCGCCCTGGTATGTATATTGGCGATTCATCATCCAAAGGCTTGCACCATATTTTGTGGGAAATTGTTGATAATAGTATTGACGAAATCGCCAATGGTTATGGCGATAGAGTGGATATTGAGTTATTGCAGGATGGCAGTGTCAGCGTTACCGACAATGGCAGAGGTATTCCAGTTGATTTGCACAAAGAATTGAAAATTCCTGCTTTGGAAATTGTTTTTACAAAACTTCACTCTGGTGCCAAGTTTGGCAGTGATGATTATAAATTTTCAGGTGGTTTGCACGGCGTTGGTTCTGCTGTAACAAATGCTGTTTCAAGATGGCTTAATGCTACGGTATGGCGTGATGGTACGGAAAATTATATTGAGTTTCATTCTCCTGAAGTGAATGGAAAGATTAAAAGTGGTGTGAGAAAAACTGCAATGACCACAAAAAAGTGCGATAAAAAAATGCACGGAACAAAAGTTGTTTTTATGCCTGATGACAGAGTTTTTGGACACAATAGAATTTCTTTTGATGTGGTTAACAAACGAATAAAAGAGCTTGCTTTTTTAAACAGCAACCTTACAATCACATTGCGTGACGAAAGAGAGCGTGACGAAAATGGTATGCCAAGGCGCTCAAGTTATCATTATAATGGTGGACTAGTGGACTTTGTTAAATATCAAGACGAAAATAAAAAGGCTTTGTACGAAACACCAATTTACTTTGAAAGTTTTGGCGATAATATTAGGATTAAGGCTGCAATGCAACACACGGACGGTGTGGAGAGCATAACAAGCTTTGTAAACAATATTCCTACTCACGAGGGAGGTACTCACGAAACGGGGTTCAAACAAGGCTTAACACGCTTTATGAATGACTATGCAAAAAACAATGGCTTTATCAAAGAAAAAGATACGCCGTTTGTGGGCGACGACTTTAGGGATGGGCTTACTGTGGTAATGCTTATTCAAATGAGAGATCCAGAGTTTGAAGGTCAAACAAAATCCAAGCTTTCAAATGCGTGGATAAAAAAGCCACTTGAAGATATGGTGTTTACATCTCTTGCAGAAGTTTACAAAAAACTGCCAAAAACAATTATTGCAGACATTTTTGCGCTTGCTTTGCAATCAAAAAAAGAAAGAGAAAGATTGCAAAACAGCAAAGATGTTTCAAAAAAAATGCGTGACATTGCTGCAAACAAATTGATTGGTAAACTTGCACCTTGCATTGGCAAAAATGCTAAGCGAAATGAGCTTTTTATTGTTGAGGGGGATTCCGCAGGTGGTTCTGCAAAAAACGGCAGAGATAGGAATTTTCAAGCGATTTTGCCACTTAGGGGCAAGCCACTTAATGTGGAAAAATCTAAGCTGGACAAAGCACTTGCAAATGAGGAAATTTGCACAATTATCAGTGCTTTGGGCGCAGGATTTTATCACGATTTTAACATTGACAATTTGAAATATGACAAAGTTATCATTCTTGCAGATGCCGACCAAGATGGTGCGCACATAAGAGCAATTTTGCTTACATTCTTTTATAGGTATATGCGTCCTTTGATACTTGAAGGGCATGTGTATATTGGTATGCCACCACTTTACAAGGTAGAAAACAAAGGCGAAGTAACTTATGTTTATGACGACTACAAACTTAAGGAATTGCTTGAAAACATAAGTGGCAAAAAAACTATTCAGCGATACAAAGGTCTTGGAGAAATGAATCCAGAGCAGCTTTGGGAAACAACAATGAATCCTGAAAATCGTTCATTAATGAAAGTTACGGTGGATGATGTTACTGAGGCAGAGCGTATGATTACAACTCTTATGGGTGACAATGCGACTGCAAGAAAGGAATATATCAATACCAATGCTAATTTCAACAAGCAAGATACTTTTGAAAAAATAGGAGGATAGTATGGCAAAAGAAAAAGTTGTTTTGAATGACACTGTGCTTGATTGCGAAATATCTGAAGTTTTGCATAACTCAATGATGCCATACTCTGAATATGTTATTTTGGATAGGGCATTGCCAAGGGTTGAGGACGGCTTAAAGCCTGTGCAAAGGCGTATTTTGTACACTATGTACGAGCTTGGCACAACTCCTGATAAGCCATACAGAAAGTCTGCGCGTATTGTCGGTGATTGTTTGGGTAAATATCATCCTCACGGCGACACATCTGTTTATGGCGCAATGGTTCGAATGGCACAATCTTTTAATATGAGTAGTATGCTTGTGGATGGCCATGGTAACTTTGGTAGCATTGATGGCGATTCTGCCGCTGCAATGAGGTATACTGAAGTTAGATTGCAACCACTTGCAATGGAAATGCTGAGAGATATCGAGCAAGACACTGTTGATTGGATGCTAAACTTTGACGATACTTTGAAAGAGCCAAGGACTTTGCCGGGCAGATTTCCTAATCTTTTGGTTAATGGTGCATCTGGTATTGCAGTTGGTTTGGCAACAAATATTCCTCCACACAACATCACTGAAGTTATTGATGGAGTGTGTGCATACATTGAAAATCCAAAAATTTCTCTTGAAAATTTGATGGAATATATCAAAGCACCCGATTTTCCATCTGGTGGCGAATTGCTTATTAATGAGGAGTTAAAGCGTGCTTATGAGACAGGTAAGGGAAAAATTGCAGTTCGTGCAAAAGTTATGATTGAAAAGGATGGCGATAAGTTGAGCTTTGTTATCACTGAGTTGCCATACCAAGTGAACAAAGCTGCTTTGCTTGCAAAAATTGACGAGTACAGAGAAAGTAAAAAGGAAATTTTTGGGGATATTACAGATATTATTGACGCATCTGACAGAACAGGTATGCGTGCAATAATTAAATTTAAAAAAGATTGCAATCACAAAAAATTGTTGCACAATTTGTTCCAATACACAGATATGCAACAAAATTTCAACATTAATATGGTTGCTATTGCGGACGGAAAACCTCAACAGCTAGGGTTGCTGGATCTTGTTAGATATTATGTAAACTATCAGCAATCGTTGATTTTAAGGCGTTCACAATATCAACTTGCAAATGCAAAGGCAAGAGAGCACATTTTGCAAGGTATAATAATTGCCATTGAAAACATTGACGAAGTAATCAAAATAATCAAAACTTCAGCTGGTCCTGTGGATTGCAAAAGCAAGCTGAAAGAAAGATTTTTGATAAGCGAAAAACAAGCACAAGCAATCCTTGAAATCAGACTTGCAAGGCTTACAAAACTTGAAGTCAACAATCTTAGGGAAGAAATTGCAGCACTTCTTAAAACAATTGACTATTTGACAGGAGTTGTGGGCAGCAAACGCAAACAGCTTGGCATAGTCAAATCGGAGCTTTTAGACATCAGAAAAAGATATAAGCTTGAGAGGCGTTCGCATATTTTTGTGGACGGAATTGAACAAAAAATTCAAGTTTATGATGTGAACGAAGTTGAGGAGAAAAAAGGCTATTGTATTTTGACAAATCAAAACTGCATTAAGTTTTTGACCACAAAAACTTATAAAGGTGCCAACAAAACTGCTCAAAATTGCTCAAGCGAGGATATTCCAATGAGCATTGTTCATTGTAGCAATTTGTCGCCTGTTTATGCTTTCACAAGCTTTGGTAATGTTGCACAAATCAATATTAATGATTTGAAAGAGGAAAAATGGCGTAGCAAAGGCACTGTCGCTCACAAAGTGATAAGTGATTTGGCAAAAGATGAAGTTGTTATAAAGCTTATGACAAAAGAGCAAATTGAAAATCAAAACTTGTTGTTTGTTATGCGTAGTGGAATGGTTAAGGTTGGAAGAGGAGAAGAGTACCTTATTAACAAAAAATTCTATCAAGCAACAAGCATTCGCCCTGACGACAGAGTTGTTTATGTGGATACAAAGGATGACAGCAAAACAATCATTACCATTACAAATGAAGGTATGGTGCTTAATATGGAAAGTGATATTACTCCTACAGGCAGAAAATCTCAAGGTGTAATTGGTATGTCCTTAACGGATAATGACTATGTTGAATTTGCAGAGCAGATTGACGACGAAGGCGAAATTATTGTTATTACGGATAAAGGTGCTGCAAAGAAAGTTATTGCTGGCTTGATAAAAGTTTCCAACAGAAACAGAAAAGGCAGCAAAATTCAAAGCTTTACGGATAAAACTGGTTATGAAATTTTGTATGCAGGTTATGTGAAAGAGCCTTTTGATGTGATTTTGATTGGCGAAAATGACGAAGTTGTGCCAATTAACAGCGAGGAGATTCGCATTGAAAATATGAATTCAAGGGGAGCGCTAATTCCTAACATTGCAGGAAAAATTGCAAAAATCTTGCCACTTAAAGTGCTTTAAAAACAAATAAAAAATTTTAAAGTAGATTATTGAAAATTTATGTGTTTTGTGTTAAAGTGATTTTAAAAAGATATTAAAATAAATATTTATTTGAAATTGTGTGGTGGCAAAACAATAATTAAATAACAAAAAAAATGCATTTCAAACGAAATGCATTTTTTGTTTTTATTGCAACTTTCATAAATAGTTTAGCACAAATACGCAAGTTTTAATTTAAGTTTATTAGCCTAAAATATCCGGTTCAATGTCTTCAATTTTCTTTTTTGAATTTTTGTTTTTGTGAACAAACAACAATGCAATAATTGCAAATGCCACAATCGCAACAGAAGTGATGGTTATTGCAATAATTTGGTTTGGAGTAAGTCCGTTTGGTTGCAAATTTTCAGTTAAAATATAGCCAATTTGCTCGTTGTAATATACTTTTGTAAAAGTGCTTTTTGCATCAAATTCTCCAACAATCTGAATATCAATTCCGTCTTTCACATCATCAAACAAAACTTTTGAAGTTGCATCAGCCTCTTGGTAAATTTTGATATTAGTACCGATTTTCGGAGCTTTTGTCTTCATAAAAATGATATTTTTTGGTGGAGTGATTGGCACAACTTTTGAAATATAATTTGCAAAAACATAGCCTGTTTCTTTTTTGCCACCAATGGTGAATGTGATTTTGTACCAGTCATAAATGTCATCTTGTGCAATCTGTTCCACACATTCAACTTCAGTTGTTTTTGAAAGCTTAAATTCTTTGCCGTTATACATAAATTTATCTGCAAATTTATGTGGATAAGTATAAACACTTACATTGTCGACAATGGCAGTCATTTTTTGATTTTGCATATTGACTGATGAGAAGTGCTCAATAGCATCTTGTTCAATATATTCTTTTTGTGCAAGGTGCTTTGACATTACATAGTAAAAAGTTTTGCCATCAGCAGTGGTTGAGCTTGCAAGAATAAGGAAGATTTCATCCTTTTGAACAATTCTTGCAGATTCTGGATTGTTTGGAGCAATATAGGCAAGAATTTCTTTTTCAGTGTCTTTTATTTTTCCTGCGTCAAGCAAGTCAAAGTTTGTTGGGGCATCATAGTTGATGTTTTTTGTGCCAACAAGTCCGATGTCACTGCCATTGATTTTAAACAACAAATGGTCGCTTACATTTGCAAAATAATATTCTGCATTAATGCTATCCACAGCTGTCACAATGTTGGAATTGTTTGCAAGAGTGCTACTTTTATATTGAATATTGTATTCGCCTTCAAGGGTAAATTTTGTGCTGTTGCTTTGGCTGTCTTGTTTATATTTTGAAATTTTGCCATTATTTTCCACATAAAGATTTCCTCTGAAATCAATATTGTAGTTGTTTCCAATGTTCACTCTGTCTTTAAAAACAGGCTCATCAGGCTTTTCCAAGTTGTATTTTGCAATGTCACCAGTGTTTTTGTTGATTAGGTAAACAAAATTTGTGTTTACGGCAGAGGTCATTTCATTGGCAGATATTTGAATATTGCTTATAAGCTCAGTTGCTTTGCTGCCATTGTAGGAAAGGACAATATTGTTTTCTGTCAAAATAAGCAATTTGTCATTGTATGCTGCAATTGATTGCACTTTTTCCTCAATAACAGGAGTGCTACCAGCACCATAGTAAAGATTGCTTTCTTTGTCTATGTAATAAATTTGTTCCTTTATTGTAACCACTTTGGTTGGGTATTTTGCAACTTGAATTGGTGTGCGAATATCATTTTCAACATTGCGTTTTATGATACGCTTGTTGTTTGTGTCTGCAATAAACAAGTATGTTCCGTCGCTGAAAACACCTTGTGGAGTGTCAAATCTAAAAATATCGTCGCCTTTGCTTGTGATTTTATCAAGCTTGTTGCCATTTTTGTCAAAAACATAAACTTTTCCGTTGTCAGTTGCACCATTATCGTTTGCAGTGGCATAAATTTTGTCACCATTAAATGCAAGTTGGTTGAATTTTGTGTCTTCAATTTCAATGGTTTTGTCGCCAATAAAAAGTTTGTGATTTGTATCAATGTAATAAATTGTGTCATTGCTCACATAAAAATCTTTAATACTATTTGGTAATGTAGCAAAATCGGCAAGTGTGTTTGTGTTAAAATTGTATTGTTTTATTGTGCCTGTGTTTGTCATTAAGTAACCAAAATTGTTGATTATTTTGAAGTTTTGTCCTATAATTGCACCTAATGCTAATGTTGTAGTTGTACCACTTTGAACAAGATTGTTATCGTCTGTAATATCAAAAAGCAAAAATTCATCTGATTTTTTCAATATTGCAAGTTGATTATTCTTTTTTGTAATACTAATTATATTTTGATACTCAGTGCTTGTATATGGTTTTTCTGTTTTGTCCACTGCATCAATAACAACCAAATTTGTTATGTTTTCGCTTGTTGTAAGAGCAATAATTTTGCCACCTAAAACGATAAGTTTTTCAATATCTTTATCAATCGTTTTGTAATATGCATTTTTTTTGTTATTTTGAGGTTGTATGAAGATTTCTCTGTTGTTTGCAACTGCAAGATAATCAGCAGTTTTGTCTATTGCAACAGGAGAGTTTAGTTTCATATAGTTATCCATATTTGACAAAACTTCAGTATCCACATTTTTTGTGTCAATGAGATAAGAAGTTCCACCTTCAGCAAAAATTACGGGGAACGCAACAAGTGAAATTAATAGAATTATGATAACAAAAATTAATGATTTTTTCATATAACCCTCTGCATAAGACGCACAAACGCCTATTAATACATTTTGATTATACTACTTTTTGAAAAAAAAGTAAACATTTTTCTTTTAATTTTAAATATGTCTTGCAAGTTTATGCAAATTATGCTAAAATATATGTAATGTTGTGCAAGCTATAAGCGCTAATTTATGACACAATCAAGGATAAATTTCTGTGTTGTTTGCCATTTGATATAGGTAATATATAATAGTTTTGTGCAATATTGGACTGAAAAAATAGTCCAAATCAATCAAGTAGCAGCAATATGTTTGCATTACTTGAAATTTAATTTTATACGCAATAATAGTTGGAGGCTTTATGTCTAATAACAAAAACAATAAATTTGTAAAACCTAATCAGGACTATATGCCCGATGGCGATAGTGCAATGCTACAAAAAAGCATTGACGAATTGGGGTTGAGTGAGTTTACAAGTTCAAAATTGAAAGCTGTTGAAATTGAAAAAATAATTGATTTGTGCAGATGTCAAATGAGACATATGTACAAAATTCCTGGTATGAACAAAAAAAGTGTTTTTGAAGTTTTGAAAAAAATGCAAAATGTAGGACTTGATTTCAAAAGATCACCTGTTGCTGCCACAACAATGGAAGAAGTGGAAAAACAACCAAATCAAACTGCAAATGTTGCTGCAAATGCCAATGCAAAAGCCAAAAACAACAAAGATAACAAAAAAGGTTTTAAAGAAAACAAAAACAGAGATAATAAAGATATAAAAGATAAGGGAAACAAGGATACAAAAGCCGACAAGGATAACAAAAAGGCGAATTTTGAAGGAAAGCAAAAGCCAGAGAATAAACAAAATCCTAATCAAAATCAAAAGGATAAGCCTGCTCAAAAAAATAAAAATGACAAAAAGTCGGATAATATCCCTCAAAATAAAATGTCAAACAACAAAGAGGAAAGAAGACAAAATAATCAATCTCAAAAAAATTTTTCCCCACAAAATGAACAGCCTAAGCGTATGAAAGTTAACAGCTATGAGTTAGATGCATTTATAAATGATAATGAAAGCAGTAAAAAAACTTTAAAGCAAGAGCGTGAGGAAAAAATTGCAAAAGCTATCAAAGATTTGCCTGCAATTAAAAATCCAGATGGGCTTTATAAGTTTTACAGACACGGCAAATGGGGCTACAAAACTGAAAACGGCAAGGTTATTATTGAGCCAACTTATAGCGAGGCATTCAATTTTAAGGAAGGACTTGCTTGTGTGGAACTTAATGAAAGATGTGGTTTTATCAACAAACAAGGCGAAGTTGTAATTCCAATTCAATACGACACTGCTTGCAGTTTCAGCGAAGGGTTAGCGTCTGTCACAAAAGATGACAAATGTGGTTATATTGATAAAGAGGGAAATATTGTTTTTGAGTTTGTTTACGATGCAGCAACCTCTTTTGAAAATGACATTGCTTTGGTTAAAAAAGACGGCAAATGGGGATATATGGATAGGAAAACAGGCGAGATAAGACTTAGATAAAAAGTGAAAGCTTTTAATACTTTTTAAATTTAGTGATAACTATCAATTTAATGATTTTGTGATTTTATTTTGTGTTTTGCAAAAATTGTTTAAATTTAATATGTTAATGTTTATTAAATGTGTTGCAATCAGTTGCTTGATAAAAGCAGCTGATTTTGCTGTTAAAGTGTAATATTGTCTATTTTTATTGCCTTTATGTCACAATATGTCGATTTGTTTGCAAAAAATGAACATATGCTATTATCTGCATATGCTCAAATTTATTTAAAAGAGTTATTTTATAAGTTTTTTGGCACAAAAATTGGGACTATGGCAAATAGTCCCAAGATTTTGTTTTATATCATGTAATTTTAAGTTGAATACTAGTTAATTTAAATTGTTAAATCAGATGATGCCTTGTGCCATCATAGCTTCAGCAACTTTCTTGAAACCAGCGATGTTTGCACCAGCAACAAGGTTGTATCCAAAACCTTCTTCTTCAGCAGCTTGTTTAGCAGCGTTGTAGATGTTTTTCATGATTTGGTCAAGTTTTGCATCAACTTCTTCAGCAGTCCAAGAATATCTCATGCTGTTTTGGCTCATTTCAAGAGCAGAGCAAGCAACACCACCAGCATTAACAGCTTTTGCAGGAGCACAAACAACACCTTTTTCCATCAAGAACTCAAGAGCCTCGTTTGTAGTTGGCATATTTGCAACTTCGATGTAGTATTTTACCCCATTTGCAACGATTTGTTTTGCATCCTCAATTCTAACTTCGTTTTGAGTAGCACATGGCATAACAACATCAACTTTCTCGCCCCAAGGCTTTTTGCCTGCAAAGAAAGGAACGCCGAATTTGTCAGCATAATCTTGAGCTTTGTTTCTGCCAGATGCACGCATTTCAAGAAGGAAATCAATTTTTTCTTCTGTGCTTACGCCGTCTTTGTCATAGATATATCCGTCTGGACCAGAAATTGTAACAACTTTACCACCAAGCTCAGTAATTTTCTTAACTGCACCCCAGCATACATTACCAAAACCGGACAATGCAAAAGTTTTGCCAGCAATTTTCTCATTGAAATTAGCAAGAACCTCACGAGTGAAGTAAGTTGCACCATAACCAGTAGCCTCTGGACGAATCAAACTTCCACCGTAAGCCAAACCTTTACCAGTCAAAACACCATTTTCAAATGTGCCTTTTATGCGTTTGTATTGACCATATAGATAGCCGATTTCTCTTGCACCAACACCGATATCGCCGGCTGGAACATCCACATCTGGACCGATATATTTGTAAAGCTCTGTCATAAAGCTTTGGCAGAATCTCATAACCTCAGCATCTGATTTGCCAGATGGGTCAAAGTCAGAACCACCTTTACCACCACCGATAGGAAGACCAGTCAAACTGTTTTTGAAAGTTTGCTCAAAGCCCAAAAACTTCATAATACCAATGTAAACTGATGGATGGAAACGAAGACCACCCTTGTAAGGTCCGATAGCGCCGTTAAATTGAACTCTGTAACCTCTGTTTACTTGAACATTACCATTGTCGTCAACCCATGGAACTCTGAAAGTGAAAGCACGCTCAGGCTCAACCATTCTTTCGATAAGGTTAGCTTTAACATACTCAGGGTGTTTTTCGATAACTGGCTCAAGTGATTTCAAAACTTCTTCAACAGTTTGGATAAACTCTGGCTCGTTAGCGTTTTTCTCACGAACTTTGTTTACAACATCTTGTAAATATTTATTAGTAAATTTCATTATACTATACCTCCATAGTAAATTTCTAATTGAGTTAATTATATAACAAAATCAATTGATAATCAATAATTTTTTAATATTTTTTTTAAAATTTGCTAAAACAATTACTTATTGTTGATATAGTTTATGGTTATGGAAAGCTGTTTGTTAATATAAATGACAAAAATATTTTTTTAGTGCAATGTTATGTTAACTTTAATTATTATTTTAAATAATACATTATCAATAAATAAAATTTAATCTAATTTGCAGATAAATTTATTTTGGAAAATTCTGTTAAGGAAAAATATTTGAAATTTTGGGTGTTAAATATCAAATTAAATTGCAGGGATGTGAAAAATAAAAAATAGTTCGCAATTGCGAACAAATAGTTGACAAATGATTTAATTTGAGATATTATATTTAACAGAATAGCAAAATTCTATTTTTTTTGTTATTATGTTCGCAATTGCGAACTTGATTTTGTATATTATATTTTAGTCATTAAAATTTATATAATAATTTAATATTCATAATAAAAAGGCGAATTTATGAAAGATTTTAAAAAATGGGAAAAAGAGAAAAAGTTAATACCTAAAATGATTTTAATTTATTGCCGTAATAAACACAAAAAGAAAAGAAAATCTAACCTATTAAAGCGTAACGAACTGTGTGAGGATTGTAAAGAAATCGAGGAATATGCTTTGTTAAGATTGGAAAAATGTCCATTTAAAGAAAATAAACAGTTTTGTAATTTTTGTAAAATCCATTGCTATAATTCAGATATGCGAGAGAAAATAAAAAATGTAATGAAATTTGTTGGACCTAGATTTTTGCTGAGTCATCCATTATTTACTATTTCTCATGCTATACAAGTGATAAAACAAAAATGTGAAAGGAGGGAGAAAAAAAATGATTGATAAAGATCTGTTTAATTTATTGGGTAAAAACAAAAAATATATTTTTATTATTGTTTTTTTGCAATTAATAGGATTACTTGCTAATTTGAGTGTTACAATAAGCATTTGTTTTTGTATTAAATTTGTTGCAACAAAAGCGCAACCATTATTGTATTTATATCCTGCAATTGGAATTTTTGTTGGACTTATTATTCGTTTTTTTACTACAAAAAAAATCGGAGATATAAAAGAAACGCTTAGCAGTAAAGTAAAAAAAGATTTGCGTGAGCGAACTTACAATAAAATTGTTAAACTTGGTGTTCAATCCACAGACAATATTAGTTTAGCAGGACTTACTCAAGTCAGTCTTGAAGGAATTGAACAACTTGAATTATATTATTCAGTTTATTTGCCTCAATTCTTTTTTGCAATGATTTCTCCACTTATTTTGTTTTTTGTTTGTGTGTGGATAGATTGGAGGACCGCTTTGGTTTTGCTTGCATGTGTTCCTATTATTCCTATATCCATAATTGCAGTGTCAAAATATGCAAAAAAGATATTTGCAAAATATTGGGGACAATATACTTCAATGGGAGATAAATTTCTGGATAGTGTTCAGGGGTTGAAGGAATTGAAGATATTTCAAGCAGATGAAATGCAACAAGACAAAATGAATGAAAACGCAGAACAATTTCGTAAAATTACAATGAAAGTTTTAGTTATGCAATTGGCAAGCACTACAATTATGGATTTGGTAGCATATGGTGGTGCAGCTTTGGGCATTGCTGTTGCAATTTACAGCGTGATATGTTGTGGCTTAAGTCCTTTTTATTTATTATTTTTCATATTGGTCGCAGTAGAATTTTTCTTGCCACTAAGGGCTTTTGGTTCTGCTTTTCATATTGCAATGAATGGCGTAAGTGCAGGAAAACAAATTTTGACTCTATTTAATATTTCTAATCCGTTGTGGGGAAATGAGAAAGTATATGAAAGTGAAATCAAATTGAGCAATATTACTTTTTCTTATGATGGTACGCGAGATGTATTGAAAAATATTGATATGACCTTTCCAAAGAAAGGTATGACTGCTATTGTCGGAGAAAGTGGTTCGGGGAAATCAACAATTGTAAATATGTTGCTAGGAGGATATAAACCAAAAAGTGGGAAAATACTTGTAGGGGGGATACCTCTTGAAAATATTTCGCGCGAGAGTTATTATTCTAATGTTGCTTTAGTAAGCTATAATACATATATTTTTAATCAAAGTATCCGAGATAATTTTTTGCTTGCTAAAAATAATGTTACGGATGAACAAATATATGACGCTTTAAAAAAAGTTAATCTAGAACATTTTGTTAGAGAAAATGGTGGTTTAAATAAAATTATTACTGAGGACGGAAACAATATTTCAGGTGGACAAAAACAACGACTGGCTTTGGCTATAGGTTTGATTGCTGATAAAAAAATATATATTTTTGATGAGGCTACGAGTAATATAGATATTGAAAGTGAACAAATTATAATGAAAAATATAAAAAATATATCAAAAAATAAATGTGTTATTGTGATATCTCACAGATTAGCTAATGTAGTTTTTGCAGACAATATTTATTTTATTGAGCATGGCGAGATTAAAGAGTGTGGGGATAATTTAACTCTGTTAAATAATAAGCAAGGTTATGCAAAATTGTTTTCTCTACAAAAAGAATTGGAAGAGGGGTATATTTTATGAACAAAAGAAAAAATAAAATTGATAATAGCTTTTCCAAAGTGCCAAGCAAAACTAAAAACAATCTTTCAATGTCACGAAGAAGTGGCATAAAAATAATGGCTAGCCTTATTTTATTGTTAGATTCTCTTGTTTATATTATGATTCTGGCTATTATTAATGGAAGTGCTGGATTTGTTTGTGCTATGGGTGTAATGGTATTTGGTGCAGTAGCTTGTGCAAAAGCAGTTGGTGAAACTATAGCTATGTCTTATGGTGTTATTGTTTGTTTGGCAATTTTTTGTGGAGTGTTACGAGGAATACTTCGTTATTTTGAACAATATAGCAATCATTTTATTGCATTCAAACTTTTGGCAGTTTTAAGAGATAAAATATTTTTTGCCTTGCGAACGCTTTTTCCTGCAAAACTTGAAAACAAACAAAAGGGAAGCATTATTGCAATGATTACTTCTGACATAGAAACTTTGGAAGTTTTTTATGCACATACCATTTCACCAATTTGTATTGCTGCAATTGTGTCTGTAGCAGTTGTTATTTTTGTTAGTATTGTTTCAAATGTGTTTCTTGCATTGACAGCACTGATTGGATATTTGACAATTGGCGTCATTATTCCGATTATTTCTTCAAGCAAACTTAAAATTAGTGGTGTAAAATATCGTTCAGAATTTGCAAAATTTAATGCATATTTTCTTGATAGTATAAAAGGTATTAAAGAAATAGTAATCAATAACGCCGGAGAAAATCGCAAACAGGAGGTAAATCATCGCTCTGATTTATTGTTAAAAGAAACAAAAAATATGAAACACAAGATATCCCTCAGCAATGCAGTAACTGAAATGGCTGTGTCATTATTTATTGTTTTAGCGCTTATTACAGGAATTATACTTGTGTATTTTGAAATGTTGACAATTGGAAAGATGATTATTGGCTTAGTAACAATATTCAGTTCTTTCGGTCCAGTAATTGCGTTGTCTGCTCTCACAGGCAATCTTACTCAGACTCTTGCAAGTGGAGATAGATTACTTAATTTGCTTAACGAAGAACCTGTAGTTAAACAAATTACTAATGGTAGCAACATAAAATATGAGTCACTAAAGGTGGAAAATTTAAGTTTTTCTTATGATGGGCAAGCTGAAATTTTGAAAAATATAAACATTGCTATTACAAACGGTAAAATTGTTGGAATCATTGGAAAGAGTGGTTGTGGGAAATCAACATTTCTAAAATTGTTGTTGCGTTTTTGGCAGAAAGACAATGGGAAAATTGCCTATAACAATATAGATATTGACAAAATTAATACTTTTAATTTGCATGAAAATGTTACTATGGTCAGTCAAAATACTTATTTGTTTGACGAAAGCATTGAAGATAATTTGCGATTGGCAAAACCTTTAGCAACAAAAGAAGAAATTGAAGAGGCTTGTAGGATGGCATCTGTGCATGATTTTATCAAAACTTTACCAAATGGATATAAAACTCAAGTAGGTTCTTTAGGCAACAATTTGTCCGCAGGAGAAAAACAAAGAATAGGCCTTGCAAGAGCATTTTTAAGAGGAAGTAAACTTATACTTTTGGATGAGCCAACTAGCAATGTTGATAGCATTAACGAAGGCATAATTTTGAAAGCTTTGATAGAACAAAAAAGTAAAAAAAGCATAATTTTAGTGTCTCACAGAGAATCAACTATGGCAATTGCAGATTATGTTTATATTATGGAAGATGGAAAATTACGGGAGGGGAATGTATGACTGGCAGAGAAAAAGCTATTTTGGAGCTAATACAATTCTCAAAACAAATGAATGAGGATGATAATGCCTTTAATAAAAGTATAAGCAAAAATAAAAATAAGATTTTTGAAAAGTATTTGATTAAAGATATAGTTTTTCTAGCAATAATTACTTGCTGCACACTCGTAACAGGTGCAGTAATGCCATTGCTTGTGAATGTGCCAATGTTTGGAATTATTCAATTAGGGTTAGGACTTCAATTTTCCATTTTTCCAGTAATAGGACTTATGAAAGTTAAAAAGCCTTTTGCATTGTTATTGCAATCAATATTTATATCTGTTTTTCTTGTTTTTATGTTTCCTCCAATGGTATTCTTAATTGTATGTGCTTTGGTTATAGAATTGTTGACTTTGTTAATATTTCGTGGCTACAAAAATGACTGGGCATGTGTTTTTGCTGCAACATTATATATGCCAATGACAATACCTCTTTTGTATATGTATTACAATGTGTTTTTTTCTGTCAGTGGAAATGAAAAGGCAGCTGTTTCAATGTTTATCGGTGGTGGTAATATTGGCGTGATAATAGGAATATCATTTGCAGTGATTGCATTGTGCTTTGTAGGTTCACTAATAGGTATGGTCATTGCAAAAGAATTAAAAAAGGCAGGTAAATTAAAATAATGAAATTTTTTTGTGTTAAAAATAATTTGTATCCTTTGATTGCAGTATTTTCATCTGTTGCTATATTGATTTTTGGACTTGTAAACGCAAAATCTATTGAATGTACATATTTCTTGATAGGTGTATTTTTATGGATGTTTATATTTGGTTTTTATAAGCAAGCAATAAAAGCATTTATTATGTTTGTGGTAATCGGTGGAATTTTTGCTTGCATTGCATATTTTTCATCAGGCAAGAATTTTAATTCTGCATTGGCAATGATAAATCGTTTTGGAACGATATTTCTTGCGTTGGTTCCGGGGATGAGTGTGAGTACAATCGCAATGACAAGAAATTTGTCTCAATTGCATGTTCCAAGAAGTGTGACACTTGGAATGTTGATTACAATGTCTTTTTTACCAGTTTTGAGTGCCGAAATCAAGCGAGTTCGTGAGGCAATGAAGACAAGAGGAGTTGGAAGTATTTTTAATGTAAAAATTTTTTATCGCGCTTTTTTGATACCACTTGTATGTAGATTGGTCGATATATCAGATGTTCTTGCACTTTCAATTGAAACGCGAGGATTTATGCTTGGTAAAGCTAATTACACAATTTATAAGAGGGAACAAATTAATGTGCTGGATATCATGTATATCCTTGGTTTAATGATAAGTATTATTTTATTGGTGGTGCTATGAAAGCAATTGAAGCGAAAAATCTTAGTTTTAAATATTATGGTAATAAAAATAATATTTTGTCATCTGTGAATTTTTATGCAAATTATGGAGAAATAACTCTTTTGTCAGGAAACTCTGGGGAAGGAAAAAGCACTTTGCTATCTTTAATTTGTGGTATAATTCCAAACATTATTCGTGGCGATATTGATGGAGATATCTTGATTGATGGAATATCAATTAAAGGCAGAAAATTGTCAGAAGTCTGCCGAAGAGTTGGAATTGTTTTGCAAAACGCTGATAATCAGATTATTCATAAAATAGTTGAAGATGAAATTGCTTTTGGCTGTGAAAACTTTGCTATTCCTACAGATAAAATATCTGAACAGATTGATAGAGTTTGCACAATAATGGAAATAGATAAAAATAAGCAAACACGAACTCTTTCAGGTGGGCAGAAACAAAGATTGATAACAGCATCTACACTTGCAACTGGACAAAAAATTTTAGTATTGGATGAACCTCTTGCAAATCTTGACGGTGAAAGTGCAAAACTTTTAATGGACACCTTATGTCAGCTAGCAGATGCAGGATATGCAGTGTTAGTTGCAGAGCATCGTCTTGATATGGTATTGCCATTTGTAGATAATGTTTGGAATATTTGTTTGGGGCAAGTTGTTAAAGTTGAAAATAAACAGCAATATTTGCAATCACAAATTGTAAAAATATTTGACGAATCAGAAAAGTTTACAAATGTGAAAGAGCTTTTTAAAATCAACAATCTTGCTTTTAAGATAAAAAAACAAGACATTTTGAAAAATATTGATTTTCCCATTTATAAAGGCGAAAGATTGCTTTTATTAGGAGAGAATGGATCAGGGAAAACAACTTTATTAAGATTATTGGCAAGATTGAATATGCCAACAAAAGGGAATATTGAACAATATTTGATTCCAAAGATATCGGAACATTATCACGGAAAAAAGTGGTTTAAAAGAGTTGGAATAGTTTATCAAAATCCAAATTATCAGTTGTTTATGCCGACTGTGCAAAAAGAAATTGAATTTAATGCCCAAAGCAAAGAATATGCAAGTCAAATAATGGAAATGTTCGGATTGGAACATTTGAAAAACAGACATCCCCAATCGTTGAGTGAGGGACAGAAAAGAAGAGTTTCTATTGCAGCAGTGGTTGCTGGAAATCCTGAAGTGCTTTTATTGGATGAGCCAACTGTGGGACAAGATTATAAATCTTTGTGTGAGCTTGTGAATGTTTTAAATAAACTCCATAAGAAAATAGGTAATACAATGATAACGATAACTCATGATATGCGTTGTGCAGAGGCTTTATGTGATAGAGCTGTATTAATTGAAGATGGAATTATCAAACAACAGGGAGATAAAGATTTTGTTTGTCGATATTTTATGAAAAAAAGTGAAAAAAGTTTGTAGTACTACATTTTTGAATATTAGCAAGAAAAAAATGTAACATAAAATTAAAAAAAAGTAAAAAATTAGGGTTGACATTTAGTTTGCTAAAATGCTATAATTGAAAAGTAAATATTGTTTGCAATAATATTAAGATAATAATATTTTAATATAAATTATAATATACTATTTAAAACTTAATAGCAAAGGGAGTAGTTTAAGTATACTATCAACATACCCGCCCAAAGGCTGGTAGTATACGCCAAGATTGGTTACAAGACTTTTTATACAATGGCAAATAGCTTTAGTATAAAAAGTCTTTATTTTTACTTAAAATATTAAGTCTATTTAAATAAAAATATAGTTATTTATAATTTTTTAAATTAAAAAAATAAATTTGTAAAGGTTGACAAATACTATCACATTGTGGCTTTTATAAGGAAAATACAATTTTAATTACGCATAAAGTTAGGAGAGTTGATGATGAGTTTTTTTAATAAAGACAAAGAGTTTGTGCTTAAAGAAGTTAAATCTTCGGTAAAAGGTTTGACAACTGCTGTAAGTGAGGAGAGAATTGCTCAATACGGCGAAAATAAGCTTGCTGAAAAAAAGAAAAAAAGTCCGATTATTGTATTTTTGGAGCAATTTAAAGATTTGCTTGTTATAATTTTACTTATTGCAGCAATTATAAGTGGAATTACAGGCGAGTGGGCAGGTATGGGCGTTATTTTTGCTGTTATAATCCTAAATGCAATTTTGGGTACAGTGCAGTATTTGAAGGCAGAAAAATCTTTGTCTGCACTCAAAAAACTTTCAGCACCAAGTGCAAAAGTTTTGCGTGATGGTGTGGTGGTTACAATTCCTTCCGAAAAAGTTACCATTGGCGATATTGTGGTTCTTGAGGCAGGAGACTTGATTGTAGCTGATGGCAGAATTATTGAAAATTACAGCTTGCAGGTTAACGAAAGTTCTTTGACAGGCGAGTCAACTGCTGTGGATAAAACTGATATGGTGCTTGAAGGAGAAAACATTGCCTTGGGCGACCAAATCAATATGGTTTTCAGTGGTTCGTTGGTTACATATGGCAGAGCGATTATGGTGGTTACAAGCATTGGTATGGATACCGAAATTGGAAAAATTGCCAAGCTAATGAACGATACAGGTGAAAAATTGACTCCACTTCAAAAAAGTCTTAACAAATTCAGTCAAATGCTTGCAATAATCATTATGGGTATAAGCGTTGTGGTTTTTGCTTTGACTTTGTGGCGTGGCTTTGATGCAGATGATGTGCTTAAATCTGTACTTAATGCATTCACCTTTGCGATTGCTCTTGCAGTTGCAGCAATACCAGAGGCGTTGGGAAGTATAGTGACAATTGTGCAAGCTGTTGGCACAAGCAAAATGGCAAAGGAAAACGCAATTATCAAAGATTTGTCTGCAGTGGAAACACTTGGTGCTGTCAGTGTGATTTGCTCAGACAAAACAGGAACTTTGACACAAAACAAAATGACAACTCAAGAGGTTTATGTCAATGGTGCATTTAAGCGTGGCGAAGATATTTCAAATGAAGATTTGTGCGAAAAAATTCTTTTGCACTCAATGATGATTGTAAATGATAGCACACACCAAAGTGAACAAGGCATTGGCGACCCAACAGAAATTGCACTTACTGTGCTGGGGCAAAAGCACGGCATAAATGAAGTGGAATACAGAGAAAAATATCCACGAATTGCCGAGCTTGCATTTGACTCTGACAGAAAACTTATGAGTGTGGCTGGAGAGTTGGATGGTAAAAAATATATGTTTACAAAAGGTGCTTTGGATACCATTTTGAACAGAGTGGACAAAATAATTGACAACGGAAAAATAAGAAGTTTTACTCCAAATGATAAAAAAGCTATTGAAGATGCAAATTTGGAGCTTTCACAAAAAGGACTTCGTGTTTTGACTTTTGCTTATAAAGAATATTCAAATGATACAATCACTGCTGAGGACGAATATAATTATACTTTTGTTGGTTTAATAAGCATGATTGACCCACCAAGAGAGGAGAGTATTGAGGCTGTTCGTCGTGCAAAAATTGCAGGTATCAAAACAATAATGATTACAGGCGACCATAAAATAACAGCAAGTGCAATTGCAAAACAAATTGGCATTATGGATGAGGACGACATTGCTTTGAATGGTGTGGAGCTTGACAAAATGTCTGATGAGCAACTCAACAATATTATTGACAAAGTCACAGTTTATGCAAGAGTTTCTCCTGAAAACAAAATTCGAATTGTGGAGGCTTGGCAAAAACGCGGCAATATCGTGTCAATGACTGGCGACGGCGTGAATGATTCGCCTGCTTTGAAAAAGGCTGACATCGGTGTTGCAATGGGTATTACGGGAACGGAAGTCAGCAAAGACGCTGCATCCATGATTTTGACGGATGATAACTTTGCCACCATCGTAAAAAGTGTTGCAAACGGAAGATGTGTTTATGCAAACATTCGCAATGCAGTAATCTTTTTGCTTTCAGGCAATATTGCGGGAATTTTCTGTATTTTGCTAACCTCAATAATGGGTTGGAATGCACCATTCACCACAATACATCTTTTGTTTATCAATTTGATAACAGACAGTTTGCCTGCAATTGCAATAGGTATGGAAAAAGCAAGCAATGATTTGCTTTTGCAAAAGCCTAGAGATCCAAAAGAACCATTGCTGTCGCGAAATGTGTTATTGCTTATTGCAACTCAAGGATTGTTGATTTTTGGCAGCACAATGGGGGCATATGCTTTTGGTAAATATATTGGTATGAGCAACGAGCTTGCAACAACAATGTCATTTTTGACAATCACACTTGCAAGACTTTTCCACGGCTTTAATTGCAGGGGCAGAAGTAGCATTGCAAAGCTTAAAATTCAATCCAATTGGTATGTTGTTGCAGCATTGGGAATAGGTATAGTTTTGATGTGTTTTGTAACATTTGTTCCAGGATTAAACAATTTGTTTGAAATTTCTCCAGAGTTAATGCAACTACCACAAATGATAGGCTATATTGTATTGTTTGCAATTATTCCAACTGTGATAATTCAGATTGTAAAAATGGGTGTGGAAATTTATAATAAAGCAAAAAAAATAGATTAAAAATAAAAAACAAATGGAGGGTATTATGTTACTTGATGATGTAAGAAGTAAATTTAATGATGCAAGAAAAAACAGAGACGAAATCACAAAATCTGCATTGGAGGCTGTTATCGCAGCAGTGCTTTTAAAGCAAAAGAGTGGCAAAGGCGACTTGACGGATGCTGATGTTATCGAATGTGTGAGCAAGGAGATAAAAGTTCAAACAGAAATTGCCGAATTGTACAAAGAAAAAGATCTGGAAACATCCAATTTGGCACAAAATAAAATTGCTGTGCTAAAAGAGTTTTTGCCTGCACAACTGACAGAGGAAGAAGTGCTTGCAATAATCAAAGAAAAAGATATTTACGAGGATGCATCTCCAAAAACTAAAGGTATGATTATAAAAAGCATTATGCCATTGCTTGTTGGAAAATTTGACAAAAGCAAGGTTAATGGATTGGTTGAAGAATACCTTAAAACAAAATGCTAATTCACATCTTAAAACAATTTAATATCGATTTTTGTGTGGTTAATAGTCAAAATATCACTGATATCGTGTTTATGTTGCCTTATTCGCCATTTAAAAATTATCCTTCAAATTGTGCAAAAATAGATGCTTTTTATATTGCATCAAACACACTTTACAAACGCGTAAAGCAAATTGAAAATGTGCTTATTGAAAATGGCTTTGAAGTTGTAAAAAAACATTTGCACCTGAAAAAAGTGGCTGAACAAGGTGGGCTTGGTAGTATTTTGCACAATCAACTTTTGACAAACAAAGATTATGGCAGTAGGATAACTTTGCAATCAATCAGTGTCATAGGGAATTATACTTTTATTGCAAATGGAAGTGTGGAAAAATCTTGTGATTTTTGCCATAAATGTGATTGTGTTTGCCCAAATAAGGCGTTAAACAATGGTACATTTACTATGGATAATTGCCTAAGGCATAAGCAAGATTTGCATACGCAATATTTTGATATAATGGCTGGCAGAGTGCTTGGCTGTGAGGAGTGTCAAAACACTTGTCCACATAATACACAAGTGAAGGCTATTGAAATGCCACAAGAGATTGCACAAATTTTTGATTATGAAAATTTGTTTAATATGATTTTTTCAGGCAAAAAGGGGTTAGAGCCTCTTGCAAATTTGATTGGTATCAATATGGCAAGACCTTCGTTTATTTTTGATTTGGCAGTAAACAGTTTGCTTTCAACAAAAAATTATAAGTACACTGAAATAATCAAAAAGTTTGCCACTCATAATTCGGAGGCAATACGCAATAAGGTTGAATTTTATCTAAAGCATATTTGATAACACAAATTTATACAAAAACATAATAAAAATCAAACAAAATTTGACAAAAAAATACAAAATACCCCCATTGTCTAATGGTATAATTAGGCTTGGGGGTGTTGCTATGTATTACACACAATTTGAAGATAGGGTTGCAAAATGCAAAAATGTTTATATTGCAAACAAACTTGCCATTGAACTGACAAACGAAGTGAAAAAAATCACAAAAGCAGGCATTGTAAAGCTTGTTTATATGGATATTTTCAGCAGTCAAGTGCTTGATATAAAAACTGCGTTGCAAAAATTTGGCTATGTGGTTGATGATATGGCTATGGATAACGATATTCAAGGCGAAGAACTTTTGGAAAACAGCGAATGTGTTGTTTTGCTTGGCAGTAGCCTTGTGCAAATTGCAAACGGAAACAAATGCATTATTGTTGCCGAAAATTTGGATTTGTTTGAAATTTTTCACAAACAATTTGGGGCAGTATTTGTTGTTATGGATATGGTAAATTTGTCTGCTTTTGATATAATTGCCAACATTTATGGCAAGCTTATGGTAAAATTGCTTGGTTGCTTTGATTTCAAGCTGTCTTGCATTTGCTACAATAAAAACAAAGATTTGCAAGTGATTGAGGAAGTTGAAAATACAATTGTTGAGCTTTTCTCACGCCATTATATCTATTATAGAGATAAAGATTTTATCCGTGATTTAACGCATTGTGTCATCAATGTCGGTTTGCTTGAAAGTATGCTTACAGATATGGAAATTCTTGAAGGATACAATATTCCTTGCCTTGTCGTTCAAAAAATGGCAAAAAGCAAAAAGTTGGTTGGCGAATATGCTATGCTTGTCGGTTGGTTTGTTGTAAACACAATCAAAAGCTTGATAAATGTTAAGGATTATGACCTGTTTTTGCCTTGCGATATAATGTCGGATATCGATTTTGTTGCAAACAAGATTGGTAAAAACAAAATGGAATTGCTTGGAATAACGGAAAAAATTACGGCAAAAGAATACACAAGATTAGCTTTTATCTGCCGTGAATATTCAAAAGAAATTGAAAAATATTTGGATAAAATTTATCCATGTTGCCAAAATGCAATGAAAAATTACAGACGAATTTACTATGATGCAGGTTTGGAAGTTTCAGCAAGTATTTCACTTGACAATCTATCCGAAGGTGTGTTGAGGTCGGTGGCATTCAATCCAAAATATAGCTATATTAAAACTTTGAGAGTTATGGGAGCAGTGTAAATCAATTTTCGTAAAATATAAGAATACTTTTAATTTATTTGTTTTTCTTTTCAAAAATCTCGTATTTGCCTGTATATTTTTGTGATCTTCCACGAACAAGGCAAATTATTGCAAGCAAAATATTGATTGAACCAAGTACAATATAATAGGTTTTAAACGGAATTAAAAAACTGAACCCATACAAAATAATTGCCACAAACAAAAATTTTTTCACATTGCTTTTGTCAAAAATAATGTCAAAAACATTGCTAGAGTAGTTTAGTTTTCCAATTTTAATGCCTAGTTTGTCAGGCAAAAGCTTTTGGGATTTCAAAAGTTTAAACACAACTTTCAATGGTATAAACTTTATGTTTTCTGCAAAATTTGCAATTGTTATTGCAGCATTTTTTGGCAGTTCTTTTGCAATAAGATAGCATTTTTTTGCCTCTTGCGTTTTTGCAAGTTTGCTGTATTTCAAAATTTCATCTGGGGAAACATTCCCAAATTTTGCAGAGCAAACAATCATAATTTGGTCGGGAGAAATAAGAAAATCATCCTTTCTTGAAAATTTCATATCGTCAAATAAAAGTATCAATTTATCATATATGTAGCCTGCTCCATGTACGCTTACATACAATTCAAAATTTTTATAATTAACTCGGGATTTGTTTATTTTTTGTACAAAAGAAATTATGATTATCCCAAATATACTGATTAAAGAGGACAACACAATTTTAATTGCCATATTATTTATATAAAAATGGCAAATCAAGTAGGACGGCACAAAAAAACAAATAAAAGTTAAAATTTTATCAATTAGCAATCTTATTTTCATATATAAATTATTGTATAATTTCTTGTTTTTTATACATTGAATTTGGCATTATTGTAATGATTGCTTTTATTTGCTCAAATAACATCATTTGAGATATTTCCTTATACCCCACAAAAGGTTATTGTGTGTGGGGGGTATAAAAATAATGTTTTGTTTGATTCAATATGTAAAGTTTGAGATTCTTCCTTATACCCCACAAAAAAGCTATTTTGTGGGGACCCCGTGATATGCTATCGCTACACTCAG
>CAJUEA010000014.1 GCA_910584975.1 uncultured Christensenella sp.
TCATCGAATGTGTAGTTAGAATCGCTAATTCCTGCAGTAACTTGATAATTGTTTGGAGTGTATAGGATTGTTTTATTACCCTCTTCATCAGTTTCGTCTTTTGGAGCACTGAACTCAATGTCGTCGCCACTACCTTTTACAACTTCGATAGTCAAAGACTTAACATAAATCTTTCTTCCCAATCTGTCATAGTAGTAAGCTTGAATTGTCAAAGGCTCAGCCTCGCCAAATTTCAAGTTGTTGATATACTTTTCAGAAATCAATCCTGTTTCTTTATCCATATATTTTTCATCAACTTCGAAATAAATTTTTACAACGATAGGATTGATAACAATGCTTGCTTCCATTTCAGCAGTATCATAGTTAGGGTCGTTTGTCTTGTCAGCAGTCATCATTTTGAAAGTTACAGCAACTGAATATTCGCCAGCCTCTCTAAACTCATTTTTGCCGATAACAGGCTCCAACATATTTTCCTCAAACATTTTCATTTGAGTTTCAGTGAAATTAACTGCAATTGGTTTGCCGTCATAAACTTTAGTAGCAGACTTAAGTTGAGCAGCAGCACCAAGCTCATCAACAAGTGTTTGCAATTCAGCTTTTGCGATATCAAAAGTTATCACTTGCTTAACTTTCTCTTGAGAAGGAGTGCCATTGCCATTTGACAAATTGCCAGTAACCTCGTCGCTGTCGTCATCCTTATAAACAAATTCGCCGTTTGCATCAGTCTTCCAAAGCTCTACAACTTTAACTTCCCAGTTAGGGTCGCCGTTGTAAATTTCAGCAGTAACCTTGTGACTTCCTGCAATTGAAACACCATCAGCAACAACATCATTGTATTTGTAAACGATAGTGAAACCTTCTGCAAGCAATTCAGCCTCGTCTCTCAATCTGATTGAGTAATAAGCCTCTTTGTATGTGTCATATTTTTTAGCAATAGTGCCTGCATTGTCATAAGTACGACGATACATCAAACCTTCCTCAAGCTCCTCAGCATTTGGAAGTCTGTAATCTTCAATGCCGTCCTTGCTGATATACCATTTTGAGTAATCGAACACACCCACATACTCGCCAAGGCGTTTTTTGTTGATAACAACCTTAACATCATAAGCCTCAGCCTCAACATTCTTGTTGTTAACAGTAAATCTTGCAATATATTCACCTGCATTAATCATTTCTGCAACAGCCTTGCCGTTTTGCAAGTAAACAATTTGCCATTGACCATCAGTAATATGGCTGTCTTGCAATTGTTGACTACCAGTATTTCCAACAATGATATCAACCTTTTTGCCATTGAATTCAGTTACAAAACTTGCATTGCTCAAATCTTTTTCAACAAAATCACCATACTCAAGATATTTAGCTGTCAAAGTAATGCTATCCAAAGGTTTTTTGTTAATGATATAAACAAGTTTACCATTACCAAGTTGGTTGTTGCTGTTTTCTTGATTGTTCAATCTAATAGGAATTTCATAAGTTCCTGCATTGATAAATCTAATACCAATTCTAATTTGACCATCAACCTCTTCTGCAATAGCAACAACATCTTCACTGCTGTAATTGCTTGTGTCAAACACAATTTGTTGAAGTGGATTCAAAATACCATGTATAGTAATCAAGTCTTTAATTTCTTCTTGAGTCAAAAGCAACTCAACAACACCGTTGTAATTAGTTTCGCCATCTTTCAATGACAAGTTGATAATGCTTGGAGTAATTTCAATACGCAATTTACCATTTACCAATTCAACATTAGGGTCCTTAATGATGTCATTTTCAAACTTGTATTCAATGATATAAACATCTGCATTTTTGATATCAACTTCCTTGCCTGCAAATTGATGACTAAAACCGAAATCTTTGCCAGCAACTTTGCCAGTGTAGTAAGCAACTTCATCAACAAAAGCATCTTTAACAAATAGCTCTAAAGTTTTGTTATCAAACACTTTACTTACTACAATATTTTGCAAGTTTGTCTTGTCAATAGTGATTAAGTTGTTGCCCTCATCGTCTTTTCCACCTTCAAGCAAAATTCTATCAAAATCAAATTCAACAGTAATTTGTCTTTTTACAATATTAAACTCAGTGTTCAAAGAGAATTGATTAATTCTTTTGCCCTTAACATTAAGGATAACTCTGTAAGTACCTGCATCTTTAACTTCAAGCACATTACCGATAAGGTTACGATAAGTGAAATTAAATTCAAAATATTCTCTCAAATCGTGCTCGCCACTATCAATAGTTGCTTTTTCATCATTGGTCAACAAGTTATACAATTTCTCTTTAATAGTTGGAGAAACATTATCAAGTGTCAAACGATGTTCAACTTTGTCAAAAATTACGCCTGTTTTTGTTTCGCCGTTTTCTTCATAAGTTGGCAATGCCCAATCATTGTCGCTATCATCAAGCACCACAGTAGTAGGCACAACAAACACACTATAAACCAATGTTGTTGGAGCATATCTGTTACCTTCTGGGTCATTGTCATCAGCATTAACTTTCAAAGTAACGATATATTCGCCACACTCATAAATATTTGACTCTTTTTGCTCGTTATATCCATAAAGGATTTCCATTTTTTCTCTCAAAGTTTCCTCACGGAATTTAATCAAGCTTGCAAAATTGATATAGTCATTGATATATTCAACTTGAATACCATCAGTAACTGGGTCCAAGTCAATCAAATCAAAGTTTTTACCTTCTTGAACAACATCGCCCACCACAAAGAAATGTCCAATCAAAATGTTAGGATCACTAAGGTTTACATAGTTTGTCAAGATATCGTCATGCAACAAAATTACATAATAATATTTACCAAGTTCTGCTCTTTGACCTTTAATGAATTGAACTTCCTCTTTGTCTTGATTTTTATAAATAATTTCAAGTGGAACTTTCTTTTTACCAACAACTTTATCATTGATAATTTCATCTTCAACGCCATAGAAATAAGCACTTACTTCAGGAACATCAAAACAAGTGATATGGTTAAGCTCGCCTTCAATATAAATTTTATCAATTGCTTTTCTATAAATTCTGAAATCTGCACGGAATTTCAAATCAGCATTTGCAGGTTTGTAGTTCTTGCTGTTTACCATGTGAGCATAGAATGATTCATTTCCTGCACTAACTAAAGCACCTGTAACATCCTTGCTCCAAACAAATTCCAATCCCAAAGCATCAATATCATCGCCGTCTTCAAGAAGTCCATCAGCAAGTTGAACTTTTTGATACTCTGCAATGTCAGTTATTTCGTCACCATAAGTTTTTGAGCCACTGATAACTTTGATATCACTTTCATTTACAACTTTTTTGTTGATACCAATCCTGTTAACTGTACTCATACGAGCAGCAAGAGTTCCTTCTTTCAATTGATATGAATTATTAATTGCAAATACATAATAGTTGTTTGATTCTTGAGCATTTTCAATAGCAAAGTTAACAGTACCAATCGCTCTCAATTCAACAACCAAATAATATGAATCTTCACCTTCATTTGCATCTTTCGCCACTTCCTCTGGCTTGGTGCTCAAGTGATTAACTTTGCTGAATGATGCTGAAACAAACTCGACATATTGATTAAAGTTATCTGCGCTGTAATTAAATCCAGCAAGATTTACTTCGTCCAATTCTTCTTGAACGGCAGTTTTTCTTTCATCACTAAAGAAATTTACTGACAAATTGCTTATGTCATAACCATCATTAGCATTGTAAGTTTTAACAATACCATCCTTAATACTTGGAACATTAATTTGTATGTCATTAATATAGATATGAATTGTTTTTTGTTCAACTCGAACGGTAACTCTTGTTTTAATCTCGCTAGATGTTTTGTGATTTCCTTCAGCATCTCTAGCATTGCTTCTTAAAACAAATGTATAAGTAACATAAGTACCATCGGTTTTATCGGTTCTTTTGATTTCAGCAGTGTAAATATTATCTCTTGTTGGTGAAGTCACCTTGCTTGCAGTGTTGTTTACGCCAGCTTTATCGCCTTCAACATAATACTCAACTTCGCCACCAGCACAACCAAAGTTTGTTGGGATATCAATAAAGATTGATCTGCTTGCCTTGAATTGATTTGCTGAGTCATTATCATATTTAACACTACTTTCATCCTTACTGCCATCAGCATTTTTTACATAAAACTGAATTTGATCTTTGTTTACAATATCAGGAGTTGTAGTATCAATTTTTACAACAAAACTAAAAGTTTGAACATTTCCAGCGTTGTCATAAGCAACTATAATATATCTCGCATGCTCTGTAAATTCAATTGTAACATTGCCATCAGCTCCAACATCATAATCTTTGACTGGTACTGACCCTGCATTTCCTTCACTTGTGTCATCCCATTCCTTTTTGTGAAGAGCAACTGCTCTTGAAGTTGGAACGCCAGAATTTGCGTCAGAAATATTCAAAGTTACTGATTGATTGCTGTTGATGTGATAATCAATCTCTTCTAGCTTTGTCAATTGCTCAGTTCCACTAATCACTGGCAACACTGAGTCAATCTTCAACCCTTGACTTTCTGAGCCATACAAAAGAGGAGTTTTATTTCCAGAAGAATCATAACTTTGGAAAAGTACCTCATAACCATTTTTGTAACCAATAACTTGGAATACAGCACCATTTGAACCTGTTGTTTCATCAACATCAAAAGTTACGGTTCCTGTTCCTGCACTAGCGTTCAATGCAACATTAATTTTATCTCCTGTCAAAGATTTCCAAACTTCTTTGTTCTTATCCTCAGCAGAATCGCCTATATTTTGTCTTCTGATATCAATTCTGTCAACAAAATTTGCAACAACACTGTTTGTATCAGCTGATGCCTTTTTAACAATAAACCCTAAAGTGTTTTTACGCACCCAACTTGTGCTTCTGTCATATGTCATATCTCCACTTGCAGGTTTCATTTGTAGGTTTCTAAACACTGTTTTATCATAACAGAATCTGTAATCACTGTTTACATAAGCATATTCGCCATTGTATCCATCGCCCTTTGTATCGTTATATTGCATAATGATATCTTGTGCACGAGTAGGATAAATAAACTCATTTACAGCAACACCCACTTTGTTATTTTCATAAAGACTGAATTTTACATCTTCCCTTTGCATTTGCAATGGAGCGTTGTTTGTCAATTGTTTGATTTCATTAATTTTATGGTCAAATGCTTTTGAAACAATATAATTGAAATAGTCATTGCCTGTGTAAGAAAGCTCATTGCCTTGATTTGGAATTGTTAGTTCTCCAAAGTTATGACCACTTGAAAATACAGCGCCATAATCTCCTGCAAGGCTCAACTTAAAGTTAAGATTTTTGCCTTTATCAGCAGTTTGATAACCACCAACTTTTGTCATTGTTCCGTGCTCTGTGCCATCAATATTACCTTTTGCTTGAGCAATCCAAATAATATCTGTTTTATTAGTTGGCATAGTTTTTGTAACATTAACAATACCTTTTGTGCCATTAGTTGCAAAACTCATGTCAATGTTGCCAATTCCAGTGGAAGGTGTCCATTTGCTCACATCAATTCTGTTGACTGAGTCATTTTTAACACGCTTGCCAGCAAGATAATTGTTATCACCACCATATGGCCAACCAGCAGATGTTCCATCATAAGCAATAGATGGATAATTTCTTACTTGACCAATATCAAATGGATTACCTGTAAATTGCCAATAACCCTCTGAGTTATTCATATGTATATATGGTGCCCACGCGTCATCTCCATCACCTTCATATTTACCAGTGTGATAGTAATTTGTTGGTGTTCCTGTGAAAGCCATAAATTGCTTTTTCTCAAAAGAGTATGGAACAGTATTTTTTTCAACTGCTTGCCAGTGATTATCAGGAATGCTAATATTACCCCTAAAATCACACATTACGCCATTTACGCCTTGAATGTTGAAACCGGCAATGGCACCAATACATTGCAAATTTTTGCTTTTAGCACCATTTGACCAACCAGTGTTTTGCTCTTTTTGGTAATTGCAAGCCTCCAATTTAGAGCTTTCTGCACCTTTACAAGACAAATTGAATGTCTTATCTCTTGCAGTTGTACCACTATATGCACCATAAACACCACCAGTAACTGACATATGGAAAGATGCTGAATTAGAATTTGATGTATAGTATCTTCTTGAGTCAGAAGTGAATCTTACGCCAGAATTTAATTGTACATGCACATTTGACAAAGTTCCATTTTGATTTGCACAAATACCACCAACAAACAACTTTGCACCTTCACCAAATGCTGGAAGGTTGTTGAACATACCATGCAAAACAGCATTGTTACCATAAATGAATTTTACATTGTTGATAGTGCCATCATTTTTTCCACAAACACCACCAATTCCCCAAATACCTTGCCAAATCTCACTTGAAAGGGCATATTTGTTGTTAAATTCAAAAGTCAAGTTTTTGATAGTACCTTTGTTGATTGCAAGGAAAATACCACTATAGTAATCACTATTAATATTGTCATTTGAATCATTTACAGCAGTACCATCTCCTTTAACAACTCTTTGAACAGGAGTCAAGTTTTTGTAAATATCACTGCCACTTGTCATAGAATAATTGGCTGTCAAAGTGATTTTATGTCCGTTTCCATCCAAAGTTCTTCCTCTTGGAAAAACTGCTGTATTGGCAGGAGTTCCCCAACTAAAGCTAATGTCCTCAAGCAAAATAGCCTCTGTATATTGACCAGCAGTATAACTAGTGTCACCTGTCAAAAAAGCTCTGATATTTTCTTGAGAAGTAGTCTTATCAATTTGGAATTTACCGAATGCATCATTCCCCTCGCCTGCACCAATGTTGGTACTAAAATCTATATCAGCAACAGTAGCTGTTCCCAACAAGTCGTTGCCTTTAAGGTTACCCAAAAGTAACCCTAAAGTAACGCTTGCCATCAAAGCTATAACAATAGCTATGGCTGTCACCAATATAATTTTCTTGTTTTTTACTGATTCTCTCATAATTCCTCCTAAAATCAGTAGTTTTCTACTGCACTGAGATCTTTAAACTCAGGCTTTGCTACATTAAAGTATATATAGGTTGTAACATACTTTTTATCTGCCTCATATTCTGAAGGTGTCTTCAAAGCTGTTGGATCTGGTTTCAAATAATGCAATGTGATTGTCAACCTAACTTGTGCGCCTTCCTCACCAACTGTAATACCTCTTGTATCTATTGTGTAGTTACCAAAAGTTTCATACTCAGGTGTGTAAGGGAATGTCTCTGTTATATTTCCGTTCTCATTCTTGTGCTCATTATTCCATTTAGTTTCCAAATCTTTGTACAATTGTCTACCATTTCCATTTGAGTCATTTTCAATCATAACAGGATAATTGATATCTGTGTTATTACTATCTTTTACCCATCTTGCAATGTATCTGATAGAATCATTCACATAGTCAATTGTTTTTCCGTCAGTTGAAATCAAACGAATATCCAAACCATTGGCAAATTTCTTGCCGTCATAAACAAGATCTGCAAAATCTTTATAAGAGATATCTGTATATCTTGAGTCATTGTCAGGACCAACTTTTGCATAATCAATTTGAGTTTCATTGATTGTGATTGTGATGCCCTTAGCCCAGTTTGCAGTGTTTGTATCATTCTCATCAAAGTTGTAATCCACATTCAATCTGCACATATTGTCAGTGTATCTGCCCTTTGTGCCAATTTGGAAATTACCTCTCCAACTCAAATTGGTTACATCATAGTGTCCACTGTCGCCATTTTTGAAGAATACATGAGCAGTTTTTGGCAAGTCTCTTTCAGTTTGCAAATCGTTCATAATAACATTGTTTTTGCTGTCGAATCTTACAAAATCAATTTGTCTTGCTCTCACTTTCACTGTTTTCACCAATTCGGCTTGATCACTGTGTGCATTTGCAAGTTTGATTATAATGGTTGTGTCATGGTTTACATCACTATTCCAAATGTCCATATTTGTAAGTTTAACTCTGCCATTTTCGTCAAGTTTCAAAGTATGTCTGCCATTTGCTGCTGTTGCTGTTTGGTCAACTTCAAACAAATTGTTGTTTGTGATGTAAATGTCTTCAACATCTTGATAAATCTTTCTGCCATCACTTGTTTTTACCAACATTTTTTGAGCGTTGTAAGTGTTGTTTACAAAGTCCATATATTCAAACAAGCTGATTTCAATTGGAGTGTTATCAGCAAGTACAAGATTTGCATCTTCCCAAATTACTTTAACTGGAACTTTAACTTCCTTGTTAGGATTTTTCAAGAAAATTTTAACATATGCATTTCTTTCATGTCCACCAATTTGTTGTTGTTCAGCATCAACAAACTCAAATTTTGTTGCAGCCTCTTGAGTGTCAGTTGCTTTGATGTTTCTGATGTGAACTTGATTTTTAACAACCTTTGATACAGAATCCAATTTCAAAACAGTGATTGAATCTGGCAATGTTCTTCCTGCACGAATTATGATGTCGTCAATTGCAAGGTCAGTTGTAAATCCAGTTGCCATATCAACATGACCATTAAAGAACTCTTGGCTATTAGTAATCACAACTTTTACGGTTGTTCTTGCACCATACTTGCTTGCAATACCTTCCACCTTGTAATAACCTGGTTTCCAGCTTGAGCCTTGTTTGAATGCAGCCATATCATTTGATTTTGGATTAAATGTGTTGAATGTACCTTCTGTCAACTCATTTTCACTATCAAAGCCTTCTGAGCTATAGAATACCACGCCCCACTCAACATCAGATGCCTCAACCAAATAACTTGGATTTTGGTCTCTTGTGTTTTCATAGTACATCTTTTTGATGTCTGGCTTGTAAGCTGTATCCACAAACTTGTTTCTGAAGTTTTGTTCACTATCCAAAGCTACATCAAAGTTGATGTATGGTGCTTGGAACTCACTCTTATTCAAATCAACTGGACTGATTGTTCCAAAGAATACTTGTTTTGACAAGTCATTGAAAATTCTAAGCTCGATTGTATCACGAACCAATTGTCCTCCTTCAGTCCAAGCGTTTCCTGCATGACCTGCAAGTTGAATGTTGTCAAGTTTTCCGTTTACAATGTACACATTCAAATTCAATTCACTATTGCTTTGTGCAAAGTTAGGGAATGGCAACAACCTTGACAGTAAATCGTACAATGAGCCTTTTATCGCACCTGTAACAGAATTAATTATACCATCTGTAAGTTGAATAATATTGCTTACCTGCTGTCTAACAATTGGGAAAATCAAACCATCCCAAATTCTATCCAAAAATGCTATACCTGCATCTGCATCATTAGGAAGATTGTTCAAATAATCTCTATATCTTAGTTCTCCAACATAAATTGGACCACTACCTAAGTCAATAGGCATACCTGTAAGCATATCGTCAAACAGATAAACTAAAATATCATTCAATTCAATAGCATTAAGCTCAACGCTTATCTTGATATTTCTTACGCCATAAACTTTGACATTTACGCCTTTAAGCAAGCTCATAATGTCAAGACTAAAGCCTTCTTTTTCCTCTGCTGTTGCATCTGCATCGGCAGTAAGTCCAATGTTGCCATCATTGATTTTTGTGATGATTGGACCAAGCAAATCGCCAAGTATCTTTTTAACATTCACATCAAATGCAGGAAGTGCATTGTTTACAATGTCATCAATATTAATTGGCAATGATATAATTCCAAGTTCAGGTTTTGGCAACAAATCTGCAGTTGTCTTAATTGACATCTTACCTGCTTTTACATCAAGGATGATATACAACGCAGGCTCGCCAACCAAATATGGTCTTTCTGGGTCATTTACAACTGCACCATAACCATCCATACGCATCAATGTTATAACAATGCTACCAGCACTTACATAATAAGATTTTGTTGTGTAGCCATATAAAGTCATACCTTCGGCAGGTGCTTTTGTGATTGTCATTTTGGTAAACTTGAATGTGTTACCCATACTGGTTATCGCTCTGTTTTTGCTTATCAAATCAATCCAAATGCCGTCTGCTGATGGGTCCTCAAACAATCTGTCAAACAAGTCTGAAACAACTTTGTTACCACTTGATGCATCAAGTTCAGGGAAAGCACCAATTGTTGAAAGGTCAATTGTAAAGTTCTCATCCTTAGTACCAAGATTTTCAAGTTTTAGTGTTGCACCAACACTGATTTCGTCAAATGTTGCATTAAGGTTGATTGTACCAGTTTTGATGTTTGCAGAAAGGTTAAGAGTGATGTCCTCTGCGATATTAACAGAAAGTTTCTTCAAAACTTCTCTGATTACATCTGCACCAAAGTCTGCTCTGATTTCGCCATCAACAATTGTAACACCTTTTAGCAACAAGTTTAGATAACTCATAATGCCATTGTCATCTGCCAATTCGTCAAGATCGCCGTTTAATGCTGATGTATAAATGTCATTGTTCATATCGCTGACACTCATATTGTTTGCTGATGCAGCAGAGCTTTGCAAGCCTTTAAGTCCACTTGATTTAATCAAATTGTCAAGCATTCCGTCCAAAGCATTTCCAACAAGATTTGTCAAAAGTTTTGCAATGCCGGAATTTGTAAGTTTGAATTGTGGCAAGCCTAAACCAGACATATCCACATAAACTGTGCCACCTTGCAAGTAGATTGCTGCTGCAAGTATGCTGTCGCATTTAAATTCAAGCAACAATTTTGTTTTTGCTGGGTCGTTGTAGTCAAACTCCCATTGAACAACAAGGTCAAGTGTGTTTGCAAAGTCATTCAAATCAACATTGATTGGAAGATTGATTGTCAAGTTGCTTGCAGCAAGCAAGTTATTAAGCAATCTTTGAATATCCATTGTTGATGCATTTGCACCAATGTTAACTTTTGCAGTCAACTTACCATGTTGCAACAAGTTTTTAACAAGATTACCGAAGTCAACATCAAATTTTGCACTTCTGAAATCTGCTGGAATTGCAATTTTGTGTTGTGCGCCGATTGCAAGGCTTGGGAATGACAACATACCTTCAATTTGTTGAGGATTTGCACCAGCCTCACCACTGCCTGGGTGTCCAACATTAAGTGTCAAATTGATTGCCAAGCTTTGAGTGATATCACCAGCAAGTGTAACTGAGAAATCAGGCAACTCAACATTACCAATATCAACGCCCAGCATTTTAATTACATTTTCAATTACTGTTACGCCAATTTTAACTGCCAAGTAATTTGTCAATTTGTCAAGCCCGAATTCAGGTTGTGTTTCGCTGTTTGCATCGCCATCAGCAACCAATCCCATCATACTTCTTGATGAGAATACTGATTGATTGTTATTGCCTTTGTCAATAGATTTGTCAAGGTCATCTAACAAGCCATTAACAAGAGTTGTCAAATCAATATCCATTTTGATTGCAGGGATTGAGATGTTTGCAATCTTCAAACCTGTAAAGTCAGCAAACAATGTTCCGTGAGTTTTTTCAATAACTTCATTTCCATTGCTATCCTCAACCACTTTGTATGGGTCAAGTTTAATTCTGTCTTTTTCGTCTGCTGTCAAATTATCATAATATCTGTCGTCAAAGTAGTACATTGCAATAATAGTACCCTTGTCAAACATTATGTTAGCTACTTTATTGTTTAGCTCTATTTTTGCAAGAGCAAGATATGTTTCTGTGCGAGTAACTTCTACGCCGTCAACCATCTCAGTAACTTGTATTTGTTCCATTTGGAATTGAACGCTAAGTTCAAGTTGCAACAAGAAATCACTTGTAACTTCAAGGAACAATTCGTTGATATCAATGCCTGCCATTTGAAGGAATGGAGCAAAGTTGTGTTTACCTTGAGGCACTTTCAAATCAAGTGCAATTTTAATGTTGACATCGTCAAGCACTCTGCGAATGATTGAACCAACACTTGTCAAAGCCTCTTGACCAAACAAGCCGAAATCAATCAAGTCAATTTCAATTTGATTGTCTTTTGCAAGTGGTTTTCCAAGTTCAATAGCCTTGATATCAATGCCCAAAGAAAGGATTGTTGAAAGGAATTCTTCTTTCAAATTTCCATTTTCATCTTTATAAGCATCTTTGATATTTCCTTCTTCGTCAAAAATTTCATCTTTTGGCACTCTGTAATTAATACCCAAGCTTATACCATCAATTCTTGAAATTGTCAAATCGCCATTGATGTATTGGAATTCTTCAGGCAAATTCAAAGTCAAGTTAAAGCTCTTTAACAATTCTTGAATAAGCTCCATAGTAATCAAAACTTGGAAATAATTGCAAGCACTATCCTCAGGATTTTGTGTGCCTTCCTCACCATCCACAACAGTGCCAAATGCATTTGCAAATGTTTCTGAAACAAATTGCGCAGTCATTTCTGAAGGGATAATTGAGTTGTCGCCAAGATTAATTTGTTTGATTATGTTATTAATTTGCTCTGTCAAATCGATATCCAAAGCAAAGCTTGGCAATTTGATAGGAGATTGTGGCAATACATCTTCAAAGTAAGTTAGGTCAAGGAACAATGTTCCGTGAGTCTTTTTAGCACCACCTTCTTTGTATCTGAAACGCTCAGGGATTAAGTTAGTATTAATATCAGCTCTGTCATCAGTATAATATGCTTGCAAAATTGTTCCTTCTTTGAAGAACACATTGTTAGCAGAGTTATACAAACTTACTTCACCTCTTGCAATTCCACTTGTTCCATCCTTGAAACTTCCCCATTGCAATTTAATTTTCAAAACAAGATTTAGTTCAAAAGTATCAGTAACTGTAACTGGAATGCTACCAAACTCAAAGCCGAATGCAGATAGCAAGTCGCCAATGTCATATTCGCCAGCCTCAATTTTGAAATCCAATCCAAGCTCAATATTTGCATCGTCAAGCGCTCTTGTAATCAAAACTTTAACCAAAGAGTTTGGTGTAAGTTTTGCAATGTCGCCAAATCTTGTGATGTCAAAGTCATCTTCGCCGTCAAATTTCATCATATCATTTGTCATTTCAGTACCAAGTTTTAGCTTGATATTGCCAATATGAAGTGAGATATCTTTGTCGCCGTCTTTTGTATCAACTTGAATGTCAACACCTTTATCAGCATCAACAGAAATGTTTGCATTAAGCACTTTAAAGCTCATATCAGAGCCAGCCATCTTCAAAATATTGTTGATAAGTGCTGCTGTAAAGTTCAAGTGAATTGCGCTAACTTGTTCGCCACCTTGTGTGCTATCGCCTTCAGTTGAAAGCATATTCAAACCTCTTGCAAGAGTGTTTGCTGGTGTTTCCTCGCCACCATCTTCTCCCTCAGGAGGTGCAGGATTAAATGCATTGTTAAGCATATCTCCAAGCACTTTATTTAATGTTTGAGTAAGGTCAATATCCAAAGCCACATCAGGCAATGTCAAGCCCATCAACTTGAATGTTGAAAGTTGAAGCAGCAATGTGCCGTGTGTCTTATTAATTTTATATATATCATTACCTTTCTCATCTTTTTGATCAAGTTTTTCAGCATTGTACCCAGTCAATCCCAAAGAACCATTGCCACTGCCTCTGTCGTCAAAGTACAACATTTGAATGTAGCCATTGCCGTTTGGAGTGATTGGATTGTAACCACCATTGTTTTTCAAAGTGATGATTGCACGGCTGATAATTTGTTCTGTTTGTCCTTCAATTACTTTGCCAGTAATGTCGCGTTTTGCAACAATTTCGCTTTGCAACTTGATTGACAAGCCCAATTTTAATTGCAATGGGTTGTCACCAATTTTAATAGGCATTTTTGGCAAGCCAGTTTGAATACCAAGAATATTGCTTACATCATATGTACCTGCACCCAATGTGATGTCAAGGTCCATATTCATATCAACATCATCCAAAGCTCTGTTTGCAATTGACATTATGATGTCTGCAAATCCACTCTTGTCATCGCCTGTCAAATCGCTTACTTTTACAAAAGCACCATATTTTTCAGGTTTTGCCTCAAGATCTGCCTTAAAATCAGTAATGTCAACTGGACTATCAGCACCAATTCTGAATTTATTAATTGCAAGTGTCAAATCAATTCTTTGTGCTTCGTCTTCTCTGCCTTGAACACTTACAACCAATTTGATACCAGTTGCCAAGTTAATGCTACCATCAATTTCAATCTCTGGCAATTCAAAGCCAAGATTAAGGTTAGGGATAAGTCCAAGCACTTTGTTAATCATTTCTGTTGTAATGTGAATCTGCAACAAATTGCTTACTTCTTTTGCAGTTGATTGATTGAACATTGCATAAACAACATTGCTGAATACTGTTGATGATGCTCTGTTTGCGTCACTGCTCAAAGACATTGTGCTTGCTGAACTTGCTGCTTTGCCAGGAAGTTTGCTGTTGATTATATCTCTAAGCTGACCAAGCAAGCCTTCAACAGTGCCATCAGGAATTGCAAATTCAATATCTTTTGCAAGATTATCAAGTTCTGTGAAAACCAAGTCTGTCAAATCGATACCAATTGCAAAGCTTGGAATACCAATTTGCAACATATTAAATTGACTCATATCAGCAAACAAAATGCCGTGTGTATTATCGTCTTCTCTTGTCAAAGACGCAGGCACTGAGTCATGGTTGCCTGGATATCTATCATCAAGGTAAGTTAATTTTACCTCCATGTTATCTACTGGGAAAAGAGGGTTTTTATATTTGTTAATTATAGTAATATTTGCGCGTGAAATAATCTTACTATATATTGGCTCGTAAGTATAAATTGGATTTTTATTCTTATCAAGTTCTGGCTCGCCATTCTCTTTCAAAACTGGAACTTTTTCTGTTCCAACTTGAACGCGATCAACTTGAATTTGAATTTTCAAAGTCAAATCCAATATAAAGCTATTTTCAATTTCGATATAGTTATCTTTATCATTAGCTCCAACAAGTCCTGTTGTAATACCAAGAAGATTTCCGATATAATATTTGCCTGGTTGAATTTGCAATTTTGCATTCAACTCAAGATCTAAGTCGTCAATTGCTCTGAAGATAAAGTCAGAAAGATTGCCAAAGTAATCTTTATCAACTATGTCGCCTTTTTCATTTGTTTCAGTCAAAGCTTTGTTGATTTTTGTTTCCAACTTTCTAACAAGACGACCATCCTCGTCATATAGCCATTTGCCATTTTCGTCAACTTCGTATTCTCCAAAGCCATATCTGAAGTCACTAAGCACAATTCTGCCTGTGATATCAGCAATTTTTTGAAGATTCAAATCAAGGTAAACATTTTTCAAGCCGTTGTCATCAACATTCAAGCCAAGATTGATTTCGCCAAAATCATCAAGACCTTTAAGTGCAGGTACATTAAGTTTGAATTGCTCGCACAACTTATCAAAGAATTTATTTGTTATCTTAATATTAATATTACCGATTGAAGAATCATATTTAAAGAAATCCTCCAAACCAGTTGTATATCTCAAAATATCAAGAATAGTTCCAATTGTTGGGCTGATATAAGTTTTGTTTTCTTTGTCGTGACCCAAAGTCAAAACAACTTTGTCTGCCTTGCTATAGTCAAAACCATTATCACTTACAGCAGCAAAAGTGCTAGCACCAGAGCCTGTATCTTTTTTGAACAAGCTATCAATCATATCAGATGCTGCATCTGTCAAAATCTTGATTGTTTGTTGCAACCAGCTTGTAACATTCACACCAGAAATAACAATGTTTCCTGGAGTGATTGCAATGCCACTTTCATTAATCAAATTGTCAAGATTGACATAAATCTTTCCTTCTTTCAAGTAAATGCCAATCATAGGTTCAGTTTTATCTTTTGAACGAACCTCAATCAAAAGCAAACTTCTGTCGTCAACATTGCCTGGTTCAGCAACGCCGTCTTTTCTGATTTCTTCTTTCAAACGGATATCTGCATCAATATCCACAACCAAACCTGCGTGTGCAGAAAGTGTTAAAGCGCCTTCTGGCAAGAAACCATCGCCAGCAAAGAAGTTAACCAACTTGCCAACATCCACATTGTTAATATTCAAATCAAATGAAGTTTTGAATTTCAATTTCAACAAACCAAATGGCTCATAGTTTGCAATTTCTTCAGGGATAAAGTCAATTTTACCATTTGAGAATGAAGAGCTTGTTGACATTTGGAAATACTCTTCTGCATGGTCATAAACATGCAATTGCAAGCCATATTTTCCACTGCCTGGCTCAATTTCTTGCATTACCAAGTCGCCGTTTTCAACATCTGCCTCAACATACACATCAATGTTAGGGAAAGCCAATGTCTTTAGGAAATCGTCAATATAAATTGGTTCGCCTGTTGGGCCCTTCAAAGTAAGACCAATGCCACCAAGAATTCCGTCAATGCTTGTGCCCCCCAAAGCACCTACAATTGTACTGATTAATTGGTCAGGGTTGAACTTCAATGCAATGTGTCCTGTTCCAGTTGTAGTGTCATATGTAGTAACTTGATTGTCAATTTCAAAAATCAACATTGCTACAACCTTAATCAACTCATCAACCTCTGTACCACCAAGTCCAAGATCGCCAACGGCACCAAGAATTGTGTCTACAAGATTTTGCAAACCATCAATTTTTCTCAATTGCTCGATAAGCCATCTGAAGTCAATATCTTCCAAATAGAATTGTCTGCCACCAACAGACATATAAAAGCGACCTTCTTTCAAGTAAATTGCAAAGTTGCCACTCTTATCAGCAAGTTCTGTGCCATTTGCATCACAAGCAGTCAAGCCTAATCCAAGCTCAACTTCTCCTTCCTTGCTATTTGAATTTGGTAAGAAGTTACCCTTCAAAAAGAACTTATGGTAAACCGTATAAGGATCACCATTCTCAGTTTTCAAATGAGTGGTGATAAACGATTCAAAATCCATGTTCACGAATTCATCTTCAGTTCCCATGCCCTTTAGCATAACAAGCAGTAAGTCTCCAGCAGCTGGAGCTTCCTCTGTTGATGCAGGAACATTAGGAAGATTGATGTCAGAATTCTTTTCCTTGCACGCAACCAATGTAACAGACAAAACTGCTATCAAAAGTACAGCGAGCAAGCAAGCTATAAACCTCTTTTTCCTCATAATTCCTCCCAAATGCGCACCTAAATGCGTAATGTAGTCTTTTAACTAAATAAATTATATATAAGCAACCTTAACTCAACCTTAACACTCAAAAAATCGCCCTAAAGTTTACATACACTTTACCTGTGTTTTTCTTTTCATACAATTGATAGCCTAGAAGTTTCTATAATATAAACTGAATAGCAAAAAGCTTTCTAAATAAATTCTTACAAAGCTTAATAAAAATAACCGATATTTTTCGTAGTTTTTTAAGCGAAAAAATGAGTAAAATTTTAAGATTTTTCAAGCCGAATTTTCAAAAAATCACATCTTTTTTTAAGGTTGATTTGAAGATTGTTTTTGCAAAAAATTTTGCTAAATTTCAAGCAATTTTAGCATACTTTTTTTTGTGATTTTTGAGTCATTTTTTCATTGTTTATGCTTACAATTTTACCCATTTATGCACTCAAATTCAACACATTTTAAGTCTTATTTTTCTTGCAAATTTTCTCATATTTTCAAGCATTTTTGCTACTGGTTTTTTGCCTATTTTCAAGCATTTTGCTACTGGTTTTTTGCCTATTTTCAAGCATTTTTGCCGTTAAATTTTTGCTTATTTTAAAGCATAAAAATCATTTTTCAGTGCTAATTCAATCAGCTTTAATTTTTACACACTGAGCACCATAATTGTAAAGCGTTGTTGATTATTAAAGCCCACTTTATTTGTAATTTTTCAATCAGAATTCACTCTTATATGCCACTCAAATCGCTATATTTTGCCTTAAAAAAACATTGAAAAACTACTTTTATTTGCTTTTAAAATTAGTAATTATTATTAGTTTTTTATCAATATTACATTAATTTTGAGCTTGTTTTTTTAAATTTGATTAACAATTTTACTCTTTTCAACAATGCTTTAATTTCAATTTTTTATATTTTTCGAAACATATTTATTATTATTATTATAATGAATAATTGTAAGTTTTTTTATCGTGGTTTTAATATTCAAATAGTAAAATTTAGTTGTCTATTTGACATTTTTCGCACTTTTTGTGTGCAAAATCGTTATTTTTTAATAAATTGTTTACAAATGGCAATATTCGTGGTATAATTATTTGTAAAATATCAACAAATTTAGCCTAAAATTAAAAGGACTGATTCCATACAATATGAAATCATTAAACAAAAATAAAATTGAGTTTTTGCCCAGTATTTTGTGTGCATAGTAACTTTTACAGCTAATTTGCGATATATTTTTTGTGCGAGGGCGATTATGGTAGGATTTACGGCAATTTTACTTGTTATTGCAAAGGCGATTTACAAAATCGTCAAATTTGCCTTGAATATTCTTGCACATATTTTTGTTTATTTTGGGCTTTGGATACCGGGCATTTATTTGCTGATTTGTGGTATTTTAATTTTGACTGGTGGGCTTGACCCAAAAGTTATCAACACAAACAGCATAATCTTTTATATTGGCTTGGCAATCACTCTGCTTGGCAGTTTGATTATAACAGTAAGACATCTTATCATTCAGCCAATTCATCAAGTGCTTGAGAGCGAGCGAGCTAAAAGAGAATTGTGGGAACGCAAAGAAAAAGAAAAAAGACAAAAACTTTACGAAAAAAATCCTATCAAATATTTCAAAAAGTATGAAGGTGGTATGCCTCACAAAAGTCATCCTTACTATGACCCTAACATTGACAGAAAAGGCTTTGTCCCACCAAAAGTTTATCGCTCAAAAAATAATCCAACAATTATCATTCATGAATATGAAACTCATTTCAAAGTTTTTCAGGAATACCCTAATGGTGACTTTCAAATGATTGATGTAAAAAATAAACCCGAAAATTTCAAGGAGGTAAAAAAACATGGATGGCGTTTTAAAAAATAAAAAATGCATTTTTGGTCGCAAATTACCTCTTACCAACAGCAAAGCGAAAAAAGACAGAATATGGGAGCTTGATTTCATACGAGGAATTTGCGTCTTGCTTATGATTTGGGATCACTTTATGTATGACATTGCAGATATTTTTGGCTCTGCTTGGCAAAAGGCAAATCCCGTTCATAGTGGCTTTTATGATTTTGCATTAAATTACGAATCAAGTATGCTTAGGGAGATTTTTCATCCAATCATATTCAGCTTATTTTTCATTCTTTGTGGAATATCGTGCAATCTTTCACGCAACAATCTCAAAAGAGGTGTTCAAGTTTTGTTTGTGGCTTTTGCCATAACAGCCGTAACCTCAATGTTTGATACTTCAATCACTTTTGGTGTTTTGCATATGCTTGCTTTTTCAATTTTGATTTATTTCATCATAAGCAAAGTTTGCTGTGAAAACAAAAAAATCATAAGTATGGTGTGTTTGATCGCAGGCGTAGTAATTTGGATTGTAACACAAGTTTACAGCGCAAATCCACCAGACAACCTAAACAGCGACTTAGCATTTATCGCTGATTACTTTGGTGGTGCAAGTTATAGTTCAGCTGATTATTTCCCAATATTGCCGAATTTGGCATATGTGCTTTTGGGTGCAAGTATCGGTACATTTGTTTACGGCGACAGAAAATCAATTTTGCCCATTCTTGACAAATATGGTTGGCACAAACCTGTAAGCTTTTGGGGCAACAAGGCTTTGCTTGTTTACATCTTACACCAACCTTTAATCATTTTGCTTTTATCATTGATAAGTTATTTGTTTATAACCCCTGGCAATTTTGTTTTTATTTGATTAACTTAAACATCAATTTATCAATTATTTTTCAACTTAACAGTCAAATAATTTCAATTTTTTTAGCAACTTTTACTCCTATTTGAAAATTAAATATAGTAGCATTTGAGATACTTTCTTGCACCCCACAATAGTATTTTTGTGGGGTACATTTGTTGAATATTGCAAACAATTAATTCTGCTTTATAAACGAGTTTGCAGCAAAAAACCTGTCAAAAATCGACACTAAATGAAAAATTCGACAATTTTAGCAAACAAAAAGTTCATTGTTTTATTGAGCATTAGCTACAAAATAAAAATGCTCCTTTTCTTCCACTAAGTAAACAATATTGAGCCCCTGTTTTCTTCCACCAAGCAACAAAAAAACAGCAATCATTCCATCAAATGATTGCTGTTTTATTTTATTTTTTTATCAATTACTTAGTCTTTTTAGCAGTAGTTTTTGTGCCACCTGTTTTTGTAGCGGCAGTCTTTGTTTCTGCTTTTGGAGCAACTGTTTTTGTTGCAGTTTTAGCAGCTTTTGCTTTGCCAACTTTTACTGGTGTCAAAGCCCAAATTCTGTCTGCATACTCTTGAATTGATCTGTCTGAAGAGAAGAAACCACTCTTTGCAACATTCACAAGAGACATTCTGTTCCAACGCTCCTCATCGCCATAAGCTTTGTCAAGAGCATCTTGAGCATCAACATAGCTTTGGAAATCTGCAAGACACATATATGGATCTTTTGTTGTAAGGATATGTGCAATTTCATTGAATTTAACGCCACCAATACCTTCATTTAGCATATCGATAACACGCTTAATTCTGTAATTTTCGTTGTAATATCTTGAAGGATTGTAGCCTTCTCTGTACATTCTAGCAACCTCATTTTCTCTCAATCCAAAGATGAAAATATTTTCGTCGCCAACATTTTCGTGAATTTCCACATTTGCGCCATCCATTGTACCCATAGTTACAGCACCATTAATCATAAATTTCATATTACCAGTACCAGATGCCTCTTTTCCTGCAATAGAAATTTGCTCACTTACATCAGATGCTGGCATTACAATTTCAGCAAGGCTTACTCTGTAGTTTTCAAGGAATACAACTTTGATTTTGCCTTTAATGTCAGGGTCGTTGTTAATTTGCTCCCCTAACATACAAATCAAACGGATAATTGATTTTGCAGTGTAATAACTTGGAGCAGCTTTTGCACCAAAAATAAATGTTCTTGGGTGTATGTCAAGCTCAGGATTTTCCTTTAATCTCAAATACAAATCAATGATGTGCATACAATTCAAAAGTTGTCTTTTATACTCGTGAAGTCTTTTTACTTGAACATCAAAAATACTATCAACATTCACATCAATGCCATTGTTCTCTTTGATATATTTTGCAAGTCTTTCCTTGTTTGCTCTTTTGATTTTTGCAAACTCACCAAGCACTTTTTTATCGCCTTTAAACTTAATCAAATCAGCAAGCTTGTTGCTGTCCTTCAAAAAATCATCGCCAATCAAACTGCAAATGTAAGCAGTCAACTTAGGGTTAGAAAGCGCAAGCCAACGCCTGTAAGTAATACCATTTGTTACATTTGTGAACTTTTTAGGTTGCATTTTAAAGTAATCACTGAAAACATCTTGTTTCAAAAGATCGCTGTGCAAAGCACTTACGCCATTAATTGTGTGAGATGCAGCAAGACACAAATTTGCCATTCTTACTTGACCATTTTGCAAAATTGCATTGTTTGCAACTTTGTTCCAATCATTTGGATAGAAATCCCACAAATCAGCACAAAATCTTTTGTTAATTTCAGAAACAATTTGATAGATACGAGGCAACAACATAGAAAACAAGCTCTCCGGCCATTTTTCAAGTGCCTCTGCCATAACTGTATGGTTAGTGTAGCTCATTGTGCCACAAACGATTTTCCAAGCATCATCCCAGCTGTAACCATAAACATCAAGCAAAATTCTCATAAGTTCAGGAATACACAAAGTTGGGTGTGTATCATTGATATGAATGGAAACTTTGTCAGCAAAATTGTCAAGAGTTCCGTAATCATTCAAATGCTTTTTGATAATTGATTGAATTGATGCAGAAACAAAGAAGTATTGTTGTTTCAATCTCAAAGATTTACCTTCGATATGATCATCAGCAGGATACAAAACTTTGCTTATTGACTCTGCAAGTGATTTGTTATACAAAGCTTTGATATAGTCACCTCTTGAAAATGCTTGCATATCAAAATCCATTGACGCTTTTGCATCCCAAAGTCTCAAAGTGTTTACAGCATCTGTGTGGTAACCACTGATATTCATATCATATGGCACTGCAAGCACTGTATCTGCATTTTTAAGTTCAACAACCATTTTGTTATTTTGCCAATGTTGAACAACTTCTCCACCAAAAGTAACAGGGAAAATATCATCCTCACGAGGGGCAAGCCAAACGGCACCATCTTTCAACCACTCATCTGGCAATTCCATTTGCCAACCATCAGCCATTTTTTGTTTGAAAATACCAAACTCATATTTGATTGAAAAACCACTTGCAGGATAGCTCAAATTTGTAAGAGACTCCATATAAGCAGCAGCAAGTCTTCCAAGACCACCATTACCAAGGCCTGCATCAGGCTCTATCTCGCAAAGCTCATCAATGCTGCAACCATATTTTTTGCAAGCATTCTCAACCATACTTTCAATGCCAAGATTGAACAAATGATTTTTCAAAGATTTACCAAGCAAAAACTCCATTGACATATAGTAAATGTGTTTTGCCTTTTGCTCTGTGCAAGCTTTTTTGAAGGCAAGTCTGTTTTCTGTCAAAATATCCTTTACTGCTGACGCAATAATTTTGTAAAGTTGATTGTGGTTGCAATCCTCAATCTTCTTTCCGAACATCACAGTTGCAAGCCCTTCAATTTTTTTCTCAAATTCTTCTGTTGTTATCATAATACTCCTCAACAAATCGCGAGGAAAACTGAAAGCAGTTTTCCTTGCGTTGCTCAAAAAATTTATTAACTATTTTATTAAAAATTTGCCATTTTTGCTTGCGTACACAAATTGAAATTTAAAATTTATTACACAACACAAGACATTTGCCTATGGCAAACTTTTTTTCATAATGTATTATATGACATTATTCAATTTATTGCAACCAAAATGCAATAATAAAGCACTTATTTTACATTTTGTTTACAATCTGTCGTAAAGTTCCAAATATTTGCTTGCAGATGCTTTCCAAGAGAAATCAGCAGACATTGCATTTGCAATCAAAGATATCCACTCTCTCTTGTTGTGATAAGTGCCAACTGCTCTGTAAATAGCGTCACACATATCATCAGCGTTAAAGCTATAAAAAGTGAATCCATTGCCTGTAAGTTCTTGTGGATTAAAGCCGATAACAGTATCATTTAGTCCACCAGTTCTTCTTACAATAGGAATTGTTCCGTATCTCATTGCAATCATTTGACTCAAACCACAAGGCTCAAATTTTGAAGGCATTAAGAACATATCACTACCAGCATAAATCTTGTTTGCAATATCAGTTGAAAAATTGATTATAACTTTCAATTTGCCATAATATCTGTTTTGCAACTCTTGCAATTTATTTTCATATTTCCAATCGCCTTTGCCGAGAATGATAATTTGCAAATCACTTTGCATCAATTGGTCAATTCTTGCAACAAGCAAATCCAAACCTTTTTGCTCGGTAAGTCTTGTTACCATACCAATTAAAGGAGTGTTACTGTTGAAATTCATATCAAACATTTTCAGCAATTCACGCTTATTGATTTGCTTATCCTCAATGGTTGTGAAGTCATAGTTTTTAAACAAAGCTTTATCAGTTGCAGGATTGTACAAATCGGTGTCAATACCATTAACAATACCACAAAGCTTGTAGCCTCTTTGTCTTAAAATATTATCAAGTCCATAAGAATAATATCTATCCATAATCTCATTTGCATAAGACGGAGAAACTGTTGTCACGCTGTTGCTTGACTCAATAGCCCCCTTCATAAAGTTGGTGCATTTTGCATATTTTACAAGGCTGTGTTTATCCTCAGGAAGTCCAAGAATATCTGTAATCAATTCCTCTCCATATTTGCCTTGAAACTCGATATTATGAATGGTAAATACTGACTTGATATTTCTGTATTCTGGAATACCTCTGTAAAAACAATCCAAAAATACAGGAGCCAAAGCTGTGTGCCAATCATTTGCATGAATAACATCTGGATAAAAATCAATCAATCTCAACGCCTCAAGGCAGGCTTTTGAGAAAAATGCAAATCTTTCAGCATCGTCATAGTGCCCGTAAACACCATTTCTTTTAAAATAATATTCGTTGTCAACAAAATAATATGTTACGCCATTGTAGTTATAAGAGAATAATCCACAATATTGATATCTCCAAGCAAGAGTAACATAAACACTGCCAATGTATCTCATTGCATTTTTAAAGTCTTGTGGAATATCCATATAAAGTGGTAAAATTACCCTTGCATCTGCCCCAAGTGCATTCAAGGTTGCAGGAAGTGCACCTGCAACATCGCCAAGTCCACCAGTTCTGATAAATGGTGCAGACTCTCCTGCCAAAAACAAAATTTTCTTTTTTGCAGGCTCTTGCACAGCTTGTTTTTCTTCTTTTGTGGCAACTTTTGCATTTTTTGGTGCAGGTTTTTCTTCCACTGGCTTAACTTCAACTTTAGTTTCAGCTTTTACAACATCAACTGCTGCTTTTTCAACAACTTTTTTTGGCTTAGTCTCGCTCACTTTTTTGTCAGCTGGCGCCGTTGTTTTTGCAGTTTTTGCCACCTTAGGCTTAGCCTCAGTTTTAATTTCTTTTACATTTTCATCTGCTTTTTGTGCAGTTTTTGCTTTAGCAGTAGTTTTCTTTTCAGTATCCATTGCTACCCCCTTATTTTCTTAAACTGTCTTATCTTTTGCTATAACGACAGGATATGTATCGTAACCTGCGATGCGTCTGCCCTCAGTGATTACAACATTTTTATCAGTAATAGTATAGCTTAGCTCTGCATCTTTTTGCACAACGCCATGCTCCATAACAATACTGTTTTTAATCACAGCGCCTTCCTCAACAACAACGCCACGGAATAAAATGCTGTTTTCAACAGTGCCGTTAATGTCACAACCATCAGCAATCAAGCTGTTTTTAACATTTGATTTTGCACGATAGATTGTTGGAACACTATCTTTTGTTTTTGTATAAATCTTACCTGCACGATAGAACAAATCATTTCTAACTTTGCTGTTAAGCATTTTCATATTTTCGCCATAATATGATTGAATGTCATCAATAATAGCTGAATAGCCATTATGCAAATAAGCATAAATTTTAAGTTTATCAATATTTTGTTGCAAAGTGTGACGCTCAAAATCCATATGTCCTTGTTCATATCCCAATTCAATCATTTTGACAAGCAAATCTTTTTTCATTAAATAGATATTCAAAGAAATTTGCAACATTTCGTCTGATTTTGAATTTTTAATAAGCATTTCTTTTACAAAATTGTTTTCATCATTTTTAACGATAACTTTTGTACAATTATTTGGTTTTGCCATATGAGTTATCATTGTGATGTCTGCATTTGATTTAATATGAGCGTTGTAAACTTCTTCATAGTCAATGTTTGCTGCAATATTGCTGTTTGTCAAAACAATATATTCTTCCTTTGCATTGGTAATGTAATCAAGAATACCATGCAAAGCCTCAATTTTGCCTCTATAAATATTTCTACTTATGTTTGATACATATGGAGGGAAAACTGCAATACCACTATTTTTTCTGTTCAAATCCCAATCACGACCCATACGAATATGATCCATCAAAGAGCTGTAATTTGATTTTGTAATAATGCCGATAGTAGTAATATTGCTGTTTACAAGATTTGACAAAGTAAAATCAATAAATCTGTACCTGCCACAGAAAGGCAAAGATGCAGTTGTTCTGTGAATTGTCAGTTCATTCAATTTTGACTCTGCTGAATCACTGGCAAAAACTACACTCATAATATTGTTGTTCATACTAATTCCTCCCCATCTATCATCGCATTAACAGGCACTTTTGTATCTGGTTGAACAATAGCATTTGGTCCAACCACAGTAATTTGCCATTCTCCGTTTACAGGTGCTGTTTGAACATCGCCAACCACTGCACCACTGCCGATTATTGCATCTGCACCAATGATTGAATACCTAACAACAGCATTGTCTTGAATATGTGCACCGGGCATTATAGTACAGCCTTCTACAACAGCATTTTTTCCAACTGTTACGGAAGGAGAAATGATTGAATTTGTAACACTGCCCAAAATAGAACAACCTTCTGTAATCAAAGAATTTTTAATTACTGCACTATCCCCTGTAAAATGAGGTGGTTCAGCAGTTGACCTTGCATAAATCTTCCACTTGTCATCATTAAGTACCAATCCACTTTTTGTGTCAAGCAAGTCCATATTTGCTTCCCAAAGGCTGGAAATTGTACCAACATCCTTCCAATACCCTTCAAATTCATAAGCAAACAATTTTTCACCTGCATTAAGCATATTAGGAATAATGTTTTTGCCAAAGTCATTTTCAGACTTTTTATCCTCTTCGTCTTCAACAAGGTACTTTTTAAGTTTTTCCCAAGTAAAGATATAAATACCCATTGATGCATTTGTGCTCTTAGGTTTTTTTGGTTTTTCCTCAAATTCATAAACACTGCCGTCAGGATTTGTGTTCATAATACCAAATCTTGATGCCTCTTCCTTTGGCACATCGATTACGGCAATAGTACAATCTGCATTGCGCTTTTTGTGTGCTGCAAGCATTTCGGAATAATCCATTTTGTAAATATGGTCGCCTGACAAAATCAAAACATATTCAGGCATAAACTTATCGATAAACGCAATGTTTTGATAAATTGCATTTGCAGTGCCCTTGTACCACTCTCCTGATTTACCTCTCATATAAGGTGGCAAAACATAAACACCTCCGTTAAGCCTATCCAAATCCCAAGGTTGTCCGTTTCCGATATATTGGTTCAAATCAAAAGGTTGATATTGTGTTAAAACACCAATTGTATCAATACCAGAATTTATACAGTTAGACAACGGAAAATCAATAATACGATATTTTCCTCCAAATGGCACAGCTGGTTTTGCAGTATCTTTTGTCAAAACGCCAAGTCTTGTACCTTGTCCACCTGCAAGTAACATTGCAACGCATTCTTTATTATTGTGTAGCATTAGCCCCCTCCTTAATTATTTACATTTAAAAAACATAACACTGTTTGGCTCAATTTCAAGTGTAATGTAGTAATCTTGACCGTGTTTGTTGCCTTTTTTAGCTTTGTACGACTTAGATTTTTGTTTGTGTCCACCAAATTTTTCAAGTGAACTATCCAATTTCGCACTATAACTTCCTGCCTTAGGCACGCCCATATCGTATTTTTCTCGCTTTACAGGAGAGAAATTTACAACAACAACTGTAAAATCTCCGTCCTTTGCATATCTCACAAAAGATACGATATTTTGTTCTCTGTCATCTACAACCAGCCATTTAAAGCCATCATAGCTGCAATCTTGCTCGTACATTTCCTTATTATCAAGATAATACTTGTTCAATGCTTTAACAAAATCTTGCAACTGGCGATGTTTGTCATAATCAAGCAACAACCAATCCAAGCCTTGTTTATAATTCCATTCAATAAACTGACCGAATTCATTACCCATAAATGACAACTTTTTGCCCGGATGCCCTATCATATAGCCATAAAAAGCTTTTAGTTCTTCAAATTTATCGTCATAGTAAAGTGGCATTTTGCCAATCATACTGCATTTGCCGTGCACAACTTCATCGTGTGATAATGGCAAAATATAATTTTCCGAATAAGCATATGTGATTGAAAAAGTAACTTTATTGTGATTATCTTTTCTGAAAAATGGGTCAAGCGATGCATAACTCAACATATCATTCATCCAACCCATATTCCATTTGTAATTAAAGCCAAGCCCACCATCTTCTGTTGGTTTTGTTACCATTGGGAAAGCTGTGGACTCTTCAGCTATCATAAGCGCACCTTTGTGTGCTGTAAGACAAGTTTTGTTAAGCTCTTTCAAAAAGTCAATTGCCTCTAAATTATAGTTTCCACCAAAGCAATTAGGTCTCCATTGACCATTTTGTCTGCCATAGTCAAGATAAAGCATACTTGCAACGGCATCCACTCTAATTCCGTCAATATGATATTCTCCAAGCCAATACATTGCAGAGGAAATAAGGAAAGATTTAACCTCGTTTTTGCTGTAATCAAAAATTCTTGTTCCCCACTCCTTATGCTCGCATTTAAGCTCATCAGCATACTCATAAAGTCTGCTACCATCAAACTCCATAAGTCCGTGTTCGTCCTTTGGAAAGTGTGCAACAACCCAGTCAAGAATAACACCAATGCCTTCCTTGTGACACTTGTCCACAAAATACATAAAGTCTTTTGGCACTCCGTATCTTGAAGTTGGTGCAAAAAATCCTGTAACTTGATAGCCCCAAGAACCATCAAACGGATATTCCGTCATAGGCAACAACTCAATGTGAGTATATCCCATTTTCTTCACATATGGTATTAATTCTTTTGCCATATCCTTATAGCTATAATAGTTTCCGTCAGGATATTGTTTCCAAGAACCAAAATGCAATTCGTAAATATTCATTGGAGCTTCAAACGAATTTGTGCTATCTCGTTTTGCAACCCACTCGTCATCTGTCCAAGTATAATCATCTAATTCATAAACTTTGGATGCGTTTTGAGGTGCTGTTTCTGCATGTATAGCATAAGGGTCACATTTTAAAACTTTGCTGCCATCCTTTTTAAAAATGCAGAACTTGTAGGCATCAAACTTTTTAGGTTTTGCAGTTACACATTCCCAAATGCCATCCGAAATAAGCTCAAACTTGTCCTCTCCTGTTTGCCAATGATTAAAGTCTCCCACCAAATGAACTGCCCTTGCGTTTGGTGCCCAAACACGAAATACCCAGTTCTTATCTTCTTTATGAGGACTGAAAAATTTATATGCCTGATAATTTTTGCCTTCGTGATACAAATAAATCGGCAATTCTTTTTGTGTATTATTCATATACGCCCCTTATGTGTTTTATATGCTTACATTTTAGCACATTTTACCATATCCGTCAATACCCAAATTTTTAAAAATATTGAATATTTTATCGATTTATAAAGTTTTTAATTTATATTTGAAATTTATAACCATATTAGTATACTAACAATTACAGCTGTCCAACAGCAATTTGAACTCATATCTTCTTAAAATTTGCCTTTTAAAAACAAATTGATTTTTATTGTTTTTAAATGCAATATGAGGCAAGTTAAATGTTTTTTTACTCAATAAAAAATTGTTATGATAAGCTTATTTTGGAATTTAATACCGATTTTTGAATGGTTATTTGCAAAATGTGGCGATTTACTATCGCCACATTTACAAAATTATTTATTGTAATTATTATTTTTTTTACAATAGCACGCAAAGCACTCCGCCTCTGCCTTCATTGACTATGCGACAAACAGTCTTACGCAATTTGTTTTGTGCATCAACTGGCATTGCATACATTTTTTGTGACAAATTATCTTTTGCAATTTCACACAATTTTTTGCCAAACATATTAGTTTGCCAAATTTCGTCTAAGTTTTCTTTGTATTCATTTTCAAGATAATTTACCATATCTTGTGCTTGTTGACCAGTTGCGATAATTGGATTTACGCTTGTTTGAATGTCAACTTTCATAATATGCAAACAACTGCAATTTGCTGTCATTTTAATATTCTTTCTGTTCCCATTAGCCTCAACTTCAGGTGTTGCAAACATAATTTCTTCTTCATTAGGCACAACCACACCATAGCCCATTTGCTCAACAGATTCCAAAGCCTTATCCATTTTTGTTGAAATTTTGATTGCCCTGCTTGCGTTTTTGATGTAACCAAACAATGCTGACTCGTCTTTCACATCAACACCACAGCAATCGCTTAATACTCTATAGAACAACTCTTCTTTAGGGACAATATTAACTGCAAGACTGCCATCATCAAAATGCACACTTATATTGTCAATATTATTGAAATCTGCATCGTCTGCAAAAATTTCTTTAAGTTTTGTGTAATCACACATCTTGTTGATGAAAGCAATTTTTTCAGCAAGGGCTTTCATAATTTTTGAAATCAACTCGCTATCAAAAGATAGCATTTGCATCCATTTTGGAAGATTTACGCCAATCATTCTAAGAGGGAATTCCCCTAAAATTGAGGATAGCAAATCTTGAATATCCTTAATAACCATATTGCTTACATTTTTTGCAATCACAGTTACGCCATATTTTACAGTGAGCTCTGCAACCATATTTTGAGTTTCACTGCTATCTGGCTGATTTGTGTTAAGCAAAATGATAAATGGCTTGCCAGTCTTTTTCATATCTGCGATAATTCGCTCTTCTGACTGCTCATAATCTGCTCTTGCAAAATCTGTCACACTTCCGTCAGTTGTAACAACAATGCCAATTGTAGAGTGATCACACATAACTTTTTTGGTGCCAATTTCACCTGCCTCTGCAAAAGGAATTTCGTGTGCAAACCAAGGAGAATTTACCATTCTGTCTTGATTTTCCACACCGTTTACCATATAACCAACGCAGTCAATAAGTCTGATATTAACATTCAAATTATCTTCCAAATCAATCTTTACACCCTTGTCAGGTACAAACTGAGGCTGTGTAGTCATAACTGCTTTGCCTGTTGCAGATTGAGGCAGTTCGTCAACCACTCTTGTTTTTTCATTTTCGTCCTCAATATTAGGCAATACAAGCTCATCCATAAATTTCTTAATAAATGTTGACTTGCCACTTCTGACAGGTCCTACCACCCCGATATAAATATCGCCATTTGTTCTTTTTGCAATGTCTTGATAAATAGTTACGCTATCCATTCTCTATCCTCCAAACCTTTTTCATTATAGAATATTGCAGACTTTTACCAATTATGCAACAAATTTTATTTTTTTGCAAATTTTTACAAGTATTTTTTATCCGCCATATTTTCTTCAATTTAATTGTATGAAACAAACATCGCATTTATGATAAATCAATTTTATTATAATTAGCCATTTATAAATTACGCATAATTTATAAATAGATATTAATCATTAAATCAAATGAAAATTTTTCTTGCTTTTTGCTAATAATAATGATATAATTAAATAAATATTTTAACACTTTCATACAGGACAAAATATGAAAAAATTGAACTACAGCCAAAAAAGACAAATAATTCTTTCTGCCATAGCTGTCATTTCCATTATAATGGTTACAATTTTTTGCGTAATGATTATTTTTATGATATATGGCGAGTCTTTATTTTCTGCAAAAAAAGTACAACTAAAAAAAGCTGAAAATTATGCGACTTTATCGGAAAGCACACCAAAAGAAGGCGTTGTTTTTCTTGGCGACAGCATTTTTGAAATGTATGACTTAAAAAAATACTTCAAACACAAAGATGACTATATAAATCGTGGTATTTCAAGCAACGAATCAGCAGATGTTTTGGCACGATTGCAAACAAATGTGGTTGATGTTGCACCAAAAGTTGTTATAATACATGTTGGAGTAAATGATATAGGACACAATGTTTCTGCCGAAGATTATATAATCAATATGAGCAAAATTATCACAGAGCTTACCACAAAACTGCCAAACTGCAAAATTATGGTGGATTCAATATACCCAACAGTAACTTTGAATAATTTCAACTCAATGAACCTTACCACAGTTCGCAGCAATGACGATATAAACAACTTCAACTTAAGGCTAAAATCACTTTGCAACACAAAAAACATAACTTATATAAACACTCACGATTCACTGCTAAAAGACGATGCACTCAACAAAACATATTCTCTTGACGGCTTGCACCTAAGCGACGCAGGCTACAGAATAGTAAGTGGTATCTTCCAATATCATATTGACGATGCCTTAGCTGAAAAATAATACAAATTAAAAGCACCTCTTTAGAAGTGCTTTTTATTATTAATTTTAAAACAATTAATATTAGACCACTTAAACTATTTTTTCACTTTCTACTGCAGCTTAAAAATGTTTTATTTCTTATCAAACTGATAAAATAGCAACAACCATTAAAAAAGCTATTATTCAAAAACATATTAAAGCAAAAAAGTTTGAGAGAACTCAAACTTTTTTACTTTATAAATTCAAATTTTTAAGCATTTTTACCATTTGCCTTGGATCCTTACTATAATAATCTGCTCCAATTTCTTTTGCAACACCTTCATTAAGCACTGCACCACCGACAAAAATGACAATATCATTGTCCACTGCTCTCACAGCCTTAATAGTACGCTCCATATTTTTCACTGTGGTTGTCATAAGTGCAGATAAGCCCAAAACTTTTGGTCTGCTGTTTTTGACTTCAGCCACCACATTTTCCACACGCACATCTTTGCCCAAATCAACAATTTGATAGCCATAATTTTGCAAAACAGTTTTTACAATGTTTTTCCCTATGTCGTGCACATCACCTTCCACGGTTGCAAGCACAATTTTTGTTTGTGAAATATTCTCATTATTTCCCAAAGACAATTTTATAATGTCGCAAACACTTTTCGCAGTTTCGGCAGAACTGATAAGCTGTGGCAAAAACAACTTGCCTTTTTCGTACATATCCCCAACATAGTCAAGTGCAGGAATAACTTCCGAGTCAATAATATCCAATCCGTTTTGACTTTTGAGCAAACTTTTAACAACTTGTATAGCATTACTTTTTAATGATTTGACAATACAATCTTTCAAACTATCTGCGTTGTTTGATGCCACTCCACTTTCAACTTGTTTACCAAAACTTTCAATATACTTTTCGCCATTTTTATCATTGCCACTAATAAGATTGTACACCCTAAAACTTTGCATCATTTCAGCAATGTTAGGATTTATAATTGCAAGGTCCAAGCCAAAGCTCAATGCCATTGTCATAAAGTGGCTGTTAACAATTTGCCTGTTTGGAAGTCCAAAAGAAATATTTGAAACACCAAGCACAGTTTTAACGCCTAGCTTTTCTTTCACAAGCTTGATTGCTTGCAATGTCTTAATAGCCTGTTCTTGCTCTGCTCCAACCGTCAAAGTCAAGCAATCGATAATCAAATTTTCCTTTTTAATACCGATTTTTGACGCAAAATTCACAATTTTTTCAGCAATTTGCAATCTTTTTTCCACAGTTTTTGGCACACCATCTTTGTCAATTGTAAGTCCCAAAACCATTGCACCATATTTTTTTGCGATAGGCAAAATCTTCTCAAGCACCTCATCATCGCCATTTACGGAATTTATGATAACTTTTCCGTTTGCATATCTTGCTCCCATTTCCACAGCAAGTGCATCACTGCTGTCAATCTGCACAGGCAAGTCAACCACTCCTTGCACTGCCTTGACTGCAATTTTCATCATTTGTGCCTCATCAATGTTTGGCACACCCATATTGATATCAAGTATATCAGCACCTGCTTGAAATTGTTCAACTGCTTGATTTTCAAAATAACCGATATCCTTATTTGCAATTGCCTCACGCATAAGCTTTTTGCCAGTTGGATTGATTCTCTCTCCAATAATTTTTGGGCTGTCAATTTCCAAATATCTTGTTCCACTTGCAAGGCAAGAAACTGCTGGAACATTGCGTTCTGCAACATTCATATTTTTAACTTTTTGAGCAAGTTTTTCAATATATTTATCAGTTGTGCCACAGCAACCACCAACTATGCTCACGCCACGCTGAACATAACCTGCCATTACCTCTGCAAATTCTTCAGCCGAAACATCATATTCTGTCACGCCATTACGAATGAAAGGCAAGCCTGCATTTGGTTTCAAAATTATTGGCAGACTACATTTTTTTGTCAAAACATTTACAATTTCATCCAACTGCTTAGGTCCCAACGAACAATTCACTCCAAGCGCATTAACTCCCAATCCTTCCATTGTTGCAATCATTGCCTCAATTGGGCAACCTGCAAATGTACGCAAACTTTGGTCAAAGCTCATTGTTGTAATAACAGGTAAAGTGCAGTTTTCTTTTACTGCAAGCACAGCAGCTTTAAGCTCATACAAATCACTCATAGTCTCTATTACAAAAAGGTCAACTTGATCCTTTGCAATAAGCACAATTTCTTTATAAATTTCGTAAGCCTCATCAAAAGACAAACTGCCTATTGGCTCCAAAAGCTCCCCAATACTGCCCATATCCAAAGCTATTTTGCCATAGCCAAAATCATTGACTGCCCACCTTGCAATTTCAATTCCCTTTTCAATTGCCTCTTGATAAGGATAATCTTTCATTTTAATTCTATTTGCACCAAAAGTGTTGGTGTAAATAATATCTGCCCCACTCTCAAGATAAGCTTTGTGGATATTGTAAACTATTTGAGGATTTGTCAAATTTAGCATTTCTGGTTTTTCTCCAATTTTAAGTCCAGAATTTTGAAGCATTGTTCCCATTGCTCCATCCAAAATCACAATTTTTTTACCAAATAAATTTTCCATAATATCCTCTAATTAAAAGCTTAACTTTTATGCACATAAAAACAAAATCAATAAACATCACATTAAACAAACATTTGATAAATTAAATTCGCAAATCAATGACTTGCTCTGCTACATTTTGTTTGGCATTTTCCTTTTTGAGGACAAGTCAAACAAATATCTGCAAACACCTGTTTTTTATCTGAAAATCCCAAAAACGCAGTGATAGATTTTAATGGTGTCATAAGATAATTTGAATTTACATTTATCCCCAAAAATTTGTTTGAACCTGTTCGCTCAATCACGCTTTTTTGCACACTAATATCCAAATCACCATATCCGGGACTGAACCTCATTGTTTTAAACTTGCCATCCATTTGCTTGCAAACTTGCGCTTCAAGCTCATCCATAACAGCCTCAACCCAAACATTTGAGGCAGCATCCATAATGAGTGATTTTGCAAGGTCAACTTTTGCATAATAGGCAATTTTTTTGTCAATTTCAAGCCCCAAAGTAACCACAAGCGTAGCAATTTTATCACATTCACAAAAAAGCTTGTTTATATCATTGCTTTTCAAAACTATGCCCAAATTATCCAATTTGTAAAAACCGTTTTCAAAAGAAACATCACTTAAAATACAATTTTTTTTAGGAGTTGCAATACTTTTCATTTCAGCAAAAACATCCTCAATCACAATGTCAAAATCGCAATTTTCGTCCTTGTAATTCAAATATTTTTTCACCAAATTTTTATCAATATTCATCCATCACTCCAAATGTGTAAATTAAAATTCAAGCAACCCCTTAATTGCATTGCTGATTTTCAATGCAACTTGTGGATTATTCATTGTGTACAAATGTATTCCACATATATCACTTGACAACAACTCAACAATTTGAGAGATTGCAAAGCTTATCCCCGCATCAAACATAGCATTGTCATTCATTCCGTATTTTGAAATCAAGCGAGTAAGTCTTGCTGGCATGCTTGCACCTGATAGCGAAATAATTTTTTCAATCTGTCTTGTATTGGTTATTGGCATTATTCCTGCCTCAATTGGCACATCAATGCCCGCAACCTCAACCAAATCACGAAAACGATAAAACTCTTCATTGTCAAAAAACATTTGAGTGATAAGCTCATTTGCACCTGCATCAATTTTCTTTTTAAGATTGATTATGTCAGCTTTTTGTGACACGCTCTCACTATGCCCTGCTGGATAGCATGCAGCTAGTATGTTAAATTTATCGCCCATTTTTGATTATATATAATAAATCAAGTCGCTTGCGTGTTCAAAATCGCCTTTGCTTGTCACATTAGGATTTCTATCTCCTCGCAAAGCAAGGATATCTT
>CAJUEA010000015.1 GCA_910584975.1 uncultured Christensenella sp.
TACTCGTAGTTGCAATATGTTTGGAACGCCAAACCTAACTCCCTTGCCATTTGTGAAAGCGACAATCCTTTTTGTTCTCTTTTTACTTTTAATCCGTTCATTGACTACCTCTTTCTGTGTTGCTTTTAACACAATTTGTTGTATTTATGTATTTTATTTTGGTGCTTAAAAATCCCGTTTTGTTGTTATTTGAGTATATTTTACTATGTTTTGGAATATATGTCAAGCATTCTGTCCCATTTTGTTGTAAATATATTGCAAAACCCTCTTGCTTTTTATCCCAAAATGGGATATAATATCATTGAGGTGATAAAAATGGACAAGAAAGAAGAGAAACAACTTGCTAAAATAAATTTATTAGGACTTCGTGGCGATAAAACCCAAGAGTATATTGCAAAACACACAGGACTTACACAGCAATCATATCGCAATTATGAAAGCGGTGAACGCCAAGCAAACTATGCTACACTTATTCGTCTTGCTGATTATTTCGGTGTGTCCCTTGATTATCTTCTTTGCCGACAAATGCCCAACTTAACCGAAAATCGTCAACAATTACTTGACAAAGTTTATACTTTATCGGAAGAGCAAGTTTCTGCCGTTATTGCGATAATAAATCAAATGAAATAAATCACAAAGGAGAAATATTATGATTGAAAAATTTAACCAAACCGAGAGAAAAATATGTCCTTTTCGCTCTACAATTGAAACGGAAATTTACTGCACCGATAAGTGTATGTTGAGTATTCCGTGCGATGATGAGCCGAACGGTGTTACTTGTTCCATTACGGTACTTGCTATTGAAAGCGTTCCGAAAGATGAAGATTAGTCAATCAATGGTTTTCTCGATAAACTTTCCCCGTTCTTTACTAAATACTTTTTCGGTTTTTACTTCTTCGTATTCCCACGGATTAACCGAATCGGGTGGAAGCACTATCTTACGAACAAAGTCAGAATTACCTTGATAATAACGGTGTATAATCACACCTTTACTGCTTGTTACAATTAGTTTATCCGTGCAATCAGCTTCTAAAGGCACTAAACCTTTGATAGCTAATAAAACTGATAAGCTTGGTCTTGTTTTATCCATACTCTTACCTCATTAAGTAATATCGTTTTGCACTTACTAAGTACAACATTTAAATATGCACATTGAAAACTTGATACTTTTTACAACTTTTACACGGTTTACATTGCCTAATTAGGCGAAAAGGAGGTGCTTATCTTGAAAAGCATTTTGTTTTTGCCCGTGTGTCTCGGTGTCGATTTGTAAAATAACACAAAATAAAAGCAAATCGGCTACGCAGTGTAAGCTACGGGCAAATGCCTAAAAGAATATAATACTTTAGGCATTAAGGTAGAACCTAACTACCAAAGTTACACTACACCGCATTTTTCATTGCCCAAACAATGAAGAAACAGGAATAACACATGAGTTTCTGTGCGGGATGACGCAAAAATTTTGGCGACCGTTTGCATTCTTTTTGGGGAGAAAGCTCGTTGGTTGCACCTCGCTCGGTTATGCAATGTAAGCCGTGCAAAGACACAACTAAGTATCAAGTTTTCAATGTACACATTTAGTTAATACAACTTCCTTTTGTTAACTATGGTTACATTATACACGAGAAATCTCTAAATGTCAACCATTTGCTAGAGATTTCTCTAAGTTTTTGCAAAAAAAATAATTCCAGTCAAAAGATGGAATTAAAAGGAGAAACTCATGAATGCCGTAGATATTATGTCAATTATTGCAAGCAGCATATCAATAGTTACTTTTATAACTCTATTATTCTCTATTGTATCGTGGATTTGCAATCTTACTCGCAAAAATACAATTAATCCAAACATTAATTTAATTCCTCCACATTTTGTGAAAGGACATGGGAAGTATATCGCCGACATTGATATCTTTTTTTATAACAAATCAAACAGAACATTTTACATAAGAGATATTTATATACAATGTAATAAAAAACGAATTGAAATATATAAACGTCAAGAAGCTTATGAAAGAGTGTTTTTGCAAATTTTTCCGATAAAGGTTGAGCCTTATCAACCCATAACACTTGCAGGTGCTTGCTATGTTTTATCAAGCTTTTCTTTTCCAAATCAAATTGAATTAAAAATTACCATTGGGAAAAGGACACTAACTTATCCTATAACCCCCCATTTATTGCCACAAAGATAGCAAAGCCAACCAAAACAAAAAGTAAGATAGTAGTTGTTATTAAAAAGAAAAAAGACAAGAATCGTAAAATTGTATCTGCTCTATCAGACAAATTCGCATTGTTAAACGCATATAGAGGAACAATTATTCCACCACATATACCAGAAACAAGAAATGCAATTACGAATCCAAAAAAAACATTCAATAGCATACCCTACTACCTCACAAATAAAATATAAATAAAAACTAAAGTTGATTAAATAAAAGGAGACTAAATCTATGGTTAAAGTTATTAATTTTGAATATGATGAAAATACAAAAATTGCAACTATTACATTTGATAATGATGTAGTTTGGATTCGAAAAAATGTACCTAAATTTATGGTTCAAGCCTATTTCCTACCTACTACTGACAAAAATCAATATGTAAATGACAATTTTTTATTTTGGGATAATGTAAATGGTATTGGTCAAAGGAATAAATAATCCTAGTAGTTTATTTATACCAATTTATTTGAATAAGATTGAAACAAGTCTGTAAAATTTGAAAAATTTTTTAAATATCGTTCAGAATATATACTAGAAATACATCTCTCAATAAATTCAATTTCGGATATATTGTGTTCACTATATGGATTATTACAAGAACAATATTTATGTATATAATATGGATTTGAATTAACTAAAATATACATCTGAAGAACTACTGCATACATTTCATTTTTAAATTCTCCAAGTATGTTTTCATCCCATAACCCTTCTACTAATTGACAATATATTTGTGCACAATTACTATTAGAAGAACTAATCTTATTAAAATCTTTTTGAATTGTTTCTACATTTTTTAAAAAGCAATTCTTGAAATCATAAAACTCAAAATTTGGGAATTTAAATTTAACCAAAATTAACACCTCACAAATAATCTAACTACATTATACACGAGAAATCTCTAAATGTCAACTATAAAATAAAAGGAGAATCAATTATGGAAAGAATACTAAAATTAATTACTGATGCTAATGTATCTGATTATAGTTTAGAAAAAACTCTTGGTTTTACACAGGGTACTATAAGTAATTGGAGAAGAAACAAAAATAAAATATCAACAGATGCTGTTATAAAACTAGCAAAATACTTTAATGTCTCAACTGACTATTTGCTTTGTCTTACTGATGAACCAAATTACTTGTCTACTAATGCAAACACTTCAACTGAACTTATCAAGAGACCAAAATATGATGTTTCAGATAAGTTTAAGGAAGATTATATGAATTTACTTAAAGACAAGCATTTTTCAAATATTGCAAAAGTGTACAACGAATTTGATGAAGAGAATCAACTTCAAATTTATACTTATATAGTAACTCTTGCAACTAAAGTCGGCTTGAATGTTGCAAAAATTATTGAATAATAGTATAATTAAGTTAAGAGGTATTTTTATGAAAAAATCATTAAAGTTATTAATATGTGTTATTTTAATTGTTATTTTCACATTGACATTGTGTGCTTGTGATGGTGGAAAACCTATGAACGAAGAAAATTGTGATGATAATCATGATTTAAAGCAACTTTCCTATACAGCACCAACTTGTAAAACCAATGGACAGCAAGTTCTAAAATGCTCTAAATGTGAATATACAGAAACCAAAACTCTTTTGCCTATAGAGCATGATTATATTGAAAAGTCTAAAACTCCATCAACTTGTTCGCAACACGGAACACAAGTTTTAGAATGTTCAATGTGCCATGAAACTAAAACTACCACATTAGATTTGAAAGAACATAATTACAAGTTAATTAGTAGCACACCTTCAACTTGTGTTGCTAAAGGACACAATGATTACAAATGTAATGATTGCTCTGCTGCTAAGACTGAAGAACTTGATTTAGCTAATCATAATTATGAAACTATTACAACTAACGCCACTTGTTTCACCCATGGCAATACCAAAGAAATATGTAGTGTTTGTAATGATACTAAACTTATAAATGAAACTCCTCTACTTACTCATAGTTTTGAAGCTGATGGATACTGCTCTAAGTGTGGTATCTTTGAAACCTTGTTTGATGAAAATCTATTGAATACTAATTGGCTATACAACACTTCTTTAGGCGATATTACTGGTAACTTAAAAATCAAATCAAAAAATAATGTAGATATTCCAACTGATTATTTTATTAACAACCACACTAAAATTATTTTAACACTATATGATGAAAATGAAGAAATTTTACAAACTGAAACTATTTTTGCTGAAATTAAAGATAATGCTTTAACAATTCAATGTGGTGGTGGAACAACTATAAACTTTTCAAATAAATTTTGTTTAAGACTAGGAGTAGATACGAGATTTACACTAGACACATTAACAAAAACAAAATCATTTAAACTTGAATTATCTTGCAATGGATATAAAACTATAGAAAAAACTTACGATTTAACTACTAAATAATAATTCGGATAGTAAAATTTACCAATTTTTAGTATAATTTATACCTATTTCACTTTTGGAGGTATGAATATACTATGGACAAATTTATAGAAACGCATTTTATTGCAATGGAAAATTGGGCACAAAAAATTATTAACTCAATCCACTCAATTTATGGTTATTGTGATGCACATGAAACTTACACCCATATGCATTCACAAGCACCACCAAATTTTACGCAACTTGAAAGCAATGGGTTCAATGAATCATCTCACACTATATTAGAGGAGATTAAAGCAATGATTATTGAACTTAAAATAAAAGGTTCGGTACGACAAAGAGATGATGGTCTTTTTGAGTACCGTTCTTCTCTACTCGGCTCAATTTATGGCCGAACTAAAGAAGAAATTGAGCAAAAACTCACAAAAAAACTAAAGGAGGTAACAAATAAAAAAGGAAAAGTATCTAATAAAAACAAAAAAGAATATCCAAAATTGTCAGAATTTTTTGAGACACATTATTTGCCATATAAAAAGCAAACACTTGCACTCAATTCAATAAAAAGCATACAAAATGAATTTAATTTTATTGTAGGTAAAGGAAATTTCAATTTGACACTCAATAAATATACAACAGCAAATATAGAAACATTTCTCTTCTCAATACCACAGACACGCAAGCGGCAAAAGATTAGAGGGCTTATAAATAATATTTTCAAGTATGCTAAAAGATTAGGATTCATTAAGAATAATCCGTGTGAAAATGTTGAGCATATAAAACACAAGCAAAAAATCGGTCAAGCATTAAGTTTTCAAGAACAAACAATATTCTTTGATAATTTATTTAATGATAATATGATCATGCTTAATCATAAATTATATTTTGCTTTTATGTATTTAACAGGTGTAAGGCGCAGTGAAGGACTTGATTTAAAAACAAGTGATGTGGATTTTTACAATAATACACTACATATACGAGGAACTAAAACATGTGGATCAAATCGAACAATACCATTGTTCCCTTTAGTCAAAAAGTTACTACAATCAATAACTCCAGACAAAAACGGATTATATTTTCCAATAAAGCCAGATATGATTACCCGATTAATGCAACAAGTAAAAGATAATGAACATCACCCACACGAATTAAGACATACCTTTGGCACGATCAAAATGTGTGTGGAAAAATTAGATGCAAAAACGGTATCGTTGTATCTAGGTCATACTACAACAAATATGACATTAACACGATATACTCATCCGGAGCAATTAGATATGGGGATATTCTTTAATGGTAGTTTATCAGAAAATGAAAAACTTAATCTTATGATAACAAAATATCAGTCAGTACTTGATAAAATTGAGGATTTTATAACTCGTTTTACCCATTAAATACCCAAATTTTAGACACAAAAAAGCCTTGAAATATGTCAAAAAAACATAAATTCAAGGCTAAAATGTAGCTAAAATGGATATTTTTACGGAATTTCATGATTTTAAGTCCCTTGCGTCTGCCTATTCCGCCACTTCGGCATTTTATTGGAGGCACCACCCAGATTTGAACTGGGGATGAAGGTTTTGCAGACCTCTGCCTTACCACTTGGCTATGGTGCCATAATAAAAAATGGAGCGGGAGACGAGATTCGAACTCGCGACATTCGCCTTGGCAAGGCGACGCTCTACCACTGAGCCACTCCCGCAAATGGTGGAAACTATAGGGCTCGAACCTATGACCCTCTGCTTGTAAGGCAGATGCTCTCCCAACTGAGCTAAGCTTCCACAGCTTTTGTATTATAACAAATCATTTAAAAAAAAGCAAGAGATTTTTACAAATTTTTAAAAAATTTTTTATTTTATATAATTTTTTTATAAAAAAGCCATTTTGCAGTACGATTAACTCAGCTGCACATAACAATTATATGCCAAAAAAAGAATAATTGTTACATCATTTACAAAATTTACTGACTCAAAAACAGCTTAAATATATTTTTGCAACGGCATTGCTAGCTTGCAACACCATTGCAACTCAAATTATTTTTCAAAATAGCATTTTACACAAGCTTTCAAATTTTAAATAGTACAACTTAATGCAAAATGTGATTATGTGATACTTAAACTAGTACTATATATTATTGGTTATTTCAAAGCATTCAATGCCATTTCAACAGCCTTTTCGGATTTAATATTGTTGTTGTAATAATTCAAATAAGTTGCCTTTCCTTCGCTTTCTTGCTTGAAATCAATAAAACTTGAAAACTTTTCAATAGCATAGCCTTCTGTTGTGCTCATTGAAACACCATGGAAAGTTTTCCACTCTTGTTTGCCATTTTCAATAATAGGCACATAAAAGTATCCAACTGTCATACTAAGCACATAGTCTTTGGTTGTGGTTAGCTCAAAAGTTTGTTGTGCAATGCCCTTTCCGTAAGTTGGAGAACCAATAACAAGCAATTCGTCCTTATATTTGTTTACATCATTGCCACAATAATATTTGATTGCACCAAGCAATGCCTCACTTGCGCTTGCTGAATTTTCATTTACCAAAACAGCAAGCTTGAAATTGCCATTCATACCTTTTCCAAGCCAATTATCGCCTTCAGCAGTGTACGAAATTGTTTCTTGCGTTTTTTCTGACTTAAGTCTTATAATTTCCAAGCCATTTGACTCATCCTTATCGCCATAATGAATAAGGTAGCTTGCAATCACAGACAAAATATTTGTTGAACCACCACCATTGTCACGCAAATCCAAAATCAATTTGCTGTTTCCATTCTTTTTGAATGCATCTGCACAAGAGACAAAATCTTCTGCTGCAGTGCCAGTGAAAGAATTTAATTTAATGTATCCAACCCCATCGCCAAAATCAATGTAACTTGCCTCTTTTGAATTGAAAAAGCTTTTCTTTAAATAATAATCTTTTTCAGAGCCGTCAGACTTTCTAACTTTGATTTTTACAGATTGCACAGCACCTTTTCCAAAGAAATCAGCCGTGTTCATAACATCTTTGTTTAGTCCAACAACAGATTTGTCATCAACTGAAAGCAAAATGTCACCTCGCTGCAACCCTACTTGTTTTGCTGGACTGCCTTCGCTAACCTCTGAAATGATGTGGTTGTTGTAGGAATCACTTTTGAAAGAAAAACCAAACTGCATTGATGGAAGTGTGCTTGAATAAGACAATCCACTAAATTGATCCATTGTGTTTGCAAGACCAATTGATGCCCACTCTTCAAACTGCTCTTTTGTTATATCCTTGTAGTAATACTTTTTTATCAAGGTGTAAACTTCGTTTGCAATTGGAAGTTCTGCATTTATGTTTTCCAAATATTGAGCTTTTCTGCCTGCGTAATAACAACCAACACACGCTCCAATAATTATCAATAATGTCAAAACAGCCAGTGCAATAACTGCGACGATTTTTACTGACGATTGATTTCTTTGAAAAAATGAAAACTTATTTTTATCTTCATTCTGTGGATTATTGTAATTATTCATACTACCTCTTTATGTGGATATTTTTCTTTCTGATTCAAAATCGTAAAGAATCCCATCCTCTTGATTAAAACTGAAATTGATTTTGTCGCCAATCTTAAAATTGCCATCCAAATAAATTGTTGCAACATAAGAATTTATATCCAAATAAGCAACTTTATCTTTGTTTATATAGTAAATTTCTGCACAAACAGCCACATTTTTGCTACTATCAAAGGATATATTGTCCATATCAAAAAGCAATACACCTTTGTTAAATACCCCACTTACAAGCTGTTTGCCATAATCATATTGCTTGCCATCAATGATCAATTTGTCACCATTTATAAACGCTGGAATACAACATATTTTTTTGTTTTTAAACAATTTGTAGCCTGCAATAGTTTTTTCAAAATTCTCTTTATTGTGGATATTTCCACAATATACCATTGTACTATAAGCCAACATCAAAAGCTTATCTGTCTGCAATTTTTGAGCAGTTTCATATGATGATGCTGCAAAAATTATTGTTTTGCTTACTATAACTTTACTTAGTATTTTTGCAATTTTTTCAATTTCTGCACTTGTTAAGTTATCAAAAATATCATCAATAAGATACAAATCTCTGTCACAAATAAGCAGTCTTGCAAGTGCAATTATTGTTTTTTGATATGTTGTAAGTTTGATTACTTTTTTACTTAGCATACCAGAAATTTCAAACGCATTTGCAATATATGCAAGTTTTTCAGCAATGGTATTATTGTCAATTTTTCGCAGTTTTAAAGGATAACAAATGATATCTTTTACTTTTTTTGTGCCATCAAGTTGCAATTTTTTATCCAAATAACCAATGTTTCTGTCCTTGATTTTTGCATTGTTTAGAAATTTGCCATTAAGATACATTTCGCCACTTGATATGCTCTCCAACCCTGCCAACACACTTAAAATGGTTGTTTTGCCACTGCTGTAATCACCTACTATGACCATTTTTTCGCCTACATTCATTTCAAAAGAAATTTCATTAATTCCACTATATCCACCGATATATGTTTTTGAAAGGTGCCTCACAAGCAAAAAGTTTTGCTTGCCGATATCTTTATTATCTTCAATTTCTGTGGCATTTTTGCTGGCCATGTCATTGTTTACATTAGTATTGTCAGTTAATTTTGCATTGTTAAAGCAAATATTATCATTTTTTATATTATTTTTAACTTTTGATGAAACAACTTTTTTATTTGCACTCATTACAACAAATTTTTCCTTAAATCTTCAGGAGATTTTGATGATAAATAAGAAAGTGGAATGTCAAAAACTGTTACTGCACCTGTTTTGCCCTCTTTTGCAAGCTTTGCAATTGCTCTTGCATAGGCAGTTAGCACACTGGAAGTAAACTCTGGATTGCTATCCAATTTGATTGACAACTCAAGCACATGTTTATGCTCGTCAGTTGTATTTCCAGACCTGATTACAAAACCTCCGTGAGGCATTTTATTGTGATTTTGCTTCAACTCTTGCTCGGATACAAAATGCACAATAGTATCGTAATCTGCAAAATAATTTGGCATATTTTTAATTTCACTTTCAACTTTTGCCTTGTCTGCCCCATCTTCAAGCACAACAAAACACTCTCTCAAATGTTTCTCACGCGCTGAAAGCACAGGATTTTCAGCATTTCTTACTTTTTTAAGTGCCTCATCCTTTGGAATTGTATATTGAATGCCTGCTTTTACGCCATTTACTCTTCTTATTGCATCACTATGACCTTGCGAAACGCCTTTGCCCCAAAATGTATAATCATTGCCATCAGGAAGAACAGCACCAAACAACATTCTTGCCATTGAGAAAAGTCCCGGATCCCAACCAACAGAAATTATGCCAAGTTTGCCATTTTGCTTTGCAACCTTATCCATATTTGCAAAATACTCAGGAATTTTTGCGTGAGTATCAAAAGAATCAACTGTATTGAAGTTTTTAATCATTTGAACGCCTTGAACAGGTAAATCAGTTGCAGAACCACCACACATAATCAAAACATCAATTCTGTCCTTATATTCCTCAATTTTATTTACATTTATGCACTTTATGCCCATATTTGTAACAACATTGTCACGCCTTGTAAAAACTGCAACAAGTTCCATATCTTCTGCCTTGCTAACTGCAAGTTCAACGCCTCTGCCTAAATTGCCGTACCCTAAAATACCCACTTTAATTTTATCCATTTTTTACTCCTTATATTACTACACATCAGAATTTATTGTGTTTATCATTGCTCTGTGTGTATTTATAATCATTGTGTTAATATATCTTATATCGCTTAACAATCTGTCATTTTTGATGCCTTCTGCTGTTAAATTGTCAAGAGCTCCAATCATCGAAGAAATTTGCGTTCTCACTTTTTGTACATATTTGTTATCAATTTGATTGTTGGCGCTTGATTCGTAATCCACCAGCATATTACTTATTTGACTTTTCAGCATTGCAATAACTTCTCTTGCTGAAGTATAATCAATCTCCTGCTTTTCAAGACTCACAGCCGTATCATAAAGTTGCTCATACATTATATCTTGATATTTAAGCACGCTTTTTGTCGCATTCCTAACCGATGTTGGAAACAAATGATAATTTATTTCCTCAATTTTAAAAAGGTATATATTTGTCACATATCCTGCAAGATTTAAGTTTGTTGAAACACTTTCTGCATCTTTTTCGCTTTTATAAACCTCTGCAATCACTCGGTATAAATCGTCGTGAACAACATAACCACTGCCACCACTTGCTCTGATTTCCTCAGATGTAATGCGTGCAGAATCCACATCGTTAAAAGTTGCAATTTCAACACCATAATAGTTTGCAATCAAATCGCCATTGAAAATTTTGTTCACAACACTTTCAATCAAATAGCCATCAGACAACACATCTGCAAGCAAAAAGCAAGAAACAAAAGCAAAAACTATTACAAGCAAAACAATGAAAAATTTTCTTTTTTTTGTGCGTTTTGGCTTATTTTTTTTGCTTACGCATTTGCCACAAGACTCCTGTTTTGCCTTTTCTTTTTGCAAAGCAGCTTTTTTGATATGCTTATTTTTTTCAAGACCTTTCAAAGCCAATTGCAATGTAAGTGGTTCACACCTATCGCAGGACAAATTTTTATGTCTTACAACATCTGTTTTAACCACTGCAAGCCCACGATTATTTTCATATTGAGTGCTACTATCTACCAGATAAGAATTTTGACAATCTTTTGTGGATGCAACCTCTGTTTGCTTAGATATTTCGCCATAAACTCCAAAATTATCGGTAACAACTTCTTCATTTTGCTGAAAAGAGTTGTCCTCCACACCAATTACTTCCACTTCAACATTATCTTTGGAATTTCTTTTACCAAAAAAATTACTCAAATAAAAATCTTCATAATTAGTTTTAGTCAATTCAAAATCCGCCATAATACTCCTTAAAAAAGCAACTAATTTACTTTATTAAAGATTATGAGGTCAATTTTCATTATATACTAGCAAAGCAAGTTTTAGGACAACCAGTTGAAATTTTTGGACAAGCAAAATGTCATTCGCATTGTTTTTTTTGTAAAATTTTTTGATTATTTGAATGCAATTTACCATTAAAATAGTACAACAGCAAAATAACAAATAAAATCAAATATAGCTTGATAAATGCAGATAAATTATCTTGCTAAATATAATAAAATAAAAATTAACAATAAATAATATTGCTAAATAGCTTGAAAAATAAAAAAAGCTTATTCTTCCTCAAATTTTTCAACTTTAACACCAGCTTCATTAAACATTTTAATGCTAAACTCGTCTGGATAGCCTTGCTCAAAAACAACTCTGGAAATACCTGAATTGATAATCATTTTTGCACAAATTGAACATGGTTGATGAGTGCAAAACAAAGTTGCACCTTGCACGCTAACACCAAGTTTTGCAGCTTGAATAATCGCATTTTGCTCTGCATGCACGGCATAGCAAATCTCATGTCTTGTGCCACTTGGAATATTCATTTGCTCTCTCAAACAAAAACCTCTTTCCACACAACTTGAAATGCCACTTCCAGCACCATTGTAACCAGTTGTAAGTATTCTTTTATCTTTTACAATAACGGCTCCAACCTTTCTGTTAACCTTATAGCAGCTTGACCAAGTTGAAACAAGCTTTGCCATATCCATCATTCGTTTATCCCATTTATTCATGAGTCCCCCCAAATTATTTAATATTTTACTTTATCATTTTACACCAAAACTGCAAAAATATCAATAGTTTTATATTTGTTTATTATTAATTTTGTTGTGAGCAAATATATAAATATGTAATATCTTTATTAAATTTTCAATTTTTAATGGATTTTTGCAATGTAAAACAAAAATAAACCTATATTTTGCCATAAAAATGTTAACAATTATGCTAGGTATTTAGGCAATTATCCTAAAAAATTTACACAAAATACACACAACTGGAAAATTTTGTAATTTCTTTGAAAAATTGTCATTTTATGCTTAACAAATCAATAATGTTATGCTATAATAAACAATGTTAGCACTCTAGCGTGTAGATTGCTAATTTACTTAAAAAATTTTTGGAGGTATATATATGACTATAAAACCATTATTTGACAAAATTGTCATTGAAGCAATGGAAAGTATGGACAAAACTCAAAGTGGTATCGTGTTGCCTGGTACTGCACAAGAAAAACCACAAATGGCAAGAGTTATCGCTGTTGGCCCAGGTGGAATTATTGACGGCAAAGAAATTGTAATGCAAATTAAAGTTGGAGATGTTGTTTTATACAACAAATATGCAGGTTCTGATTTTAAATTGGAAAATAAAGAAGTTACCATTTTAAGACAAGCTGATGTGCTTGCTATTGTAGAACAATAAGTTTTGGGAGGATATCAAAATGGCTAAAAAATTCAAATATGGCGAAGACGCAAGAAAAGCTTTGGAAACAGGAGTTAACACTCTTGCAAACGCAGTAAAAATCACTCTTGGACCAAAAGGCAGAAATGTTGTTTTGGACAAAAAATATGGCGCTCCTCTTATCACAAACGATGGTGTTAGCATTGCAAAAGAAATTGAACTTGAAGATGCATTTGAAAATATGGGCGCACAACTTATAAAAGAAGTAAGCGTTAAAACAAACGATGTTGCTGGTGACGGAACTACTACTGCTTGCGTGCTTGCTCAAGCAATTATCCGTGAAGGAATGAAAAATGTTGCTGCTGGCGCAAATCCTGTTATTTTAAACAAAGGTATCAAGTTTGCTTGCGAAAAAGTTGTTGATTGTTTGAAAGAAATTTCAAAACCAATCGAAAGCAAAAATGCTATTGCGCAAGTTGCAAGTGTTTCAGCTGGAGATGAGTCAATCGGCACTCTAATCAGCGATGCAATGGAAAAAGTTGGCAAAGACGGTGTTATTACCGTGGACGAGTCAAAAACAATGCAAACTAATCTTTCTGTTGTGGAAGGTATGCAATTTGACAGAGGTTATGCATCTCCTTATATGGTTACAAACACTGACAAAATGGAGGCAATCATTGATGATGCTGTAATTTTGATTACTGACAAAAAAATCAGCAATATTCAAGAGTTATTGCCACTTCTTGAGCAAGTTGTTAAAAATGGCCTAAAATTACTTATTATTGCAGAGGATATTGAAGGCGAGGCACTTTCTACAATCATTGTAAACAAACTTAAAGGCGTATTTAATTGTGTTGCTGTTAAGGCTCCTGGCTTTGGTGACAGAAGAAAAGCTATGCTTGAAGATATTGCTATTCTTACAGGTGGCGTTGTTATCAGCAGCGAAATCGGTATGGAATTGAAAGATGCTACTCTTGCAGAACTTGGCAGAGCTAAGCAAATCAAAGTTGACAAAGATAACACTACAATTGTTGGTGGCTTTGGCGACAGCGAACAAATCAAAGCAAGAATGACAAGCATTAAAGCTCAAATTGCTGAAACAACATCTGACTACGACAAAGAAAAACTTCAAGAAAGATTGGCAAAGCTTGCAGGTGGTGTTGCTGTTATCAATGTTGGTGCTGCAACTGAAATTGAAATGAAAGAGAAAAAATTGCGTATTGAAGATGCTTTGGCTGCAACTCGTGCTGCTGTTGAGGAAGGCATCATTCCAGGTGGTGGTATCGCATTGCTAAGCACTATCAGCAGCGTTAAAAAAGCTATCTCAAGCCTTACTGGCGACGAGCTTACTGGTGCAAAAAGCGTGCTTAAAGCTCTTGAAGAACCTATCAAGCAAATCGCTACAAACGCAGGCATTGAAGGCAGCGTGATTATCAATAAAATTCAAAACGCTAAAAAAGGCGCAACTTATGGTTACAACGCCTTGACAAATCAATATTGCGATATGATTAAAGAAGGTATCATTGACCCAACAAAAGTTACAAGATCTGCTCTTCAAAATGCCGTGAGTGTTGCAACAACTCTTCTTACAACTGAAGTGCTTGTTACAGATATCCCTGAGCCAGCTCCTGCTGTTGCCGGTGGTGGTATGGACGGAATGTATTAATAATTTAATAAAAAAACAAAAAATACAATTTAAACAAAAAGTGTCAAGGCATATGCTTTGACACTTTTTGCTTTATTAAAATGACCATGGTTATGTCATTTCGAGCTTGTCGAGAAATCTCAAATATTGTCCATTGAGCAAATTAAAACAACAATACAATTTTTACCTACTCAACAAGCATAGTCGGAGATCCCTCGACTACGCTCGGGATGACAAGCACTAAAACTCAGGATGACAAAAGCAATGTTACCACGAGAAATAATATCAGCGTCATTTCAAGCAATACTGCTCATGTCATGTTGAGCGAATACGGGGCCCCCATAAAATAGCTTTTTTATGGGGGATAAGGAAACATCTCAAACCTTGCTTGTGTTATCATATCAATACTACTATTTTTCAAATTCTACGCCTAAGTCTAAGTACTTACACAAAAAATATTTTTTTTCAATTTCAAGTTCGTCTGCTGTGGTAAAAAGTTTTGTTATCACATAATTTGCCGTGCTAAAATTATTTTTGTTGATTATATATTTTGTGCGCTTTACCACTCCTTCAATATTGCTAAAAATATGTGCATTAGGAAATATTTTTTGCAATTCTGGAATGACAAAATTATAATGCGTGCAACCAATCACAATTGCCTCAATGCTTTTATATTTTTTCAAATTTTCATTTAAAAATTGAAAAAGTACTTCTCTTTTATCATAATTCAATTCTATCAGCTTTGCAAGTGCCGACATATCGGGAAAATAAAAATTTTTGGTTGTATAATTATGTATCATTTCCACAACTCTATCTGATTTTATTGTGGCAGGAGTTGCAAGCAAAAGTATATTTTCGGCTGATATAGTTGCGGGCTTGATTGGTGGTTCCACTCCAATAATAGGAATATCAAACATCGCACGCAATTTGTTGATTCCTCTGCTTGTCAATGTATTGCAAGCAATGATAACAATATCCACCCCAAAAGCAATCATTTTTTGCATATTGCTAAAACCAATGGCAACCAACTCATTTTGACTTTTCATGCCATATGGATGATATTTGTTGTCATATAAGTAGTAATATTCTGCACATACACCACCATCAATCAAACCTTTTAACACACTAAGCCCACCCATACCACTATCTATCAAACCAATTCTTAACATAAACACCTATTTAAATTAACAAATTTATAAGATAATATTTTCCAATTGCATTAATCGCATATTTAATTACAAGTTGCAACAAATGATTAATTTTCTAAATTAATATATATTTTTGCAAGCAAAATTGCTATAAATATGGCAAAAAAGCTCACAAAAATAATAAAATTTGCTTTACTATTATATATCTTATTACTCCAAAATTTGTCTTATGCCATTTGCTATTGTTTTTGATAATTTTTCCACAATGTCCTCAGTATCAATAGGTATTACTAGCCTTTTTTTATCCCCACTGCTCACACTTGCAACCAACGGGACACCTATTGCAAGAACAGGCACTCCAAGACTTTTTTCTGTCATAACTTTGCGTGCATTGCCAACTCCACTGCCGGGGGTAAGCCCAACATTGGTAATTTGTATGCTATTGCCCACCCTTGCAATGTCATTTGTTGCAAGCGAATCAACAGCAATCAGCAAAGTAGGCTTTACAAGTTTTTTTGCCGAAATAATGATATCATGTGATTCAATACCAGTTATTCTGCCAACTTGAGGTTTAAATTTTGCCATTTTTTCATTGGCAACAGGAAGATTGTCAAGCACCATTTCTCCCAACGCATCAGAAATATATTTTGCATTGCCAAGCCCTACAAACAAAATCTTATCAAATTTATAGTTATATGCACGCAAACAAGTCGCCACAGCTTGCTCAATTTTCACATCTTCACTTGAGCAATCTATGTCGTAATATACCCCACACCTATCAGCGAATATTCCTTTTTCTGAAATATCCACTCTTTTTATGATATTTTCTTGTCCTTGTGGGTAACTTTCTGCATAATCCACAGCAAATTCAACAGCTAAATCACTATTTATCACAACAAAACTCCTCTTCTTACAACATTATTGACAAAAAAAATGAATTTTATTTGAAATATAGGTTAAAATGATTGCCAAAACTTTTTAAATATGCTAAAATTATGAGGAAATAAAGATATAAAGGAGATACTGTTGTGCCTAATATTAAATCTCAAAAGAAAAGAGTAATCACAAATAATAAAGCTAACGAAGCAAACAGAGCTAAGCGTTCAAGAGTTAGAACTGCTGTTAAAGAGTATAATGCTACTCTTGAAGCAGGCGATATCGCAAAAGCAGAAGAGCTATTGAAAGAGACTGTTTCATTGATTAATCGTGCAAAAAGCGATGGCATTTACACTCAAAACAATGCAAGCAGAAAAATCAGCAGACTTAGCAAGGCTTTAGATAAAGCAAAAGCTTAATTATTTATTTTATAAAGTAATTTTTAATTTTAAATTTTACATTGCTAACAAGGCACTACTTTTTGGTAGTGTCTAGTTTTCGTTTATTTTAATTTGTTACAAGCTTATCCTCTAAAAGCAAAAAAGTGTTGCATTGGCTTGAAGTGAACCAAAATAGTTCACTTCATTAGCTGCAACACTTTTTTATTTAATACAATTATAACTTAATATTTGCAAAAACAAGAACAATCAATGTCGTTTGCAAAAATTGTATATTAAATTCCTCACTTGCACTTATTTGCAATAAAAAGATATTTTAGTTGTTTAGTTTATTTTTGTTATCCAACCAAACTTATCTTCTCTTTTGCCGTATTGAATACCTGTAAGCTTTTCATACAAATCGCCTGTGATAGCACCCATTTCTTGATTGTTGATTATCATATCTCTGCCGTTGTAGTGAATAATACCAACAGGAGAAACAACAGCTGCTGTGCCTGTACCAAAAGCCTCATTCAATCTGCCCTCGTCATAAGCTTTTGCAACTTCGTCCAAAGAAATGCGTCTTTCAGTAACCTTATAACCTTCGCTCTTTAGCAATTCAATTGCAGATTTTCTTGTGATACCAGGAAGAATACTTCCAACCAAAGCAGGAGTGATAACCTCTCCGTCAATAACAAAAAACATATTCATTGCACCTACTTCCTCTGCATATTTATGCTCAATAGCATCAAGCCACAAAACTTGGTCATAGCCTTTTTTGTTGGCAATTTCGCTCGCAAGCAAACTTGCAGCATAATTACCCATACATTTTGACTCTCCTGTACCACCCAAAGGAGCACGAACATAATGTTCCTCAACCATAATTTTGGTTGGTTGCATACCATTTGCATAATATGAGCCAACTGGAGACAAAATTACAAAAAATTTGTAGTTGTGTGCAGCGTGAACACCAAGCATTGGGTCATCAGCAATCATAGTTGGTCTAATGTAAAGTGAAGTGCCAGATGCAGTTGGAATCCAGTCTTTTTCAATTTTGATAAGCTCAAAAATTGCAGGCAAAACAACATCTGCATCCAAAGTTGGCATACAAAGTCTTTCTGCACTTCTGTTCATTCTTTTAATATTTTCGTCAATTCTGAAAGTAGTAATTTTACCTTCTTCATTTTTGTAAGCCTTAACACCTTCAAAAATACCTTGTCCATAGTGAAGAATATTTGTTGCAGGGTTCATTTTAAAATCGTCATAAGGAATAATTTGTGGCTCGCCCCACGCACCATCGTGATATTCCATCAACAACATATGGTCAGTAAAATACTTTCCAAAACCCAATTTTGAAAAATCGGGTTTAGCCTTTGGTTTGCTAGTCAATGTAATTTTCATATATACCCTCCGTTTGTCAAACATAGTCGACATAATCTTTTTTTATAAATTCAAAGCTAATTTTCCCCGCTGTCATATCAATCATTTTATCCCTAAGATTGTGGCTATTATCCTCTGGCACAGCATATTCAATGCAAACATTTTGGTCGTAAACAATATTTAAAATTCTGCCACCACATTCTTCAATAATCCCAAAAATTTTTGGTGCTATTGAGTATGAAATTTCTGCCCTTTGCACCTCACTGAACACAAATGTCCTTATATCTGCACTTTGCAAAGCCGAAACGACCCCTTCCGTATAAGCACTGACCAATCCACTTGCACCAAGCTTTACGCCACCAAAATACCTAGTCACAACGACAAGTGTCATATATATTTCTCGCTTTTTCAGCACTTCAAGCATAGGAATACCAGCTGTACCTTGTGGCTCTCCGTCATCGCTGAACCTTTGCTCTGTTGCAATAATGTTGGAAATATATGCATAACAATTATGCGTTGCATCTGAATACTTTTTGCAGATTTTTTTAAGCTCTGCATCAGCATTTTCTGCATTTTCAATAGGAATAAGATTTGTGATAAATCTTGATTTTTTAATTACAATTTCACACTCAATGGGGGAAACTACTTGCTTGTAACTTTTCATTTTACACTAATTTTTATATGAACTTTTTTGCCTTTGTGCAAAACAATTCCGTTTGCAAGTTCCTCGTCAGATACACTTGCTGCAATGTCAGTTACTTTGTTGTCACCAATTCTAATTCCACCACCTTCAATAAGCCTTTTTGCCTCGCCTTTTGATTTGGCAATATTGATGGCAACCATAATATCAACCACTTGATTAATGCCTTTTTCAATTTCAGTTTGTGGCATATTTTCGCTGTCACCTGTTACAAAAGCAGCACGGCTTGCATTTTGAGCCTCAATAGCATCTTGCTCTGAATGAACAATTTTTGTAACCTCAAATGCCAATCTTTCCTTAGCCTTGTTAATTCTTTCGTCTTGATACTTACAAAGCTCATCGATTTCCTCAAGTTCTACAAAAGTCAACAATTTCAAGCATTTTTCTACATCAGCGTCGTTAATATTTCTCCAGTATTGATAAAACTCATATGGAGAAGTTTTTTCTCTATCAAGCCACAACGCACCTTTTTGAGTTTTTCCCATTTTAATGCCTTCGGATGTTGTAAGCAGTTGGAAAGTCATTGCAAATGCAGGCTTTTGCTCCTTACGCCTAATAAGGTCAGCACCTGCAAGAATATTACTCCATTGGTCGTCGCCACCACATTGCAAAGCCACCCCATATGTTTGGAACAAATGCAAAAAGTCATATGACTGCATAAGCATATAGTTAAATTCAAGGAAAGACAGACCTTTTTCCATTCTCTTTTTAAAACATTCTGCAGTAAGCATTCTGTTTACAGAAAAATGCACACCAACCTCTCTTAAAAAGTCAATATAGTTAAGATTATCAAGCCAATCAGCATTGTTCACCATAACCACGCCGTTGTCGCCCTCAAATGACAAAAATTTGCTCATTTGCTGTTTAAATCTTTCGCAGTTATTGTTTATAACCTCGTTTGTCATCATTTGACGCATATCAGTTCTGCCAGTTGGGTCGCCGACTTTACCAGTTCCACCACCAACCAATGCAAATGGCTTATGCCCTGCTTTTTGCATATGAGCCATTGCCATAAGTGCAAGAAAATGTCCTACATGAAGACTGTCAGCAGTTGGGTCAAAACCTATATAAAAAGATACACTTTGCTCTCCAAGCAATTTGTAAAGGTCCTCTTCAAACACAACTTGCTTGATAAAACCTCTTTCTCTTAATGTATCCATTACATTCTTCTTTTCCATTTTTTCTCTCCTCTAGTTACTAAAATCACATTTATAAATTTATTATTTTTTGTTTTCAATCAATTTCGTAAAAAATTTGCCCATTTTGCAAATTCCATCTTCAATTTGCTCAATAGTTGCATTTGAATAGTTCAATCTTAATGTGTTAAACTTGTCCTCATTTGCAAAAAAGCTGTGACCTGAAACATAAGCAACCTTATATTTTTTGACTAAATCAGGAAAAACTTCCAAAGTGTTTATTCCCAAACTTTCGTCAAACTCCCCAAAAATAAACAATCCACCATCAGGATTAGTATACTTGAACTCTTTTGGCATATATTCTTTGATTGCATCAAGCATAGCAGTTTTTTTCTCCAAATAAACCACTTTCAGCTCCTCAAGTCTGTCATCCATTGAATTATTTCTCAAAAAATAATCAATAATTGCTTGTGAAAGCGAACTTGTATGCACATCTGTTGCTTGTTTGCCAATTGTCATTTTTCTGATTACTTCCTTTGCACCAATGGCAATGCCTGTACGCAATCCGGGTGCTAAAGTTTTGCTGAAAGATGTAATATAAGTTACATTTCCAACCTTATCAAATGACTTTATGCTTGGCACTCTTTGACCACTAAACCTAAGTTCGGAATATGGGTCATCTTCAAGCACCATGACATTATATTTTGCAGTGATTTCTGCAATCGCTTTTCTGTTTTCAATGCTATATGTTCTGCCAGTTGGATTTGAAAAAGTTGGCACCACATACAAAACCTTTGGATTATACTGTGCAATTTTTGTCTCCAAATCTGCAATATCCAAACCATTTTCACCAGATTTTACGCCAACAGGAACACCTTCATAAGTTTTCAAAATATGCAAGCTTGCAAGGTATGTTGGATCTTCAACAAGCACCACATCCCCTTTGTTGACAAAAGTTTTAAAAGTCAAATCAATACCTTGTTGACCACCACTGATTATTAATGTGTTGTCAATATCAATGTTTTCAATGCCATATCTTTTAACATATTCAATAGCACTTAACCTTAATGGTCGATAACCTTCTGTTTCTCCATATTGCAAAATGTCTTGTGCCTTATCACTCGCCATAAGCTTTGCTGTAATATCTGCAATAAGCCCAGTTGGCAAAGTTGATTTTGTTGGAAATCCTCCTGCAAAAGAAATAACATCAGGGTCCTGCAACAACTTAAAAATCTCTCTTATTGCATTTCCACCCAGATTTTTAACTCTATCACTATATATGTAATTCATAACAAACCTCACATTATTTTTAATAGTATAGCACTATTTACTGGATATTTCAAGGGAAATTATCAATTTTTTTACATTTTATTTTATTAAAAATAACTTTCACTAATAAAACATATGGTGCTATTTCTAATTTCAGCATACATATAAAAATTATTTTTGCAATAAAAATATTCAAAAACCTTCCAAAAATCGGCACTAAATGTAATAACTCTCTCAAATAATTTTTAATATAGTGTAATTAAAAATGTAGAACTTTTTTCGTTGAACAAATAAAAACACTTGATTTTTTGTATATTGTGTATTAATATATAAAAGATATAAAGTTGTTGCAAAAAACAATCAAAATATAGAAAGGAGCGTATATGATAAAAGTTACTTTTGTGTGCTTAGGCAATATTTGTCGCTCGCCTATGGCAGAGCTAATATTTAAAGACATTTTAAATAAGCAAGGGCTTTCAAATAAGTTTGATGTTACATCTTGTGCAACATCCAGTTATGAAATCGGCGAACCAATTTACCACTTAGCAAAACAAACTTTGACAAAGCACAACATAAAAGGTAGCCATATTGCAAAAAGAATAAGCAAGCAAGAGATTGAAAGCGATTTTATACTTGTTATGGACAGCTCAAATTATCGTGATGTAATGAAATTAAATGGAGTGGACAAAAACAAAGTTTTCAAACTTTGCGATTTTACTGATAACCCTCGCGATGTGGCTGACCCGTGGTATACAAGAGATTTTGAAACAGCTTACAATGACATTGTTGATGGTTGCACTGCTTTCCTTCAATACCTTAAAACAAATAAAAAGATATAAACAAAAACATAGTAGCAAAATTGTTACTATGTTTTTATTAATTAAAAAATTCACATTATTAAAAATAGATAAAAATGTATTAAAAAACAATATAAAAGATTATAAAAACTCTACCACTCCACTATCAGCAAAATAAACAGCTCCCACAACATTAACTTTAGGATAATCTTCCCCTAATGCAGATATAATCTCTTCAACGCCAGCCATAACATTCTTGCTTGTTGCAATGTAGTCGTCCTTTTCGTTGCCAATAACCAATTTTATTTTATCAATTGTTGGCTTAATAAGTCCGTTTGCATTGTAATTTATTGCAGCATTAACAGCTCCACAACCAGTGTGCCCCAAAACGACCACAAGTGGAACATTTAAATGTGATACAGCATAGTGCATACTTGCAGCACAGTTGAATCCACAACATTACCAACAACTCTAATCACAAATAAATCGCCAATACTTGCAGAAAAAATGCTTTCTGGTATCACACGCGAATCTGAACAAGAGATTACCACAGCAAATGGCTTTTGTCCGTTTGTATATGTATATTTTCGAATATCAAGTGAAATATCTCCTTCACTTTTGTTTGCCTTTAAAAACTTCGCATTCCCTTCCTTCAATGCCAACAATGCTTTTTACCAATCCAATTTGCAATCTGTAATAAGCTTTTTCATTCTGAATATCCTCCAATCACAGCCGCCGCCCAATCTATCAACAGCTTTGACATTTTATCATATTCAACCCTTGCACCACTTTTTAAGTTTCTTGCAATTTCAATCACACAAGATGATGGATTTATTGCATTAAGCAATTCAGTGGTTGATTTCAAATATTTGTCATTTTCATAAAAATAAATAGCTTGAATTACAAAAACAGCAGATTTGTACAATGAACGCAAAATTTCATCACTTTTTTCATGCACAAAGTTATGCACACAAGCATGATAAATATTGCAAGCTCCAATTTTGATTGCACGCTTTACTGCTTGTTTATCAATTTTTTCAAGTAAAATATCAAGGGTTCCTTTTATTGGCGTTGTGTCATAATAAAATTGAAACAAGTCACTTGGCTCCCAATTCAAAAGTTCATTTTTACCACAAACAAACCCACAAATTAAATTTCTGTTTGGCAAAGTATCCAGCATATCACGATATTTTTGCAAATCAGCAAAATGCAATTCATCAAGTACAACCACAACATCAATATCACTTGCCTCAGTAGCCTCGCCCCTTGCATAGCTGCCTTGCAATCCAACAAACCACACCCTGCCAGCAAAAATTTCCTCTAATTTAAAAACAAATTTTTTAATCCAACTTTTAATATCAACCATATATATCCTTCTTACTTTTGTTTCCAAGGGCGATTTTTTTCGAACCAACCTTGTTCTTTCCAATACACATTGTCAAGACTGCTTGCATCTTTTTTATATTGTTGTTTCTTTATTAAACGACTGCAATAAAATTTAATTTTTGTAATAAGCGTTGAGCGTGCTCGTTTGCTGTAATTTATTTTTGAAAACTTGTTGGCAAATTTGCTTACTTTTGTTGTTAGTTTTGTACATTTCTTTTCAGGCAAATTATTCCAAACAATATCGTAAAAAAGAGTGTCTTTTAATATGCCAATTTTGGATATTCCCCACCAAGATAAGCTATCTTTTATATCTTTTGCAGTTGATTTTGCACCAGCTCCTACACATTGAGTTATTATAACTGCTCGTTTTTTAAACATTACACGCTCAGGCCTATGTGACATCCAAAGATAACAAAAATGATCCAATAATGCTTTCATTGCTCCGGTTGTATGCATTGCATAACACGGAGAAGTCATAACAATCAAATCTGCCTCCAAAAGTGCTGTTTTGATTGCATTTATGTATACATAATCTTTGCAAGTACTTTCGCCTTTCAAAAAACAATTTGTGCAACCAACACAAAAATTTGGGCAATCTTTTGGCAAATAAAACTCTGTTATTTCTGAATTTTGCTTAAATTTTTCCAAAAAGATTTCTTTCAGTTTATATGTCACTCCATGCTTTTCAGTTCCGTTTATAACAGTAATTTTCATTTCATCCTCCAACATATGAATAAACCTCAATTTGCAAATTTCATTTTCTGATTATATCGTAAATATTATGCTTGCATAACTTTTCAAAATATTCTTTCAATTTGATGTTTTTATCCCATTTTTCTTGTGGATAAGTCCCATATCGAGCTTTCACATCATTCATACGCTCTTCAATTTCCACTATGCCATTAGCTGCACCCAAAGCATCACAAAGCTGAATTAATCTGTCATAATCGTCATACACTGCTACATTAAGTGCAGTTTCAAGCTCCTTTTGTTCATCTGGCATAATATCAAAATTGCCAATATACTCAGATAAATCATGATTGCAAAAGGAATGTGTTAAGCATATTTTGGCAACTTGTGTATATCCTAAACTGAGCATATATTTATATCCGTCATAAACATGACCTAAATGCTTAATGCCAAATTTTCTGCCAATATCATGCAATAATCCAAGAATATATGCTTTTTCTTTATTCATACCACATGCTTCAGCAATTTTTGACGCACAAAAAGCTACATTACGGCTATGATTGCCCCATTGCCCAATGTTGTGGAGTTCAGCATCACGCAATAATTCCTCTGCCTTTTCAATTGTAGGTAAACCATTATTATTAATATTCATATTTTGATTATATCAAATTAAGATAAAAAATGCAATAAACAAATTCAAATCATAGATACTTTTATTTAAAGTGCGTATTCAAGTAGTGTGTAATTATACTTTCTGCTATACGATAAACACAATAAACCACCCATATAATCCAAGTATATTGCCATTTTAAAGTAACAATGCTAATGATAATATACAAAATCGCAACCAAAATAGCAATAACCCAATTTATAATTTTTCTATGTTTTTTTATAACTAAATCACTATTTATAAGTGCAGATTTAAGATTTTGCTCTGAAATATCTTTATAATCGCTATTGCTTATTCTCTCACCGTTCAATATCTCATTTATGCTCACTTCAAATTTGTTTGAAAGAATTTGCAACATCTCCACTGGAGGTAAATAATTTCCATTTTCCCAGCGTGAAATAGTTTTATTGGTAACACCTATTTGCATACCTAATTCGTCTTGTGTTAGATTTCTCTCTTTTCGCAGTTCAGCTAAAAATGCACCAATTTTTTGCACATCCATATTTTTTACTCCTTGTTTTGATATTTTTTAATATTATAACATATTATTATCAAAACATATTGCCCATAAATAGCGATTTATTAAAAATCTATCAGACATTTTTATGTTTATAAAAATCAGGACTAAAAACATACTCTAGCCAATAACAATAGACAGCAATGTAATTTATTGTTTTGTATGCTTCTTATTTAATTTAGTTAATTAATTAAATAAGAAATAAATGCTTTTTTTTTAGTGTACAACAGAATATAATTCATTGTTTTTTCAAAACATTTTGTAGGCGAGTAAAATCATTTGCTGAGCAAGGTTGTTCTACTTTATTAACTGCATACAATTCAATTCCAAATTTAAACATTTCAATTACTACCTTGCACAATTTATTTCCCAGTTCAGTCAAGGAATATTCCGTTTTTGGTGGTACTACGGGATAAAGTACACGATTTATTATTCCGTCTCTTTCTAGCTCTTTTAGTTGCTCTGCAAGCATTTTTGGTGTAGCTTTTACCAATTTTGCAAGCTCGCTATAACGCAAAGTTCTATCAAAAAGATAATAAATTATATCTAACTTGTATTTTCCACCAATCACTGCAATTGTAGCATCTAATGGGCAACTGCACAATTTTAAAAGATCAGTATTCATAAAAAACCTCCAATACTTTCTAAAAAGTAAGTATAGCACTTAAAAGTGCGTTCTTGACAAAATTAAAGTACAAGTTTATTATAGTAGTAGGCAATAAATTTGTCAATATTTTTTAGGAGGTTCCTATGGAATTTATAGAATTAGCAAAGTCACGCTATTCAGTGCGCTCATTCTTTACCAGACAAATTGAGGAGGAAAAACTGAACAAAATTTTGGAAGTTGCAAAAATATCGCCTACTGCAGCAAACAAGCAACCACAGAAAATTTATGTGCTGCAAAGCGAACAAGCATTACAGCAAATCAGTACAGTTTGCAAATGTATTTTTGGAGCACCAACTGTTCTTTTGATAGTAGCAGACGAAATGGAAGCTTGGAAAAACCCATTTTCTAAAGATTATAATACAAGTGATATTGACGGAAGTATTGTGTGTACTCATTTAATGTTGCAAGCGTGGGAGCTTGGCATTGGTTCGTGTTGGGTAGGATACTTTGATTTAGAGCAAGTAAAAAAAGTTATGGGATTGCCTGAAAATGAAAAAATTGTCGCTATCCTGCCAATAGGCTACCCTTCAGAAAAGTCAAAGCCAGCTCCAATGCACTATTCCCGTAAAGAATTACACCAAATAGTTAAATACCTATAACATATTTTTTAAACTAAAAATTTTTTATTTAAAAAATTAAAAACGCTTGCTTGTTACGCCGCGTAATGAATTATAATATATGTAAGGAGGAATTTATGACAAAATTTAAAGCAATTCCACAAGGATATTTGACAGTTGGCGAAGTCGCAAAGAAAATGGGTGTAACTGTGAGGGCGTTGCAATATTATGATCGCGAGGGTGTTTTCTGCCCGTCATGCACCAGCGAAGGTGGACGCAGACTTTATAGCGATAAAGATATTGTCAAATTGCATCAAATACTTACTCTTAAATCTTTAGGTTTTTCTTTTGATGAAATAAAAAATCGCTTATTTTCTATCGATACGCCACAAAAAGCAATCATTGCTCTAACAAAACAAAGCAATTCAATACAAGCACAAATCGATACGCTTACACAATCTCTAAAAGCAATTGAACTATTGAAAAAGGAAATAGAACAAATGCAAGTTGTTGACTTTTCAAAATATGCCGACATAATTTTCAACTTGCAAATGGGCAATAAGTTTTATGGTTTGATTAAACATTTTGATGAAAATATGCTTAGATTCTGCCATAAAAAATTCGATAAAGACACTGGCGTTACCTTTATAAACAAGTTCAACTTGATTTTTGATAAAATAGAAAAATGTGTTAACAGCAAAGTTGCCCCCGATAGCGAACAAGGACAGACTATTGCAAAAGAATTTTGGCAGCTCATAATGGAATTTACCGATGGCGATATGAGTATGTTGCCACAACTAATGAATTTTGCAGGCATTCAAACAAAAGATAACGAATACAAGAATATACAAAAGTTTTTAAATTGTTTTATTGAGCCTGCACTGGGTGCTTATTTTAATAATTTAGGGATTAATCCTTTCGAGGCAAAAAATGAATAACATAATTGAAATTAAAGAATTAAAAAAAAGTTATGGCACAAATATCGTGTTGAAAGGTATAAATTTGGCAGTAAAAAAAGGAGAAATATTTGCTTTGCTAGGTGTGAATGGAGCAGGCAAAACAACAACTTTGGAATGTATCGAGGGGTTACGCACTTATGATAGTGGCAGTGTAACCATAAACGGAAAAATAGGCATTCAATTGCAATCCTCTGCTTTACAAGCACATATCAAGCCTATGGAAGCCGTAAAATTATTTGCAAAATGGAACAAAACAATCCCAGATAACGAAATGCTGAAATCTCTTGGAATACCTGAATTATCCCAAAAGAAATATGCAGATTTATCAACTGGGCAAAAACGCAGATTGCACCTTGCACTTGCCCTTATCGGTAACCCAGATATTATTTTTCTTGACGAGCCAACAGCAGGGCTTGATGTTGAAGGACGCGTATCACTGCACAATCAAATACGCGAGTTAAAATCCCAAGGAAAAACAATCATTCTTGCAAGTCATGACATGGCAGAAGTGGAAGATTTGTGCGACAGAATTGCCGTTTTAAAGAACGGAAACATTGCTTTTATCGGAACGGTTGACGAATTTACTTCCATTGGTGGCAAAAGGCATATTATTCATATTAAGACTGATGACGGGCAAAAAGATTACGAAACGGAAAATATAACGGAAACATTATTTGAGGTGTTATCCGAGTTCAAACAAAAAGGAATATCAATTTACGATATACAAACGGATAGAGTGCCGCTTGAGCAGAATTTTATAAACATTGTGAGAGGTATGGAATAATGAGAGCTTTATTTTACGGAATTGGCTTGCAATTCAAATTTGATATACGCAGTAAAGGTATGCTGATAACCTGTTATTTGGTACCACTGGTATTCTTCTTTTTTATGAGTGGAATATTTACATCAATTGACCCAATAGCAACTGAAACATTAATATCTTCCATGACTGTGTTTACAATTACAATGAGTGCTTTAATGGGATTACCTCCTGCTCTTGCCGAAATTTACGGGACGGACATTAAAAAAGTGTATAAAGCAAATGGTGCTCCGATTTGGTTCGGCATAGTTACGCAATTCTTTTCCACTTTTATACACACTTTTATCGTTTGCATGATTATTTTTGCTCTGTCTCCACCTGTTTTCAAGGCAACATTGCCATCTAATTTATTATGGTATTTTTTATCTTTAATAGCATTACTAGCAGTAACATTGGCATTGGGTTGTATTATAGGCTTGTTATTCAAACAACAAGCAAAATTGACAATGATTGCAATGATAATTTTTCTGCCGTCCACTATGCTTTCTGGCATTATGTTCCCCTCAGATATGCTACCACAATTTATGCAATATATAGCTTATGCACTGCCTGCAACAATAGCATTTAAGGCGATGACGAGTTTTCAAGTTTGGCATCTTCCCGTTTTGCTCGGTATATTTATATTACTTTGTGGCATTATTGCATTGCTGTTAAAGTTAAAAATCAAAAGATAAAAGATATACAATTAATACATAACAAATTGCATATTCCAACAAGTCTTAATCCAAAGATGAATTGTCAAACTAAGTGCAACACTTTTTTAAAAAATCATTAAATAAATCTACTGGTTTTTGGTAGTTTATCACTTTTTTGGTCTGGCGTTAATTAACGCCAGATTTTTTTCGAGTGTTTTTGGGCTTACTCTTGTCAAGTCTCTTCCTTTAGGGTAAAACTCTCTTAGTAATCCATTTAAGTTTTCATTTGTTCCTTTTTGCCATGCACAATACGGATCAGCAAAATACTTCTCACATTTTAACCCTTTTTCTATTTCTCGCCAATTCGCAAATTCACTTCCTCTATCACAAGTTATTGTTTTTACTGCTCCTTGTGGCAATTTAGATAATGCCTCTATTACTGATTTTGCCATTGTTGCTCCGTTTCTATTCGGAATCTTTATCGCTATGTAATATCTTGTTGTTCTTTCTGCTGAGGATAATATGTAGGTATGTCATACATATGCGTGCAGTTTCTTCTTATTTCTCTAGAAATAGTACTAACACTTCTGCCCATTAATTCAGCAATTTTTCTATAACTAAAACCTTTTTTGTAGTAAATCCGTAGACAAGAGCGCTCTTCTATGGTAAGATGAGTATAGTTCATATATTTCTCCTTGGTAAATGTTTTGTCGTAATTACATTATACCATAGATTTATATGAACTTTCTTTTTTTTCTTAGGTGTTGCACTTGATAGTATAATTCACCGTAGATATAAAAACAGCACAAGGCATTTGCCTCGTGCTGTTTCAATATTGTTATTCAATTTCCACACAACTATTTGCAAAAGCATATTACCTTTTATCTCAATTGTAACAAAAAAACAACCTGATCTTGGCTATAATGATCCATTTAGTTTTTATATTAAGCGATATGCTCCAAATTATCTATTTTTTGCAATCGTAATAGCATTTTGCAAATTATTCCTTTACATGCCAATTCCCCAAAAATCATTTCGTTTCCAAAATGCATCATTCGCATAAAAGAAGTAAAAAGTGTCAAAATAGTAAAATCATCCAAACATTCAAAATCAATATTTTCTATATCCTGCAAATCAAACTTTTTTTCATGTAAAACTTCTAGATAATTATAAACTGGATAACGATGTATAAGAATTTGGAAAAACTCTTCGCATTTTTGTGTATAACACGGATGTGCGATTATACATAATATTTCGTTGTCTTTTATATATTGCTCTTTTATTTGATCAGGTGGAAAATAAAAAAATTCCTGTTCAGTACAATTGAAATAGTCAATATACTCAGTTAAATCCTCAAAATGCTCATATCGAGCATTATTCCATTTATTCCATAAACGAAATTCATGCAGTAGTGGTTTAGGAAAAAGCTCCCTAAATTTTATCTGAAAATCATAATAAGCATTGTAGTCATCCAACTTACTCCATGGGCGGCACTGGAAAACTTTAGTTTGCAAAGGGAAATAACTACTATGTTTTTCAATACCATCTAATATAATATTATCAATGGGAATATGTAAATATGGCAGTAACATCTCTACTCGCTCATCACAAATGTACATATATTTCATAAACATATTAACCCACTTTTGGGCTTGTCCGATTGTTAGATACACTTTTGCAGAGCAATATGTCTCATTAATAGATTGAGTAGACATTGCCAAGCCCTGCCAATCACATAAATTGATTTCCGTAAATATATCTATCATTCTTTGACACACATTTTTGTGCCAATAATCATAATTTTTATATGTTTCTGGAGAATTTATCAAATCTTCATATGAAAATTTAAGCCATACACCAATTTGTTTTTTAATTTGCTCTTTTTTAATGCATTTTGAAAATCCCCTTAGTGTACGCTTCAAGTCGCCATATGCAAGATTTATAGCATTTTGGATCACATCTCCCGTTTCCAGTCGCGACTTAACAGAATTGTAAAAAGCAATCACTTCTTTATTTGTATTAATTAAGTTATTCATTGCAAACTCCTTTTGTATTTCTTAAATATTATACGGCAATTTACGATAATTTGTAAAGTGCTTTGGTATTTTTTTAATTATTACATTTAATTATTATTTACAACTAATTTACATAGTGAATATACAAATGTAATATGCGTGGTGCTTTAAAAAAATTTGTCTATATAATACGATAGAACACATTCTATCAACGAAACAAAAGTAAACAAATATATACCAGTGTCACGAAAAAAAAGTATGACAAAGAAAAATCGCCCTTTTTAGGTTTTCCACTTCCTAACCCAAATTTCCTAAACAAATGCTCGCTAGTCATTCAGTAAAATCAAACTCTATATCGTTGTACGCATCAAAAATGTCCTTGCGAGACTCAAAGCGTTTTGGAATAGTGACTTTTTTCAACACCTTTCCCCACCAAAAATCATCTTGACAGACAAACACTCCCTCATCTATAGTTTGAACGCTGTCGGGTATAACAACACTCTCAAGATCCCTGCAAAACCTAAATGCATACTGCCCTATTTCATCAACCGAATCAGGAATAACAATGCTTTTAAGTCCCGTTGCATAGTAAAAGGCATGGCTGCCAATCTTTTTAACGCCATTCTTGATAACGCTGTTTTTACAGCCTAAAACAAGTATTTCGCTTTCACGCTCTATCAAACAATTATCTTGACTATAATAGTATGGATTGCCATCCTCGACTGTTATACTTTCAATGCTCGCACATGGCAACGCTGCACACTCAAGCTTTAGCTGCTTTGGTATGACAAGAAATCCCTTCATTCCGACGCACCAATCGTTCGCCCAGCAAAACGCTGCATATCCAATGCTCTTGAGACCTGACGGAAAATTCACTTCCGACAGCTTTTCGCACATAAAAAACGCTTTATCGCCTATCTTTTCAACACTTTCAGGGATTTTGACACTCTTCAAAGATTCGCAACGAGCAAAAGCGCTGTCGCTAATCTCTGTCAGTCCATCCTCAATCACGACATTTTTAAGATAACAACAGCTCGCAAACGCACCACTACCAAGTGTTTTTACTGTTGAAGGAATGGTCACTTCCAAAACACTGCACCCTGCAAATGCTCCTTCACCAATCTCGCTTATATTTGCAGGAATAAAGTTGTTGTCATTACGCCCCCAACCATTAACACCAAATGCACTATCACCTATCTTCACCACTTCAGGACTCGCTGGGATAATGCCGTTATTAAGTCCCATTACAAGCGTTTTGCTCGCAATCTCTATAACGCAGTTGTTTTCAACGCGTAGCGTCGGATGCCCGTCTGCAACATTAATCTTCTTGAGATAAAAACACATCCTAAATGAATCGGGACAAATTGATTTTACCGTAGTTGGTATTGTCACCTCGCTGAAAGTTCTGCCACGAAGTGCGTTGTTTGCAATTTCAGTTATGCCCTCTGGTATAATCAAGTGTTTGGCACGCCCCTTGTATTCGCAAACAACATTGCCCTTAACCATTAGTCCGTCGCCGATATCCTCGTACTTTGGCACCCAGCTCTCGGGAACAAGCATTCCGTCAAGCTCGTCATAGCCATCAAGTTTTATCAATTTTTCCTTTTTTGCCATAATGCACCTCCATAATGCTTTTTTATCCGTAACAATTTACTTTTATATTTAATATTTTAGCATTTTTCACTGAATAATGCAACACCTCCAACCAAAATCAAATTGTAATATAGCGTTTGTTGTTATTATTAGCGTGCCGATATCTTTTCACAGTATTTATACAGCCACAAAAATTCTCAATACTATCAAGTTTGATTATATAAAAAGAAAAAACAACAATCTATAGGTGCTTTATCCCTAGTTTTCTCCATGCTTAAAAATTTCTATTATCGTTTAACACTATAGCAAACAAAGAATTTCTGTTTATTTAGACTATCGTACCCAAAATATACCCAAAAAATAGGCGTTTTTTGCAAAAAAATAGCCTTAGATTGCAGTCTAAGGCTATGTGGTGGGCAGGGGTGGATTCGAACCACCGAAAGCGCTGCTGACGGATTTACAGTCCGTTCCCTTTGGCCACTCGGGAACCTGCCCTTATTATATTATTATAAAGCATTAATCGTTGAACTCCCATTCAAATTTTAATTTTGCTTTAATAATATTGGAGCTGGTGATCGGAATCGAACCAACAACCTGCTGATTACAAATCAGCTGCTCTGCCAATTGAGCTACACCAGCATATTTTGCTTTTAATTTTTGCAATTTATTATTTGCAAAAATTTTAATCTGTCAATCAAAATCTCAATAACTTCAATCAATAGATTGGTGCCTCGGGACGGAATCGAACCATCGACACAGGGATTTTCAGTCCCTTGCTCTACCGACTGAGCTACCGAGGCTTAAAAAAATGGCGATCCGGAAGAGACTCGAACTCTCGACCTCTAGCGTGACAGGCTAGCGTTCTAACCAACTGAACTACCGGACCACAAAAATGGATTATTAAATTTTATTGGTGGGCCATCAAGGACTCGAACCTTGGACCGATCGGTTATGAGCCGATTGCTCTAACCAACTGAGCTAATGGCCCACGAGCAATATTTGGTCGGGGTGAAGAGACTCGAACTCCCGGCCCCATGGTCCCAAACCACGTGCGCTACCAAACTGCGCTACACCCCGTCGCCATTATAGATAAACTATTATCATTCGCCTCACGACTTACTTATAATACAATATATTTTTATATTTGTCAAGAGTTTTTTACAACTTTTTTTAAAATTATTTTTTTTTATAAATTTTGACAAAAACCTAAGCAAATCAAGGGCTTTTTTGATGAAAAATCAATTTTTCATAATAATTTTTATACTTATGTTATTGTTTTTATAAAAACAGCATCTAAAATTTTTCACATGCCAAATTTTTATAAATCTTACACAACCATAACGACCACTGCCCTAATATTATATTTTTTAATACGAAAAATTAATTTTAAAGTTTGTGTAGTTAGAAACTATTTATATTCATATCTCTTCAATAAGCAGAATTTGAGATTCTTCAATTGCACTTAGCTCCACTCAGAATGATAACAACATATTTGTATGATTAAATTGCTCTCTCCTATTTTTATATAAAAACTTATTTTAGAATGATATAATAAATTTCTCCACAAAAATGTTTCTACATTATTTAAAAAATAAAAAGTATAAAATGATATTTTTGCTATTAAATATCCAATAATTATTAACAAACATTATACTAAATATTGTGTTAGTAAAACAAAAAATATTTCCTTATAACTTTAAAATATTAACATTATTACAATTTATTGAGAAAAAAATTCTAGGCTACAAACAAAATTTGCATAAAGTATTGACAATCACAGACAAAATGAGTATAATAAAACTATTGAAAACCATAAATTATATGCTAAAAACAAAAAATTTGTGGAAAACAATTTACAAGAAATGTGATTTACATAATATCTATATTCATTTTATTGTCAGTTTAAATAAATTTCATTTCACAAAAATTTAAAAGATTAATCCCAACGGGGAAAAAGGAGAATTTTTATGTATACTCAAGAGCAAAATATTGAAGAGAAAAAAATGATTGATTTAACAATTTCAAGTCCAATCAATGTATCTGTGTATTACAATTCAAAGTCTACTTTGCTTATGGCTATTGATTTGAACAGTGGCATCAACTATGACCACAAACAATTTTTAACAGAAGACTCATTCAAGCTTATTTTTATTGCTAAAGGCTTTGAAAAAACAATCAAATTTATTGCTAAGCCATCTGAAGGTCCTGCAACTTATGAATTTGACCTTGGTACAATGCTTTCTCAAGAAGAAATTATCAATTCTTATGACAGAGAATCTGCTCTTGAATATATTGATACTAACCCAACTGCTTATGCTTATGAGCAATTGCAATCAGTTGGTGAAGAAAGTGACATTGAAGTTCTT
>CAJUEA010000016.1 GCA_910584975.1 uncultured Christensenella sp.
CCATTATCACTATTAAGCCCACTTGGAATATCACAACTGACAATATACTTGCCTGTGTTGATTTTCTCTATATAGGAGGCATATTCTGCACTTAACTGCCCAATTATGCCTATCCCCAACAAACAATCAACAACTAAGTCAAAACTCTCCAAAGATTGCATTTTTTCAATTGGACAAAATCTTTCGCTATATTTATCCATCAAAATATCGTAATAATACATTGCACTTTGCGTTTTTGGAATTTTGCCATAAACTTGAACTTGTCTGCCACTATCAAGCAATTTAAGCGACAACGCATAGCCATCTCCACCATTATTGCCACTTCCACAAACAACTGCGATATTATTTGCCCCAATTTCGCGTGCAACACAAAAAAGGGCGTGAGATGCCCTGTCCATAAGTTCAATTGCACTCACACCACTTTTAATTGTTTTTTCATCAGAAAGTTTCATACTTTCACTGCTTATTGCATATTTCATAATCACTCACTTTTATTATGCAAAATAAATTTCAAATTATTTTTTAATTTTCAATTATATTACAAAAACTAAAAATATCCAAATAACAAATAACTTTTTTATACCAACAATAAAATTACCTACAAATTATTGTCAGTTTTTAAAAGCATTTAACACTGCTTGAGCCATCAAAGTTGGAGCATAGCAGGATATTTTCATAAAATCACCTTCAATCTCGCCACTTGCCAACGCAAAAATTGCATCTCCATCAACCATAGTATGCGCAGGCTTTATTGTCATTGCATAACCATCATGTGCGATATCAGCAAGCTTATTTGCCTCACATTTTGTAAGTTTTGCATTTGTCAAAATGCAGCCAATTGTTGTATTTTGTCCCAAAGATTGCAACATTTTTCTGTCATAATTCAACAAATCAATTATATTTATGCTTTTGCCATTAACCACAGCACCAGTAACTTTTTTCCCGTTTTTGTAATCATAAATATCCCCAAAAGCATTGACAGCCACAATAGCACACATTTCTACGCCATCATCAAATGCAAAAGTTGCAACTCCCAATCCACCTTTTGATGCACTCATTGCACCAAGCACTTTGCCCACAGTCGCCCCACAGCCTGCACCTACATTTCCACACTCAAAGTTATCGGATTTTGCATTTTTGCAAGCAAGATAGCCCAATTCCTTATCTGGAAAAGCTACATTCTTATAGTCCAAATCATAAAGGCAAGCACCACAAACAATTGGAACAGGCATTGCAGATGTTGCATATCCAACACCTTTTTCTGCCAAATATTGTACAATTCCACTTGCAGAGTCCAAACCAAAGGCACTACCACCACTTAAAAACACAGCATTCACTTTGTCAACTGAATTTTCACTTTTCAAAAGGTCAGTTTCTCTTGTAGCAGGTGCACTACCTCTCACGCTGACACCACCAACAGCACCACCTTCTGCCAAAATTACTGTTACACCTGTTGACTTTGTTTTGCTTTCAACATTTCCAATTTTAAAAAAATCTAACATATTAAACTTCTATATCCCCCAAAATAATCTTTTCAATTTCGCCATTATTTTCTAACAGCAAATAGCCTTCCTCACTCAAACCTACACCAACACCACATTTTTTGTTGCCATTGACATTTACAACCACATTGTGATTAATTGACATTGACAAATCGCAATAATCATTTAAAAAAGGTGCAAATCCAAACTTTTGATAATCTTCAAACATTTGATAAAGCAATTGCAAAATTTCTGAAATATAAACATCTCTTGACAAAGTTGGTATGTTCTCCAACTTTAATGATGTAACTTTTGACTTAAGCTCATCAGGAATTTCATTTGTAATATTAACGCCAATTCCCAAAAAAATTGCCTCTGTTACATTTTCTGTAACCACGCTTTCAAGCAAAATACCACATATTTTTTTGCCATTGACGAAAACATCATTTGGCCATTTGATTGCCACATTATCCGTATATTTTTTCAGTACCTTTGCAACAGCAAGACCTGTCATAAGCACAATTTTCAAAGAATCTGTAACAAACATTTTTTTAGGCTTATAGCAAAGTGTCATATAAACGCCACCCAATCCAGACACAAAAACTCTGTCAAGCCTACCTTTACCACTTGATTGGCGAGGTGCAACAAACAAAAAATCCTTGTTAAGCTCTGGATATAACCTCTTAGCCTCTGTATTTGTGCTTGTAACTTCCTCAACAAAAACAGGTATATCAATCCCTTTGCTTTGCAATTTTTTTGACAATGTTTGAGGGGTAAGAATGTCGCTTTCAACAAATTTATATCCTTTTCTGCTTATTTCTATGTTAACACCATTGCTGATTAGCTTTTTTATTTGCTTATTCACGGCAATTCGGCTTATTCCAAGCTGATTTCCAATAATTTCTCCACTCAAATAATCATTGCTTTCAATCAACATTTCCAAAATTTTATCAATCGTCTTTTTCAAATTTTAACACCTCTCTACATCTATTAATTGTGTCATAATCAAAGCCACGATATGCCATAAATCGAAAAAATTTTTGACTATCCTGCATTGTTTCCAATTCGTGCGACCTATACCATTTTTGTGCAACAGCCATTGCCGCATGAAATGTGTCATTTGAGTCAAGCACGCTAAGCACATCGTCTATTATTTCATTGCTTATGCCTTTGTTTTTAAGTTCTGCTTGCAATCGTCTTTTACCAAGCTTACTTGATTTTTGTGCCACAAGATTTTCTGCAAAAGCATAGTCGTCCAAATATTTTAGTTCAGTAAGTCTATTTATTACGCTGTCTATTACTGCTTTTTTAAATTGTTTTTCGTACAATTTATTTCGCAGTTTTTTTGTTGTGGCAACATATCTTGACAAATACCAAATTCCGTAGTCAAATGCAGCCTTTTCGTCCACCTTTTGTTCCACGCTTAAAAGCAAACTATCGTCCACCTCAACACCTTTTTGAAGTCTAAAATCAAAAGCAATCAAATACGGAATTTCTGCCCAAAACTCCCCATTTATGCTTATTTTTACTTTTTGTCCACAAACATTAAATTCAGTAATTATCATAATCTAAATTTTAACATCAAATATTATGATATTATTTTATCACAAAAGCCACAAAAAATCAAGACATAAAAAACAACAGATGTGCAAAAACACACATCTGTTCTCGATTAAGTTTAATTTTATCAAAAGATACAGCCTTATTTAAATTGCAATTTACCAAATAATCAAACGAACAAATCAGTTACCCCATATTTACTGATGTTTTGTTGCGTTTTTCATATTCTTTGCACAACTTTACATATTTGTTTGCCAGTTCCAAAATATATCGATTTTTCCCGTCCTCAGAAAGGCTATTGTAATAGCTGTTATCCATTAGTTTTGTAAGAGGATTCAAAACAATCTCATCACTTTCGATTATTGATGCCACCACCTCATACATTTCATTGTCAACCTGCTCAATTTCTTGCATAATTGCAAGTTTTTCCGTTTTCACTTGCGACCAATATCCACACTTAATACGCTCTTTTGCCATTTTTGCTACACTTTGAATGTCTTCTTTCATTAATTATCTCCTTTCAACCCCTGCATAATATTTTTAATCCATTTGTTATCAAAAAATTTCGTTTGTGCTAATAATCTTTATCAATTGTTTTCATTTTATTTTATCAAGCAGTTTTTCAATTTTTTTCGACAAAAAACGACCTCGCATAAGCGAGGTCATCATAAATTATGCTTTATACATTCTTTTTCTGGCAGCTTCTGCCTTTTTCTTTCTCTTTACACTTGGCTTTTCATAAGCTTCCTTACGACGAAGGTCTCCAATGATACCGTCTCTTGCGCATTTTCTCTTAAAACGGCGAATTGCACTGTCCAAAGACTCGTTTTCTCCAACTTTAATTGTAGACATACCTTTTGATCCCCTCCTTTCCTCAGTCACGGATATATTACTCTTTAATTATACTGATTTTTTTTATAATGTCAAGCAAAATTAACAATTATGCCATTTTTTCTGATAATTTTTCTCCACCAAGAATATGAATATGCAAATGTCCTACAGATTGGCACCCATTTTCGCCTTTATTTGACACAATTCGAAAACCATCTTTCAACCCAAGCCTATCTGCAAGCTCGCCGATTTTCTTTAGCATTTTGCCCACAATTGCAGCTTGTTCGTCGTTCATTTCCACAATGTTTGCAAAATGTTGTTTTGGTATTGCCAAATAATGTTTTGTTGCTTGAGGAGCAATATCATTGATGATAATCATCATTTCATCCTCATACACTTTTGTGCTTGGAATTTCGCCATTAATAATTTTACAAAAAATACAGTTCATATTAACCTCCTAAAAATCAACTTTTATGATTTATCCTTTCAAATATATATAAAAATATTGTATATAATAATTGTTTAAAATTTTGCACCAATTAAATTGCAAATTATTACTCACCACAAATCAAACATTGTTTTTCATTGTCATATGCACATGGTGTAACAATTTTTATTTGTCCTTCCTCACCATTACACATAACTTTCAAATACTCCCTTGAATATCCTCCGTCACTTTCCAAAAGCACTTCAAGCGACTTTCCTATAAAACTTTTGTAATAAGCTTCTTTGTTTTTTAACGCAATCTGCTCAGCTTGTTTTGTACGATTTTTGACAACATCACCACAAATCATTTTATATTTAGCTGCCACAGTTCCCTCCCTTTTTGAATATGCAAAAATATGCATATCAGAAAAAGCAACTTTGTCAATAAACTCAAGTGTTCCCGCAAATTGCTCTTCAGTTTCTGTTGGGAATCCACATATCAAATCTGTGGTTATAGCAGCTTTAGGATAATATTTTCTTATCAAATCCACACGCAACATATAAAATTCAGTAGTATATTTTCTGTTCATATCCTTAAGCGTTTGGTCATTTCCACTTTGCAGTGACAAATGGAAATGTGGACAAAACTTTTTCAAGCCAATTGTCGCTTTCAAAAGCTCATCGGTAATAACTCTTGTTTCCAATGAACCCAATCTTATTCGCACATTAATGTGGCTTAATGCTTTTAGCAAATTAGAAAGGCTACTACCAAAATCAATGCCGTAACTTGACATATCAATGCCCGTCAAAACAATTTCATTTGTAACCTTTGCCAATCTTTCGCACTCAGCAACAATACTTTGCACGCTACGCGATCTTGATCTGCCACGCAAATAAGGTATTAAGCAATATGCACAAAAATTGTTGCAACCATCTTGAATTTTTACATATGCCCTTGTTCTTATCAAATTTGGTTGCAATTCTTCCTCATATTGATTGGATATGGGGGCAACGAAAATGCCTTGTTGCTCAATCAGCTCAGGAATTTTGTTTTTGTTTGCAACTCCACTTATATATGTAACGCCGTCTTTATCCTCAAATTGCTTAAAATCATTTTGACTTGCACAACCACAAACGATAATTTTTGCATTTTTATTAAAATGTAAACACCTACTTACTGCTTGTCTGGATTTTTTTTCTGCCTCATTTGTGACAGCACAGGTGTTAAGCACATAAACATCTGCATATTGCAAGCTATCTGACACCTCATAGCCAAGCGAAGATAGTTTTGTCATTATTCCGTCGCTTTCATATTGATTAACCTTGCAACCAAGATTATAAACCACAACTTTCATCAGTTCATTTCTCCCAGTTCATACATAACAATGCCACACACAACAATGCTTGCTGTTTCACACCTCATTATGCGTTTGCCAAGCGTAACAGAATTTGCACCACAGCTCACACATTTGTCAACTTCTGCTTGACTAAAGCCACCTTCACTGCCAATGATAACGGCAATGCTTTGTCCTGCAAAAGTGCTAAGCTCACTTTTGATACCATTCAATTTTTCGTTTTCATAGCAAATTATCACTTTATCATAATTTTTAAGCAATTCAAGCATTTGTTCAAAAGTCAAAAGTCCATGAACATCAGATATTCTTGATCTCCCACATTGTTTGCAAGCCTCAATATTGATTTTGTTCAATCTATCCACATTAAATTTTTTTTCTGCCACAAATTCTGATGAAAAGAAAAATATATTTTTCACGCCCAGTTCAACAGCTTTTTGCAAAATAAAATCTGCCTTGTCGCCTTTTGGCAATGCTTGAAACAAGCTTACTTCCACTTTTGTTTTGCATTCATTGTCAAAAACATCTTCAATAATTGCCTGACAATAATCTTTATCGATAAGATTGATTTTGCAAAGATAATCTTTACCATCCACATTGTTGCAAACGATAATTTTGTAACCAACTTTATATCTAAGCACTTTTGTCAAATGCCAAAACTCGTCGCCACAAATTGTAACGACATTGTCAGTTATATCATCTTCACTCACATAAAATCTTCTTATATCCATAATTACCTTTCAAGGGAGAATTGCTAATATATTTGTTAAGCGTTGTGTCATTTCGAGCTATATGAAGTTCCCACGAAATAGCCTTTTTATTGGGAATAAGGAGAAATCTCAAACTCTAACTTACACAAAATATGAAAATGTTTTTCAAATACTCTTATTGCTTATTGTTTTTTAAATCTTATGCCACACCACTCGCCAAGCACAAGTGATTTATCCAGAACAAAGCCATTTTTGATATAAGCATTAAGCACTTCGTCATATCTCTTGTGGATTATTCCTGACAAAATGATATAGCCATTGCTGCTTAGCACATTGCCAATGTTGTTTGAAAGCGCAATGAGAATATCTGCTGTGATATTTGCAAAAACAATGTCTCCTTTTGTGGTTGCACTCTCAATCAAATCTGCTTGAGTTACAACTGCATTTGACACATTGTTAAGCTGAACATTTTCTTCACACGCCTTGACTGCAAGAGGTGCAATATCACTTAGCAAAACACTTTTTGCACCACACAAACTTGCAGCAATGCCAAGAATACCACTGCCTGCTCCAATATCAAGCACGCTTTTACCATTAGCATCCAGCTCACTAAACAACTGCAAGCACAACCTTGTGCTCTCATGCGAGCCTGTACCGAACGCCATACCCGGGTCAATAAGCACAACTATTTCATCCTTTTGCGCCTCGTATTTTATCCATTTTGGCACAATGACAATTTTACCAATATGAATAGGCTTGTAATATTTTTTCCATTCATTAACCCAATCAGTATCGTCAAGCTCACAAACTTGCACCTCAAGACTGCCCAATTCAAAAGGAGAATTTTCCTTCAAATTTTCCAGCTCTTCCAATACATTTTGATAAATATTCTCAAAATTATCCTCATTGTAACAGCCTTTGACTTTGACGATAGGGCTTTGCTTTAGCACATCTGCCTCAATGTAATCCCATATGATGTCACTTTCTATCAGATCTAAAATATCTTTGCTGTCATAAATACTAACACCTTCACTGCCACAATCATACAATATCATTGCAACCAAATCGCTGCCTTCAGTTGTAGTATTTACGCTTATTTCTTTGTATTTCATTCGCTTTTAATCTCTCCAAATTTTTGCAAAGCCATTTTGCTACAAAGCTTTTCGGCATCCAACTTCTTTTTGCCACTTGCCTCACAAATTACTTCATCATTAATAAGCAACTCCATTGTGAAAGTAAAATCATGAGGAGGTCCCACAACACTTTTTTCCTCAAATTTTATCTTCCATTTTTTAAGGTTGCAATACTCAAACAACATTGATTTGTAATCATAGTTATCATTTTTAATTTCTGCCGTAATATAAGGCTTTAAATATTTAAGAATAAATTGTTTTGCTGATTTAAGTCCATTGCTATCAAGATAAATAGCCGCAACAATAGACTCAAAAAAATCGCTTTTTATTTTTTTACTCAAAATTGTAGCACCTTTGTCATATAGCACATATGAAGAAATTTTTGAATTATCCACAATTTTTGCAAGTGGTTCACGGCTTACAATATTTGCCCTAAACTTGCTCAATCTGCCCTCGTCAAATTGTGGATAATTTCTGTATAATTCATCTGCAACAACAAAATCAAGAATCGCATCTCCAAGATATTCCATTCTTTGATAACTATCGCCACCTTTCCCCATCATTTTGTTATAGCTTACATGTGTTATTGCTCTTTGCAGAAATTGTATATCATTAAATGTATATCCAATTATTTTTTCAATAGCTTTAACATTTTTTAGTTCTTGACTTTCGTTATTATACTTCATTGTCATCCTCAATACCACTCAAATTTTCTTTTATCTTTTGCAAAACATTGTTCTTAGCGAGCATAATAACTTGCTCAATACAACGGCAAATGCTTGCTGCTTTTGATGAGCCATGTGCTTTTACAATGATACAATCAACACCAAGTACAGTGCCACCCGCCTGCTCATTAACATCCATTGTTGACTTAAGTTTTTTTATAGCTGGCTTAATCAAAAGTCCACCAATCTTTTGCAAAATACTACCATTTTTGATTGAATTTTTAATCAATCTCATAACAGTTAGTGCTGTGCCTTCAATAGTTTTAAGCGCAATATTTCCACTAAAGCCATCGCATACCACAACATCATAATCGCCTGTCAAAATATCCCTTGCCTCAACATTGCCAACAAAATTGATTGATTTTGTATTCTCAAGTAAAGGATAAGTTTCTTTTACAAGTTCATTGCCTTTGCCTTTTTCCTGTCCGTTGCTCAAAATTGCAACAGTCGGATTGCTTACGCCGTAAAGCGATTGCATATAACAACTGCCCATTACAGCAAAATGCTGCAAATTTATTGGCTTGCAGTCTGCATTTGCTCCACAATCCACAAGCACAAAGCATTTGTCCTCAATCACTGTTGGCAAACTTGGTGCAAGACAAGGTCTGCTAATACCCTTAATTCGTTTTGCAACAAACAAAGATGCTGTCAGCAAAGCCCCGGTATTGCCGGCGCTTACCACACCTGCAAAAGAAGAATCCTCTTTTGCCATTCTTATTGCTTTTACCATTGAAGAATCTTTTTTTTGTCTTACCGCGATAGTTGGAACATCTTCATTAGTAATAATCTCTGTACAATGACTTATTGAAATTTTATTGCCGTTGTAATTTGTAGCTAAAATAGGCTGAATAACCTCTTCATTGCCACAAATAACAATTTCCAAATCATTGTGTTTTTGCACAGCTTGAATTGCACCAAGCACTGCTTGCTCAGGGCAATAATCTCCACCGTGTCCATCCAAAATTATTTTCATATACACTCCTTATATGGAAAATTTTAAATTTATACAATATTATATTAGCATAAAAAAAAATAATTTTCAATAATTTATATATAATATTATATATTTTTATTTAAAAGTATTTAAACTTAAATTTATATTTTAGATTTTCAGTTTTAACATTTTAGCACATCGTCAATTATAAATTAATTTTGTATTGTTTTTGGCAACATTATATTAACTAACAAAATTAAAAAAGCAAATACGGAATCCCATATTTGCAAAATTAATTTATAATATGCACAACTTAATTGTTGTTTTTTGTATGCACATTAATGACATCTGTTTCGCTATCATAAGTTGCTAGAATAACATTTTCCAATTCCTCTTTTGATTTGAAATTAAGCTTGTCAAGCAACCATTGTTCGCTTTTATTTGCCTCGCTTAAACCAGAATATGAAATATCTCCGTCAACAACAAGAATATTGTTAAGTTTTGCCTGTTTGATTTCCACTTGATTTATATCCTCTGCAACAATCGGCTTTTGATTTCCTTTTGGCATTACAGAAAGTTCGCCACTTGTTTCAAAAATTGCATATGCAACATCTTGAATATCAAAGAAACTTTTTTCTCTTAGCATTGACAACAAATCATTCACATCAATCTTACTTTTCTTAAGTTTATCGTAATCAATTTTTCCGTCATAAATAATTGTTATTGGCTTACCTTTCAAAAGTCTTTTTAAAAAAGTTGATTTTCTTCCAACAATATCTATAATCAAAGCAAGTGCCATAAAAATTGCCATTGCTATCAAAAAATAATAAAATGGAATTTCAGAGTTGATTGACATTTCTGCAGCAATCGAACCCAAAGATATACCAACAGCATAGTCAATAAACTCAAGCTGTGCAATCTGTTTTTTGCCAAGAATTTTTGAGATTATAAACAAAAACAAAAAGGATACTACTGAATTGATAAGCACCCAATAAATAGGTGCAATTCCAAATTGCATAATCCACCTCCACAAAATTAGATTTTGCAAATAAAAGCAAATTATGCATTTTAAAATCAAAAATTTTTTATGCAAAAAAAGTGAACTAAACTTTAGCCCACTTTTTTAATTTAATATCGATTTTCAGCGTGTTTTTAATATTTTATAAAGTTTACGCCATATTTATACACAATATCATTTGCTGTTTTTATATCAAAGTTCCCATACAATGCTCAAGCATTTGTTTTAAAAACTCAATTCCAACCACCATTTCGTTTGGCTCATCAGTATAGCCACCCCAAGGCATTTCTCCGTCATTCAATCTGTAAGGAGCATTTGCAAAAAATTTCTTATAATCTTTGCTTGAATACTTATCTGCTGCCGTATTCCAAGAATGTGGCCTTCCAACCAAAAAATCATTGTGATAGCCAACATATTCTGATTTAGGATTTTTGTCTGTTTGATTTACCACACGCATATCTCTACCTTGAAAATATGTGCCGTCAGGGAAAGCATCAATCATTGCATTAAGCAATTTCTTTTCGTTGTACTTTCCCAAAGTTGCACCCCACTCTCCCCAAGCGCCAATCATTCCAAATTGATAAGCCGTTACTGTATCTTTAATCAACTGCAAATTTCGCATATTAAACTGCTTGATTTGCCTCAAATGTTCAAGAATAATGTCTTGCTTAGGGCTATGATTTCCCCCTTGTGTATGGTCGCAAGCAAATCTTAACAACATACTCATTTTTAGCGAACGGATATGCTCAAAATAGCACTTCATTTGATTAAACGCCAAGTCATCAAGTGGTTTGTCAACATACTCTGTCAAATAAATATAGACTTGAATTTCAACTGCTTTGTCGTCCTTGTATGTTTCAAGTTCATCTTCAAGCATTTTGTAGCCATCACTTCCCTCGTCTGTTGGCCAAGCTCTGCCACTGCCCAAGGTATAATATGTCTCCAACCTGAAACTCTGTCAATATTGCCAAGCAACTCCTCGCTTTTATCTCCACTTAAATGCTTAATACTGCCATTTGGTGCAATATTAAGGCTCAAATCTGTCAATGTGATTACACTTTTTGTATTGCAACTCACCAAAGTAAATATTGCAATAGTCAAAACAACCACTAAACATAAATATTTAAAACTATATTTCACTTTTCACCTCAAAATCAATTTGCATTTTTATTATAGCATATTTAAATGGTAAATTAAAGTAGAGTTTTTTGCTCGTTTTACCACTAATTTTATAGACTAATAATTATAAAAAATCAATGATAACATATTTGCAAATTGCAATAAAAACTTAACTTGTCTATTTTAAATAATAAGCCTAAAAAGCATAAAAAGTAATCTAATTACAAACTAGGGCTTAAGCACAAAAAACATAAACACATTAACCTTAAAAGAAAAATTGCAAAAAGAAAAAAGGAATGTCACATTTAACATTCCTTTTTTACTACTTGTTTAAAACAAAAATTAGTCAGCTTTTTTTTCGCTCATATCTACTACAGTTTTACCATCATATGCACCACAATTTGGACAAACTTTATGGCTTGCCTTCAACTCGCCACAATTTGGGCATTCTGATAGATTTGGAGCACTGATTTTCCAATTAGCGGCTCTTGTATGTTTTCTTTGTTTTGATGTTTTATTTTTCTGAACTGCCATTTCCTTGCACCTCCCGTAGATTTATTTTAAGTTTTTTAACACACCAAACGGATTGTTAGGTGTAATATTTTCAGAAGTTCGCAATTTATCACAATCACAACTCTTCTCATTCAAATTTGTACCACAAATGCTGCAAAGTCCTTTGCAATCTGGCTTGCACAATACCCTTGTTGGCAAATTAAGAATAATTTCTTGCTCTGCAGGAATTGTCATATCCACAACATTGTTGTTATAAGGATAAAAGCCTTCTTGAACCTCTTCGCCTTCCAAATAAAAACTTGCCATACATCTTACACAAAAATCTTTTTTTACATCAGCAAGACATCTGTCACACTTAAAGATTATTGAATAATTAAGTTCGCTATCAACATAAACATTGTCCTTATCCACTACAAAAGTGCCTTGAATTTCAATGTCGCCGTCAAATTCAGCAAGCAAGCCTGAAAGGATATTTTCATTTGCTTTGATTGTTTGACTGAAAGGATAAAACTCGCCTTGATTTGCTTTTGCAATGTTTATAGACATAGTTTACCTCCTCAATCTATCAAATTATATATTAATATTGAGTTTTTGTCAATTAAAATAACGCATTTTTATTATAAAAAGAAGATTTTTAGCATTTATCGCTTGCAAATCAAACTTTTTTCAAATTTTGTGCTTATTTTTTGATAACCAATTCTTTTGTTTCTCTTGCAATAACAAGTTCCTCATTAGTTGGAATAACAAAAACTTTAACTTTTGAGTCAGCTGTTGAAATTTCAACATTTTGTCTTCTTGGGCAATTCGCATTCTTTTCCCAATCAATTTTAACACCCAACCAATCAAGTTTTTCTAGCACTCTGCGTCTTGCAGCAAAAGCATTTTCGCCAATACCACCAGTAAACACAATACAATCCACTCCTTGCAAAGCTGCTGCATAAGCACCGATATATTTTCTGATACGATAAGATGTCATTTCCTGAACAAGCTGAGCTCTTTCATTACCCTCTTCGGCAGCCTTTGCAACTGCTCTTGCATCAGATGACACACCAGAAACGCCAAGGAAACCACTCTTTTTGTTCAAATAGTTAAGCATTTGGTGAATATCCATACCTTTTTTGTCCATCAAAAACTCAAGACAAGCAGGGTCAATATCTCCTGAACGAGTGCCCATCATAAGTCCTTCAAGTGGAGTCAAGCCCATTGAAGTGTCTTGACATTTGCCATCTTTTACAGCTGAAATAGAAGAACCATTACCCAAATGGCAGTTGATAATTTTGCATTTTTCAGTGCCCATCAATTTAATTGCCTCACCTGTAACATATTTGTGGGATGTTCCGTGGAAACCATAACGACGAACTTTAAATTGCTCGTAATCTTCATATGGAATAGCATACATATAAGCATATTTTGGCATTGTCATATGAAAAGCAGTGTCAAACACAGCAACCATTGGCACATTTGGAAGTAAGCTTTGGCAAGACTCCACACACGCAATGTTTGCAGGCATATGAAGTGGTCCAAGTGGAATATTCTTTTTCATAATTGCAAGAGTTTCTGGAGTGATAACAACAGAACCATCAAAATCCTCTCCACTGTGCAACACTCTGTGACCAACTGCACTGATTTCGTCAATACTACCAACAACACCAAAGTTTTTGTCAGTTAAAAGGCTGAAAACAACCTTCAAAGCTTGTGTATGATTTTCAAAATGATGTTTTTCGATATGTTCAGGCTCTCCTGCAACCTTATGCTCTATTGTAGAAGTTTGTTGACCAATACAATCCACACCACCACTGCAAAGACAACTTTCGTCTGTCATATCGATAACTTGATATTTAAGTGAGCTACTGCCCGCATTTACTACTAAAATTTTCATATTAACTCCTATAAGTTTTGACTTAATCAAATAATAACTATATTCTTAAATTTTTTCAAACGGATTCAAACTGATTTTTGCAAACAAATCACAAATCAAACTTTGCAACCTTTGCATTAATTTTTATCTAAAAATTACTTTTCTGACTGAACAGCTGTGATTGCAACAACACCAACAATATCACTTACAACACAACCTCTTGACAAATCGTTGATTGGTTTTGCAAAGCCTTGACAAATAGGTCCAACGGCCTCTGCACCTGCCAATCTTTGAGCAAGTTTATAGCCAATGTTACCTGCACCCAAATCAGGGAAAATAAGCACATTTGCCTTTCCTTCAAGCTTGCCGTTTGGTGCTTTAAGTTTTGCAACTGAAGGCACAAGTGCTGCATCCACCTGCAGTTCGCCATCAATAATCATATCTGGGCATTTTTCAATAACTTTGTTTGTCGCCTCAACAACCTTATCAACATTTGCGTGTTTTGCACTGCCTTTTGTTGAAAAAGAAAGCATTGCCACTCTCGGTTCAATTCCTGCAAGTGTTGCTGCAGAATTTGCAGTTGAAATTGCAATATCACAAAGTTGATCTGCATTAGGATCAGGGTTAACTGCACAATCACCAAACACCATAACCTCATTGTCTTTATACAAAGTGTTGTCAAAACTCATAAGGAAACAGCTTGAAACAGTGCTTACACCCGGTGCAGTTTTAACAACTTGCAAACCTGCCCTAAGCACATTGCCAGTTGAATTGATTGCACCACCAACCATTCCGTCAGCCTCGCCAAGCTTTAACATTAATGCACCAAAAAACAAATTGTTGTTTTTAACCAAGCTTTGTGCTTGCTCAATTGTCATTCCTTTAGCTTTTCTAAGTTCAAACAAAGTGTTTGAATATATTTCAAATTTATCTGAATTTTTAGGGTTGATAACTTCAATATCATCAGTTGCAATGTCAGGACGCATACTTTTTATAACCTCTCTGTCGCCAAGCAAAATAACTTTTGCAATTTTGTTATCAGTTATGTATCTTGCCGCTTCAATAACTCGTGGCTCTTCACCTTCTGGCAAAACGATAGTTTTGTACAGCTTTGTTGCTTTTTTAATAATTGAGTCCATTAACTTACTCATAAGTCCTCTTCCTCCAAATAATTTACTCAAAATACTTTTATTTTTTCAAAAAATGTTATATAATGAATTGATAAACATTCATTAATATTAATTATAGTATATTTTTAAATAAAAATCAATACTTTTTGTTGCAAAAGCAAGCAAATTTTAAATTAATATAAAATAATTAAAATTTTGTAAAATTATTGTCATCCCGAGCGTAATGGAGCCCTACAAAATAACTTTTTCGTGGGATACAAGAATGTAACTCATACTATTATTAAGTTTTGTCATCCCGAGCGTAAAGGGGTCCCCACAAAATAACTTTTTTGTGGGGTAAAGAGAGGGATCTCAAATTGTGCTTACAAAAAAGCATTACCTTTAGTAAAAACAACAAAAAATTAACTTAAATATCTAAAAAAGGAGAACACATTTGATAGCAGCAATTATTGTGGAATATAATCCATTGCACAACGGACATATTTATCACATAGAGCAAACGAAAAAACTTTTATCCGAGCTTGCCCCAAACGAAAACAACAGCATAGTTGCCATTATGAGTGGCAATTTTACTGAGCGTGGAGATATTGCCGTTTTAAACAAATACACAAGAGCCAAACACGCAATAATGTCAGGTGTGGATATGGTTATTGAATTGCCTGCAATTTATGCCACCTCTTCTGCTGAATATTTTGCAAATGGTGCAATGCAAATTGCAAGCAAAATCAAAAACTTAGGATTGATTTGTTTTGGCGCTGAATGTGATGACATAAACACCCTTTGTGAAATTGCAAAAATCACAACTTCAAAAGAGTTTGATTTTCAAATTAAAAACCACTTAAAAGAAGGCTTGTCTTATCCAGTATCAAGTGAAAAAGCATTGAAAAACCTATCGAAAATCGATACTAAAATCGCAAATATGCCAAATAACATACTTGCAATAGAATATATAAAACAAGCAATAAAACAAAAAATTCCAGCAAAATTGTTTGCAATAAAAAGAGTTGGAAATGACTACAATGACAGCAGTTTGAATGAGCAATTCAACAGCGCAAAAGCAATTCGGCAAGCTATAAAAAATGAGAATACAGACTTTGAAAAACTAAAAATGCCACAATATGTTTTTGACGACTTAAAAAATAAGGAAACTGATTACGAAAAACTATTTGCCATTGTTGCAAACAAATGCCTCGATATGCAAAATGTTTATGAGGATAATGAAGGTATTTTGAACAGAATAAAAAAATACTCACAAATTGCAACAGACTACAATCAATTGCTTGATTTAGCTCACACCAAAAGATATACAAAATCTAAAATAAAACGCATTTTGTTGCATATTGCCTTAAATCACACACAATATTGCCTAAAAGAATGTGGCAAACCAAACATTTTGGCAGTTAAGTCAAACAAAAAACAGCTTTTATCACATATTGATTTTGGTGGTGAAACACATAGCATTGAGCAAAATGCTTTTGCTAACAAAATATACAACATTGTAAGTTCAGACAAAATCTCGCAAGATTCAATGCTTATTATTTAATAACCACTTTCCTACAACATACAACCAGTCAAATTGATTAATTGCTTTTATTATGCTTAAAACATAAAAGCAATTTTTTACAAAACGCCTTGATAATGTGTAAAAAGTGTTAAAAAATGTATACATTTTTTAACACTTTTTTCTTTGTTTTTAATATAGCTATAAGTTTTATATTTTTTAAAATTTCTTAGTTATTTACATAATTATTATACTATATTAGCCAAATTTTGTCAAGTACAAATATGTCAAATAATGTATACTTATTTTAACACTTTATACACAAATTGATAATTAATGTTAACTAATTACAAATATTATTACCCACTTATTGCACGGATAATAACAAGCTAATTGATTAGTTTTTATTATAAAAAATATTTTGGAGGACAAACAAATGAAGAAAAAAATTATTTTAATTGTTTCAATTGTTTTGGTAGCAGTAACTGCTTGTGCACTGCTTGTCGGATGTACAGCATCAACACCATTTGATTTTATGGAAAAATGGTTTAATGCAGAAAAGAAATCTTACTTTTCCTACTCTGAAAGCTCAACTTTAACCTCAAATGTTGCAACTTATTTTGATGGCAACCTTATTAAGTCAACTCAAGTTTCAACAAAGAAAGATTCTGAAGGAAATAAAGTAACAACAACCAATGTTGTTATTATCGAGTTTTCTGGCAAAGATATCAACTATTACTACGGCACACAAACTGACAACGAAACAATGACATGGGAAGTGAGTGTCAGCGAATATGACGAAGACGAAACAATGCCAAGTATGAAAAGATACTTTAATGGTAATATTGAAATTCATGAGGTTATAACAGATATCGATAAAGAGGATTTCCAAAAGAATTTCAAGAAAAAAGATGGTTGGTATCAACCAATTATCCCTGTAAAATATGATTACATTGGCATAAAGTTCACAGCAAAAGAAATGCTTATTAAAGACGATATCGATGAAGACATAGAATTTAGCTATAAATATGCTATCGGAAGTGAAGACATTTCAATTCCAGCTGAAGCAACAAAAGCCCTAGTAGAATACAAGAAAAATCTTGAAAATTAATTTAAAATAATAAATTTCAAAATCAAAATGATTGCAGAAATGCAATCATTTTTTTGCAATATTAGCTTTAATGTAAAAATCATTTATTTTAGGAAATATATTTATTTTTAAATCTAATTCACTAAAAATAAAATTTAAAATGCACTCATAATAATTTTTTTTAGTCATAAATTGTAATGTGGTAAAAAAAATTAGCAAAAAACATATTATTACAGCATTTTTGATATTTACAATAGTCATTGCACTTGCCTCTCCTTCAGACTACATTACAGGAACTTTAAGTGCACTGATTCTTTATGCAAAAAATGTTCTGCCTGCACTGTTCCCTTTCATCTTTTTTAACAAGCTACTGACAATGATTGGCTCGGCAAATGATCTTTCTATTATGCTCAAAAAGCCACTTTCAAAAATTTATCGTGCGCCTGAAATCAGTGGTTATGTTATGATAATGAGCATTTTTTGTGGTTATCCAATAGGCAGCAAGCTTACGCGCGATTTATATGATGCTAAGGCAATAACAAAAGAAGAATGCTTTATCATTTCCGTGCTTTCAAATGTTTGTGGACCTATTTTTATAATTGGCACAGTAAGTCAAATGCTTGGAAACAACAAATATGGATATATAATTTATTTTGCACATTTGTTGTCAGCTTTTATAAACAGCTTTTTTTATCGTCCAAAACAAAACCCACAAACAAACAATTTTAGTATTAACAATAACTATGACGACATATTGGGCAAAAGTATGATTGACAGCATAATCAGCATTGCCTTGGTTGGTGGATACATTGCAATAATGAGCTTTTTTATCACCTTACTTGACAAAATATATCTGACAAAACTTATCACTACCCTTTTTGGTTTTATTGGAATAAGTGACAATGTAAGCAGAGGCGTTTTTTACGGGCTCTTTGAAATGACTCGTGGAATAAGTGCAATTTCCAGTTGCAACTTGCAGGCAATTTTCTGCATACCAATTTCAACCTTTCTTGTTACATTTGGTGGTGTCTGCATAGCATTGCAATCGCTAAACTACACAAATAAATGTGGCATTTCAGCAGGCAAATATTTACTTTCAAAATTGTCACAAGCTGTGATTGCAACTCTTATCAGTATTATTTTTGTTTTGCTCTTCTTGAGCTAAAAAATAGCAATATGAAAAATATTATATGCCAAAAAATAACTAGGAAAGAAAAATACTTTCCTAGTTTAATTTTATTTGAATTATTTTTTACCTTCAGTTTTAGCAAGAGCCTCTTTTGCCTCATCTGGAATAACAATTTCATCACAACCGATTACAAACTTAATTTCTTCAGATTTCTCTTCATCAATTTTCTCAGTCATAATCATTTCTTTTGCAGTAATTTTAATTGTAGTGCCTTCATAATCTGTATCTTTATTACCAACATAAACGCCTTTTTCTTTTGTAAAATTATCTGCAAAAACTTTATTTAATTCATCAATTACTTTCGCATATTGCGCTTTCATCATATTTGTAAAATCAGTAAACTCAACATTGAAATATTCTTCAAACTCTTCTTTAGTCAATGTTTCAGCTTCCCAACCCATTTTAGCATCAGCGCTAGCTTTATAGCCAAGATATACATCGATTTTTTCGCCATTCATTACCATATAAGAAACTTGATATTTCTCGCCCTTATCATCAAGGATAATTTTTGAAAAAGCTGCATTCTCAGTGATCTGAACAGTTAGCTTATCATTTATAATAGCTTTAGTTGAACTATTTGACCATTTTTCCATAAAATCAGCAGGTGTTTTAGGGGCACAACCAACAAGCAAAGCACAAGCTGTTGCGGCAACCAAAACAATTGCAATCATTAAAACAAATTTTTTCTTCATTTGTTTATCCTCCAAAATATTTTTTATAATAAAACCAATTATTTGGTTGTTACTATCAGTAAATTAATAATGTAAGAATAATAATAAAAATCAATATTTGTGTTTGCGTATAACCCTCAAATATTATGGTTAACACCTCATTCCAATATTTAAAAATTAAACATTTTTGAAAATTGTCATACAGATTGTGTTAAGTATATCATATTAGCCAAAAATTGTCAACTGAAAATTATAATAAAAAAAGTACTTTTTTGTAATATTTTTTATCCAAATTTACCAGTGATTGCGTAATTTTAGACAAACAATTTACCGATTATAAACATTCGTTATATAAGCAATTATTATACAATTTAGACACAACAATTAAATTTTAATTTTTTTTAATATTGCTAGCTCATTAAATAAATATTTATTCATTCATTTTGTTGCATAAATAATTGAAAAATAGTGCAATATTTAATCAAAAAAAATAACCACTTTTTGCAATAAAATTAAACTTTTACACTTGACAAAAAGTTTTTCAGTCAACAAAAAAAGGTTGCTTGTTTAGGCAACCTCTCTCTTGTTTTATATCAAATTTTTATAATCAAACTGGTTGAATACCATTTGCAACATCGCCGATTTCTGAATCAAGATTCATTTTGTTAGCTTGACGATATTTGAAGAACTTTAATGCAACTTGTGGGAACAAAGCATAAGACAAAACATCCTCCTCTTGCTCAATATATTCCTTAATTTCTGCACGATATTTTTCAAGCTCTGGTCCGATGTTATCAGCAGGACGACAAGTAATTCTCTCTTCGTCACCAATAATCTTTTTGACGATATCAGGCTTGATTTCAACTGGCAATTTACCATATTCGCCACGAACAATACCTTTAACCTCTTTTGTAACCATCTTGTATCTTTCGCCAGACAAAACATTCAAAACAGCTTGTGAACCAACAATTTGTGATGATGGAGTAACAAGTGGTGGATAACCCAAATCTGCTCTTACTCTTGGAACTTCTGCAAGCACCTCGTCATATTTATCCATTGCATTTGCCTCTTTAAGTTGATTCATAAGGTTGGAAAGCATACCACCCGGAACTTGATAAATAAGTCCTTTAACATCAGTTTGAAGAGCTTTTTTATTCAAGAAACCATCTTTTGTAAGTCTTTCTGCAACGCCTTTGAAATGCTCTGCAATTTCTGTAACATAACCCAAATCCAAACCAGTGTCATATGGAGTGCCTGCAAGAGTTGCAATGATTGGCTCTGTTGCTGGTTGAGATGTACCATTTCCCATTGGAGCCAAAGCAGTGTCAATAATATCCACTCCAGCCTCAATAGCCTTGATATAAATCATATTACCTGTTCCTGCTGTGTTGTGTGTATGCAAGTGGATTGGGCAATCTACAGCCTCTTTCAAAGCTTTTACAAGCTCATAAGTTTCATATGGCAACAAAAGGTTAGCCATATCTTTAAGACAGATTACATCTGCACCCATTGCAACCAACTCTTTTGCAAGATTTACAAAATACTCACGAGTGTGCACTTCACTTACTGTATAGCACAAAGTTGCCTCACAAACAACGCCAAGACCACTTTTATCCTCATTTTTGTATTTTAGGATAGCGTCAATGCAGGCTTTCATATTTCTTGTATCATTTAATGCGTCAAAAATTCTGATTACATTAATACCATTTTGAATTGATTTTTTAACAAATTCATCAACAACATCATCTGCATAATGTTTGTAACCAAGAATATTTTGTCCTCTAAGCAACATTTGCAATTTTGTTTTTGGCATTGCTTTTCTTAGCTTTCTAAGTCTTTCCCATGGATCTTCGTTCAAGAATCTTAGGCAAGAGTCAAAAGTTGCACCACCCCAACACTCAATACTATAATATCCAACTTCGTCAAGCTTGCCTGCAACAGGCAACATTTCGTCAATTCGCATACGAGTAGCTGCTTGAGATTGGTGAGCATCACGAAGAATAGTTTCTGTTAATTGTACTTTCTTTGTCATATTTATACCTCCTTAAATTAGCCGAAAATTGCAAGCAAAGCACCTGCTGCAACGGCTGAACCGATAACACCTGCAACATTTGGACCCATTGCATGCATCAACAAATAGTTGTTTGGATTTGCCTTTTTACCTACATCTTGAGCAACACGCGCTGCCATTGGAACGGCTGAAACGCCCGCTGCACCAATAAGAGGATTGATTTTGCCTTTTGAAAGCTTGCACATAAGCTTACCAACCAAAACACCACCTGCTGTTGCAATACCAAACGCACATACACCAAGAACGATAATTTTTATTGTTTCAAAGTTTAGGAATTGGTTGCCATATGCCTTAGAACCAACTGTAATACCCAAGAATATTGTAATAATATTAATTAGTTCGTTTTTAGCTGTTTCTGCAAGACGAGGAACAACGCCAGACTCTTTCATCAAGTTACCAAGCATCAACATACCCAATAGAGGGATTGAAGATGGAAGGATAATGCCTACAACACCAGTAACCACGATTGGGAACAAAATCTTCTCTCTTTTTGAAACTGGACGAAGTTGTTCCATAACAATCATTCTTTCCTTTTTTGTTGTAAGTGCTTTCATAATTGGTGGTTGAATAACAGGAACCAAAGCCATATATGAATAAGCTGCAATAGCTATTGATGACATCAAGTGAGATGCAAGTTTGCTTGTCAAATAAATTGCTGTTGGACCATCTGCACCACCGATAATACCGGTTGATGCTGCCTCTGCTCCAGTGAAACCAAACAAAGATGCCAAAATAAATGTTACGAAAATACCAATTTGTGCAGCCGCACCAAGCAACAAGCTTTTTGGATTTGCGATAAGAGGACCAAAGTCTGTCATTGCACCAATACCCAAGAAGATAAGTGGTGGGAACAATACCCAGTCAACACCTTTGTATAGGTAATAGAACAAACCAAAATCAGCAATGGTTGTGTGATTTATTGTAATATTGTCAATAAATGCTTTTGCAGTAAGGTCAATACCTTCAACGCTAAACATACTTAAAGCTTTTTCCAAAATTGCTGTTGTTTGTTGTGATACTGTTGCACTGTTTGAAACTGTCAAATTAAGCATTTCTGCAAGCTCACTAAGAGTTCCTGATAAAACATTGCCGTTCAGTAACAAATATCCATCTGAATTTATAACGCCCGCTGCAATAAGATTTGTTATCTGTTCCGGACTATAAGCTGCAAGATTTAATGTAAAATCATACCCTTGCGTACCATACAAAATGTTGTACGCACCCGGAATATTGATAAGAAACATACCAAAAGCCATTGCAAGCAACAAGTTTGGCTCAAATTTCTTAGAAATGGCAAGGAACAACAAAAGTCCAGCAACAGCCATCATTACCAAATTTAGCAATGTGTCTGTATTAAAACCTGCAAAACCTGTGCTATCCCACAAATTTTTCAAAGATTCTAAAATTTGCGACTCGCTCCCGCCAAGTGCCAATGTAAAATTAAACATCTATAACCGCCTCCTGACTTATGCGATTGTAAACAATGTATCGCCGCTACCTACGCTAGCACCTTTGCTAACTGCAACTGTAACAATACCATCTTTTTGTGCAGTCATATTATTTTCCATTTTCATTGCCTCAAGCACAAGGATTGTATCGCCTTTTTTTACAGCTGTGCCATTTGCAACACAAACATCAAGCACAACACCAGGCATTGGAGCTTTGAAAGGCTCGCCAGCACCAACTGCAGCAGGTGCAGCCTTTGGAGCAGCAACAGGAGCTGCTTGCACTGGGCTTACAGCAACAGGACTGGTTGCAACGCCACCAACTTCCTCAACTTCTACAACATAATTTTTTCCATCTACTGTTATATTGAATTTACGCATAATAATTTCTCCTTAATTTAAATGTTTAATAGAACGCACTTTGAAAGTAACTTTTCTTTCAGCTTGTTCTTGTTCAGTGCAAACTGCGATTGCTGCAGTTATAATTGCAATAAGCTTGCTGTCTGTAACTTCTTCGCCAGCTACCGGTGCAACCAATGCAGGTATGCTATCTGGTTTTGGTAGTTTTGCTTGTTTTTGGCGAGCTTTTACATCGCTAATTGCTTGTTTGATTTCAGGTTTCTTTGATTTATATTCAAGTTTGATTTTTGCATTAGCCTCTTTGAACTCCAGCTTTGTTATTTCATTGCTGTCAAGCTTTTTGTAAAGGCTGTTCACTTGCTCATCTCGCGCATCAACATAAGAAGTTTTAATCGCTTTCCTCTCTGCCTTGTTTGCACGATAAATTGCCATCATATCATCCCAATTGTTAAGATATTTGTTGATATACTGCAAAAGTCTAACAACACCGATAAGCAAAAATAAAACTATAAATACCATTGAAACACCGATTAATACAACTATACCAGCCGTTGCCATTTTACTACCAAACGACTCTTCGGCACACAAAAGTAAATTGTTAATCATATGTTACTCTCCTTAAATACCAAGTAGCATCATCAAAGCGCTTGCTATGTATGGACGCATTGTTGACAACTCAATAATATTGTCAATAAAGCCGTCTTTTGCACTTATGAATGGATTTTGCTCCATTGCAAGATAACGAGCCTCAAGTTTTTCTCTGTCCTCGCCTGACTTCAACTCTTCAGCGTACTCGATAGCAGCACCAGCAGCAGTGCCAACTGGACTTATAACACTATCAACACTTGCCAAAGTATAATCAAAACCAATGCCTTTGCTTGCAAACACTGAATAAGCAAGACCGATTGCTTTGCCAGTGATAACACTTATCATAGGGCTTGCACAGCTTGCAATTTTTGTCATAAGATTTGCAAGTTTGCCAGCAAGACCATTGACTTCATCTGCAAGGCTTGCTTTTACGCCAAGGCAATCAACCAAAGAAATGATTGGCATACCATTTGCAGAACATTTGTCAATAAACTTGTCTGCCTTTGCAATTCCATTTGCAGAAATATATCCGTCATTAACACTGCCATCAAGAGCAATAATACCAACGCTAATGCTATTTACCAATGCATAGCTTGTTACAACCTCTTTTGCATAGTTTTCATTTGCAATGATATATTTTTGATTGTCACAAATTGCTTTTAAAGCAGTCTCAACGCTGTAAGCTTTGTCCAAAGCAGGAGTTTCGCGATTTGCATCGTCCTCACACTCCTCAACTTCGCCACCACATATTGTCAAAACATAGTTAAGTTTTTCTGCAAGTTCCTTTGTTGTTTTAAAAGAAAAATCTACCATATCGCTGTTTGCAGAAATAGCATTATATCCAAGCAAGCTGTTTAGCTTTGGATAATCTTTTTCTTTTGCTGCAATCGCTTGTGGAGATGCAACACTCATAATTCCACTGTCTGACATAAACACAAAATCTGCCATGGCTGCGATTGATGCCATCATTCCAACGCAGTTGCCTTTGATTATGCAAATGTGAGGAATATTCTCTTTTGCAAGGTTAATGCTGTTGATAACTTCACTGTATGCCTCAAGCATAGCAACGCCCTCACCAACTCTTGCGCCATTTGAATCAATAATAGAAATCAATGGTGTGCCTGTTTGCACGGCTTTTCTAATAACTTTCAAAATTTTCTTTGCGTGAGCCTCGCCAAAACTGCCCTTTAATACCTCTTGATTTTGTGCAAAAAAATGTACAGGTCTGTTGCCAATTGTGGCATAACCTGTAACTACACCTTCACCAAGAGCCTCAGAACCATCAAGGAAAGACTTGCCTGCTGTAAAAGCATCAGTCTCTACAAAACTACCATCGTCAATCAAATCAAAAGCAAAAGATTTAATCTTTTTTGTTGCCTTTTCAATCAACTTAATGTTGTTTTGTAACATTGCATTGTTCTTCATAATACCTCCAGTGTATTCAAAAAATCTTTTTAAATTTCAAACGAAATTCGTCAATTACCATTATATATAAAATTTAAGAAATAATCAAGTATTTTGCCCCAAAATTTACTAAAATTTTATATTTATTTTTATAAAAGTGTATATTATATACTAATAAATTAAATCAATCATTATTTGACATAAAAAAAGAAAAATTTAACACCAAAAAAAGCTATATTTGAGTTTTATTTTTATTTCAATAAACTGACATTTTTATATTAAATTAAACAAAAAAAACGAGCCAAAAGATGGTTCGTTTTTTTATTTCAATTATTAGTTTTTACTTGTTTGACAATATGCTAAAACTTAATTTATTTTTCCAAAATCACAGTCAAAAAAGTGCTTTCGCCTTGCATTGATACTTGTGCATGAGGAATATTAGGGTCAAAATAAATGCTGTCGCCTGCACGCAAAAAATATTCCCTATTGCCGATAAGTACACGCAACTTGCCACTTATCACATAGTTAAATTCTTGTCCACTGTGTTTTACCAGTTCAGGAGCAACGCCTTCACTTATTGTAACAATCATTGGCTCCATTTCTCTGTTATAAAATTTGTGCGCAAGACTGCTGAAACTATACCCTTCATATCTTTCAATTTCCAAGCCTTGACCTGCATAGCAAACGGCAACCTCTTTTCTGTCGCTGTTTTGACCTGTAAGCAAAACAGTTGGGTCAATCTCCAAAGCAGCTGCAATGTTGTACATTGTGCCAATAGGAATATCAACCACCCCATCTTCTATGTTTTTGTAGTCCTCAACAGACATATTCACTTTTTTTGCAAAATCATCCAAAGAATAGTCGGAAAACTCTCTCAAATCCTTAATTCTGCTTGCAATATCTTTGATTTTTTTATCCATAACAGCACCCCACTCACGCAAAACAAGCGTTTATATTTTTTTAAAGTTATAAATATTTATAGCTATGTTTCAAATTGAACTAAAAAGCTTGAAAAATGCAAATTTTATTAGACTTAAAAATTAAAAACCTTTTTATAAATTATATCTTAATAAAATAATTATATCATTAATTGCAAATTATTTCAAGTATTTTTTTGCAGGTTCATTGCAATATATCCTCATTTTACGACGAATTTATCAAAATATTTATTTTTTTCATTTTGCATTTGATATTTATATCATTATTCACTCACCATAAAATTATATGAGCTTTTATTTTTACTGGATATTGGGCTTGATAGTATCACACCCCCAACAAATAAAAAATTCCTACCAAAAGATAGGAATTTTATTTTTAAGCATTATTCAGCGTCCTTGTTATCAAAAGACAAGTTTAAATCCTTGAACAAATCTGCCATTGTAGCACTTACTGACTCAGATGTCCAAGACTTAACTTCCTCTTGTACAGGAGCAGTTGCAACCTTTTTAGCTCTTGGTTTTTTGTTTTGAGCTGTTGCATTTTCAAATTTCTTAGCATTTGCTTTTGCTCTCTTTTCATTGTTCTCTTTGATATCATCTTGAGTGATTTCAACTTCTTTCTCAACAGGAGCTGGAGGGTCAAGCAAAGCTTTTACAGACAATGTAATTTTGCTACCTTCAAACTTAATAACTTTTGCCTCAATTTCTTGACCAACTTTGAAAGCCTCATTTGCATCCTTAACAAAATTGTAGCTGATTTCTGAAACAGGAACAAGTCCGTCAATACCTTTGTCGATTGAAACAAATGCACCATATGCAAAAATTCTTTCAACAACACCTTTAACTACACTGCCAACAGGATATTTATCTTGAGCTTCTTCATAAGGTTTCTTTTGAAGTTGTTTGTAACCAAGACTAACTTTGCCAGTCTCACGATTTGCATCCAAAATCAAGAATTCATAAGTTTTGTTGATTTCCAAAACTTCAGCTGGATCCTCAACTTTAGTCCAACTTAAATCGCTTATGTGAGCAAGACAATCGTTTTTATTTACGCTTACAAAAGCACCGAATTTTGCAAATCTCTTAACAACACCTTTAACAATAGTGTTTGGTATCATCAAATTCCAAAAAGCATCTTCTTTTGCCTTTTTCTCTTCCTCAGCAATAACCTTGTGAGAAGCAATAATCTTTTTACCTGAAACTTTATCGCCGTTTTTAGCCTCGATTTTGCGCACACGCAATTCTTTACCAACATATTTTTCCAAATTCTTTTCAAAACCAATGCGAATTTGAGATTGTGGAACAAAAATTGTATAACTACCTAATTTGCTTAGCAAGCCAGCATCTTTAACAGCCTTGTCGATTTTGATAGTGAACTCATTGCCATTGATGATTTCTTGAACTTTCTTATCCTCAAGCTCTTTTTGAAGAATAATTTTTTTGCTCATAGCAATCATTTCGCCTTTGCCCTTGTTTGCAACAAACACAGCCTCAAACTCTGTACCTTCTTGATAGTTATCTGGGTTGTAGTCTTTTTCATCAAGTTCTACTTCAGACTTATCAATAAAAGCCTCTGTCTTTGTGCCATAGTGAACGATAATTCCATCTTTGTTAGCACTTACAACAGTAACTCTTTTTTTCTTTCCTGCTTGTGGCCTATCATAGGCACTTTCTGCGTTTACGACACTTACGAACAAATTGTTCTCTTCATTGTTTGCATTAACTGCAACTTCCTCATTAAGCATTTCTTTGCTTTTTCCTTGAGTATCACTCATTATACCAATTACCTCCATAATCAACTCTTTGGGAGTTGAAGCGCCAGCTGTTACTCCTATTCTGGCATTTTGTTTTACTACTTTTGATAAATCGTCAATACAAGTAATCAAATAGCTTTGTTTACAATATTGTTTTGCAAGATTGAAAAGTTTCAAAGTATTGCTACTGTGATTTCCACCAATTACAAGCATAATATCGACATTTTTGGCAATTTCAACCACTTCTTGTTGTCTATCCCTTGTAGTATAACAAATAGTGTCAAAAATTTCAACTATTTTGCACTTGTTTTTTATTATTTTTTTTATATTTTTAAATTTCTCAGCTGAAAAAGTAGTTTGAGATACCAAAACACACTCTTTATCAACAAAATCCAACTCTTCAGCCTCTTTTTCGCTGTCAATGATGATTGCAGAGCCTTCACACCAGCCATTTATACCAATAACCTCTGCGTGTTTTTCCTCGCCAGTGATAATCACTTGTTTGCCTTGCTCAAAAGCATTGCGAACAATATTGTGAATTTTTTTTACAAACGGACAAGTCGCATCGATGTATTCAATGCCACGCTCCTGCATCTGCTCATACATCTTTTTGCCAACACCATGAGAGCGAATGACAATTTTGCCATCCACATAGTCTTCAAGAGAATTTATTGGATAAATCCCCTTTTCTTTCAAATTATTAACAACCAGTTCGTTGTGAATTATATCTCCAAGCGTAACTATTTTGCCTTTTGCTGACAAAGCAGTGTTTATTGCATTTTGCACACCAAAACAAAAACCGGCAGTTTTTGCAAGAACTATTTCCATACTCTCCTTGTAAATTGCACTATTTACATGTATATTAAAATATTAATTAAAATATAACTTTTATATTTATCAATACTAATTTTACTTTTCTTCTTTTGGAGCAGCCAACATCTGTTGCTTTTTGTATTCAAGCTTGTTTTGTTTGCGAATTTGTTTGCATTCAATTTTTTGAGCTTTTAGCAACTTTTTAAGTGCTTTTTTATCAAGCAACATTTCCTCAAGTTGTGCTTGCAAATTCTCCATACGCAACTTCAACTTATTTGTAATTTCGCTACGCGCCTCTTTAACACCTTCGCCATAAAACTCGTCAAGATACATCGGATCTCCAATAAGCAAATAAGTTTTTCTGAATGTTTTGATTGGCTTGTAATATATCATAGGAATTATTGGAGATTTTGTTTTCAAAGCAAACATTGCAACGCCGTCTTTAAACTCCAACATTTGCTTATTGCCTGTTTTGTTTCTTGTACCCTCAGGGAAAACTATAAGTGGCTGATTGTTTTTCAAAACATCCATGCACTTTTTTATTGCACGCAAATCAGCCTCTCCTCTCTTAATTGAAATAACACCAATCTTTGGCAAGATTTTTCCTATGATAGGCAAGTCAAGCGATTCCTCTTTCATCAAAGCATTAAAATCATATTCAAACAAATCAGTAACAAATGGCACTGAATCAAGCATTGTGAAATGATTGCAAACATAAATACCTTTTCCCTCAACAAATTTGTTTGCATTTATAATTTTAACAGGCCACAAACAATTTGTTATCGGCTTGATAATTCTTCTTATTATTCTGTAAAACTTGTTGTTTTCCATAACAAAAAACTCCTAAAACATTTCTCCAATATTGCAATTATAAATTGCAAAAAACTATCAAAAATCGATATTAAATTGCATTTATACTACAAACTAATATCATTACATAAAATTTGTTTTGCAAAATTTAATTAGCCGATATAAGACAAAATTTTATCAATCGCCTGTTCGATTGTAAGATTTGTTGAATCAATATAAACGCTATCCTCTGTCAAAGTCAAAGGTGCAAAATCACGATGAGTGTCATTGTAATCTCTGTCGTTTATATCGTCCAATATTGTTTCATATTTCACATCTTGTCCCTTTTCAACAAGCTCTTTAAAGCGTCTATTTGCCCTTTCCTCAGGTGTTGCAGTCAAATAGAATTTGTAGTTTGCATCTTTCAAAACATAGCTTGTGATGTCTCTGCCATCCAAAACAACATTGTTTTTAGAGGCAATTTCTCTTTGCATTGCAACCAGCTTAAGTCTTACAGCAGGAATCTTGCTTACATTTGATGCAGCTTTTGAAATGTGATGTTCACGAATAGCTTTACTCACATCTTCTCCGTCCAAATAAATAATCTGCACACCATCATTATATTCAATTTTAATTTGAGTATTATCCAAAAAACTTATTACTCCGTCTGCATCGTTTGTGTCAATGCCAAGTCTAACAGCCTTAAGACCGATTGCTCTGTACATAGCACCTGTGTCAAGATAAATGATATTCAATCTTTTTGCAATTTCTTTTGCAATGGTGCTTTTACCTGCACCTGAAGGTCCGTCAATAGCAATATTCAACATATTTCCACCTCATTTTTAATTTCTCTATTAGTATTTTTAGTCAATTGCACTTATGCCTGCAACATATCCTGTTGACAAAGCAATTTGAATGTTAAAGCCACCAGTAAAACCATCAATATCCAACACCTCGCCAGCAAAAAACAAACCCTTTACAAGCTTTGATTGCATATTTTTTGGGTTGATTTGTTTGACATCAACGCCACCACTTGTGACAATTGCTCCAGATAATCCACACAATCCCGAAATGTTAAAAGTCATATTTTTCAAAGAAAAAACAAGCCTTGCTCTTTCCTCTTTTGTGATTTGGTTGACCTTTTTATCCCCATTAATTTTGCTGTTTTTGATAACCAATGGCAGCAATGCTTTGACTGTTAAATCAGCAACTGCATTTTTAAATTCTTTGTTACTATTAGCCTCAAAATCTCTCAACAGCCTGTTATCCAAAGTTTTTTCGTCCAATGCAGGTTTCAAATCTATTGCAAGCTGCAAATCTCCTTGCACTTTATTTATCAAACTGGACATGGTAAGAATTATTGGACCAGAAACACCTGTATGCGTAAACAACATTTCTCCTGTCTCCACAGCCAAAACTTTGCCATTTGCCAAAATTGAACAACTGACATTTTTAAGGGTTACACCTGCAAGCTCGCTGACATTTTCCTTAAGATTAATGCCCACCAAAGCAGGATAAAGCGTTGTTACATTGTGCCCTGCAAGTTCTGCAAACTTATAGCCATCGCCTGTACTGCCCGTTCCGGGGTAAGACATACCACCTGTTGCAACAATCAATTTTTCGCAAGGAAAATACTCATTTTGAACAAAAACGCCACATACGGCATTATTTTTTATATCAACTTTTGTTACTTGATGATTAAGCTTTATTTCCACATTATTTTTATCAAGCATTTTTTGAAAAACTTTGATAACATCCGATGCTTTATCTGATTCTGGAAAAACTCTTTTTCCTCTTTCAACTTTAATTTTCAAACCATTTTCAATGCAAAATTGTTGAGTAGCTTTTGTATCAAATTTGTTTATTGCCCCCATCATAAACTTAGGGTTGGTGCAAACATTTGCAATAAAAATTTTATTATCGCAATCATTTGTTATATTACATCTGCCTTTTCCAGTTATATAGAGTTTTTTGCCAAGTTTTTCATTTTTTTCCAGCAAAACAACTTCATCCCCACTTTGAGCAGCAGCAATGCTTGCCATCATCCCCGCAGGACCACCACCAATAACAACAACCTTCATATTATCCTCAAAAAACTTAAAAATCAAAGCAATTTTAAATAAACTTAAATCACATTTAAAATTTAACTTAATGCTTGTTTCATAGCAACTGATTATAATATACCATATTTTTTACTCAAATAAAAGCGTTTGTATCAAATTAGTACAATATTTACAAAAATACACACAAAAGCAACTGATTATGAATTGTTGGTTGTAACATTATGTTGTGATAAAGCCAATCAAAAGATTTAGCTACTGTCATCCTGAGCGAAACGCAGCCTAGTCGAAGTATCTCAAACTTTGCGTTATGCTATAATTATTAAAAAATAATGTTATACTTTACTCAATAATCATGCTTGAGATTTTTCCTAATATCCCCAAAAAATCTATTTTTAGGGGCTTGCGTATTCAGTCACCATGACTTTTTTATTCTACCAAGCTATATGAGTCTGAACAACATTATAAAAAATAATCGCACAATAAAAAAATGCGATTATTTTTGTTTTAAGCAATATTTTCTTTTTTTATAATTTGTGGCATAGCATTTTTTTCAATACAATCGCCATTAATGATTACCTTTTTAATGTCTTTATCAGACGGAACTGAATACATAAGCTCAAGCAAATTCATTTCCACAATAGATTTTAAGCCACGAGCACCAGTTTTTAGATTGATTGCTTTTTTTGCAATCGCTTTGATTGCATCATCTGTAAACTCAAGCTCTACATTATCAAGATCAAACATTTTTTTGTATTGTTTAAGCACTGCATTTTTTGGTTCAACCAAAATTTTACTCAATGCCTCTTCATCCAATCCGTTCAAACCGACCACAACAGGAACTCTTCCAACAAACTCTGGTATCAAACCAAACTTAACCAAATCATCAGGACGCAAATCTGCAATCAAACTGCTGTAATTTTCCTCTGCTTTTTTGATGTCACTGCCAAAACCTAATGAAGAAGTATCTTTTCGTTTATCAATAATTTTGTCAAGCCCAACAAACGCACCACCACAAATAAATAATATATTTGTTGTGTCAATAGGAATTGTTTCTTGCTGTGGATGTTTTCTTCCACCTTGAGGAGGAACATTTGCAATGGTTGATTCAATGATTTTTAACAATGCTTGTTGCACACCCTCACCTGAAACATCACGCGTAATTGAAACATTTTCGCTTTTTCTTGCAATTTTGTCAATTTCGTCAATATAAACAATACCAATTTCAGCTTTTTTAACATCAAAATCTGCTGCTTGAATAAGTTTTAGCAAAATGTTTTCCACATCCTCGCCTACATATCCTGCCTCTGTCAAAGCAGTTGCATCAGCCACGGCAAAAGGCACATTCAAAATTTTTGCCAAAGTTTTTGCAAGCAATGTTTTTCCACTTCCTGTTGGACCCAACACTAACACATTACTTTTTTCAAGACAAATGTCGTCTTTATAGTTATTTGCAATTCGTTTATAATGATTGTAAACAGCAACGGACAACACTTTTTTTGCTGTTTCTTGACCAACAATATACTCGTCAAGCTTACTTTTTATTTCTTGTGGAGTAAGCAGATTGAATGCTACATTGTTGTCATTAGGCATTTCGGCATCTTTTTTTGCATAAATGTCCTCACACGCCTGCACACATCTGTGGCAAATAAATACTCCGTCTGGTGCAGAAATCATTTCGCCAACAACGCTTTCAGTTTGTCCACAAAAAGAACATCTGCATTCAAAATCCTTGTTCATAAACCTCCCTATCAAGCTCTTTTTTCGTAAATTTTGTCAATAAGACCATATTCTAAAGCTTGTTCCGCACTCATAAAATTGTCTCTGTCTGTATCTTTTACTATAGTTTGATAGTCTTTTCCAGTATTTTTAGCAAGTATTTTGTTCAATTTTTCTTTAATTTTCAAAATTTGCTCTGCGTGAATTGCAATATCAGTTGCCTGACCTTGTGCACCACCCAAAGGTTGATGAATCATAATTTCAGAATTAGGCAAAGAAAATCTTTTTCCTTTTGTGCCTGAGCTTAACAAGAAAGCTCCCATTGATGCTGCAAGTCCAATGCAAATGGTGCAGATATCACATTTAATATAGTTCATTGTGTCATAAATAGCCATCCCAGCAGATACACTTCCACCCGGACTATTGATATAAATGTTTATATCTTTGTTTGCATCCTTACCTTCAAGATAAATAAGTTGAGCAACAACAATGTCTGCTGTGGCGTCAGTAATTTCTCCTGTAATAAAGATTATTCTGTCCTC